>NZ_JBBEGM010000002.1:0-600809 GCF_037400335.1 Actinomycetospora flava
CGTCAGACGCCAGCCGTGCCGCATCGCTCGTATCGAGCAAACTGGTACTAGCGGGCCCGGCCGTCGCGGACGTCGGCGTAGCGGGCGCGGATCTCGCCGGAGATGGAGGAGTCGGTGACGTCGCGGGTGGTCTCGCGCGCGACGGTCCAGCCGGGCTCCTCGCCGTGCAGCGCCCAGGCCGCCTGGCGCGCCGCGCCGAGGGCCACGTACTCCTGGGGCGAGAGCACCTCGACGGGCAGGCCGAGGATGTCGGGGGCGAGGTCCGCCACGGCGCCCGAGCGCGACCCGCCGCCGATCAGGAGCGCCCGCCGCGCCGGCACGCCCTGCTCGACGAGCGCGTCGACGGCGTCCGCGAGCCCGCACAGCATGCCCTCGACGGTCGCGCGCGCCAGGTTCGCGCGGGTCGCGTTGGCCGTCGTCAGCCCCACGTAGCGGCCCTGGGCGTCGGGGCGGTTGGGCGTGCGCTCGCCGTCGAGGTAGGGCAGCAGGGTCAGCCCGCCCGCGCCCGGCGACGCGTCGAGCGCGAGCGCGTCGAACCCGGCCGGGTCCACGCCCAGCAGCGCCGCGCCCGCCCCCAGCACGCGCGCCGCGTTGAGCGTGGCCAGGAGCGGCAGGTAGCCCCCGCGCGCGTCGGCGAACCCCGCGACCAGCCCCGATGCGTCCGTGGAGGGCCGGTCGTGGCCGGTGAACACGGCGCCGGAGGTGCCGATCGAGATCACGACCTCGCCCGGCGCCGGCCCGATCGCCAGCGCCGCGCCGGCGTTGTCGCCCGTGCCCGCGGAGATCGCGAGCCCGTCCGGGGTGCGGCCGACGACCTCCCCGGGCCCGGCCACCCGCGGCACCGCGAGGCCCCGCCCGAACGCCATCTCGAGCAGGTCGGGGCGGTACTCGCCGGTGACCGTCGACCAGTAGCCGGTGCCCGAGGCGTCGCCCCGGTCGGTGGTCGGCTCGGCGGGCGCGCCCGCGAGGCGCCAGGTCAGCCAGTCGTGCGGCAGCACCACCGAGCGCGCCCGCGCGGCGTTGTCCGGCTCCGCCCGCGACGTCCAGCGCAGCTTGGTGGCGGTGATGCTCGCGACCGGGACGGTGCCGACGGCCTCGGCCCACGCCGCGGGCCCGCCGAGCTCGTCGATCAGCGCCTGCGCGTCGGGCGCCGAGCGCGTGTCGTTCCACAGCAGCGCGTCGCGCACCGGCTCGCCGGACTCGTCGAGCAGCACCATCCCGTGCTGCTGGCCGGCCACCCCGATCGCCGCGACGTCGTCGGTGCCGACCTCGCCCAGCGCCCCGGCCAGCGCGTCCCACCAGGCCCGCGGGTCGACCTCCGTCCCGTCCGGGTGGGGGCGCCGCGCCTCGCGGATCACGCTCCCGTCGGTGGGATCGACGACGAGGACCTTGGTGGCCTGGGTCGAGGAGTCGACCCCGGCGACGTACGTCGCAGAACGCGCCATGCCCGCAGTATCCCCAGGATTAGGGTCCTCGACGTGATCGGCGGGGGGTTCCGGGAGCGGTTCGTCGTCTGCGGCGAGGACATGCTCTCGCTGCGCATGGTCGAGGCGCTGGTCAGCCAGGGGCCGCGCGGGAGGACGGAGGTCGTCGTGCTCACCGCGCCCGGCGGCGCCGTCGTCGAGCGGTTGCGCGCCCTGCGCGGGGTGGAGGTCGTCGAGGTCGCCGAGCCCGACGAGGAGGCCTTCGAGGCCGCGCGCGTGGGGGAGGCGACCTCGGTGGCCCTCGTCCACCGCGACGACGTCGTCAACATCCACCGCGCGCTGCGCGTCCAGGAGCTCGCCCCCGCCACCCGGCTCGTCGTCCGCCTGCACGCCCCGGCGCTCTCCGGGCGCATCCGCATGCTGCTGCCGACCGCCACGGTGCTCTCGGTGTCGGCGACCGCGGCGCCGGCGTTCGTCACCGCCGCGGTCGGCACCGCCACCCGCCAGTCGGTCGACCTGCCGGGCCACCCGATGGTCGTCGCCGACCGCGAGGGCGTGCGCAGCGGGCAGGTCGTGTGCGGCCTCGCCCACCGCCCCGACCGCGGCCTCCCCGCGCTCCTGCCGGCCGATGACGCGGCCGCCGACCTCGTGCTCGCCCGCGTCCCCGTGCACCGCGAGGGACGCATCGTCGGGACGCGGCGCGCCCTGTGGCGCCGGGTGCTGACGCGGACGTGGCGACGGGCGCGCGCGAGCATGACCCGCTCGCTGGCCCGCGCCACGCTCGCGCTGGTCGGGCTGCTCGTGCTCGGCACGGTCGGGTTCGCGACGCTCGCCGACCTGTCGTGGGGCGACGCGATCTACCTGACCGTCCTCGACACGGCCGGTGCGGCCGACCCCGACACGCACAGCGCCTCGACCGTCGCCCGCGTGATCCAGGCGCTGGTCACGGTCGTCGGCATCGCGATCATCCCGCTGGTCACCGCGGTGGTGGTCGACGCCGCGGTCAGCGCGCGGTTCGCCGGGACGCCCCAGCGGTCGCGGCACCGGCGCGGGCACGTCGTCGTGGTCGGGCTGGGCAACGTGGGGGTGCGGGTCGTCGAGCAGCTCCACGAGCGCGGCGTGCCGGTGGTCGCCGTCGACGACGACGAGAGCGCCGGCGTCACCCAGGTCCGCCGGATGGGGGTGCCGGTGATCGTCGGCGACACGACCCGCCGGCAGACGCTCGCCGAGGCGTCGGTCGACGACTGCCGCGCGCTCGTCGCCGTCGGCCGCGACGACGTCGCCAACCTCGAGACCGGGCTCGTCGGACGCTCCCTGCGCTCGCGGCTGCGAGTGGTGCTGCGGCTGCGCGACGACGACCTGGCGCGTCGTGTCGAGCGCACGCTCGAGGTCGCGGTCTCGCGCAGCGTCTCGTTCCTCGCCGCCCCGGCCTTCGCCGCCGCGATGCGCGACCACCAGGTGGTGGCCACCGTGCCGGTCGGGCGTTCGGTCCTGCTGGTCGCCGACGTCCCCGTCGGTCGCAGTGCGCTGCTCGTCGGCCTGCCCGCGACCACCGCCGAGATCGGCGGCGAGATCCGGGTGGTCGGGGTCTTCCGCGGCGCGGGGGACGAGGCGGTGTTCGAGTGTCCGCCCCGGCCGCAGCGCAAGCTCAAGGTCGGCGCCCGGCTCGTCGTCGCCGCCACCCGCGGCGGGCTGATCGACGTGCACGCCCGCTGCGCCGCGCGCACCTCGGCGTGACTGTCCTTCTCCGGTATTACGCGATATCGTTCCAGGACTTTCCACGAGCGGAGGGAGTCCCCCGATGGACACGGTCACCGAGGTCCTGAGCGTGACGCGGCGGATCGACGCGCCGGTCGGGGCGGTGTTCGCCGTCCTGACCGACCCGGCGCGCCACGCGGCGATCGACGGCACCGGCTGGGTGCGCGAGCCGCTCGACGCGGGCGCGATCACCGGCGCCGGGCAGGTCTTCGGCATGGGGATGTTCCACAGCAACCACCCCGACGGCGACTACCGGATGCACAACCGGGTCGAGGTCTTCGAGCCGCCGCGGGCCATCGCCTGGCAGCCCGGCCAGTACGGCCCGGACGGCGAGATCGGCTACGGCGGCTGGACGTGGCGATACGACCTCACCGACGACGGCCCCGAGGCGTGCGCGGTGACACTGACCTACGACTGGTCGGCGGTGCCGGCGTTCCTGCGCGAGCACATCAGCTTCCCGCCCTTCGGCGAGGACCACCTGCGCCGCTCGCTCGAGAACCTCGCCGAGTTGAGCTGAGTCAGGGCGGGCAGCCGCACGACTCCCGGATCCGCAGCTGCGGCGCGATCCGGCGCGTGGTGGGCGGCGTCCCGGGGGCGGCGATCCGCGCAAGCAGCAGGTCCACCGCCGTCGTCGCGATCTCGCCGAACGGCTGGGCGACGACGGTCAGGCGCGGCGAGAACAGGTCGGCCCAGGGGAAGTCGTCGAACGCCGCGACGGCGACGTCGCACGGGACGCCGAGCCCCGCCTCGCGCAGTGCCTGCATCATCCCGATGGCCATGCTGTTGTTGCCGGCGACGATCGCGGTCGGCGGGTCGTCGAGGGCGAGCAGCTGCTGCACCGCCGCGCGGGACGGCTCGGTGGCCGACGACCCGCTGACCTCGAGCTCCGGGTCGACCGGCAGGCCGCGCGCGGCGAGGGCGTCGCGGTGCCCGTCGCGGCGCTCGACGGTGGTCGCGAGCCCCTCGAGGCCGGTGATCAGCGCGATGCGCGTGTGGCCGTGGTCGGCGAGGTGGCCGGTCAGCGCCGCGGTGGCCTCCCGGTTCTCGGTGCCGACCTGGTCGTGGGACGGGTCGATCAGCCGGTCGAGCAGCACCGTCGGCACCTCGTGGCGGCGCAGGTAGGCCAGCGCCGCGTCCGGGCGCGCCGAGGGCGCGAGCACCATGCCGTCGACGCGGTGGTGGTGCAGGCGCGTGACCACGGTCAGCTCGTAGTCGGGGTCCTCGTGCGGGTCGACGAGCAGCAGCGTGTAGCCCGCCCCCGCGGCCGCCTTCTCGGCGGCGCTCAGGAGCTCGCCGAAGTACGGGTTGGAGATCGCCGAGAGGACCAGGCCCATCGTCGTGGTGCGCGCGGTGGCCAGGGACCGGGCGACGGTGTTCGGCGTGTAGTGGGTGGCCGCGACCGCGGAGAGGACGAGCTCGCGGGTCCGGGCGCGCACCGGGCGCGTGCCGTTGAGGACGTGCGACACCGTGGCCGTGGAGACGCCGGCCATGCGCGCGACGTCCGCCATCGTGGCCATGGCACGGCTCCTGTCCTCGGGCGACGTCGTCCGATCGGCGGCGACCGTCGTGGAGTGTTTGTACCCCGATCTCGACGGTTGGCGCGCCCTGCCCATCTGATGCGGTTAAGCGCTTGCATGTGACTGAGAGCACCTTTACGGTCACCCCACCGCACGTGGCCCACATCACGGCCGACGGGCGGCGGTCGGGCGGGATCGGCGGACACGGCGGCGGGAGACGCGATGCGCGGCGCGGCGCGACGGGGGCGGAGCCGGCTTCCGGCGGTGCTCGGAGCGATGGTGGCGACCCTCGGACTCCTCGCCGGCTGCTCCGGCGCCGGGGCGATCGGCGCCGAGGAGGGCGTCGAGACCGTCACCGTCGCCATCGTGTCCAACCCGCAGATGGAGGACGCGATCTCGCTCGCGCCGGAGTTCGAGGCCGAGCACCCCGGCATCCGGCTGCGGTTCGTCTCGCTGTCGGAGAACGAGGCCCGCGCCAAGATCACCGCGTCGGTGGCCACGGGCGGCGGCGAGTTCGACATCGTCATGATCTCGAACTACGAGACGCCGCAGTGGGCGCAGAACGGCTGGCTCACCGACCTCGAGCCCTACATGGCCGCGACCCCGGGCTACGACCGCGCCGACTTCATCCCCACCGTGCGCGACTCGCTGTCCTACGAGGGCCGGATGTACTCGGTGCCGTTCTACGGCGAGTCGTCGTTCCTGATGTACCGCCGGGACCTCTTCGAGCAGGCCGGCATCCAGATGCCCGCGCAGCCGACGTGGCCGCAGATCGCCGAGTACGCGGCGCGGCTCGACCAGGGCCCGGGCCAGCAGCGCGGCATCTGCCTGCGCGGCAAGCCCGGCTGGGGCGAGGTCATGGCCCCGCTCGACACCGTCATCAACACCTTCGGCGGGCGCTGGTTCGACCCGCAGTGGAACGCGCAACTGACCTCGCCCGAGGTGCGCAACGCCGTGCAGTTCTACGTCGACCTCGTGCGCCAGCACGGCCAGCCCGGGGCCTCGCAGTCCGGCTTCTCCGAGTGCGCCACGCAGTTCGGTCAGGGCCAGGTCGCCATGTGGTACGACGCGACGTCCGCCGCGGGCACCGTCGAGGACCCCGCGGAGTCCACCGTCGCCGGGCGCATCGGCTACGCGCCGGCGCCGGTCGTCGCGACGCCGTCGTCGGGCTGGCTGTACACCTGGTCGCTGGGCATCCCGCAGACCTCCCCGCGCAAGGACGCGGCCTGGCAGTTCATGTCGTGGATGACGAACCGGGAGTACATCCAGCGGGCCGGCAACGACCCCGAGATCGGCTGGACGTCGGTACCGCCCGGGTCGCGCCAGTCGACCTACCAGATCCCGCAGTACCAGCAGGTGGCGAACGCCTACGCGCCCCTGATCCTCGACGGGCTGCAGCGCGCCAACCCGCAGCAGCCGACCGTGCAGCCGGTGCCGTACCAGGGCGTGCAGTTCGTCCGCATCCCGGAGTTCCAGGACCTCGGCACCCGGGTCAGCCAGCAGGTCAGCGCGGCGATCGCCGGTCAGATCACCGTCGACGAGGCGCTCGAGCAGTCCCAGAACTACGCGGAGACGGTGGGGGAGAGCTACCAGCGATGAGCGACACGAAGCATCGAGCTCAGCACGCCGATAGGGGAGCTGGAGCCCCCCGATGACAGCGACACTGGACGAACGCCCCGCCGCGTCGGAGAACGTCGGCGGCAAGCCGATGGTGGACCGCGCCGAGGGGTGGCGCCGCCGCGGACCCCTGCTGCCGGCGCTGATCTTCACGATCATCGTCACCCAGATCCCGTTCATCCTGACGCTCTGGTACTCGCTGCAGTCGTGGAACCTGGTGCGGCCGGGGTCGCAGGAGTTCGTCTGGTTCTCGAACTACCTCGACGTCTTCGCGGACAGCCAGTTCCGCCAGGTCGCGCTCAACACCGTCGTCATGACGCTGGGCTCGGTGCTCATCGCCGTGGTGCTCGGCCTGCTGTTCGCGCTGCTGCTCAACCGCGCGTTCTGGGGCCGCGGGGTGGTGCGCACGCTGCTCATCACGCCGTTCCTCATCACGCCGGTCGCGGCCGCGCTGCTGTGGCGCACGGTGCTGCTCGACCCGACGCTGGGTCTGGTCAACTTCATGCTCTCGCCGTTCGGGGCGTCGGGCACGGAGTGGATCAGCAACTACCCGCTCGCCTCGGTGATGGCCGCGCTGGTCTGGCAGTGGACGCCGTTCATGATGCTGCTGCTGCTCGCGGGCCTGCAGAGCATGCCCACCGACCAGCTCGAGGCGGCCCGGGTCGACGGGGCGAGCGCGTGGTCGACGTTCCGCGAGCTGACGCTGCCGCACCTGCGCCGCTTCATCGAGCTCGGCGTCGTCCTCGGCACGATCTACCTGGTCAACACCTTCGACATGGTCTACATGATGACCCAGGGCGGACCGGGTGTGGCCAGCGCGAACCTGCCGTTCTACATCTACCAGCGCGCGTTCCTGGGCTTCGACATCGGACAGTCGGCGGCGATGGGTGTGGTCGTGGTGATCCTGACCCTCATCGCGGCGAACTTCGCCCTGCGCCTGATCTTCCGTTCGTTCAGCGGCGAGCAGGAGGCAGCCTGATGTCGGTCACGACGAGCACCCCCACCGACGAGCGGGCGACCGAGGCCGCGCCCGAGCCGCGGCGGAAGAAGACCAGCGCGGCCAACGTCTGGCTGGGCGTCATCGCCTGGGTCGTGGGCATCGCGTTCTTCTTCCCGGTGCTGTGGATGGTGCTGACCTCCTTCAAGACGGAGGCCGACGCCTACACCACCACGCCCAAGATCATCTTCGAGCCGACGCTGGAGCAGTACGAGGGCGTCTTCGCCGCGGGCATCGGGCCGTACCTGACGAACTCCGTGATCGCGACGGTGTTCTCCACGATCTTCGTGCTGCTGCTGGCGATCCCCGCGGCCTTCGCGGTGTCGCTGCGCCCGGTGGAGAAGACCCAGGACGTCCTGTTCTTCTTCATCTCCACGAAGATGCTGCCGGTGGTCGCGGCGATCGTGCCGATCTACGTCGTCGTCAACCAGATCGGGATGCTCGACAACATCTGGACCCTGGTCATCCTGTACACGGGGATGAACCTGCCGATCGCGGTCTGGATGATGCGCTCGTTCTTCCTCGAGGTCCCGGGTGAGCTGCTCGAGCAGGCCAGCATCGACGGCGCGCCGCTGTGGCGCACGCTGCGCGAGATCGTGCTGCCGATCATCTCGCCGGGCATCTTCGCGACGGCGCTGATCTGCGTGATCTTCGCGTGGAACGAGTTCTTCTTCGCGGTCAACCTGACCGCGGCCAACGCCGGCACCGTGCCGGTCTTCCTGGTCGGGTTCATCACCTCGGAGGGCCTCTATTGGGCCCAGCTCTCCGCGGCGGCGACGATGGCCGCGCTCCCGGTGGTCATCGCCGGCTGGGTGGCGCAGAACAAGCTGGTGCAGGGTCTGTCGTTCGGCGCGGTCAAGTGACTGGACACGAAGCGCAGCGGAGCTGGACCGTCGAAGGGGAGTGCTCGATCCATGGCTGAAGTGGTGTTCGACAAGGCCTCGCGCATCTACACCCCGGGCGCGAAGCCGGCCGTCGACAGCCTCGACCTGACCGTCGCCGACGGCGACCTCGTCGTGCTGGTCGGCCCGTCGGGCTCGGGGAAGTCCACGGCGCTGCGGATGCTCGCCGGTCTCGAGCCCATCGACGCCGGGTCGGTGCGCATCGACGGGCGCGACGTGGTCGACGTGCCGTCGAAGGACCGGGACATCGCGATGGTGTTCCAGAACTACGCGCTCTACCCGTCGAAGACGGTCGCGGAGAACATGGCCTTCCCGCTGAAGATGCGCGGGATGGACAAGGACGAGCGCGCCCAGCGGGTCCGCCAGGCCGCCGAGATGCTCGGGCTCACCGAGTACCTCGACCGCAAGCCCAAGGCGCTCTCCGGCGGCCAGCGCCAGCGCGTCGCCATGGGCCGCGCGATCGTGCGCGAGCCCCAGGTGTTCCTCATGGACGAGCCGCTGTCGAACCTCGACGCGAAGATGCGCGTGCAGACCCGCGCGCAGATCGCCGAGATGCAGAACCGGCTCGAGGTGTCGACCGTCTACGTCACCCACGACCAGGTCGAGGCGATGACGATGGGCGACAAGGTCGCCGTGCTCGCCAACGGGCAGCTCCAGCAGTACGCGACGCCGCCGGAGCTCTACGACCGGCCGACCAACGCGTTCGTCGCCGGCTTCATCGGCTCGCCGGCGATGAACCTGCTCGACCTGCCGCGCTCGTCCAGCGGGGTCACGCTCGGCGGGGTCGAGATCCCGCTGCCGCGCGACATCGCGGACGCGGCCGGCTCGCGCGACAAGCTCACCGTCGGCATCCGGCCCGAGGACTGGGTGCTCGAGAGCACCGACGCCGACTCGGGCACGGTGGTCAAGGCCGTCGTCGACGTCGTCGAGGAGCTCGGCAGCGAGTCCTACCTCTACGCCCACCTCGCCGACGACACGTCGACCTCGATCGTCGTGCGCGGCCCGGGGCGGGTGAAGATCCGCTTCGGAGACCCGATCGCGGTGCGGCCGAACCCCGAGGCCCTGCACGTCTTCGACGCCGAGACGGGGCAGCGCCTGCCGTAGCGCCTGCCGTAGGGGCTGCCGTAGCGGCGGTCAGTACTCGGGCAGGTCGATGGCGGTCGCCGCGGAGGCGACCCAGTGCTCGTCGAAGCCCTCGACGGCCTCCTGCGCGCCGGTCAGCTGCCGCGTCCGCTCGGCGTTGACGAGCGCGAGGTGCTGGTTGGCCTCGACGTAGTGCTGCATGCGGTCCTGGTAGGCGCCCGCCCCCAAGCCGCGGGCGAGCTCGCCGGCCAGCACGTAGGCGCCGACCATCGCGAGGCTCGTGCCCTGCCCGGAGACGGCGGTCGCGCAGTAGGCGGCGTCGCCGACGAGCGCGACCCGCCCGCGTGACCACGCCGGGAGCCGCACCTGGGTCATGGGGTCAGGTAGAAGTCGTCGGCGTCGGCCATGCCCGCGAGGATCTCGGGGATGCGCCAGCCGCCGGCGGCGAAGGCGTCGTGCACGAGACGGCGCTGGTGGTCGAGGTCGCGGTGGTCGTACGCGAGGTCGGCGTCGGACCAGCCCATGACCGCGCGGACCTCGGTGTTCGCGCGCGCCGTGTAGAGGCCGACCATCGCGTCGGGGCGCTGGAGGAACACCTGCCAGCGGTCGAGGCCGAAGGTGTTCGGCAGCGTGAAGACCGCGATGTGCTGGCCGAGCGGGTACAGCCGGCCGTCGTCGTCCGGGCCGAGAACGAGGCGCCGGACCGCGGAGAACTGCCCGTCGGCGCCGACGACGAGGTCGACGTCGCGGCGGGTGCCGCTCGCGAGCTCGACACGGACGCGCGCGCCGGTGTCGTCGAGCTCGACGACCCGGTCGCCGTAGAGGTACTCGACGTCGCGGGTGGCGCGGAGCAGGACGTCGACGAGGTCGTCGCGCAGGATCTCGACGTCCGGTCCGTCCACCGGGCCGCCGGTCAGCGTGAGGTCCGTGGTCCGCATCAGCTCGGTGCCGTCCTCGTCGACGACGCTCATGCCGCGCATGTCGGTGCGGGCCGCGCGGAGGTCGTCGGCGATGCCCATCCGCTCGGCGACGGTGAGCGCGGGCCCGCGGACGTCGACGGCCTGGCCGCCGTGGCGCGGGGCGGGCGCGGACTCCACGACCACGGGTGTGTATCCGTGGTGGCGTAGCCAGTAGGCGGTCGTCGCCCCGGCGATGCCGCCGCCGGAGACGAGAACGTCGACCATGGGTGCTCCTCCTCGATACGGTGTCTCTCGGAACCCTGCTGTCCGTGGGGCGTCCTGTACCGATCTGTGCCGGTACAGCCAGCACAGAGGTGGGCGATGGACGACCTCCCTTCCGAGCGGATCGCGGCCGAGCTGCGCGCGCGGATCGTCGACGGCGACCTCCTGCCCGGCGACCGGCTGCCCTCGACGCGGGCGCTGGCCGCGGAGCACCGGGTCGCGGCGTCGACCGCGGCCCGCGCCCTGACGCTGCTGCGCGACGGCGGCTGGACGCGGACCGTGTCGCGGGTGGGGTCGGTGGTGGCGTCACCGCCCTCGCCCGTGCGCCGCCGTGCCCCGGCCGCGGACCCCACCACCGACGACCTCGTCGCGGTGGCGATCGCCCTCGCCGACGCCGAGGGTCTCGCGGCGCTGTCGATGCGGCGGGTGGCGGCGGCGTTCGGGGCGCCGACGATGGCGCTCTACCGGCTGGTGCGCGGCAAGGAGGACCTGGTCGTCCGGATGATCGACGCGGTGTTCGCGGCCGCCGCGCTGCCTCCGGCGACGGGGCCGTGGCGGGCGCGGCTGGAGGCCCTCGCCCGGCGGCAGTGGCGCGTGCACGGCCGGCATCCCTGGCTCGCGCGCGCCCTGTCGCTGAGCCGCCCGCAGGCGTCGCCGGCCCTGCTGCGCCTCGCCGACGCGGAGCTGGCGGCGCTCGAGGACGTCGTCGACGACCCGGTGGCCCGCTTCGACCTGCACGTCGTCCTGACCAGCTTCGTGCGCGGCATGGCCGTCGACCTCGCCGCCGAGATCGACGCGGCGGCGGACACCGGGCTCGACGCCGACACCTGGGCCGACCGCGACCCGGCGCTGCGCGAGGCCCTGCGCCGCCACGGCGGGCCGGCGTTGCGCCGCGTCGGCGACTACCCGTACGACCTGCAGCGCATCTTCGACACGGGCCTCGCCGCGCTGCTCGACGGATTCGAGAGGATCGGGCGATGATCCGCAACGTGGTGGTGGGCCGCATCCGCGAGGACGTGCCGGCCGAGCAGGTGGAGGCGGCGATCCAGGCCCTGCGCGACCTGACCGTCGAGGGCGTCGAGTTCCGGGTGGTCGGCGGCCGGGACCTCGGTCTGCGCGACGGCAACGCGCACTTCGCCCTGACCGCCGACTTCGTGTCCGAGGACGCCTACCGGATCTACGACGCGGATCCGGAGCACAACCGCATCCGCCGCGAGCTCTTCGCGCCGATCGCGGAGTCCATCGACCGCATCCAGTTCGCGCTGCCCGACTGAGCGACATGTCAGCGGCGTGGCGCTGCAGACGTTCAGTGTCCGTAACTCCACGCGCTCGCGGAAAAGTCGCTCGCGGGCGCTGCGCCGACCGGGTTAGCGTCCGCGCCGTGATCCAGCAGCTCTACGGCTGACGAGGCCTCGCTCCCCACCGCCGTGCCGCACCGGCGGTGTCTCGTCCTGCCCTCGTCACCCCCAGCTCCTGGAGTCCCTCATGGCCCACGTCCTCATGGTCGGCGTCGCCGCGCACGGCCACACCCGCCCGCACCTGCCCGTGATCGCCGAGCTCGTCGAGCGCGGCCACCGCGTCACCTACGCGATCCCGGCCGCGTTCGCCGAGATGGTCGCGGCGACCGGCGCGACGCCGCTCGTCCACACGTCGGTGCTGCCCGACCAGAGCCGCGGCGAGCAGTGGCCGACCGACCCGGTCGAGGGCACCGCGCTGTTCCTCGACGAGGCGGTGCAGGCCCTGCCGCAGATCGCGGAGGCGCTGGGGGACGACGTCCCCGACATCGCCCTCTACGACATCGGCGGCTACCCGGCGATCGTCCTGGCGCGGCGCTTCGGCATCCCCGCCGTGCAGCTCTCACCGGCGCTCGTGGCCTGGGACGGCTACGAGAAGGACCTCGCCGAGCACCTGACCTTCCGCCAGAAGCCGGGCTACCGGGCCTACCTCGCGCGGTTCGCGGCGTGGCTCGCGGAGTCCGGGATCGACGACGACCCCGAGCAGTTCGTCGGCCGGCCGCGGCGCTCGATCGTCGAGATCCCGCGGGCGCTGCAACCGTCGGCGGAGAAGGTCGACGAGAGCGTCTACACCTTCGTCGGACCGGACCTCGACCGCCGCGCGGCACAGGAGCAGTGGCCGGCGTCGGAGCGCCCGCTGGTCCTCGTGTCGTTCGGCTCGGCGTACCACGACCGGCCCGACACCTTCCGCGCCTGCGTGGAGGCGTTCGCGCCGCTGGGCTGGGAGGTCGTGCTGGCGATCGGACCGCACGTGGCCCTCGACGACCTGGGCGAGCTGCCCTCGACCGTCACCGCGCACCGCTGGGTCCCGCAGCTCGGCGTGCTCGGGCGCGCGAGCGCGTTCGTCACCCACGCCGGCATGGGCGGGTGCTCCGAGGGCCTGTACCAAGGCGTGCCGATGATCGCGATCCCGCAGGGCGTCGACCAGTTCGGCAACGCGTTCCTGCTGGAACAGCTCGGCGTCGCCCGCACCGTCGCCACCGAGGACGCGACGCCCGCGGCGCTGCGGGAGGCCCTGCTGGCCCTGACGTCGTCGGACGACGTGGCGACCCGGCTCGCCGAGCAGCGTGACGCGATCCGCCGTGCCGGCGGCGCGCGCGTCGCCGCGGACGTCGTGGAGGCCGAGCTGGCGAGGTAGGTGTCAGCCGCGTGGCGCTGCGGACACTGAACGTCCGCAACGCCACGCGCTCACACCTGGACGACGGCGATGTTGTTGCCGTCGGGGTCGCGCATCATGAACAGCGTCGGGGCACCCGGCGCGTCCATGACGTCGTCGACGTCGACGCCGGCCTCGCGCAGACGCGCGTGCTCCGCGCGCACGTCCGGGGTCTCGACGCCGATGCCGCAACCGCCGGGCTCGCCCCCCATGGGCGGGTTCAGCGCGAGCCGCGCCGTGGAGCCCGGCGGGGCGACCTCGACCCACCGCTCGGTGCCGCCCTCGCCGAAGCGGGTGTCGCCGCGCAGCTCCCACCCGAGTTGCCCGGTGTAGAAGGCGATGGCCGCGTCCTGGTCGGTGACGGTGAACATGGCGACGCCGAGGTTCGTGACGGTGGTGGCGGTGGACGCGGTCATCGGGTGCTCCTTCGTCGGGACCCGTCGTACGGTAGAGCGACCGCATGATCCTGAACAAGGACGACGTTGCGTGTGTGTCCGGCTCCGACGGGTCATGATCGACGGAAGATTCCGGACACTCAACGTCAGCGACGCCACGTCGCTGACACGAGGGGTCAGGCGATGCCCTCGGGGGCGGCGCCGCCGACCTGGACGCCGTCGGCGGTGATCTTCTCGATCTCGGCGAGGTCGTCGGCGGACAGCTGCACGTCGACCGCGGCCAGCGAGCGCTCGATGTTGCGCTCCGACCGGGCACCGACGATGGCGACGTCGATGCCGTCCTGGGCGAGCACCCACGCGATCGCGAGCTGCGAGACCTCGCAGCCCTTGTCCGCGGCGAAGCCCTTCAGTCGCTCGACGACCTCGAGGTTCGTCCGGAGCCGCTCGCCCCGGAACGCCGAGGACTGCGAGCGCCAGTCGTCGTCCTCGAACGTCGAGTCGGTGGTCAGGGTGCCGGTGAGCAGCCCGGACCCGAGCGGGCTGTAGACCAGGGTGCCGATGTCGTGGGCGCGCACGTAGGGCAGCACGTCGTCCTCGATGCCGCGGCGGAACAGGTGGTACGGCGGCTGGAGGGTCTCGACCGGGCGCACGGTGTCGAACGCGGCCATCTGGTCGGCGTCGTAGTTCGACACCCCGACATGGCGGATCTTGCCCTCGTCGACCAGCTCCTGCAGGTAGCCCGCGGTGTCGGCGAACGGCGTGTCGGTGTCGGGCCAGTGCACCTGGTACAGGTCGATGTGGTCGATCTTCATCGCCTTCAGCGACGACTCGACACCCGAGCGCAGCCACTCGCGGCGCGAGTCGCGCGGCCGGTCGGTGCCGGGGTTGATGCCGCCCTTGGTCGCGATCACCACCGAGTCCCGGTCGCGGTCCAGCTCACCGCGCAGCGCGTTCGCGAGGACCTCCTCGGACTGCCCGAACCCGTAGGCCTGCGCGGTGTCGAAGAAGTTCACCCCGCGGTCCAGCGCGGAGCGGATCGCGGCCTGCGCCGCCTCGGCGTCGTAGGAACCCCACTCGCCCGAGACCTGCCAGGTCCCGAACGCGATCCGCGACACCTGCAGGTCGGTCTTGCCCAGTCTCGTGGTCTCCATGGGGATCGCGTACCCGGTGCCACGGCGGCGAACCGGGGACGGTCTACCCCGAGATGTAGGCCTCGAGCTGGTCGCGGTGCTCCTCGAGCTGGTCGATCCGACTCTTGACGACGTCGCCGATGCTGACGATCCCCGCCAGCCGGTCGGCCTCGTCCACCACCGGGATGTGGCGGATGCGCCGCTCGGTCATGGTGCGGCTCAGGGTCTGCAGGTCGTCGGTGGCGCGGCACGTCGCCACGACCGTCGTCATGATCTCCGCGACCGGCGCGCCGAGGAGCTCGGCGCCGCGGTGGTGCAGCTGCCGGACGACGTCGCGCTCGGAGACGATCCCGACGAGCCGGTCGCTCTCGCACACGACCGCCGCGCCGACGTTGCGCTCGGCGAGCACCGCGAGCAGCCCCGAGATCGGGTCACCGGGCTCGACGGTGAGGACCGCCGTCCCTTTCCGTGCGAGCAGGTCCGCGATGCGCATGCCGGGCCCCCTTCGTCGGGTTCGGGACGTGACGAATATGACAGGCACCGTCCGGGTTCGGCCAGACCCGGACGGTCACTGTCGTCCCACGAGCACCGCGATCACCAGAAGGGGGACGGTGAGCGCCGCGAAGAGCACCGGCAGCGCGAACCACACCGAGCCGGCCGCCACGGCCGCGAGCACCCCGAGCGCGATCGTCTCCGAGCCGAGCCCGGCCATCGACGTGACGGTGGCGCGCGCGTCGCCCTCCACCGCGTCCTGCACGCGGGTCTCGACGACGACCAGCAGCATCTGCAGCACGCCCCACCCGGCCGCGACCAGCGCGAACCCCGGTCCGAGCGGCAGCAGGACGCCCGCCCCCACGGCGACCGCCGCCACGGCCAGCAGCCCGCCCAGCACCGGCCCGCGGGCCCGGGCGACCCGTCCCGCGAGCGCGGCGCACGCCGACTCGGCGACGCCCACCCCGGCGAGCGCGAGCGCCGCCACCGCCGGCGTCGCCCCGTGCGCGGCGGCGAGCAGGGGCAGGTACTCGTCGAGCGCCATGAGGCCGGTCAGCAGCGCGGTCACGATCACCGCCCGGCGCAGCAGCGCGGTGCGGGAGACCTCGCCGACCCCCTGGCGCAGCATCGCCCACCACTCCGCGGCCGCGGCCCGGGGCGAGGTCCGGGAGCGCCGGGGTCGCGACTGCTCGGGCAGCGTCAGCGCGAGGGCCGCGCCCGCGAGCGACGCGCCGGCCCCGACGAGGCCGGGCAGCACGTAGCCCCCGACCGTCACCAGCGGCGCGGCGAGCGCGGTCGCCCCGAGCGTCGCCGCGAGGTAGCCGGCGCGGGCCCGGCCCATCAGCGTCGGGTACCGCTCCGTCGCCTCCCAGCCGGCGAGGGCGTCGTAGGCCAGCGCCTCGAGCGTGCCGGAGCTCAGCGCGCCCGCGACTCCCCACAGCACGAAGCCGAGCGCGAACACCGGCGTGCTCGGGACCAGCACCCACAGGGCGAAGGCCGCCGCCGAGAGCACGCCCGAGATCGCGAGCATGCGGGGCCGCGAGCTCACGTCGGCCCAGGCGCCGGAGGGCACCTCGAGGACGAGCGTCGTCACCGACCAGAGCGCGAACAGCGCCGAGATGCCCGCCTCGGACAGCCCGTGGTCGGCGAAGAGCAGCGCGTACAGCGGGTAGAGCGGCACGAACTGGCCGAGCGCCTCGACGGCGACGACGCGGGCGCCGAATCCGCGGGGAACCCGCGACCTGCGCGGGGCCCGGTGTCAGCGTCGGCGGAAGAGGTTCTGCACGTCCCCGACTCTAGGTGAGCGGAATTCCCGGGTATAGCCGTCAATTTCGCTCACGTAGAAGACTGCCGCCCATGCCCGACGAACCCACCACCCCGACCGGCGACAACCCCTACGTCGCGCGCGCCTACCGCCTCGGCGGTCCGGACGACGCCCGCGCGCTCTACGACGAGTGGGCGAAGCACTACGACGCCGACCTCGCCGGCGACGACCAGGGCTACGTCGCCCCGGTGCTCGCCGCCGAGACCGTCGTGCGTGTGGCCGGCCCCGACGTCACCGTGCTCGACGCCGGCTGCGGGACGGGCCTGGTCGGGGCGGCGCTCGCCGAGCGCGGGGTCCGGGTGATCGACGGGATGGACGTCTCCGAGGGCATGCTCGGGCAGGCCCGCGCGACCGGGGCGTACCGCTCGCTGGAGCCCGTCGACCTCACCGGCCCGCTGCCCACGGACGCCGACGTCTACGACGTGGTCGTCTGCGTCGGCACGCTCACCCACGGTCACGTCGGCCCGGAGGTGCTCGCCGAGTTCGCCCGCGTCACCCGCCCCGAGGGCTGGGTCGTCGCCACCGTGCTCGACGACGTCTGGGAGTCCGGCGGCTACCGCGCCGAGGTCGACCGCCTCGTCGCCGCCGGCAGCGTCCAACTCGTCTCGGCGGAGCTCGCGCCGTACCGGGCCGGGGTCGGGGTGCAGGCGCGGATGCTGGTGCTCACGACCCGCTGAGGGATAGAACGGGTGCCATGACTGACGAGGCCCCCGAGATCCTCTGGCGACCCGACGAGAGCACCGTGCGGGACGCGCGGATCACGGCGTTCGCGCAGCAGGTCGCCGGGGAGCACGGGGTGACGGTCGACACATACGAGCAGCTGTGGGCCTGGTCGACGTCCGACCCGCGGGCCTTCTGGGGCACCGCGGTCGACTTCCTCGGCGTGCGCTTCCACGAGCAGCCGCGTGAGGTCCTCGGCGCCGAGACGATGCCGGGCGCGGAGTGGTTCCCGGGCTCGACGATCAACTACGCCGAGCACGCGCTGTGGCCGTCCGAGGGCGGCGCGGACGCCGACACGGCCATCGTCGCGGTGCGCGAGGACGGGCGCCGGACGGCGCGCACCTACGGCGAGCTGCGCGCCGACGTCGCCCGCGCGCGGGCCGGGCTCGTCGCGCTCGGCGTGGGCCGCGGCGACCGGGTCGTCGCCCTGTCCCCGAACTCCGTCGAGACCCTCGTCGCCTTCCTCGCGGCCGCCTCGCTCGGCGCGACGTGGTCGTCGTGCTCGCCGGACTTCGGGGCGCGCGCCGTCGTCGACCGCTTCGCCCAGATCGAGCCGTCGGTGCTCGTCGCCGTCGACGGCTACCTCTACAACGGCAAGTCCTACGACATCCGCGGCACGGTCGCCTCGCTGCGCGAGCAGCTGCCGACCCTGCGCGCGGTCGTCGGGATCGACTACGTCGACGGGTGGTCCGACGGCGACGACGTCCTGGCCTGGGCGGAGTTCACGCAGGACGGCGACGCCCCGCTCGCCGTCGACCCCGTGCCTTTCGACCACCCGCTGTGGATCCTCTACTCCTCGGGCACCACGGGCCTGCCCAAGGGCATCGTGCACTCGCACGGCGGCATCGTCGTCCAGCACCTCGCGTCCCTGGCGCTGCAGCACGACCTCGGCCCCGGCGATCGGTTCACGTGGTTCACCACCACCGGCTGGATGATGTGGAACCTGCTGATCTCCGGGCTCCTCGTGGGCTCGACGGTCATCGCCTACGACGGCAGCCCGGGCCACCCGGACCTCGAGGTGCTCTGGAAGATGGCCGCCGACGAGGGCGTCACGCTGTTCGGGACGTCGGCGTCGTTCGTGCAGTCGTGCCTCAAGGCCGGCCTGCGGCCGCGGGACGAGTACGACCTCTCGTCGATCCGCGCGGTCGGCTCGACGGGCTCGCCGCTCTCGCCGGAGGGCTTCGACTGGATCCTCGACGCGGTCGGCCCCGGGGTGCAGATCGCCTCGGTGTCCGGCGGCACCGACGTCTGCGCGGCGTTCGTCGGTGTCGCGCCCACCGTGCCGGTGTGGCGCGGCGAGATCTCCTGCCGCGCCCTCGGGGCCGCCGTCGAGGCCTTCGACCCGCAGGGCAACCCGCTGATCGACGAGGTCGGCGAGCTCGTGATCACGAAGCCGACGCCGTCCATGCCGGTGATGCTCTGGAACGACCCGGACGGCTCCCGGATGCGGGAGTCGTACTTCGAGGACTTCCCCGGCGTCTGGCGCCACGGCGACTGGATCGTCATCACCCCGCGCGGCTCGTCGATCATCCGCGGCCGCAGCGACTCGACGCTCAACCGCGGCGGCGTGCGGATGGGCACCGCCGAGTTCTACGAGGTCGTGGAGTCGTTCGACGAGGTCCTCGACTCGCTGGTCATCGACACCACCGGGCTCGAGGGCGCCCGTGACGGCGGCGAGCTGTTGTGCTTCGTGGTGCTCGCCGAGGGCGTGGCGTTCGACGACGTGGAGTCGCAGCTCAAGAAGGCGCTGCGCGCCCAGCTCTCGCCGCGCCACGTGCCCGACCGCTTCCTCGTCGTCGACGACATCCCGCGCACGCTGAACGGGAAGAAGTCGGAGGTGCCGGTCAAGCGCATCCTCGCCGGCACCCCCGCCGAGAAGGCCGTCAGCAAGGACGCGCTGCGCAACCCCGAGGCGCTCGAGAACGTGGTGTCGCGGGCGCGCGGTTAGAGGGGCGCCGCGACGACCTCGGACAGCGTGACGGTCGCGCCGAGGACGTCGCCGCGGTCGTCGCGCCGGGACGACACGAGGACGTCGAAGAAGCGGGGATGCGTCGGGGCGTGACACGGCACCTCGACGCGCGCCGGGGCGGGGAGGTCGCCGTCGAGCGCCGCGCGGATCGCCGCGGCGACCGTGGCGCTCTGCGGGTCCCCCGCGGCGTCGCACAGGGCGAGGAACGACAGCCCGACCCCGGCGCGGGCGGGGTCGCCACCGTTGGCGCGGCAGAACGCGTCCCAGGTGTCGTCCACCCAGACGATCACGCCCGTGGCGTCGAGCAGCGCGGTCTCGACGGGCGGGTCGGTCGGCGCCACACGCGCCGTCGAGCTCGGTGATCTCGAGGAGCCCGGCGTGTCCGGCGCCGCGAAGATGATGTCGCGGGCGGCCCGCACGGCGGCGTCGAGCTCGTCGGCCTCGGCCCGCAGCGCGACCCGGGTGGCGCAGTCGGACAGGCTCGCCCGCGCCAGGAGCCGGAGCAGGACGCGCTGGACGCGGTCGAGCGAGCCGGTCGTGAGCCGCACGGCCACCCGCTCGCCGATCTCGGCCCGCGCGGCGTCGAGCACCGAGCGTGCGGTGTGCGCCGGGATCACCGCGAGATCGCTGTTCGTGATCATGTCGTCCTAGCCGGGGAGATCGGTGGTGGTGGGCTCCCTACGGAAGGTGGCCAATATGCGCGCAGCTCCGGGCGGCGACAACCCGGCCGCAGGAACTGTGCGTTGCCCGGTCGTCGCGCTCGGTTGACGTCCAGATCGTCAGGCGGGGATCTCGGTGAGGTCGTCCGCGTCGGCCAGCGGCGCCCCGGTCTGCTCGCGGACCTCCTCGGCCGTGACGCCGGGGGCGAGCTCGCGCAGGACGAACCCGCTGGGCGTCACGTCGACCACGGCGAGGTCGGTGATGACGCGCGAGACGACGCCGCGCCCGGTGAGGGGCAGCGAGCAGGACTCGACGAGCTTGGCCGCGCCCTTCTTCGTCACGTGCTCCATGACGACGAGCACGCGGCGAGCGCCGTGGACGAGGTCCATCGCGCCACCCATGCCCTTGACCATGGCGCCGGGCACCGCCCAGTTCGCGATGTCGCCGGTGACCGCGACCTGCATCGCGCCGAGCACGGCCGTGTCGACCTTGCCGCCGCGGATCATCCCGAACGAGAGCGCGGAGTCGAAGAACGAGGCGCCCTCGCGAACGGTGACGGTCTCCTTGCCGGCGTTGATGAGGTCCGGGTCGACCTCGTCCTCGGTCGGGTAGGGCCCGACGCCGAGCAGCCCGTTCTCCGAGTGCAGCAGCACGTCGACGCCCTCGGGCAGGTGGTTCGGGATCAGCGTCGGGAGCCCGATGCCGAGGTTGACGTAGGAGCCGTTGGTGAGCTCGCGCGCGGCGCGGGCGGCCATCTGCTCGCGGGTGAGGCTCACGAGGACTCCTCCCCAGAAGAACGGCGCAGTGTGCGCTTCTCGATGTGCTTGTTCGCCACCTGCTCGGCGGTCAACTCCACGACGCGGTGGACGAAGATGCCGGGCACGTGGACGTCGTCGGGGTCGATCTCGCCGGGCTCGACGAGCTCCTCGACCTCGGCGATCGTCGTGCGCCCGGCCATCGCGGCGAGCGGGTTGAAGTTCCGCGCGGAGCGGTGGAACACGAGGTTGCCGTGCCGGTCGCCCTTGGCCGCGCGGACCAGGCCGAAGTCGCAGACCAGGGAGAGCTCGAGGACGAAGGGGACTCTTTCCCCGTCGACGTCGAACTCCCGGACCTCCTTGGGCGGCGAGGTCACCGCCACCGACCCGTCGGGCGCGTAGCGCCACGGCATCTCGCCGTCGGCGACCCAGGTACCGACCCCGGCGGGGGTGTAGAACGCCGGGATCCCGGAGCCGGCGGCCCGCATCCGTTCGGCGAGCGTCCCCTGCGGGGTCAGCTCGACCTCGAGCTCGCCGGCGAGGTACTGGCGGCCGAACTCCTTGTTCTCGCCGATGTAGGAGGCCACGACGCGGGCGATGCGGTGCTGCTCGAGCAGGATGCCCAGGCCCCAGCCGTCGGTGCCGCAGTTGTTCGACGCGACGTGCAGGTCGGTCGCCGACCCGCGCGACAGGGCGTCGATGAGCACGATCGGCACGCCCGACAGGCCGAACCCGCCGACCGCGAGCGACGCGCCGTCGCCGATGTCCGCGACGGCCTCGTCGGCGGACGCGACCGACTTGTCGATCGTCATGACGCCCCCTTCGCGTGCTCGCGCAGCAGCGGCGTCACGACCTCGGGACGCTGGAACGACGCCAGGTGCGCGGCGCCGGTGACCGACTCCAGGCGCGCACCCGGGATGCCGTCGGCGAGGATCTGCTGGTTCTCCGGCGGGGTCGCGGGGTCCTCGACGCCGCTGACGACGAGGGTCGGCGCGGTGATCCCGCCGAGCCGGTCGACGACGTCCCACGCGGCGACCGCCTCGGCCGCGCCCGCGTAGCCCTCGGCGGGCGTGGACGCGATGAGGTCGCGCATCCGGCGGACGGTGTCGGGCTGCGCGTCGGCGAAGTCGTCGGTGAACCAGCGCGCGACGACCCCGTCGGCGATGGCCGCCGTGCCCTCCGCGCGGACCTTCTGCGCGCGGTCGCGGAAGGTGTCGGGGTTGGGGAAGCGCGCCGCGGTGCACAGCATCGCCAGCGTGGCGGCGCGCTCGGGGGCGTGCAGGCCGATCCACTGCGCGATCGCCCCGCCGAGCGAGACGCCGGCGAACGACGCGCGGTGCACACCCAGGTCGTCGAGGGTCTCGAGGACGTCGCCGGCGAGGTCCTCGACGGAGTAGGGACCGTCGGGCACCGGGGAGCCGCCGTGGCCGCGGGTGTCCAGGGAGATCACCCGGAACTCGTCGGCGAGCTCGGCGCGCTGCGGCGCCCACATGTCGATCGTGCTGCCCAGCGAGCACAGCAGGACCAGCGGCGGCCCGTCGGCGGGACCCTCGGCGGCGTGGTGGAGCTTCACGCCCTCACCGTGCCCGGCGCGCGGGGGTGGTGAACCGTCTGCTTCCGCCCATCAGGAGTCGAGCTTCGAGGGGTGGACGGTCAGCGCGGTCACCTCGACCTGCATGTACGGGAACAGCGGCAGGCTCGTGAGCAGCTGGTGGAGTTCGTCGCCGGACTCGACGTCGAAGCGGCTGACGTTCGCGTACTGGCCGACGACGCGCCACAGCTCCGGCCACTTGCCGGAGCGCTGGATCTCGTGGGCGCGGGCCTTCTCGCGGGCGCGGAGATCGTCGGCGACGTCCTGCGGCATGTCGTGGGGGAGGCGGACGTCCATGCGGACGAGGAACTGCACGGGGTGCTCCTTGCGGTTCGAGCGCGTGGCTTCATCGGCGTGCTCAGTTGGATCCGGACACTCGATGACAGCGACGCCACGTCGCTGACATCTCTAGCGGTCGACGCGGTAGTGGGCGAGCTTGTCGGGGTCGATCGTGACACCGAGGCCCGGGCCCTGGCGGGCGGCGGCGCGGCCGTCGACGATCGTCGGGGGTTCGGTGAGGACGTCGTCGGTCATCAGCAGGAAGTTGGTGACCTCGACGGGGTGGCGGGCCAGGGCCCGCTGGCCGCAGGCGAGCGCGGTGGACGCGACGGTGCCGAGCATGCCGTCGATCTGGTTGCCGACGACGGTGGTGACGCCGAGGCCCTCGCACAGCCCGACGATCTTGGCGGAGTCGGTGAACCCGGTGCGCGCGACCTTGACGCTGATCGCCTGCGCGTCGCCGTCGAGCAGGGAGCGCGCGACCCCGCCGAGGGTGATCGTCGACTCGTCGCCGACCACCGGGATCGGGCTCGCCGCGACGACGCGCCGGCGCCCGAGCACGTCGTCGGCGGGGTTGGGCTCCTCGAGCATGGTGACGTGGAAGTCGGCGAGCCGGCGGGAGGCGACGACGGCGGTGTCGGCGTCCCAGCCGCGGTTGGCGTCGGCGTAGAGCTCGACCTGGTCGCCGAGCTCGCGGCGCAGCTCGCGCACCGCGGCGAGGTCGTGGGCGAGGTCCCGGCCGACCTTCACCTTGAACGCCTCGACCCCGTAGCGGTCGTTCATCTCGACGGCGTCGGCGACCATCTCCGACGGGGTGCCGAGCCCGATCATGTGCGCGGCCGCGACGTCGTCGGCGGCGTGCCCGAGCAGCACGTGCACGGGTTGCCCGCAGGCCTGGCCGACGAGGTCCCAGAGCGCCACGTCGATCGCGCCGCGGGCGGCGTTGTTGGCGACGGTGCGGGCGAGGTCGGCGCGGATGCGCTCGCGGGCGAACGGGTCGGCGCCGATCAGCACGGGCGCGAACAGGTCCCGCACGGCCGCGACGATGGACGCCGCGGTCTCGCCGTAGGTGTAGGGGCGCGGCGGGGCCTCGCCGTGCCCGACCAGCCCGTCGTCGGTGGTGATCCGTACGAGGACGTGGTCGGCGGCGGTGACCTGCCCGCTCGCGAACGCGAACGGTCGCCGGTAGGGGACGGCGAGGGGGATGGCCTCGACGGTGTCGATCTTCATGCTCGTCGGTTCTCCGGGTGATCGGGACGGCACAGGACGGCGAGCGCCCGGGCCAGGGCCGGTTGCGGGTCGTCGCGGCGCCAGGCCAGGGCGACGTCGGTGGTGACGGGGTGGTCCTCGGCGAGCTCGAGGTAGCGCACGCCCTCGACCGCCACGGCGAGCACGGACGACGGCAGCAGCGCCACGCCGAGGCCGGCGGCGACGAGCGCGAGCACGATCGAGGTCTGGTCGGCGTGGTGGGTGCTGCGCGGCGTGAACCCCGCCGCCCGGCACGCCCGCGCCGCGGCCTCGCCGACCACCGATCCCGCCGCCGCGTAGACCACGAAGTCGTCGTCGGCGAGCTCGGCCAGCGGCACGGGCGCCGCGGCGTGGACCGTGCGAGGGCGTCCCTGCCTCTCTCCGCGACGAGCCGGTTCGGCGCGGGTCCGCTCCTCCGTCGCGGCCCGCGCCGACGGCCGCGCGGCGGCGCTGCGTCCCACGCAGCCAGGGCGTCCCTCGCTCCCCACGGCGGCGAGCCGGTGGTCGGCGGGGACCGCGAGGACGAGGCGCTCGCGGGCGAGGACGTGGTGGGCGAGCCCCGCGTCGCCCACCGGCGGGCGGAGCACCGCGAGGTCGATGCGGTGGTCGGCGAGCGCGGTCTCCAGCGCCGGGGTGAGCATCTCGGTGGAGAACGCCAGCTCCAGGCCGGGCAGCTCGGCGGCGAGGCGCCGGACGAGCTCCGGGACGTGCCGGTAGGTCGCCAGCCCCGTCGCGCCGACGCGCAGCCGCCCGAGCGCGCCCGCGGCGACGCGGCCCACCTGGTCGCGGGCCGCGTCGAGCGAGGCGAGGATGCGCACGGCGTCGGGCAGCAGCGCCTCCCCGGCCGCGGTCAGGTCGACGCGACGGGTCGTGCGCTCGAACAGCGGAGCGCCCAGCTGCGCCTCGAGCTGCCGGATCGCCTGGGACAGCGGCGACTGGGCGATGTGCAGCCGCTCGGCGGCCCGCCCGAAGTGCCGGGTCTCGGCGACCGCGACGAAGTAGCGCAGCTGGCGCGTCTCCACTAGTCGGTCCCGGGCTCCAGCACGAAGTCGCGGTCCGACCGCACCTCGCTGCCGTGACCGGTCGGCTGCGGGTCGAGGGTGAGCTCCGGCTTGTCGGCCGACGCGACGTCGTTGCCCAGGTAGGGGTCGCCGGTGAAGAACAGCTGCGAGGTCAGCGTCCGGTGCCCGGGCGCGGCGACGAGCAGGTGGATGTGCGCGGGGCGCCACGGGCTCCAGCCGGCGGCCTGGGTCATCTGCCCGGTCGGGCCGTCGAGCGGGATCGTGTAGGGCGCGGGCTTGCGGGTATGGATCTCGAAGCGGCCCTCGTCGTCGCAGCGCACGACCCCGCGCAGGTTGCCGGCAGGCGGCTTCGACGCGAAGCCCGAGTACCAGCCCTCGTCGTCGGTGTGCCAGATGTCGACGGTCGCCCCGCGCAGCGGCGTGCCGTCGGTGGAGGTGACCTGGCCGGCGAGGATCATCGGCGTGCCCGGCTCGTCGTCGCGCATCGGCAGCGTCGCCGGGGTGTCGAGCTCGGCCTGCCCGTCGAGCCAGAACGGGCCGAGGATCGTGCCGACCGAGCCCTGCTGGGTCTGCGCGGCGACCTTCTCGACCTCGAACTCGAGGTAGACGTCGAGGAACAGCGGCCACTCGCCGGTGTCGGAGACCGCGATCAGCCACTGCTTGAACGCGTCGAACTCCTCGTAGGTGACCTCGTTGTCGCGGATCGCCGAGCGGATGCCCTCGAGCGCGGCGCCGACGACGGTGGCCACGCGCTGCTGGTCGACCTGCCCGGCGCCCGGACCGCGGAGGTTGGACAGCCCGGCGCGGGCGGACTCGGTGGCGTGCGAACCGGCGGTGACGGCATCCGAGACGGACTGGTCGTTGGTGGTGGTCATGCGATGGAGCTCCTCAGAGGGGTGGTGGCGGCGTCGTGGTCGTGGACCCAGGCGTGGTCGGGCAGGTAGCCCGCGAAGCGCTTGTCGCGCTCGGCGATCCGCGGGTGGTCGTCGTCGAGGTGGAGCAGGGTCCCGGTGTCCCAGGCGCTCGCGGCGATCGCGCGGGTGCGGGCGCGCCGCTCGCGCGGGTAGGCGGCGAGCGCGGTGGCGGGGTCGTGCTCGGTGATCAGGCGGGCGAGCGCGACGGCGTCCTCGATCGCCTGGTTCGCACCCTGGCCGTGGTGGGGCAGCATCGCGTGGCACGCGTCGCCGAGCAGGGCGAGTCGCCCGCGCGTCCAGTGCGTCAGCGGCTCCTGGGCGAGCAGCGGCCAGCGCGGGCTCTGCGGCACCGCGGCGAGCATCTCGCGCACCGCGGGGTGCCAGCCGGCGAAGCCCTCGAGCAGCTCGCCCGCCGGGGCCTCGCGCTGCGCCCCCTGCCAGCTCTCGGGCCCGCAGAGCACGGCGAGGAAGTTGACGGTGTCGTCGTCGCGGCCCAGCGCGTAGTGCAGCAGGTGCGCGCCGGGGCCCGCCCAGAACTGGATGGCGTGCGGGTCGGGCAGGCTCGGCAGCGCTTCGATCGGCACGAGACCCCGGAAGCCGCTGGTGCCGGTGTAGGTCGGCCCGGTGCCGGGCCCGGTCACCGTGTCGCGCAGCAGCGAGTGCACCCCGTCGGCGCCGACGACGACGTCCCCGACCGCCTCGCTGCCGTCCGCGAGCAGCAGCGCGCCCCGCTCGGCGTCGACGCCGGTGACCGTGCTGCCGAGGTGCAGGTGCTCGGCGCCGGCGGCCGCGACGAAGGCGTTCGCGAGCGTCTGCTGCAGGTCGACGCGGTGCACGCCCCAGTACGGGGCGCCGTAGCGCGCGCGGTAGCTCGCCCCGCCGGTGTGCGCGGCGATCCGCGCACCGGTGCGCCCGTCGCGGTAGATGAGCTCGGTGGGCTGGGTGGAGACGGCGTCCAGGGACTCGCCCACCCCGAGGCGGTGGAGGTGGCGCGACCCGTTGGCCGAGAGCGCCACCGCGGCGCCGACCTCGCGCAGCTCGTCGGCACGCTCGTGGAGGTCGACCGTGACGCCGGCGCGAGCCAGCGCGATGCCCAGCGTCAGCCCGCCGATCCCGGCCCCGGCGACGACGACACGGGTCATGTCACGTGCACCCCCGCTCCTCCTCGAACGTCTGCGATCGAGCGTGACACAGCCCATCCCGGACGAGAAAGCGCGGAATCGAGAACGACTGAGACGTTCAGCATCTTGGTCTCGGCACGGCGGCGCCGCCGGCCCGGGCAAGGGCGCGCCGTGACGCTGCGCTCCGCGAGGTGCACGGGCGGGGCGAGGTCAATACGGTCGTGCACGACAGCAGCACCCCGGGAGGCAGCGGATGAGCCAGGGCACGGACGCCTCGACGATGCGCCAGGTGCTGGGGCACTTCCCCAGCGGCGTCACCATCGTCACCGGCACGACCCCCGAGGGTCCGGCCGGCTTCACGTGTCAGTCCTTCTCCTCGCTCTCCCTCGACCCGCCGCTCGTGCTCGTGCTGCCCGGCCGCTCGTCGTCGAGCTGGCCGAAGATCGAGGCGACCGGCCGCTTCGTCGTCAACGTGCTCTCCGCCGAGCAGGAGGAGCTGTCGACGACGTTCGCGGTGTCGGGCGGCGACAAGTTCGCGGGCGTCGAGTGGCACGCGTCGGGCCTCGGCTCGCCGATCCTCGGCGGGGCGACGGCGTGGATCGACTGCACGCTGCACGCGGTCCACGACGGCGGCGACCACCTCATCGTCGTCGGCGCGGTGCACGACCTCGGCGCGCCCGGCAGCCCGCCGCTGGTCTTCCACCGCGGGGGGTACGCGCGGACGTCGATCCCGGAATGACCGAGCCGCGGAGCGGAGCCGAGCCGGTCCGACCCGGTCCGCTCGCCGACGTGCGGGTGCTCGAGCTCGGCACGATCGTCGCCGGCCCCTTCGCCGGGCGGCTGCTCGCCGACTACGGCGCCGACGTCGTCAAGATCGAGCCGCCGGGCGGCCAGGACCCCATGCGCGACTGGGGCCAGGAGTCGTACCGGGGCCACCGGCTCTGGTGGACCGTGCACGCCCGCAACAAGCGCTGCATCACCCTCGACCTGCGCTCCGAGCGCGGGCAGGAGGTGTTCCTGCAGCTCGTCGAGGGTGCCGACGTCATCGTCGAGAACTTCCGGCCCGGCACGCTCGAGCGCTGGAACCTCGGCTGGGACCGGCTCTCGGCGGTGAACCCGCGGCTCGTGCTGGCGCGGGTGTCGGGGTACGGGCAGACCGGGCCGTACGCCGACAAGGCGGGCTACGCGTCGGTGGCCGAGGCGCTGTCGGGCCTGCGCTACATCAACGGCTACCCGGGGCAGGCGCCGCCGCGGCAGGCGATCTCGCTGGGCGACTCGCTGGCCGGGATGGTCGCGGTGCAGGGCGTGCTCGCGGCGCTGCACCACCGCTCGGTGACCGGGCAGGGCCAGGTCGTCGACGTCGCGCTGACCGAGGCGTGCCTGTCGGTGCTCGAGTCGATCATCCCGGAGTACGACAAGCTCGGGCGCGTGCGCCAGCCCGGCGGCACGCGCCTCGAGGGCATCGCGCCGTCGAACGTCTACCGCACGGCCGACGAGCTGTGGCTGGTCGTCGCGGCCAACCAGGACACCGTGTACCGCCGGCTGTGCACGGCGATGGGCCGCCCGGAGCTCGCCGACGACCCGCGCTTCGCCGACCACCGCGCCCGCGGCGAGAACCAGGACGAGCTCGACGGGATCGTCGGCGACTGGGTGGGCTCGCTGCCCGCGGACGAGGTGCGGCGGATCCTCGACGAGGCCGGCGTGATCTGCGGGCCGATCAACACGGCCGCCGAGGTCGTCGCCGACCCGCAGTTCCGGGCGCGCGGGATGCTCGCGCCGCACTTCGACGAGCGGTTCGGCGAGGACGTGCTCGGTCCCGGCGTCGTCCCGGTCTTCTCCGACACCCCCGGCGAGGTGCGCTGGGCGGGACCGCCCGTGCCCGGGCACCACAACGGCGAGGTCTACGCCGAGCTGGGGCTCTCCGACGCCGACATGGCGGCGCTGACCGACGAGAAGGTGATCTGAGGGGCCTGCGGCCCAGGTGAGTGGAATGGGTCGCGGGGGCGACCCGTTCCACTCACGAGGCGTCAGCCCTCGGCGTCCTTCTTGATCGACGCGAGGTTCTTCTCGGCGCTGGAGCCCATGGCCCGCTCCAGCCCCCAGCGCGGGACGCCCTTGACGGTGACCTCCATCGTCGACGCCATCTCCAGGCGCGTCCGGTCGCCGCCGAGGTCGTGGGCGGTGTAGGCGATCGTCGACTCGCGGATGAGGCGCGCGTCGACGCAGGTCAGCGTCACGGAGTTGTCGGTGTAGGTGACGTCGTAGGTGGCGTCGGTGGTGAACTTCAGCGCCCCGAGCGTCACCACGATGCGCGTCGGCCGGCCCTGGTCGTCGTGCGCCTTCACCTTCGCCGACTTCGCCTCGTTCGCCCAGCGGTCGGTGTTCTCGAGGTCGGAGATCACCTCGATCACCCGCGCCACGGGGGCGTCGATCTCCACGGTCCTCGTCACCGGTGCGCTCACGTCACGTCCTTACCCCTCCGCGGGTATCCCGCACGCGTGCCCGACACCGAGAGCGCCCTCGCCGACGCGATCGTCACACTGCTCGACCACCGCGCGCCGGGCCGGACGATCTGCCCGTCCGAGGCCGCCCGCCGCGTCGACCCGGACGCGTGGCGCGACCTCATGCCCGACGCCCGCCGCGTCGCGAGCCGGCTGGTCGGCGACGGGACGATCGAGATGACCCAGCGCGGCGAGCCCGTCGACCCGGCGACCGCGCGCGGCCCCGTCCGCCTGCGCTACCCCCGTGACCAGGACGAATCGGGCAACTGACGCGCGGGGCGGTGTCAGCGTGGCGGCCACGCCCACGTCAGATGTCAGGAAATCCCCCACGTGGGGCGCGCTGCTGACCTTCGTCGCGGCACGCGCCTAGGCTCGCCCGGTGATGTTCGCTGTTCTGCGGCGCATCCTGCGCGCCCTCATCGGCCTGCCCCGACCGCTCCGTCGCCTGATCGCCGGCCCGACGAACACGCGCGACGGACAGACCCTCGACATCGACGTGCAGCTCGTGCTGCGTGTGCTCGGGCTGATCGCGCGCGGCGAGGAGCCCTCGCTCGTCGACCAGCGCCAGGCCACCGACGCGGCGGCGAGCCTCGCGGTCGCCCGGACGCCGGGGGTGCGGGCGCGGGCGACGACGGTCCCGGTGCCCGCGGGCACGGGGCGGGAGACGGCGGGCGCGCTGGCCGCCTGCCTCTACGAGCCCGCCGAGGTCGGCGCCGCCGCCGCGCCGCTGCTCGTGCACTTCCACGGCGGCGGGTTCGCGCTGGGCAGCATTGCCTCGAGCGCCCCGCTGTGCCGGGTGCTCGCCCACCAGGCGGGGGTCCGCGTGCTGTCGGTGGAGTACCGCCTCGCGCCCGAGAACCCGTTCCCCGCCGGGCTCGCCGACGCCGCCGCGGCGCTCGACCACGTCCTCGCCCACCGCGACGACTACCGCGCGACGACCGTCGCGGTCGGCGGTGACTCGGCCGGCGCCAACCTCGCGCTGACCGCCGCGCACCAGCTCGCCCGCCACGGCCGGGAGACCGCGGCGTTCGTGCTCGCGCTCTACCCCGTCACCGACGCGGGCCGGGCGGGCGGCTCGCGGGAGCTGTTCGCCGAGGGGTTCGGGCTGCGGACCGTCGACATCGAGGTCTTCGAGCGCTACTACCTGCCCGACGGCATCGAGCCGATCCGCCCGACGGGCCTGCTCGAGGTCGACGACCTGGCGATCATGCCGCCCGCGTACATCTCGACGGCGGGCTTCGACCCGCTGCGCGACGAGGGCGAGGAGCTCGCCGTGGCACTGCGCGCGTCGGGTGTGCCGGTGGCCGCGCGGCGCTTCCCCGGGCTGATCCACGGCTTCGCGGGCATGGCCGGCGTCATCCCGGCCGCGCGCGACGCCGTGCTCGACGCCGCCTCGGCCCTGCGCGCCGGCCTCGCCCTGACGTCGGTACGGGAGTCCGCCGTCCGGCCCATGTGAGCACTTTCCCGCGCTATAGGGCAGGAAAGTACTCACGGAGGGCTCAGTGGTGCAGCATCCGCATCGCGGCGGCGGGGTAGCGGTCGCCGCTCGCGACGCCGACCGGGGCGACCTTCTCGATCGCCTCGAGCTCCTCGGCGGACAGCGTCACGTCGGCGGCGCCCGCGTTCTCCTCCAGGTAGCGGCGGCGCTTGGTGCCCGGGATCGGCGCGATGTCCGAGCCCTGCGCCAGCACCCACGCCAGCGCGAGCTGGGTCGGCGTCACGCCCTTGCGCTCGGCGAGGCTGTTCACCTCATCCAGCACCCGCAGGTTGGCCTGCAGCGCCTCGCCCTGGAACCGCGGCGAGTTGCGGCGCCAGTCGCCCTCGGGCAGGTCCTCGGTCCGCCGGATCGTGCCGGAGAGGAAGCCGCGCCCGATCGGGCTGTACGGGACGAAGCCGATGCCCAGCTCGCGGCACGTGGCGAGCACCCCGTCGTCCTCGACGTCCCGGGTGAACAGCGAGTACTCGGTCTGCACCGCGCTCATCGGCGCCGTGGCGTGGGCGCGGCGGATGGTCTCCGGCGCCGCCTCGGAGATGCCGAGGTAGCGCACCTTGCCGGCGGCGACGAGCTCGCCGAGCGCGCCCCACGTCTCCTCGATGGGGACGTCGGGGTCGACGCGGTGCTGGTAGTAGAGGTCGACGTGGTCGGTGCCGAGGCGCTGCAGCGAGCCGTCGATCTGGCCGCGCAGGTAGTCGGGGCGCCCGTTGACGCGCCCGGTGCCCTTGCCGTCGGGGCCGATCTCGTTGCCGAACTTGGTGGCCAGGACGACCTCGTCGCGCCGCCCGTGCAGCACCGACCCGAGCAGCTCCTCGTTGGTGTGCGGCCCGTACATGTCGGCGGTGTCGAGGAACGTGACCCCGAGCTCGAGCGCGCGCTCGATCGTGGCGCGCGACTCGGTGTCGTCCTGACCGCCGTAGGCGAAGGTCATGCCCATGCAGCCGAGGCCGAGCGCGGACACGCGCAGCCCCTGGCCGCCGAGAGTGCGTTGCTCCATGGGCGTTGACTGCCCGGGGGCAAGGCGCCCTGAACGTGTGGTCGCGGCGTGACCTGTGCCGCGCCCCGCAGGTGGCACGGTGACCTCATGCGCCTGCTGCTGACGACGCTGGTGGCCGTCCTGTTCCTCCTCGGTGCGGGGACGGCGCTGGCCGACCCCGGTCTGGTGATCGGTGACGGCGCCCCCGCCGCGCCCGGGACGTCGCTGCGCGCGCAGATGGGCTGCGAGGAGCCGGACACGACCCCGGTCACGGGGCCCGGCGTCACCGGCTCGCCGTGGGAGCGCGACGCCGACGGCCACCAGCCCTGGGCGGTCTTCTCGGCGGTGACCGTCGCGCACGACGCCGCCCCGGGACCCGTCACCGTCACGGCGACCTGCGGCGGGCGCCCCCTCGAGGCCACCATCACCGTCGCGGCCCCCGACTCGGGGCGCAGCGTCTGGCGCTGGCTCGGCGCCGCGGCACTGCTGCTCGTCATCGTGGCCGCGATGGTCGCGCTGCAGCGCCGGCGCAAGCAGCACGCCTAGAGGCTCGCGAGGTACGCCTCGGCCGCGTCCTCGACCCGGGCGCGGTCGCCGCTTGCGAGCAGGTCGAGCAGCAGCCCGCGCAGCGTCGCGACGACGAGCGTCGCGCGCCGTGACGCGAGGTCGGGGTCGACGTCCGGGCCCTGGGCGGCGCGCAGGGCGGCGGTCCAGTCGGAACCGACCTGCCCGAGGAACCCGGCGTGGGCGTCCGGGGACTGCAGGGCCTGCCCGTAGACCGCGAAAAACAGCCGCAGCGTCGGCCACCGGCGCTCGTCGGCGCTCCAGGTCCAGAACGCCCGCGCGGTCGTCGCGAGGTCGGCGTGCTCGCCGGCGAGGTCCCGGCTCCCGGCGATCAGGCGCTCGCGCAGCCGGTCCAGGATCGCCGCGAGCATCTGCTCCTTGGTGCCGAAGTGGTGCACGAGCGTCGTCGTCGACACCCCCAGGGCGGCCGCGACCGACCGCCACGACAGCTCGGCGAAGACCTGCTCGGTCGCGTGGTCGACGGCGGCGTCGAGCAGCGCCGCCCGGTGCTCGTGATCGATCGGCCGTCCGGCCATGTGCCCACCTTGACTTCATGGAACAGTCGTTCTAGAAATTGGGTCCATGAGTGTGCCCGTCGTGTCGGTCAGCCCGGTGGAGATGGGGGAGCGGTCGGTCCGCGTGTCGGCGCCCGTATCCGGGTCGGGGCTGCCGGTCCTGCTCTTCTCGCACGGCTTCGGGTCGTCGTCGCGGGCGTACGGTCCGCTCGTCGACCACTGGGCGGGCCACGGGTTCGTCGTCGTCCAGCCGACGCACCTCGACTCCCGCACGCTCGGCCTGCCCGACGACGACCCGCGGCGGCGGACGTTCTGGCGCCACCGGGTCGACGACATGACGCGCGTGCTCGACGGGCTCGACGTCGTCGAGGCCGCGGTGCCGGGCCTCGCGGGGCGGGTCGACCGCGACCGGGTGGTGGCCGCCGGACACTCCTTCGGCGGGCAGACGGTGGGCGTGCTGCTGGGGCTGCGCGTGGAGGGCGAGGACCTCGCCGACCCGCGGGTGACGGCCGGCGTCCTGCTCGCGACGGCCGGGCGGGGCGGCGACGACCTGCGGCCCGGCGTGATCGAGATGTTCCCCTGGCTGGACCCCGACTTCTCGGCGATGAAGGCGCCGGCGCTCGTCGTCATGGGCGACGCCGACGCGAGCGCGCTGAGCACCCGCGGGCCGGACTGGTCGGCGGATCCCTACCGCCTGAGCCCGCCGGGCAAGAGCCTGCTGACGCTGGTCGGTGCCGAGCACTCGCTCGGCGGGATCCCGGGCTACGAGGCGGCGGAGACGACCGACGAGGACCCCGCCCGCGTCGCGGCGCTGCAACGGCTCACGACGGCGTATCTGCGGTCGGCGCTCGACCCCGCGGATGCGGCGTGGTCCGAGGCCGCGGCGACGGTGCCCGCGGCGATCGGGCGCGTCGAGTCGCGCTGAGGACCCGACCTCCGACCCCGTCCCCTCCGACGGAGGTCGGAGGCGCGGAGCCGACCTGCGTCCGATGTGGCCGGCACCCCCGGAACGGGAGCGTTCCCGACGTCAGTTCGTCGTCGGGCCCGCACCGCGAGGTCCGGGGAGGTGGGTTCACCATGATCGCCGGCACCGGAGCGAGGACCGCCCTGGCGGTGCTCCTCGCCCTCGTCACCGCCCTGCTCGCCGGCGCGCCGTCCGCGGCCGCCGCACCGGCCGCGCCGCCCGCCGCCGCTCTCACTCCCGCGGACCTCGACGCGTGGCTCGACGGCGTGGTCCCCGCCGGGCTCGACCGCGCCGGCATCGCCGGCGCTGCCGTCACCGTCGTGCGGGACGGACAGGTGCTCACGTCCCGCGGCTACGGCGTCGCCGGCGCCGGAGTCCCCGTCGACCCGACGCGGACGCTCTTCCGCGTGGGCTCGGTGGCGAAGGTCTTCACCGCGACCGCGGTGCTCCAGCTCGTCGAGCAGGGCCGGATCGATCTCGACGCCGACGTGCGCACCTACCTCGACTTCCCGCTGCCGCTGCAGTTCGAGCCGCCGGTGACCATGCGCCACCTGCTCACCCACAGCGCGGGCTTCGAGGAGCGTATCCGCGGTCTGATCACACTCGGCGAGACCACCGAGGACCTGCGCGACCACCTGGCGACCGATCCCCCGGAGCAGGTGTTCCCGCCGGGGACGACGCCCGCCTACTCCAACTACGGCTACGGGCTGGCCGGCTACGTCGTCGCACGGGTCAGCGGGATGCCGTACCCCGACTACCTGCAGCGCCACGTCCTCGACCCGGTGGGGATGACCTCGTCGAGCGCCGCCCAGCCGCTCCCGCCGCCGTTGCGGGATCGCCTGTCGTCGGCCTCCCCGACCGTCGACGACCCCGCTGCGCCGTTCGAGACCGTGCGGCCGTCGCCCGCCGGGTCGCTGACGGCGTCGCCGGACGACATGGGCCGCTTCATGCTGGCCGAGCTGGGGCCTCCCTCGCTCCTCTCCCCGGCGACGCAGGACCTGATGCGGCGACCGGGCCTGGGCGCGGGCACGCTCGGCGGCCTCGCCGAGGGCCCGCGGACGGGGCTCGGCCTGTTCGACGAGAGCCGCAACGGGCGGCGGATCCTCGGCCACGGCGGCGACACCCAGTTCTTCCACGCGCACCTGCAGCTCTACCCGGCCGAGCGCACCGGGATCTTCGTGGCGCTGAACGGGTCGGGTCGCGGGGCCATGGACAGTCACGAGCTGCGCGAGGCCGTGCTCCACGGGTTCACCGACCGCTACTTCCCGGGCGGCACCGACCCCGGCGGCGCCGACACCGGTGGCGCGACGGGCAGCGCGGACCGGGCGGTCCTGGCCCAGGGCACCTACGAGTCCGCCCGGGCGCCGTTCAGCACGTTCCTCTCCGCGATGAACCTCGTCGGGCAGGTCACGGTCGTCGCGCAGCCGGACGGCACCCTGCTGTTCGCGCCCGGGCCCCTCAGCGCGCAGCCGGCCGTCTATCGCGAGCTCCGGCCGTGGGTGTGGCAGGAGGTCGGCGGCCAGCGGATCGTCGCGGGGCGTGTCGAGGACGGACGGGTGACAGCGCTGGGGGTCGAGGGCGCGTTCACGATGCTGCCGGCGCCGCCCTGGCGGAACGGCTCGCTCGTCGTGCCGGTGCTCGTCGGGGCCGTCGTGGTGCTGCTCGCCGCCCTGGTGGCCTGGCCGGCGGGCGCCTGGGTCCGGCGCCGGTACGGCCGGGCCGTCGTGACCCCGCGGGTCGACCGGCTCGCCCTGCTGACGACGCGGCTGGGCGCCGCCGCCGCGGTGGTGGCGCTCGGTGGCTGGACGGCCGTCGTCGTCACCCTGCTCGGGCTGGGTGAGGTGCCGACGGGTGTGCTCGCCGGACTGGTCGTCCTCCAGGCCGCCGGAGCGCTCGCCGTCGTGCCCGCCGCGGCGTCGGTCGTCACGGGGGTGCGGCGTCGGGCCGGGGGGCCGGCGGTGAGCGGCCGGCTGCTCCTCCTGCTGGCCCTGGTGGCCGTCGCGGGTGTCGCGGCGACCTACGGACTGATCTCCACCGACCTCGGCTTCTGACCCCTACGATCCGTCTGCTCGGCGATCACGAAGGCCTGGTGACCCCATGACCCCGCCCGACGGCCCCGCGGCCGAGAGCGTCGCGCCCGAAGGGGCCGGGGTCCGGGTCGACGCGCTGCTCACCCGCGTCGGGCTGACGACCCCGCGGCGCCGCGACGGTGCGCTCGCCGTCGCGACCGCGCTGGTGTCGGTCCTGCTCGTCCTGGTGGGGCTCGCGGACCCGACCCTCGCCGGCGCGCTGGCGACCGGCACGTCCTCCGTACCGGTGCTGCTGGTGGTCCTCGTGGCGCAGGCCGCGGTGCTGGTCGTGCGCCGGACCGCACCGGCGCTGTGCCTGGTGGTGACGATCGGGCTGCAGGTCGTGCTGGCGGGGATGCTGCCGCCGGAGGCCTTCCTGCGCGGGCTCGCGCCGGTGATCGCGGCGTACACGTGCGGGGCGTGGCTGCCGGTACGTCGCGCCCTGGTCCTCGCGGTGCTCGCCGCGCTCGCCGAGGCCGTCGGTTCCGTCGTGCTCCCGACGGGGACGATCACGACCGCCCAGGTCCTGACGCAGCTCGTGTCGTCCGTCCTCACCTACCTCGCGGCGACGCTGCTCGGCGGGTACGTGGCGACCAGGCGGCGGGTCGGCCGGATGGAACGGCTCCGGGCGGCCGAGGCCGTCGACGCGCAGCGGGCGCGCGCCGACGCCGCGATCGCGGGCGAGCGCACCCGTGTGGCGCGCGAGCTCCACGACATCGCGGCCCACCACCTCGCGGCGATGGTCGTCCAGGCGTCGATGGCGGAACGGCTGGTCGACCGCGACCCCGAGGCCGCCCGCCGCACGATCGCCGAGGTCCGCAGCCAGGGACGGGCCACCCTGCACGACCTGCGGTCGGTGGTCGGTGCGCTGCGGGAACGGGACGCCGTGTCCGACGACGGCGCGCCGGTGCCGGGGCTCGCGATGCTGGACCGGCTGGTGGCGGGCGCGGGGGCCGAGCTGAGGGTGGTCGGCGAGCCGCGGGAGCTCGCGCCCGTCGCCGACGTCAGCGTCTACCGGGTGGCGCAGGAGGCGCTGTCGAACGCCCGCGACCACGCGCCGGGTGCTCCGGTCACCGTCCGCGTCGAGCACGGGGAGACGGCGACCGTGCTGGAGGTCGCCAACGGCCGGCCCGCGTCGGCGCCCGCCGAGCCGGGACCGGGCCGCGGACTCGGACTGGTCGGGATGCGGGAGCGCGCGGACCTGATCGGTGCCGACCTCGACGTGGGGCCGCGTCCCGACGGCGGCTGGTCGGTCCGCCTCGAGATCCCGAGGAGCTCGTCGTGATCAAGGTGCTGCTCGTCGACGACCAGGGCGTCGTCCGCGCCGGGTTCCGGATGTTCCTCGAGACGGCCGGGGACATCGAGGTCGTGGGAGAGGCCGCGAACGGCCCGGAGGCCGTGCGGCTGACCCGGCGCCTCGCCCCGGACGTCGTGTGCATGGACGTGCGGATGCCGGGCGGCGACGGACTGGCGGCGACACGGGAGATCGCGGCCGGGGCGCCCCCGGTCCCGGCGGTGCTCGTCGTGACGACGTTCGACCTCGACGAGTACGTCTTCGGCGCGCTGGAGGCGGGCGCCGGTGGCTTCGTCCTCAAGGACACCGAGCCCGACGACCTCGTCGACGCCGTGCGGCGGCTGGCTGCGGGCGAGGGGCTCGTCGACCAGACCGTCACCCGGCGGGTGATCGCCGAGTTCGCGCGGCGACGGCCGGTGAGCCCGCCCGCCGTGGACGTCGCGGAGGGCCTCACGGCGCGGGAGACCGAGATCGTGCGGCTCCTCGCCGACGGGCTGTCGAACGCCGAGATCGCGGCGGAGCTCGTGGTCGAGGTCAGCACGGTGAAGTCGCACCTCGGGCGCGCGATGGCGAAGATCGGCACCCGGGACCGCGTGCAGACCGTGGTCTGGGCCTTCCGGAACGGTGTCGCGTCGCCGTGAGAGGTCAGCGGCACTCGTCCTCGGGGATGTAGCCCTGCTCGCAGCCTCACTGCAGGGTCTCGCCGGACGTCGGTCCGCGGCCGGCGGACGTGCCGGGGTCGAGGTAGCCCTGGTACTCGGAGCAGGAGGAGTCGAACTCGCCGGCGTCCACGGCGCGCCGGCCGCACCCGGCCTCGGTGCGCGCGGTGCGTCGCGGCTCGGCCGACGTGGTGGACCGGGGACGGCTCGCGGTCGTGGTGTTCGCCGTCGGGGATGCGGTGACGGGCTCCGCGGCCGCGCGGGTGCCGGGCGCGACGGGTGCGACGGGTGCGACGGGTGCGACGGCGAGCGATGCGGTGGCGGCGGCCACGGGCTCGTGGGGCCTTTCCTGGCGTTGAGCGTCAGCGTGGCCGCCACGCTGAGACACCCCGTGCCTCGCTCGCACGGCGTGTCGCGACACCGAGGATGTGGCGATCCTGGCGTCACATCCTCGGTGTCGCATCGCTGGTACGTCAGGACAGCGCGCGGCCCACCTGGCGACCGGAGAACAGGCAGCCGCCGAGGAACGTGCCCTCCAGGCTGCGGTAACCGTGCACACCGCCGCCGCCGAAGCCCGAGGCCTCCCCGGCGGCGTGGAGCCCGGGCAGCGGGGAGCCGTCGGTGCCGAGCACGCGCCCGTCGAGGTCGGTCCAGAGTCCGCCGAGCGTCTTGCGCGTGAGCACGTGCAGCTTGACCCCGACCAGGGGGCCGGCAGCGGGGTCGAGGATGCGGTGCGGCGGGGCGACGCGCACCAGGCGGTCGCCGAGGTAGCCGCGCGCGGACCGGATCGCGGCGAGCTGGCCGTCCTTGCCGTACGGGTTCGCCAGCTCCGCGTCGCGGGCGAGCACCTCGCGCTCGACGTTCGCCGCGTCCAGCAGCGGCTCCGGGGTGAGGGCGTTCATCCTCCCGACCAGCTCACCGAGCGAGTCGGCGGTCACGAAGTCCTCGCCCGAGCGCTGGAAGGCGGCCACCGGCTCGGTCGGCCCCGGGCGCACGCGCTGCAGGGTCAGGCGGACGTCGCGGCCGGTGAAGTCGGGGTTCTGCTCGGAGCCCGAGAGCGCGAACTCCTTCTCGAGGATGCGCTGGTTGAGCACGAACCAGGTGTGGTCGTGGCCGGTGCGCCCGATGTGCTCGAGCGTGGCGAGGGTGTCGAACCCGGGCCACAGCGGCGGCGGCAAGCGGCGGCCCTCGGCGTCGAACCACAGCGACGACGGCCCGGGCAGGATGCGGATGCCGTGCAGCGGCCAGACCGGGGAGTGGTTGACGATCCCCTCGGTGTAGTGCCACATCCGGTCGCGGTTGACGACGCGCGCGCCGGCGGCCTCGCTGATCCCGATCATGCGCCCGTCGACGTGGGCGGGGACCCCGGTGATCATCGTGCGCGGCGGGGGGCCGAGACGCTCCGGCCAGGCGGCGCGGACCGCGTCGTGGTTGCCGCCGATGCCGCCCGAGGTGACGACGACGCTGTCGGCGGCGAGGGTGAAGGAACCGACCGCCTCCCGTGAGCTCGACTCGCCGCGGGCGACCTCGGAGGGCTGGAGCACCGTGCCGGACACGCCCGTCACGGCACCCGCGGTGACCTCGAGGGCGTCGACCCGGTGCCGGCAGCGGATGGTCACGCGACCGTCGGCGACCGCGGCGTGGACGCGGCGCAGGAACGGCTCGAGGATGCCGGGGCCGGTGCCCCACACGATGTGGAAGCGGGGCACGCAGTTGCCGTGGCCGGTGGCGGAGGCGCCGCCGCGCTCGGCCCAGCCGACCACGGGGAAGAAGCGCACGCCCATCGCGTGCAGCCACGGGCGCTTCTCGCCCGCCGCCCACTCGACGTAGGCGCGGGCCCACGCGCGGCCCCACCGGTCCTCGTCGGCGCGGTCGAAGCCGGCGCTGGAGGTCCAGTCGGACCAGGCGAGATCGAACGAGTCGCGGACGCGCAGCCGGCGCTGCTCGGGGCTGTCGACGAGGAACAGCCCGCCGAACGACCACCACGCCTGCCCGCCGAGCGACGCTTCGGGCTCCTGGTCGAGCAGGATCACCCGGCGTCCGGCGTCGGCGAGCTCGGCGGTGGCGACGAGACCGGCGAGGCCGGCCCCCACCACGATGACGTCGGCGTCGGGCATACCGGGCATCGTGGCAGGAGCGCTCGCCCGGTGCGTTACTGCAGGCCGAGCTTCTCCGAGCAGGTCGGCCAGGCGTTCCAGCCCTGCTCGTCCTGGACCTTCTTCGCGACGCGGATCTGCTGCTCGCGGCTGGCCTCGTCGGGCGCGTCGGCGAACTGCTCGCCGCCGAACTCGCTCCAGGTCGAGTCGGTGAACTGCAGGCCGCCCTTGAAGCCGTTGCCCGTGTCGGCGTCCCAGTTCTGGGTGCTCTCGCACATCGCGAGGCGGTCCCAGGTCGCGTTCGACTCGGGCGAGGCGGACGGTGCGGCCATGGCGGTGCCGGTGATGGCCAGCGGGCCCGTCACGGCGGCCGCGGCGACGACGCCGACCTTGAGCAGCGGACGGGACGGCGCGGACGGCAGGTGGTGGCGACCAGACATCGGGGCTCCGGTTCGTCGGTGGTTCGTCGGTTCGTCTCGGTGGGATGCGCCGCCCGGGGTGGTGCTGGGGAGCGGACCGGCGCGGTGGGGGACCGTAACCGAACCGAGACCTTTTGTGACAAGCCGTGACCGGCCATCGTTCATCTGTCGCGGTGAGTGGTCGTCACATCGCGGTCGGCGGCGAACGGCCTAGAGGCGAGCGGTGCGCGCTGCTCCGTTCGGTGCGATCGCGCGGCGCGCGATCGAGGCGAGCGGGGTTTGCCCCGCCGCGCGGGACGGCCTTGGACCGGTCAGGCGGGGAGGAACCCGACGGCCGCGCGGTGCCCGCAGCACGGTTCGGCCAGCGGGCCGCGGTGCCGCCGCGCCTCGGGCCGCCACTGCGCGGCGAAGACGAGGCCGGGCTCGACGAGGTCCAGGCCCTCGACCAGCGCCGCGAGCTCGTCGGCCGAGCGCGGGGTGGCCCGCCCGCTCGGGTAGGCGCGCGTCGGTCCGCAGATCGCGTCTATGTCGATGCGCGGGTCGTCGGCGGTGAGGTGGGAGACGGCCAGCGCGCTGCCGGGCACGACGTGCGCGAGGAACCCGCCGACCACCGCGGCCGGGTCGTCGGCGGCCGACACGTGCTGGAGCACCGAGAACATCAGCACCCCGACCGGCCGGGCGAAGTCGATGACCTCGGTGACCGCGGGCGCGGCGAGAACCTTCTCGGGGTCGCGCAGGTCGGCGTGGGTCACGGTGACGCCCCGGGCGGCCGCGCCGAGCAGCAGCTCGCCGTGGGACACCGCGACCGGGTCGATGTCGACGTAGGCGACCCGGGCGTCGGGGTTCACGCGGCGGGCGATCTCGTGGGTGTTGCCCATGGTGGGGATGCCGGAGCCGAGGTCGAGGAACTGGTCGATCCCGGCGTGCGCGAGGAACGTGACGGCGCGGCGCAGGAACGAGCGGTTCTCGCGCACGATCGACACGACGAGCGGCTCGGCGCGGGCCAGGTCCCGGCCCATCACGCGGTCGACGGCGCCGTGCGACGTGCCGCCGAGCAGGAAGTCGTAGACGCGCGCGGAGCTCGGGAGGTCGAAGTTCGCGGCGCCGGGAGGGCCGAGCGGCCAGCGGAAGTCGTCGACCACGCGTCCTCCCTCCGTTCGCCGGATGACCGGGGTTGCGGCAGGTCCGTCACACCTGCCCGTCCAGTAGCCGACAGCGCCACGGCGCTGTCAACACGAAGGAATCCTCCGACACGCGCAGCGGATAGTCCCTTCTCCACCGTCCGTGTCCGACACGCCGGAGGGTGCCCCTGCGACACGCCGGAAACGTCGCGTCGTCCGGAGACGTTCTGACGGTCGGTGATCTTCGGAGGGATCTCCGCGCACGGGCCGAACGCAGTGTTGGGTCGGTGTTAGGACGAGGGACACGTCCTTGTCGGCAGATCGCACCCCCGGGACGGCCACCGTGCGGACGTGCGCGTCGCCGTCGTGACCGAGTCCTTCCTGCCCGCCGTCAACGGCGTCACCAACTCCGTGCTCCATGTCGTCGCCCACCTGCAGCGCCGCGGCCACTCGGCCATGGTCATCGCCCCCGGGGCGGGGCCGGACGAGGTGCCGGGCGCGCCGCACGTCCCGGTGGTGCGGGTGCCCGCGGTCGACGTGCCGGGGGTGGACTCGCTGCCCGTCGGGGTCCCGACGCCGGCCGTGCGCGCGGCGCTGGAGGAGTACCGGCCCGACGTGGTGCACCTCGCCTCGCCGTTCGTGCTCGGGGCGCGGGCCCTCACGGTGGCCCGGCGCCTCGGGGTCCCGGCCGTCGCGGTGTACCAGACGGACGTCGCCGGGTTCGCCTCCTCGTACGGCGTCGGGCTCACCGCGCGGGCCGCGTGGCGCTGGATCCGGCGCCTGCACAGCGGCGCCGCGCGCACCCTCGCGCCGTCGCGCTGGGCCGTGGACGCGCTCGAGTCGCACGGCGTGCCCCGCGTGCACCGCTGGGGCCGCGGCGTCGACACCGAGCGCTTCCACCCGGACCGCCGCGACGACGACCTGCGCGCCGAGCTCGCGCCGCACGGGGAGATGCTCGTCGGCTACGTCGGGCGCCTCGCCCCGGAGAAGCAGGTGGAGCGGCTCGCGGCGCTCGAGGGGCTGCCCGGCGTGCGGGTCGTCGTGGTCGGCGACGGGCCGTCGCGGGCGCGGCTGGGCGAGCTGCTGCCCTCCGCGCACTTCCTGGGCTTCCGTGGGGGCGCCGAGCTGGCGCGGGCGTACGCGTCGTTCGACGCCTTCGTGCACACCGGTCCGCACGAAACCTTCTGCCAGGCCGTCCAGGAGGCGCAGGCGTCGGGGCTGCCGGTGATCGCGCCCGACGCCGGCGGCGTCGCCGACCTCGTCGACCCGGGCCGCACCGGCTGGCTCTACGACCCCTCCTCGCCGACCGCGGGCGCCGAGATCGTCGGCCGGATCGCCGCCTGGCGCGACGACCCCGCGTCGCGGGAGGCGTACGGCGCGGCGGGCCGCCGCCGTGTCGCCGGGCGCACCTGGCCCTCGGTGTGCGAGGAGCTCCTCGGGCACTACGCCGCCGTCATCGCCGGCGACGAGACCGGCGCGGGCACGCCCGACGTCGCCTCGACGCCCGCGGCCTGAGCCCGCGCGAGCGCGTGGCGTTACGGACATCCAACGTCAGCGACGCCACGTCGCTGACACTCAATGTCCGTATCGCCACGCGCTCGATGCGGCGCCCGGTGAGTTCACCCGGACCACACCCGACCGTCACGCCGGGGTGGGCCCCCGGGCGATCTCGGCCCGTAGACACCGCCCCATGGCCACATCCCAGGTGCTGGCGCGGTCCGCCGGACCCGCCTCCGAGAGCCAGGACGAGCAGGAGGCGACCGCCGCGGTCCCGCCGACCGGGCCCGCTCCGGTCGTCGACACCGCCGCCGAGAACGCCGCCGCCGGCCGCTACAGCCTGCTGCTCACCCGCGAGCCCGAGCACGTCGCGGCGGCGCAGCGGCTGCGCCACCAGGTGTTCGCGGGCGAGCAGGGCGCCCGCCCCGCCCCCGACGACGCCGTCGCCCTCGCGGCGGCCGCCGAGGGACGCGACGCGGACGCGTTCGACGCGCACTGCGACCACCTCGTGGTGCGCGAGGAGGCCACCGGCGCGATCGTCGGCACCTACCGGATGCTCACGCCCGAGGGCGCCCGCGCCGCCGGCGGCCTCTACTCCGACACCGAGTTCGACCTCTCGGGTCTCGACGGGCTGCGCGACGAGCTCGTCGAGGTCGGCCGCTCCTGCGTGCACCCCGACCACCGCCACGGCGTCGTGCTCTCGCTGGTCTGGGCCGGGATCCTCCGCTACATGGTGCTCACCGGCCGCCGGTGGGTCGTCGGCTGCGCGAGCGTCCCGCTGACCGACGACGGCGTGATGCCGGGCGGGGTGTGGTCGCTCGTCGCCTCGAAGCACCTCGCCCCGGCCGTGCGGCGGGTGCGCCCCTGGCGCGAGGCCCCGATCGGCGCCCACGACCCCGAGGCGCCCGGGGCGAGGAGGGCCGCCCGCGCCGGGCTGCCGCCGCTGCTGTGGGGCTACCTGCGCCTCGGCGCCGAGATCGGCGGGGTGCCGGCCCTCGACCCCGACTTCGGCGTCGCCGACCTGTTCGTCCTGCTCGACCACACCGCGATCGACCCGCGGTGGCGCCGCCACCTCGCCGGGGAGGACGCGTGAGCGCCTGGTCGCCCACGTCGCCGTGCGACCCCGGGTGCCTGCCGGGGCCCGTGGCGACGCACGCGAGGGCCCGGGCGCTGCGCGCGCTGCGGCTCACGGTGCGGGGCACGGCGCTCGTCGTCGTGCTCCTCGCCGGTCTCCTCGCGGCGCTGGTGGTGCCGCTGCTCGCACCGTCCGCGCTGGCCGGCGTGCAGCGCCTGTGGGCGGTCGCGGTGCTCTCGGCGTGCGGGGTGCGGGTGCGCCACACCGGCCCCGTGGCCCCGCCCGGCGCGCTCGTCGTCGCCAACCACGTGTCGTGGCTCGACGTGTTCGCGCTGCACGCCGTCGCGCCGGTCCGGATGCTCGCCAAGACCGAGGTCCGCCGGTGGCCGCTGCTCGGTCTCATGGCCGCCCGGGCGGGCACGGTGTTCCTCGACCGCGACCGGCTGCGCGACCTGCCGGGCGCGGTCGCCGGACTCGCCGACGCGCTGCGGGACGGCGTCCCGATCGGCGTGTTCGCCGAGGGCACGACCCGGTGCGGACGCGACCTCGGCCGCTTCCGCCCCGCCGCCTTCCAGGCCGCCCACGACGCCGGCGCCCCCGTGGTCCCGGTGGCCCTGCGCTACCGGCGCCGGGAGGACGCGCGCCCGGCCCCCGTCGACCCGACCGCGGCCTTCGTCGGCGACGACACCCTCGCCGCCTCGCTGCTGCGGGTGCTCACGTCGCGCGGGGTCGACGTCGACGTCACCGCCTGCCCGGTGATCGACCCCCGCACCGTCCCCGCCGGCCCCGCCCGCGCCGGCGCCCGGCGTGCCCTCGCGCAGCGCACCGAGCGGGCGATCACGGCCGCCCTGCCGCCCGGGCTCGAGGGGCACCCCGCGGCGAGTCCCCTGCCCACCGTCCGGGAGCTCGACCATGCCGCCTGAGACCACCCCGCCCGGCCCCACGCCCCCCGAACCACTCCGCGAGGCCTCCCTCGCCGACCGGGCGGTGTTCGCCGCGCAGTTCGTCCGCGCGCCCGTCGCCACGGCCTCGGTGTGGCCGAGCAGCACCGCGCTGGCCCGGGCCATGGCCGACGCCGCGCTGCGCACCGGTCACCCGCACCCCGCGGTGGTCGAGCTCGGCGCCGGCAGCGGGGCGTTCACGGGGCTGCTCGCGCACCGCCTCGCCGGCCGCGGCCGCCAGCTCGCCGTCGAGATCAACCCGGTGCTCGCGCACCGGGTCGCCGAGCGCTTCCCCGCCGTCGAGGTGGTGCCCGCCGACGTCGCCGAGCTGGGCGCGCTCCTCGCGCTGCGGGGCATCCGCGGGGCGCAGGCGGTCGTCAGCGGCCTGGGCTGGTCGGCGACCCGCCCGGGACGCGAGGACTCCCTGCTCCCGGTCGTGGCGCGCGCGCTGGCCGACGACGGGGTGTTCGTGCAGTTCGCCTATTGCTGGACCGCCTGGGCCGGCCCTGCGCGGGCCCTGCGCGCCGAGCTCGACGAGTGCTTCGCCGAGGTCGAGACGTCGCCGGTGGTCTGGCGCAACCTGCCCCCGGCCGTGGTGTACCGCGCGTCGTCGCCGCGGCGGTGACGGCTCGTTCGCGCGGCGGTGCCGGAGGGGCGCACGAGGGTGATGGCGGTCGTCCGGGTGTCACCACGACGGGTGCTGCGGAGGACGGAATGGTGATCCGCCCAGGTCAGGGGCAGGGTGCCGATCGGGAGGGTGTACGGTCCCGCAACCATCGGCCCGGGCGTCCGGATCGCGGCACCGTCGCGGCGTGGCGTTCCGTGTCGACCGACCGTCCGTGTGACCGTCTGTTGTGACCGGTCCGACCGCGTCGTGGTCCCTCCGCGACGAACCCGCACCACAGAGAGGGGAGACACCGCGATGGCCCTCCCGACGTTGACCCCCGAGCAGCGCGAGGCCGCCCAGGCCAAGTCGCGCGAGGCCCGCCAGGCCCGCTCGGCCCTCCTGGCCGGAATCAAGAGCGGCGAGGAGTCGATCCCCGCCGTCCTCGACCGCGGCAAGAGCGACCCGATCGCCGGCAAGACCAAGGTCTCGCAGCTCGTCCGGGCCCTGCCCGGCTACGGCCCGGCGAAGGCCTCGGCGGTGCTCGAGCAGGCCGGGATCCCCGAGGACCGGCGCGTCGCCGGCCTCGGCTCCCGCCAGCGCGAGGCACTGGTCAGCGCGCTCGGCTGAGTCCGCGCGCCGCACCCGGCACGAACGACGACGGGGCGGTCGGTGGTCCGGTTCCCCGGGCCACCGGCCGCCCCGTCGTCCGTCGGGTGACCGAGAAGGGTCAGTAGCCGCCGCCGTACGCCGCGGCGCCGTCGTCGGCCCGGTGGCGCCCGCCCTGGTCGTCCTGGCCGCCCTGACGCTCGTCCTGCTGCTGATCGGCGCGGGGCACCGACGCGGCCGCCGCGGCGCTCTCGGCGGCGTTCGCCACGTCGCCGACGCGGAGCTCGCCCGTCGTGGGCGTGGGGTCGGCCGTGAGGACGGCGTTCCCGCCGACCACGGCCACGCCGCCGCCCGCGAGCGCGCCGACCAGGGCGAGCGCCCCGGCCGTACGGGTCGGCAGCGGCACGCGCCGGCCCGGGTCGCGGCGCCCGACGGCCGGGACGGCGTGCGACGGCGTCACGGGCGCGAGGGCGCTCGGGACGGACGCGGGGAACGCCGGGCGCGGCGTCCCGCCGGTGGTGGGGCCGTCCGGGAGAGCCGTCGAGCCGGTGGACGGGTTCGTCGGGGCGCCCGCCGGGCCCGCGCTCGCCGCCGCCAGCGCGATCGCCGCGAGGTCGAGCGCGGCGGTGTCCGCGTCGAGGCCCGATCCGCGGGACGCGCGGCGGGAGCCCGCGCGGGGCAACGGCCCCGACGGGTGGGCCTCGGTGAGGCCCTGGCGGGGGAGGGCGGCCGCGAGGTCTCTCGCGCGCTGCCCGCCCGTCATGACGGCGGTGCCGGTGGGTGCTGCCGGGGGAGGCGCTGCTGCCGCTCGGGCAGGCGCCGCACGGTGTCGTGCCATGCGAGGTCTCCGTCGCGCCGCCGGTCGACCTGGCACGAGGGGGAGCGAGCCAGGTGCCGCGTCGCCGGTGGGGAGTCCGGCGCGTGGCGTACGGCCTGTCGCCGCAGGGGTCGGGGGCCGCGCCCGCCGGACAGGCCCGGGCGGGACGAGCGCGGGTCCGGCACCAGCTGCCACGGGTGGCCGGACGCCTCGAAGAGTAGGTCGCGGGGGAAGACCCGTCACCGGACGGAGCGGCCCCGGGACGCTGGGTGTCCGCGCGCGTCACGCCTGCTCAGGCCTCCGGCGCCCGGTCACGGCCACGCCGCGCCCCGGTCTCGGGTCCATCACGAAGTGATGTACATCACAGGCAAGTGCGGCTGTTCGGCCCACTGACCTGCGGTCGCCGGTTGCGCCGAGCGAGGGTCGGACTACCCGGCGGGTCGACAGCACCCGGACGGAAGGGTTCCATCGGGACGGTCCCCCGAACGCAGCGGCTCCGGGGGCGGGCGCTGCCCCGGCGTCCCGCCCGATCCGCCACCCCGACACGGCGGCCCCGAGCGGGTCGCGGAGAGGCGTCGATGAGCGACCGGGTCACCCCTCAGCCCGATCAGCCCGACCCCCACCCCGACCGTCCCGGCTCCGCCGGCGAGCACCGCCTGCAGGAGGCGCTCGGGACGTCCGCGCGGGCCGAGCGCTTCCACGCCGACCAGACGTGCGACCGCCTGGTGCCCGCCATGCAGGACTTCGTGGCGCGGATGACGATGGCGTTCGTGGCGACCGCCGACGCCCACGGCGAGTGCGACTCGACGCTGCGGGCGGGGCCGCCCGGGTTCCTGCACGTCCTCGACGACCGGCACGTCGCGTGGCCGGAGTACCGGGGCAACGGCGTGATGGCGAGCCTCGGCAACATCACCGAGAACCCGCACGTCGGGCTGATGATGCTCGACTTCACCGACGAGCTCATCGGGCTGCACGTCAACGGGTCGGCGCGCATCGTCGACGACGCGGAGCTGCGCGCGGAGCACCCCGACATCCCGGCGGAGACCTCGCCGGGCCGCCGGGCCGACCTGTGGGTCGAGGTCACCGTGGAGGAGGCCTACATCCACTGCCGCAAGCACATCCCGCGGATGGTCCCCGTGGACCGCAGCCGCTCCTGGGGCACCGACGACGTCAAGCGCAAGGGCGGCGACCACTTCGGCGTCGCCGGCGCGCGGCGCGCCGAGGCGCGAGAGCGGGCCGACACGGCCGCGGGCGACCCCCGCACGGCGGAACACGCGGGGGCAGGGGCATCCTCCGGAGAGTGATCTCCGATCGGCACGCGTGGACCAGGCCCGAGCTCGAGACCGTCGCGCCCGGCGTCCACCGCCTGCCGCTGCCCTTGCCGAACGACTCGCTGCGCGCGGTCAACGTGTACGCGCTGGCACCCGAGGGCGGCGACGGCGACCTGACGCTCGTCGACGGCGGCTGGGCGATCGACGAGTCCCGCGACGTCCTGGCGCGCCTGCTCGCCGGGATCGGCGCGGAGGTCGGCGACATCCGGCGCTTCCTCGTCACCCACGTCCACCGCGACCACTACAGCCAGGCGATCGCGCTGCGCCGCGCCCACGGCGCGCGGGTGGCGCTCGGCGCGGGCGAGGCCGAGTCGCTCGAGACCGTGCGCGGCCGCGACACCGGCCTGCAGGCCCAGGTGGTCGGCCTCGAGCGGGCCGGTGCCCCGGAGCTCGCCGGGGAGATCCGCGCCTGGCTGGCCGCCGAGGAGGCGCCGCCGGTCGACGACTTCGCCGACCCCGACGAGTGGCTCACCGACGGGCAGGAGCTGCGCGCCGGCGGGCGCGCGCTCGTCGCCCGGGAGACGCCGGGGCACACCCGCGGGCACCTGGTGTTCGTCGACGAGACCGTCGCCGACGGCCCGATGCTCTACGCCGGCGACCACGTCCTGCCGCACATCACGCCCTCGATCGGCTTCGAGCCGGCGGCGAAGCCGGGCGCGCTGATCCGCTACCTGTCCTCGCTCGCGGCCCTGCGCGCCGAGCCCGACCGCCTGCTGCTGCCCGCGCACGGGCCGGTGGCGCCGAGCGTGCACGAGCGCGTCGACGAGCTGATCGCCCATCACGACCAGCGCCTCGCGGAGATCGCCACCGCGGCGGAGAAGGGCCTGCCGACCGCGGCGGAGATCGCGGGCGCCCTGCGGTGGACGCGGCGCGAGCACCGCCTCGAGGACATGGAGACCTTCAACCGGATGCTCGCGGTGCTCGAGACCGACGCGCACCTGGAGGTCCTGGCCGCCCAGGGGCGGGTGACGCGCACGTCCGGGGACGACGGCGTGGTCCTCAACGTCCCGGCCTGACACCCCGCCGACACGGAACGGACATCTCCGGTGCGCCCGGGTGGGCCCTGTCGGCGGCGCGCGGTCGGTGTCCCGGGCTACCGTGGAAGGTCGTCCCGGCACACCAGGCGCCGGACCGTCCGCTGGAGAAGGCCCGCGTGACCCGTACGTCCCCGTCCGCCGCCGACACCGCGCGCGCGCACGACCCCGACGGCGATCCCGTGGCCGGCGACACCGTCGCGGCTGAGCAGCCCTACGTGAGCATGCTCTACGGCAAGCTCGACGAGCGCCGGGCGGAGACCGCCGCGCTGCTCGCCCGCGTGCTGCGCGACGAGACCACCGGCACCCCGCAGGCGGTCTCCGAGCGCGACGCCGCCGCCCAGATGTACTCCGAGCAGCTCGCCACGCTCTCCGCGGTCGAGAACGGGCTGTGCTTCGGGCGCCTCGACCTCGACCCGGACCGTCCGCCGCCCCCGCCGATCGACGGCGACCCGGAGCCCATCGAGGGCCTCGACCAGGACGTGCTCTACGTCGGGCGCCTCGGGCTGCTCGACGACCAGCACGACTACGAGCCGCTGCTCGTCGACTGGCGCGCGCCCGCGGCCCGGCCGTACTACACCGCGACGGCGGCCTCGCCCGACGGCGTGCGCCGCCGCCGGCACATCCGCTCGCGCAGCCGGCGCGTCACCGCCGTCGACGACGAGATCCTGGACCTCGACGACGCAGCGGCGGCCGCGGCGTCACGAGGCACCCAGCGCACCGGGCTCACCGGCGAGGCGGTGCTCCTCGCGGCGCTCTCGGCGGGGCGCACCGGGCGCATGGGCGACATCGTCGCGACCATCCAGGGCGAGCAGGACCGGGTCATCCGCTCCAGCGCCAACGGCGTGGTCGTCGTCGAGGGCGGGCCCGGGACCGGCAAGACGGCCGTGGCGCTGCACCGCGCGGCGTACCTGCTCTACACCCACCGGCGCCAGCTGGCCCGCCGCGGCGTGCTCGTCGTCGGGCCCAACCCGACGTTCCTGCGCTACATCGAGCAGGTCCTGCCCTCGCTCGGCGAGACCAGCGTGCTGCTCTCCACGGTCGGAGAGCTCTACCCGGGCCTGTCCGCGCACCGCCCCGAGCCGGCGACGGCCGCCGCGCTCAAGGGCCACGTCGAGATGAGCAAGATGCTCGCGACCGCCGTGCGCGACCGCCAGGAGCTGCCGCGGCGCCCGATCCGGCTGAACGTCGACGGCGAGCCGGTCGTGGTCGACCGCGACGTCGTCGCCCAGGCCCGCACCCGCGCCCGGCGCACCCGCCGGCCCCACAACGACGCCAAGCGGACCTTCGTGCGCGAGGTCGTCGACCAGCTCGCCCGCCGCGAGGTCGACCGGGTGGGCCGCGATGTCGACGGCCACGGCAACCTGCTCGACCGCGGCGACCTCGCCGACGTCCGCGCCGGCCTGCGCGCCGACCCCGATCTCCGGGCCGTGCTCGACGAGCTGTGGCCCACGCTGACGCCCCCGCAGCTGCTCGCCGACCTCTGGACCACCCCGCAACGGCTCCGGGCGGCCACGCGCGGCTGGTCCGACGCCGACCGCGACCTGCTGGCCCGCGACGCGATGCCCGCCGACCTCCTCGACGGCGCCTGGTGGAGCCCCGCCGACGCGGTGCTGCTCGACGAGGTCGCCGAGCTGCTCGGCGAGGACGACACCGCCGCCCGCGAGGCCGAGGAGCGCAAGCGCGAGGCCGACGAGGCCTACGCCGCCGGCGTGCTGGAGATCCTCGCGATGGAGGAGGACTGGGACCCCGAGCTCCTGCGTCCCACCGACGTCGTCGACGCCAGTGTGCTCGCCGACCGCACCCGGGAGGCCACCTACGCCTCGGCCGCCGAGCGGGCCGCCGACGACCGCACGTGGACCTTCGGGCACGTCATCGTCGACGAGGCCCAGGAGCTCTCGCCGATGGCGTGGCGCGTGCTCATGCGCCGCTGCCCCAGCCGGTCGATGACGCTGGTCGGCGACGTGGCGCAGACCGGCGCGCGGGGCGGGGCGTCGTCGTGGGCCGAGGTGCTCTCGCCGTACGTGAAGGCGCGCTGGCGACGCGAGGTCCTGACGGTCAACTACCGCACGCCCGCCGAGATCATGGCGGTGGCGGCCGACGTGCTCGCCGCCATCGACCCCACCGCGACCCCGCCGGAATCGGTGCGCGAGTCCGGGGTGGCGCCGCGCGCGGTGGCCACCGACGGGTCCGGGCTGGTCGCGGTGGCCGTGGAGCAGGCCCGCCGGGCGCGCGAGGCCGTCGTCGACGCCGAGGGCGCCGGGCGTGTCGCGGTGCTGGCGCCGGGGTCGCGGGTCGACGAGCTCGCCGCGGCCCTGGGGGTCGCGGCCGGGCCGACCGGCGCCGCCGACGGGGACCCGGCCGTGGACCTCGGCTCCGAGATCGTCGTGTCCGAGGTCGCCGACGCCAAGGGGCTCGAGTTCGACGCGGTCGTGCTCGTCGACCCCGAGGGCGTGGTGGACGCCTCACCCCGCGGGCTCAACGACCTCTACGTGGCCCTCACCCGCGCCACACGTTCGCTGGTCGTGGTGCATCCTGGCCCCCTGCCGACGGTCCTCGGGCGCCTCGGCCGAACGTAGAGATCCACTCGAACGGGTAACGCGGGCACCTCCGGCGCCGAACCACCGGGCAGGGAACCGTCCGCGCGCGGCGCGCCGGCGGCCATCGCGGGCAACCCGCCGTTCGGGCGACGCGCCGCCCGGGACGTCACGCAGACGAGGGACCCCCTCGTACGGGATGATCGGGGCGACCGCGCACCGGGAGGAGGGCGGGCAGTGAGCACCGAGACCGGTCCGCCCGCGATGGTGGGCGGGCGATACACCCTCGGCGACCTCATCGGGCGCGGCGGCGCCGCCGACGTCTTCCGGGCGCGCGACGAGCTGCTCGGCCGCGACGTCGCGATCAAGATGTTCAACGCGGCGGGCTCCGTGGTGTCCTCCGACGTCGAGCCGGGCGACCCCGCCGACCCGGCCGAGAAGATCGGCGACATCGAGGAGGGCCAGGAGGCCCGCCACCGCCGCGAGGTGCTCACGCTCGCCGGGCTGTCCCACCCCGGGCTCGTCACCGTCTACGACGTCGGCGACGAGGACGGCCGCGCGTACTTCGTCATGCAGCTCATCGAGGGCGACACGCTCGCGCAGCGGGTGCGCGCGGGCCCGCTCCCGGTGGTCGACGTGGTCGCGCTGGGCGCCGCGCTCGCCGACGCGCTGGCCTACGTCCACCGCCGCGGCGTCGTGCACCGCGACGTCAAGCCCGGCAACGTGCTGCTCGACGCCGAGGGCCGCGCCCACCTCTCGGACTTCGGCATCGCCGCGGTCCACGACGCCGCGCCCGTCACGGCCGCCGGCATGGTGATCGGCACGGCGTCGTACCTCAGCCCCGAGCAGGTGCGCGGCGAGCCGATCGACGGCGCCGTCGACATCTACGCCCTGGGTCTCGTGCTCATCGAGTGCCTCACCGGCCGCCGCGAGTACCCGGGCAACGCGCTCGAGGCGGCCGTCGCCCGCCTGCACCGCCGCCCCGTGGTGCCCACCGGCCTCTCGCCCGGGCTCGAGGGGCTGCTCACCGCCATGACCGCGGACGACGCGGTCGACCGCCCGACGGCCGAGGAGGTCGTCGCCGGGCTGCGCGGGGTCTCCCGCGAGGTCGGGATGGACGCCGAGACCGTGCTGTCGCCGGTGCTCATGACCGCGCCCACCAGCATCGTCGGCACGGGCGGGTTCGCCGTCGCGCCGGTCCCCGAGCCCGAGCCGACGGGGGCGTCGTCGCTGGCGCGGCCCGGGGCGCGCCGGCGCCGCCTGGCCGCCGCGGTGGCCGCCGCGGCCGCGACGCTGCTCGTGGCCGGGTCCGCGGTGGCGTACGCGGTGCTCTCCGACGAGCAGCCGCTGCCGCCGGTGCCCTCGGCGACCCTCGCGCCGCCCCCTCCGCCGCTGCCCGTGGCCCCGCAGGTCACCACCACCGACGAGACCGAGGCGGCCACCGCGCCGCGCACCCGGCGCACCACCACCCCGCGCCGCACGACGACCACCACCACGACCACGACCACCACGACGACCACCGTGCGCCCGCGCGTGGTCGTCCCGCCGCCGGTGGTCGAGGAGCCCGAGACGACGACCACCACCGCGGTCGTCCCGCCCGGCCAGCCCGCGCCGAACGCCCAGTAGCGCTCAGCCGCCGCCCGGCAGCGGGTTGAGCGCCGCGGCCACCGAGAGCACCGGCCCCGCGGGCAGCAGCCCGACCACCGCGCCGGGCGCGGGCGGGAACGCCGCGCCGAGCCCCAGCGCCCCGGCCGTCTCGAGGTCGGGCACCGCCGACGCGAGACCGGAGCCGGAGATCACCGTGGGGCTGCCCGGCGCGTCGTCGCGGCCGATCGGGACCGCGCGCACCGCGACCCCGCCGCCGGGCACGGCGACGGCGTCCACCCGGTCGCCGGAGCCGTCGGCCTGGGCGAGCGTCGTCGGCGGCGTGCCGGTGGCCGGCGGGTCCGTGCCGACGGTGAGCACGACCGGGCCGCCGCCCTGCGCGCTGGCGCACGTCGTGGGGGCGTCGGCCATGGGCACGGCCCGGGGCACCGGGTCGGGGTAGGCGGCGACGGCGATCCCGCGGGCGGTGGCGAGCGCGCGCAGCTGGCCCGGCGAGACGATCGGCACCGGGACCTCGGCGCGCGCCGGGTCGTCGAGGCGGACGAGCCGGGCGACGACCTCGGGCACCTCCTGCACGCCTTCGCGCTGCACGACGTACCAGCGGTCCGGGGTGCCGGGCCCGACGAGGCGCACGACCCCGCCGACCGGCTCGCCCGCGAGCAGCCCCGTCGCCGGCGCCTCGCCGCGGCCGGCGATCTCCGGCGCGACGATCGGCGGCCCCTCGGTGAGGGTGTTGAGCAGGCTCGTGCTCACCGGGCGCGGGGTCTGGCCCGCGAGGTCGAAGGCGAGGACGACCGCCCGGTCGCCCAGGTCGAGGCGCGAGCGGATGCCCTCGTGCACGAGCCAGGTGCCGTCGAAGCGGTCGCGCAGCAGCAGCCCGCGGCCCGGGTCGAGCGGCCGGGCCGGCGGCGAGGCGCCCGCGAGCACGGTGGTCCACACCCGCGGCTGCTCCCACGGGCGCGCCGCCCCGGGCTGCGGGCTCCCGGTGTCGCACACCGACCACAGGGGCGGGGCCGGCGCGTCCGCGGGCGGCAGGGGCGGCGCGTCGACGATGCCGACGCCGCGCTCGCGGGGGGCGGTGGCGATGTCGGCGTCGGCGACCTCGACGGGCTCCGGGTCGCCCGCCTGCCCGCCGGCGGACGCCAGCCCCGCGAGCACGAGGCGGGCCGACGCGAGGTTGGGAACCGGCACGAGGCGGTCGGGCTGGTGCACGACGACGTAGAGCGCGCCGGTGCCCTCGGCCACGACGATGCCGGCGCTGCGCCAGTCGGCGGGCTTGTCCAGCAGCCCCCACACCGCCGCGACGCCGAGGGCGAGCGCGGCGATCAGGACCCCGGCGACGGTGGCGCGGTGCTGGGAGCGCAGCGGATCGGTCCCCGGCACGGCCTGGCGCCGGACCAGCGCCGACTGCAGGCGGCGCAGCCCGAAGCGGTAGGCGTGGACCTGGTCGGAGGTCGTCGTCGGGGAAGGCATCTCGCCGCGGATCGTGGCACGTCGCGGCGCCGGCGGGGGCGCGTTCCGGTCAGGCCGCGGCGGGCACGCGCGCGGGGCGCGGGGAGATCCGCAGGGTGATCGTCGCGTGCACGACCTCCTGCCCGCGGGCGTCGGTGATCGTGATGTCGGCGTCGACGTCCTCGCGCTCGTCGGAGAACGCCGGCGGCGCCGGGAACGTCGCGACGGCGACGAGGTCGGTGTCGGCCTTCGCGAGGTACTGCACGCTCATGCCGCGCGGGATCCACCGGTGCGTCGACGGCGTCGTCGCCTCGGCGAGCACGCCCATCGCGTACTCGGCGAGGTTGCAGGACGCGATGGCGTGCACCGTGCCGAGGTGGTTGTGCACCAGCCACCAGTTGCGCAGCGACACCTCGGCCCGCCCCGGCTCCAGGGTCCGGATCACCGGCGCGGCGGTGAGGAAGTACGGGGCGCGCAGCCACACGGCCGCGCTGACCAGCAGGCGGCCCGGCCACGAGCCGGAGAAGCGGCGCCACGTGCCCAGCACGCTCGGGGTACTCACGGCGGGCAGGTTACCGGGGGGTAGCAACCCTCGTCGCCCCTCCGGGAACGAACGATCATCGACGCAGGGGTGACGTACCGGATTGACGAACGGGCGTTCGGGGAACCCTTCTGTCTGCGCGACCAGGCGCTCCTGCTCGGAGGAACCGATGACCGCTCAGCCCGGACAGCCCGCCTCGTCCTCTCCTGACCCGTCGGGCCTCCCCGATCGGCTCGCCGCGGTGCTCGGCGATCTCGCCCTCCCGGCCCACCGCTGGCAGGTGCTCACCACCGCGGAGATGTACGGGGTCGACACGGTCACCCGCACGATGCTCGAGCGCCTCCCGGAGCGCCGCTACCACTCGCTGGGCGAGGTCGTCGCGGTCCTCGCCGCCGTCCTCGCGGGGCGCCCGGTCGCCGCCGTCGGCCAGGCCGGCCCGCCGCGGATCCCGCGGACGGCGCCGCGGCGCGGTCCGGTCGTCGCCCGCCCCGTGCGACCCAGCGCGCACCGCCCGGTCCGCCCGGTCGCCTGAGCCCGGGCGCGGGAACGGCAGGGCAGCGCGACGACGGAGCGCTGTCGGGCCGTCTCCTCGTCGCCGATGACTAGGACGACGCCCCGTCCGGACCCACCAGCCCGGCGGCGAAGGCGAGCAACCCCGCCTGCGTGCGGTTGTCGCAGTCGAGCCTCTCCATCAGCCGCGACACGTAGCCCTTCACCGTCGCCTCGGACAGGTGCAGCCGGGCGCCGATAGCGGCGTTCGACAGGCCCTCGCCGAGCGCGGTGAGGACCTGGAGCTCACGCTCGGGCAGGCCACGCAGGCGCGCCCGCGCGCTCTCGCGGGTGCGGTCCTCGCGGCTCGACGCCACCGCGAGCCGCTGCGCCGCCTCGGGGGAGAGCACCGTGTGCCCGTCGGCGGCCACCGCGACGAGCCGGCGCAGGTCGGCGGGTGGCGTGGACTTGAGCAGGAACCCCTGCGCGCCGGCCGCGAGCGCGCGGAGCACGTAGTCGTCGACGTCGAAGGTGGTCAGCACGACGACGGCGGGCCGGTCGTCGAGCGCGGCGAGGTGGCCGAGCGCGGTGAGCCCGTCGACGCCGGGCATGCGGATGTCGAGCAGCACCACGTCGGGGCGGTGGCGCACGACCTGCTCGACGGCCTCGGCGCCGTCGTGGGCCTCGCCGACGACGGTGATCTCGTCGGTGCCGAGGATCGTGGTCAGGTGCGTGCAGACCATGGGTTCGTCGTCGACGACCAGCACCCGGATCATGCTGCTCCCGTGGGGACGTAGTCGGGCAGGTCGGCGGCCACCCGGAACCCGCCGTCGTCGGTGGGGCCCGCGGCGAGGGTGCCGCCGACCAGCCCGACCCGGCGGCGCAGGCCGTCGAGGCCGACCCCGCCGCCGGTCGTGTCGCGCGCGGCGGGGGCGTCCGCCGGCCCGTTGGTGATCGTCGCGGACACCCGCCCGTCCTCGTGGCGGACCGCCACCCGGACCGCGGCGCCGGGGGCGTGCTTGCGGGCGTTGGTGAGGGACTCCTGGACCACGCGGTGCAGGGTGCGCCGGACCGTCGGGGCCGGGCCGGTGGGGTCGCCGGTGACCTCCAGCGCGACGTCGACGCCCACCTGCCGGGACTCGTCCACCAGGCCGTCGAGCTCGTCGGCGGGGACGTCCGCGGTGGCCGAGCCCGCGGTGCGCCCGGCACGCAGCACGCCGACGAGGTCGCGCAGCTCGGCCAGCGCCTGGACGCCGGCGCGCCGCAGGTCCTCGGCGGCGTCGCGGACGGCGGGGTCGTCGCTGTCGACGCCGAGGGCGCCGGCCTGCAGCACCATGAGGTTGATCCGGTGCGTCACGACGTCGTGCATCTCGCCCGCGAGCCGGACGCGCTCGTCGGCGCGGGCCTGCTCCGCGAGCAGGTCCTGCTCCCGCTCGGCCCGCTCGGCGCGCTCCACGGCGCCGGCGATCGCCTCGCGGCGGGTGCCGACGTAGAGCCCGGCCAGCGTCACCAGCGAGGCCACGAAGAGCAGGAACGCGTGGTCGTTGAAGCGGAAGCCGACCCACCCGCGGTCGCCGACGAACGACGCGGCGACCACCAGGGGCGCGAGCAGCCAGAGCGTCCAGCGCCGTCCGTAGGCGCCGGCCGAGTACAGCGCGACGTACCCGAACCAGGACCCGGGGAACGGCACGGAGAGCAGCGCGACGACCGCCGTGACCAGCACGGGTGCCCGTCGCCGGAACACCAGCACGGCTGTGGACAGTGCGACGACCGCGAGCAGGGCCGGCGTCCCGAGGTCCAGCAGCGTGCCGATCTGGCGCGGGAAGAACAGCACGATGCCGGTCATGAAGACCCCGGTCAGCGCGGCGACCGCGAGGTCGAACGCCCACCGCCGGCGGTCCATGACCGGCACCGTAGTCGCGATCACCTCTGGATCGGGGCGAGCTGCCACCACGTCAGGCACCGCCAGAGCCACTCGACCGGCCCGTACCGGAAGGCGTCGAGCCACCACCGGCTCCACGCGGCCTGCGCCACGAGGATCCCGACGGTCAGGCCGGCGATCGCCGCGCCGTCGTCGGGGGAGTCGATGCCGAGCAGCGGTCCGAGCGTCACGAACAGCACGGTCGCGGTGAGGTAGTTCGTCAGGGCCATGCGGCCCATCGGGGCGAGCACGCGGCCGATCACCGCGCCGGCGGGGGCGCGCAGGAGCAGCAGCAGCGCGGCGGCGTACGCGACGGCCGTCGTCAGCGCGGCCAGCGGCGGCAGGAGGCTCTGGACGCCGCCGAGCCCGCCGCCGAGGACGTTCACCTGGGGCGGCGTCCAGCCCGTGCTGACCGCGAGGGCCCAGGCGCCGGCGAGGGTCGCGGCGACGGCGAGCACGGCCGCGATCCGCGCCGGGTACCGGCCGAGCGCGTCGGGCAGGCCGAGGCGGGCCAGGGCGAAGCTGCCCGCGAGCAGGGCGACGGTCAGCCCGTAGCTCTCCTGGACCTGGGGGGCGACGACGAGCAGGGCGAGCGCGACGACCAGGCACGCCCGGGGCGGCAGGAAGCTCATCGGCAGCAGGACCACGAGGCCGATCACGGCGTACGGGACCAGCGCCTCGCCCGGCTGCAGGACCTGGTGCGCGATCCCGATCAGCAGCAGCACCCCGAGCCGGCGGGCCAGCACGACCCGCGGGCGGGCGGTCCGCGTCGCGGCGCGGTCGAGGAAGAGCCCGAACCCGATGCCGAACAGCAGGGCGAACAGCGAGAGGAAGCGCTCGACGAAGATCAGGTCGATCGGCGCCGGGTACGGACGGCCGACGAGCTGCTGCAGGATGTTGACCACGAGGATCCCGCAGAGCGCGAAGCCCCGCAGGACGTCGAGCTCACCGATCCGGCGGCCCGGGGTGGAGACGTCCGGCATCGTCGTCGGCGCGTTCATGGTGATCGACGCTAGGCGGTGATCACCTCGTGCCGGCAGCGCCGGACGTCGGGCGGGCGTACGACGAAAGTCGTGCCCTACCCCTGCTCCTCGAGGTCGAAGGCGTCGTCGCCGACCCAGACCCGCAGGCCGTCGCCGTCGTCGGTGATCGCGCCCTCCTCCTCCTCGGAGAGCTCGCGGGCCGCCCCGAGGGACCGCTCGTCGTAGCCGACGCGGCCGTCGCCGAGATCGCGCGGCCGGTACTCGGAGGCGAGGACCGCCGTGCGACTGCGCGTCGCCAGGAACGCGGCGTTCTCCGACCCGACCTCGGCGACCCACTGCTGCTTGCGCACGGGTGTGGGTCTACTCGGTTCCTTCTTCGGGATCAACGGAATGCGCTGGACCTCCACCCCGGTCGAGCACCTACCGTCGCGACTGCCGCCCATCGCCAGGAGGTCGAGTCCCATGCGCGCCCTGCGCCCGCTGCGCCGGTCCGCCTACCGGCGTCTGGCCGCCGCGCTCGCGCTGTCGGTGCTCGCCGAGGGCCTGTGGACCCTCGCCGTCGTGTGGCAGGTGATCGAGCTCGGCGGCGGTCCGCTGGAGCTCTCGCTGGTGTCGGGAGCGCTCGCGCTGGGCGTGATCGTCACCGCGCTGCTCGGCGGTGTGCTCGCCGACCGGGTGCCGCAGAAGCGGATCCTCGTCGGCGTCATGGCGGTGCTGGCGGTGTCGATCGGTCTCGTCGCGGGCCTCTCCGCGCTCGGTGCGCTGACGGTGCCGCTGCTGGTGGTCGTGGCGGCGGCGATCGGCCTGTCGATGGGCCTGTTCTTCCCGGCGTACTCAGCGCTCGTGCCGGCGATGGTCGACGACGACGAGCTGCTCGCCGTCAACGGGCTCGAGGGCGTCGTGCGCCCGGTGCTGCTGCAGGGCGCCGGCCCGGCGCTCGCGGGCGCGCTGGTCGCCGCGTACTCGCCGGCCGCGGCGCTCGCCGCGACCGCGGTCGCGTGCGTGGCGGGGCTCGTCGCCGCGCTGTCGCTGCCCCGGCGGGCGCTGCGCCGCGAGCTGGACGGGGAGAGCAAGGGCGTGTCCGCGGTGGTCCGCGACCTCGTCGAGGGCTTCCGCTACATGGTCGCGACCCGGTGGCTGCTCGTGACGCTGGTGTTCGCGTCGGCGATGGTGCTGCTCGTGCTCGGCCCGCTCGAGGTGCTCGTCCCGTTCGCGATCATCGAGCGCGCCGCCGGCGGGCCCGGCGGGCACTCGCTCGTGCTCCTCGCGGTGGGGGCCGGCGGGGCGATCGCGTCGATCCTCGTCGCCTCGCTGCGGCTCCCGCGCCGGTACCTGACGGTCATGATCCTCATGTGGACGGCGGGGTGCGTGCCCATGGTCGTCTTCGGGCTCGCCGACTCGCTCTGGCCGATGGTCGTCGCCGGGTTCGTGGTCGGCGGCCTGTTCAGCGCGCCGCAGGTCATCTGGGGCACCCTGCTGCAGCGTCGCGTCCCGCCGGCCCTGCTCGGGCGCGTCACGAGCCTCGACTTCTTCGTCTCGCTCGCCTTCATGCCCGTGTCGATGACCCTCGCCGGGCCGGTCAGCGAGGTCGCGGGCCTGACGCCGGTCTTCCTCGCCGCGGGCCTTGTCCCGCTCGCGTTCGGGGCGCTGGCGCTGATCGCGGGCCGGCTGGGCCCGGACGAGATCGCGCACCCCCTCGACGTCCCGGTGACCGACGACGACGCCGCGAGCGGGACGCCCCGCGCCGCCTGACGTGGGGCCTGGCTGTCGCGGCGCCCGGGTGATCAGGGGCGACGCCATGCACCTCGCCCGGCCCCGCGGGTGCACCACGTCGCCCGTGATCTCCGGGGAGGCGCCGGCGCCCACCGCATTCGGCGATTACTGGCTGGTATCGCTCGCCCAGCGAGCGATACCAGCCAGTAACCCTCGCGAGGAACGGGTCAGCTCGCGGGCGCGGTGAGGTCGTAGACCGTGGTGCCGCCGACCGTCGTCGCGGTGTAGTGCGCCGCGACCCACTCGCTGATCTGGGTGCCGACGCCGTCCTCGCCGCCGCCGGGGCCGCCACCTTGTCCGCCACCCTGCCCGCCACCCTGCCCGCCCGACGCCACGAACCAGTGGATGTCCCCGGCCGCGACGGAGGCCTGGAACTGGCCGAGGCTCGGTGCCGCGTCCGATCCGGAGAACCCGCCGATCGCCATCACCGCGGTCCCGCTCGCGAGCTCGAGGCCCGCGGCGCCCTGCGCCGAGACGGTGGCCGCAGACCACCGGGTGTCGCTCGCCGTCAGCAGCGCCGTGAGCTCCGACGACGTGGTCGCCTCACCCGGACCGCCGCCCTGAGCACCCTGAGTGCTCTGGGCGCCCGGGCCACCGCTCGGCGGCGCGAGCCCGCCGCCGGGAGGACCACCCTGCCCGCCACCAGGGCCACCGCCCGTCTCGGAACCACTCGACGGCCCCGCGCTGACGATCGAGCCCTGGTGCGCGGTCGCCGCCGTCTGCACCGCGTACGCCGTCGCCCCGCCGGCGCCCGCCAGCAGCGCCCCGAGCACCACGACCGGCAGTACCCGCCGGCCGGCGTCGCGACCGATCCGCCGCCACGCCGACGCCGGGATCACCAGCGCGACCGCGGCCACGATCCCGGCGATCGCCACGACCCAGCGCAGCCAGGGCAGGAACTCCGGCGTGCGGCGCAGGAGCACGACGCTCCAGCCGGCGGTCAGGGCGACGGTGAGGCCGAGCGTCAGGTCCGCGGCGAGATGCCCGCGGCGTCGCCACACCTCCCGGCCGCCGACGACCAGCGTGCCGACGAGCCCGGGCGCCAGGGCCACGGCGTAGTAGGCGTGGATCGTGCCGCTCATGAAGCTGAACACCAGCCCGGTGACGAGCAGCCAGCCGCCCCAGAGCACGAGCGCGGCGCGGGTGCGGTCGGTGCGCGGGGCACGGCGGGTCAGCCAGAGCCCGGCGACCAGCGCGACCAGCGCGGCCGGGAGCAGCCAGCTGATCTGGCCGCCGAAGGAGTCGTTGAACATCCGCCCGATGCCGGTGGCGCCCCCGAACCCGGTGCCGCCACCCCCGCCGCCCCCGCCGCCCCCGTTGCCCTCGCCGCCGAGGATGCGGCCGAGCCCGTTGTAGCCGAGGACGAGGTCGAGCAGCGTGTTGTCGGTCGAGCCGCCGACGTAGGGGCGGGCGTCGGTCGGCCACAGGTCGACGAGCAGCACGTACCAGCCCACCGACGCGACCAGCGCCGCCGCGCCCGCGCCGAGCTGCACCAGCCGCCGGCGCAGCGGGGCCGCGGAGGCGAGCAGCAGCACCGCGGCCAGCGCGGGCAGCACGAGGAACGCCTGCATCATCTTCGTGAGGAAGCCCAGCCCGATCAGCGCGCCCGCCGTCACCGTCCACCACGTGCCGGCCCGCGCGGACACGGCATCCACCGCCCGCACCACCGCATACGCCGCCGCCACCAGGCAGAGCACCAGCAGCGCGTCCGGGTTGTCGAAACGGAACATCAGCACCGCCACCGGCGTCAGCGCGAGCGCCGCGCCGGCGAGCAGGCCGGCGCCGGGCCCGGACCAGCGCCGCACGGTCAGATGGAGCAGCCCGACCGCCGCGACGCCCATGAGTGCCTGCGGCGCGAGCAGCGACCAGGAGCTGAACCCGAAGATCTGCCCGGACAGGCCCATCACCCAGAGCGAGGCGGGGGGCTTGTCGACCGTGATGAAGCTCGACGAGTCCATCGACCCGAACAGCCACGCCTTCCACGACTGCGTCCCGGCCTGCACGGCAGCCGCGTAGTAGGTGTTGGCGAAGCCCGAGGCGCCGAGGTCCCACAGGTAGAGCACGGCGGTGGCGGCGAGCAGCGCGATCACCGACGGGCGCACCCAGCGGGGATCGCCGGGCCGCCCGGTCAGGAGCGCCGGCCACCGCGGCGGGGCGGCATGGCGCGCGGGGCGTCGTGTGGGGGCGCGCGGAGACACCCGCAGCTCGGTCGTCAGACCGTCGTGGACCGTCATGGCGCCGACTGTCCGGCCGCACCGTGTCCGTCCGGTGGGCGACGATTGTGCGCGAGCTGTGAACGTGCCCCGCGACCTCACGCAGCCCGCACGCCCGACTCCGGAGACGGCCCGAAAAGCGCCGGACGGGTAACGATCACTGAGATGCCCTGCACGTGTAGGTGACGGGGACCCGAGAACCGGGAACGCTGTTCACGTGATCGGTCCCGTGCTGCGTTCGCGGCGTCTGCGCTTCATCGCGCGCCTCGCCGTGAGCGCGGTGTCGGTGGGGATCTTGGTGCTTTCGGCGGTCGGCTGGACACAGCTGCGCGCACTGGATCGATCCACGCCCGCCGCCGCGGTGATCGACGGCCCCGAGCCGGCGCCGACCGGCGAGCAGAACATCCTGCTGGTGGGTCTCGACAACCGGACCGACGCCCAGGGCAACCCCCTGCCCGAGAACGTCCTCGCCGCGCTCAACGCCGGCGACGGCGAGTCCGGCGGCGGCACGGCCGACTCGCTGACCGTCGTGCACGTCCCCGCCGGCGGCGGCCGCGCCACGGCGATCTCGGTGCCGCGCGACTCCTACGTCGACCTCGGATCGGGCCTCGGCCGGCACAAGATCAATTCTGCCTGGTCGCGGGCGGCCGCCCAGGCCACCGAGGCCATGACCGGCTCCGGGCCGACCGGCACCACCGCGCTCTTCGCCGCCGAGTCCCCCGGCCCGCCGTCGCCGAACGACCCCGCCGTCGTGCGCGCCGCCGGCGCCGCGGGCGCGCGGGCCACCATCGGCGCGGTCCAGCAGCTCACGGGGCTGCCGATCTCGCACTTCGCCGCGGTCAACCTCGCCGGCTTCGCCGACCTCAGCACCGCGATCGGCGGGGTCCCGGTGTGCCTGCGCGGCCCGGTGCAGGACTCCTACTCCGGGCTCGCGCTGCCCGCCGGCCCGCAGGAGGTCAGCGGCGCGCAGGCCCTCGCCTTCGTGCGCCAGCGCCACGGGCTGCCGAACGGCGACCTCGACCGGATCGCGCGCCAGCAGGTGTTCCTCGCCGGCGCGACCGAGACGCTGCTGTCGGCGAACACGCTCACCGACCCGTTCGCGGTCGGGCGCATCACCGAGGCGGTGTCGCGGTCGGTGACGCTCGACGCCGGGTGGGACGTGCTCGGCTTCGCGCGCCAGATGCAGGGCCTCTCCGCCGGTGCGGTCACGTTCCGCACGATCCCCACCGGCTCCACCGAGCTCAGCACCCCGTACGACGGGACCGCGGTGCAGGTCGACCCGGACGAGGTCCGCTCGTTCGTCGCGACGGCGATCGCCGCCGACGCCGGCAACCCCGCGGCCCTCGCCGCGCTCACCCCGCCGCCCCCGGTCGGCGCCACCGACGCCTCGGTGAGTGCAGGACTCGACCGCCTCGACGCGTCCCGCGACGAGGACGACGCGAGCTCCTCGGACGACGGGTACGGGTCGTCGGACGACGAGTACGGCTCGTCGTCCGACGGCGAGTACGGGTCGACGCGCAGCGCGTCCTCCCGCAACGGCGGCTCGCGCGACGGCCGGCAGGCGGCGCCGCCCGTGTCGCCGACCCCGCCGATCACCGCCGCCGCGCCCGGCTGCGTCAACTGACGGGCCGACCCGCCGACCGGCCGCACGCGCTCGCCCGCACGCCGCCGACCCTGAACGAACGAACGGCGCCCTCGCTGCTTCGGTAGCAGCGAGAGCGCCGTTCGTTCCCCGAGGAGGGCGAGGTGATCAGCTCGAGCGCTCGGAACCCAGGGTCACCGGGACCTCGCGGGGCTGGCCGCCGGGCGAGGTGACGGTCAGCGTCACCTGCGCGCCGGGCTGCTGCGAGCGGATCGCGGCGACGAGGCTGTCGGAGTCCTGGATGACGCGGTCGTTGACGCGCGTGACGACGTCGCCCTGGTTCAGGCCGGCGGAGGCGGCCGCCCCGCCCGGCGCGATCTCGCCGAGCGTCGCGCCGCCCGGGCCGTCGGCCACGCTGACGCCGAGCACGGCGCGGGTGGCGAAGCCCTGGGTCACCAGCTCGTTGCCGATGCGGGCGGCCTGGTCGATCGGGATCGCGAAGCCCAGGCCGATCGAGCCGGACTGCGACTGCTGACCGCCGGACGACTGCCCGCCCAGCGACGCGATCGCCGACGTGATGCCGACGACGCGCCCCTGCATGTCGACCAGCGCGCCCCCGGAGTTGCCGGGGTTGATCGCGGCGTCGGTCTGGATGGCGTCGAGCACCGTGGCCTGGCCGCTCTGGGCGCCGCCGCTCGCGACGGGGCGCTGCAGCGCGCTGACGATCCCGGTGGTCACCGTGCCGGACAGGCCCAGCGGCGACCCCACGGCGACGACGTCCTGGCCGACCTGCAGCTGCGAGGAGTCGCCGAGCGTCGCCGGCCGGAGCCCGGAGACACCCTGCGCCCGCACGACGGCGAGGTCGGCGCTGGTGTCGGTGCCGACGACCTGCACGGGCGCGCGGTTGCCGTTCTGGAACACCGCGGTCAGGCCCTGCGCCTGGCCGGGCGCACCGCCGCCGCCCTCGGGCGACTGCTCGAGCCCGCCGAGCGGGGACTGCTGCTGCGCTGCCTGACCGGCCTCCAGGACATGGGCGTTGGTGAGGATGAGGCCGTCGGCGGAGATCACGACGCCGGAGCCCTCGCCCGACGGGCCCTCGAGCTGGACGACGCTCGGGAGCACGGTGTTGGCGACCTGCTCGACCGACCCGGCGGGCGCGGCGTCGGCGGGCGCGGAGCCGGAGCCGCTCGGGGCCGAGGAGAGCACCGAGGTGCCGCCGCCGCCCGACGACGCGGCCTCGTAGCCGACGGCTCCGCCGACGCCGCCGGCGACCAGCATCGCGGCGAGCGCTCCGGCGATCAGGGCGGCGGGCCGGCGGCGGCGCGGGGGTCCGGGCGGCGGGGCCGCGTGTCCGGGGGCCGTGGGTGGGGGACCGGGCGGCGAGCCGGGGACGTCGTGGCGGTGCCATGGGTCGTTCGGGCCGCCGCCGTAGCCGGTGGACTGGTGGCCGCCGGCGGGGAGACCCGAGCCGTACGGCGCGGTGGGGTAGCCGCCGGGACGCTCCCCGGTGGGACCGGCAGGACCGGCGGGCAGGGTGCCCGTGCCGGAACCGCCCGCGGGACGCGCCGTCGGGTCCGCGGCGTGGGAGGGGGAGGTGGGGCTGTTGTCGCTCACGCGAACCAGGGTCGGCCCGCTGACTGTGCCGAGGCTGGTGTGTTTCTGCGTGCTTGCTGAGAGATCGCGCTGAACTGTGCCCGGAATCGGGCAAAGAAGTCAGCGCGCGTGGTCGTGCAGGTCGAGCAGCGCGTCGACCAGCTCGCCCCACGCGTCCCGCGGCGGCAGCTGGTGGCCCATCCCGGGGATCTCGAGCAGGCGGGCGCCGGGGATCGCGGCGGCCAGGGCGCGGCCGTGCTCGGGCGGGAACAGCGGGTCGGCGCCGCCGTGGACGACGAGCGTCGGCAGGCCGGCGAGCGCACCGAGATCGGTCGGCCCCATCGGGCCCGTCTCGATCATGAAGTGATTGCCCGCGGCCGCGACGTCCGTGCTGCGCGCGACGACCCGCGTGGCGATCGCGCGCACGCGCGCCTCGTCGAACGCGTCCGGTCCGGCGAAGGGACGCTCACCGTCGACGAGCGCCTCGACCGGGTCGTCCGGGCCCGGGTCCGCGTCGGCGAAGACGGCCGCGATCGCGGGGGTCGGCCCGGGCAGGTCGCCGACGGCGGGGTCGATCGCCGTGGTCGCCATCAACGTCAGGGCGGCGACCCGGTCGGGGTGGGCGAGCGCGAGCCGCTGGGCGAGCCCGCCGCCCATCGACAGCCCGGCCACGTGGGCGCGCCCGACGCCGCACGCGTCGAGCACGGCGAGGGCGTCGGTCATGAGGTCGTGGCCCGTGTAGCCGGGTGCCCCGGCCGGCCACGTCGTCGAGACCCCGGTGTCGCGGTGGTCGTACCGGATCACCCGCAGCCCGCGGTCGACGAGCAGCGCGCACAGGTCGTCGTCCCACCAGTCCATCGACCAGCCCCCGCCCGCGACGAGCAGCAGCGCCGGCGCGTCCGCGTCACCGAGCGTCTCCACGCCCAGCGTCACGTCGTCGTCCACGTCGACCAGCACGGCCGTCAGCGAAGCGGAGCCCGGGGTGGTTGTCAAGTGCAATCGGTCTGCACAGCCCGCACACAGGTTCCGTCCAGGCTCGGGACAGCCCGGCGGACGAGCGTGCTCGATCATGGCGTCCCCGACCCTGCTGCGCCCCGCTCCCGCACCCGATCCCCGGTTCCCCGCCCCCGCCGCTCCCGTCCCGGCCTGGCCCCGGTGGTGCTTGCTCGCGCTGCTCGCCGGGACCGCGGTGCTCTACCTCTGGGGGCTCGGGGCGTCGGGCTGGGCGAACGCGTACTACTCGGCGGCGGCCCAGGCGGGCGCGACGAGCTGGCGGGCCTGGTTCTTCGGGGCCTCGGACGCGCCGGGTCTGATCATGATCGACAAGCCCCCCGCGTCCGTCTGGGTCATGGGGCTCTCGGCCCGGCTGTTCGGTGTGAACGCCTGGGCGATCCTCGTGCCGCAGGCGCTCATGGGCGTCGCGTCGGTCGGACTGCTGCACGCGACCGTGCGCCGGTGGGCCGGTCCCGCCGCGGGCCTGGTCGCCGGGCTCGTGCTCGCGCTGACGCCGGTGGCGACGCTGATGTTCCGGTTCGACAACCCGGATGCGCTGCTCGTGCTCCTGCTGGTCGCGGCGGCCTGGGCGCTGACCCGCGCGGTCGACGCCGACACCCCGCGCGGGGCGTGGCGGTGGCTCGCGCTCACCGCGGTGCTCGTCGGCACCGGCTTCCTGACCAAGTCGCTGCAGGCGTTCCTCGTGCTCCCCGCGTTCGCCGCGGTCTGGCTGCTCGCCGGCCCGGGGCGGGTCCGCGGGCGGCTCCTCGCGCTGCTGCCGACGGCGGCGGTGCTCGCGGTCGCCTCGGGGTGGTGGGTGGCGGTCGTCGAGCTGTGGCCGGCGTCCTCCCGGCCGTACGTCGGCGGGTCGCAGACGAACTCCGCGGTCGAGCTCCTGCTGGGTTACAACGGGCTCGGGCGCCTGACCGGTGACGAGACCGGCAGCGTCGGCCCCGGCGGTGGGGGAGGCGGCGGGGGCCGGTCGAGCGGCTCGGTGCTGCAGCTCGTGACCGGGGAGATGGCGAGCCAGGTCAGCTGGCTGCTGCCCGCCGCGCTGCTGCTGCTCGCCGCGCTGATCGTGATCACCGTGCGGGCACCGCGCACCGATCGCACCCGCGCCGCGGCGATCCTCTGGGGCGGCACCCTGCTCGTCACCGCGGCCGTGTTCACGCTCTCGCAGGGGATCATCCACAGCTACTACGCCGTCGCGCTCGCCCCGCCGATCGCCGCCCTCGTCGGCATCGGCGCCGTGACGCTGGCGCGCCGCCGGGACCGCCTCGGCCGGGTCCTGCTGACGGTCACGGTCGCCGTCACCGCCGTGTGGTCGTGGGCGCTGCTGCGGGAGACGCCGACGTTCCTGCCCTGGCTCCGGGCGGTCGTGCTGGTCGGCGGGCTCGTGGTCGCGCTGGGGCTGCTGGTCCGGGCCGGGCGGGTCGTCGTCACCGCGGTGCTCGCCGGGGCGTTGGTGGTCGGCGTCGCCGGGCCTGCCGCGTCGTCGGTGGTGACCGCCGCGACGACCCACGAGGGCGCGCTCCCGACCGCGGGCCCGGAGAGCGGGCGCGGGCCGGGGGGCCCCGGGGGTCCCGGGGGTGGTCCGGGTCGCGGTGCGGGCGGCCCGGGCTTCCCGGACGGCGGGGCGCGCGGCGGTCCCGGTGGTGCCCCGCCCGGCGGTGCGCCCATGAGTGACGGCGGCGGCCGGGGCAGCGGCATGATGACGTTGCTGCAGGCCAGCAGGCCGTCGGCGGCGCTGACCACGCTCCTGCGCGACGGCGCGGCGGGGCACACGTGGGTGGCCGCGGCGGTCGGGTCGAACGCGGCCGCGGGCTACCAGCTCGCGTCCGGGGCGCCGGTGATGGCGCTCGGCGGGTTCAACGGCACCGATCCGGCGCCGACGCTCGCGCAGTTCCAGGCCTACGTCGCGACGGGTGCGGTGCACTGGTTCGTCGGCGACGAGAGCTCCGCGTCGATCTCGACCACCGACAGCGGCGGCAGCGACGACGCGGCGCGCATCGCGGCGTGGGTGGCGGCGCACTACACGGCCACGACCGTCGGCGGGACCACCGTCTACGACCTCACCGCGCCGGCCGGGGTGTGACGTGGACGGGCACAGCGCGGCCACAGGTTCGGCACACGACCCGTCCACGATCGGCTCCGACGCTGCGATCATGACCGCAGCGACCCCGCTCCGCTCCCCTTCCGCCGCGCGCGAACCCGTCGAGGCGACGGGCGGCGCCGTGCTCGACGTCGTCGTCCCCGTGTTCGACGAGGAGCGCGACCTCGCCCCGTCGGTCCGGGCGCTGCACCGGCACCTGACCGACGACTTCCCCTACCCGTTCCGGATCACCGTCGCCGACAACGCCAGCACCGACACCACCCTGGCCGTCGCCGAGGCGCTGGCCGAGGAGTTCGCCGAGGTCGCCGTCGTGCACCTCGACGAGAAGGGCCGCGGGCGGGCGCTGCGCACGGTGTGGTCGGCGTCGGACGCGCCGGTGCTCGCGTACATGGACGTCGACCTCTCGACCGACCTCAACGCCCTGCTCCCGCTGGTCGCCCCGCTGATCTCCGGGCACTCGGACCTCGCGATCGGCTCGCGGCTCGCGCCGGCCTCGCGGGTCGTGCGCGGGGTGAAGCGGGAGGTGATCTCGCGCTGCTACAACGTGCTGCTGCGCGGGACGCTGCGCGCGCGGTTCTCCGACGCGCAGTGCGGGTTCAAGGCGATCCGCGCCGACGTGGCGCAGCGGCTGCTGCCGCTGGTCGAGGACACCGGCTGGTTCTTCGACACCGAGCTGCTGGTGCTCGCCGAGCGGTCGGGGCTGCGGATCCACGAGGTGCCGGTCGACTGGGTCGACGACCCCGACTCGCGCGTGGACGTGGTGTCGACGGCGATCGCGGACCTCAAGGGCGTGGCCCGCGTCGGGCACGCGCTGGCGACCGGCGCGCTGCCGGTGGCGCGGCTGCGGGCGGAGTTCGGCCGTGAGCCGCTCGCCGCGGAGCCGTCGCCCGACGAGATGGCCGGCGTGACCCCGGGCCTCACCGGGCAGATGGTGCGCTTCGCCGCGATCGGCGTGGTCTCCACGCTCGCGTTCCTGCTGCTCTACACGCTCTTCCGGGGCGTGCTCGGGCCCCAGCCGTCGAACCTGCTCGCCCTGGTGATCACCGCCGTCGCGAACACCGCGGCGAACCGCCGGCTGACCTTCGGCATCCGCGGGCGCCGCCACGCCGGCCGGAGCCAGGTCGAGGGCCTCGTGGTGTTCGGGCTCGGGCTGGCGCTGACGTCGGGCTCGCTCGCCCTGCTCGGCGTCCTCGCGCCGGCGGCGTCGCACGCGGTGGAGCTCGCGGTCCTGGTCGTCGCCAACCTCGTCGCGACCCTCCTGCGCTTCGTCGCCTACCGCGCCTGGGTCTTCCACCCGCGCCGTCAGCGCGCGTGACCCGATGTCAGCGACGTGGCGTCGCTGACACCCAGCGTCCGAAATCTTCCGTCGATCATGAACCCGGAGCACCGATGACCACCGCGACCGACCCCGACGTGGACCCCGACGTCGAGGGCGCCCCCACCGACCGGCCGCACCCCGCCCCCGGCGACTCGCGGCTCCGGCGGTGCTGGCGCGGCCGGGCAGAGGACCCGCGCTGGGTGCGCCCCGCCCTGCTCGGGCTGCTCGTCGCCACCGCCGTCGCCTATCTCTGGGACCTCGGCGCCTCGGGCTACGCGAACTCCTTCTACGCGGCCGCGGTCCAGGCCGGCACGCAGTCCCCGAAGGCCTGGCTCTTCGGCGCGCTGGACGCCCCCGGCCTGATCACGGTGGACAAGCCGCCGGCCTCGCTGTGGGTCATGGTGCTGTCCGGGCGGATCTTCGGCTTCAGCAGCTGGTCGCTGCTCGCGCCGCAGGCCCTCATGGGCGTCGCCGCGGTGGGCCTCGTGTACCTCACGGTGCGGCGCTGGTCGGGCCCGCGCACGGCGCTGGTCGCCGGGGCGCTGCTCGCGGCGACGCCGGTCGCGGTGCTGATGTTCCGGTTCGACAACCCCGACGCGATGCTCGTGCTGACCATGGTCGCCGCGGCCTACACGACGACCCGCGCGATCGACGCCGCCGGCCGGCGTGCGGGCACGTGGTGGCTGGTCGCGACCGGCGCGCTCGTCGGGCTGGGCTTCCTGACCAAGCAGCTGCAGGTGCTGCTCGTCGTGCCGGCGCCGGCCCTCGCGGTGCTGGTGGCCGGACCGTCGCGGCCGTGGCGACGGATCGGTGACCTGCTCGCCGGCGGCGCCGCGATGGTCGTCTCGGCGGGCTGGTACGTCCTGCTCGTCGAGCTCTGGCCGGCGTCCTCGCGGCCCTACATCGGCGGGTCGACGACCAACTCGCTGCTCGAGCTCGCGCTCGGCTACAACGGGCTCGGCCGCATCCTGGGCAACGAGGGCGGCGGACCTCCGGGCGGTCCCGGTGGCGCGCCCGGGATGCCGGCGGGCGGCATGCCGGCCGGTGGCCCTCCCGGTGGTCCTCCCGGGGGCGGGGGCATGGGCGGCGGCTTCGGTGGCTCGCCGGGCGTGCAGCGCCTGTTCACCGCCGAGTTCTCGGGCCAGGCGTCGTGGCTGCTCCCGGCCGCGCTCCTGCTGCTGGTCGCCGGGCTCTGGGCGCTGCGCCGGGCCCCGCGCACCGACCGCACCCGCGCGCTGCTGATCCTCGGCGGGACCTGGACGCTCGTGCACGCGCTGGTGTTCAGCGCGATGAGCGGGATCATCCACCCCTACTACACGGTGGCGATGGCACCCGGGATCGCGATCACGACCGCGGTCGGGGCCTCGGTGCTGTGGCGACGCCGCGCCGAGCCGTGGTCGCGGATCGTGCTCGCCGTCGTCGTCGCGGGCACGGCCGCGTGGAGCGCGGTGGTCCTCACGCAGCACGACTGGCTGCCGTGGGCGCGCTGGGTGCTGCTCGTCGTCGGCGTGCTCGGCGCGGTGGCGGTGCTCGTCCCGCCGGCACGCTGGGGCCGGGTGGCGACGGTCGGGGCCGTGGCGGCGCTCGTCGCCGTGCTCGGCGGGTCGACGGCGTTCGCCGCCCAGGCCGTGGTGACCCCGCACCAGGGCTCGATCGTCAGCGCGGGCCCGGGCGGGAGCACGGGTCCGGACGGCCGCCGCGACGGCGACCGCGTCCGCGACGGCATGCGCGGCCCCGAGGAGCAGACGCCGTCACCCCAGCTCGTCGCACTCCTGCAGGGCGCCGGGACCCGCTGGGCCGCGGCCACGGTCGGCGCCATGAACCAGGCGTCGCTGCAGCTCCACAGTGGTGTCCCGGTGATGGCGATGGGCGGCTTCATGGGCAGCGACCCGGCGCCCACCCTCGCGGAGTTCCAGTCGTACGTCGCCTCCGGACAGGTCCGGTACTACGTCGAGGGCGACGGGCCCGGCGCCGGCGGCCCTGGCGGCATGCCGGGTGCGCCGGCGGGGGACACCGGTCGCGGCGGCGGTTCGTTCGCACGGGGGACGAGCGGTGAGATCCGTACCTGGATCGAGTCGAACTTCACGCCGATCGACGTCGGAGGGCGCACCGTGTACGACCTGGGCGCTCCACGTTCCTGAGCGCTGCGACACGACCGGCTCGGCCGGTGCGCGCGAGGGCCGCGCGGACTCTCCCCCCGAGTTCGCGCGGCCTTCGCCTGTCGACGGGAAACGCGGTGGCGCACCGGAGACGACCGGAGCTAGCGTCCCGGCGGCCGTGCGCGAGGACGAGGAGGTGGGACCCGTGACCGCAGTATCGACGTGGGTGCTCCCCTCCGGGATCACGGTCGGGCGATGGGTCGTCCGGGAGCGCCACCAGCGCTCCTGAAAGGCACGACCATGCGATTCACCGGCGAACAGCGCCTCGACGACGGGGTCCTCGAACGCACCTTCACCCTCGGCGATGTCCCCGGCGTCCTCTGGACTCCGGCGTCGCCCGCACCCGCCCCGCTGATCCTGCTCGGCCACCCCGGCGGGCTGCCGCGCATGTACCCGCGCCTGGCGGCACGGGCCCGGCACTCCGTGGCGGAGGGCTTCGCCGCGGCCACCATCGAGCTCCCCGGGAGCGGCGACCGGCCACGCCAGCCCGCCGCCGAGTCGGCGCGCGCCGACCTGCGTCGGGCGGTGCAGGCCGGAGGGCCGGTCGACGACGACGTCGTCGAGCGTCTCGTGATCCCGCTGGTCGAGCAGTCGGTCCCGGAATGGCGTGCCGCGCTCGACGCCCTCCTGGCCCTGCCCGGGATCCGGGGTCCGGTCGGGTTCGCGGGCGGGATCATCTCCGTCGGCGTGCGGCTGGCGGTGGTCGAGCCCCGCCTCGCCGCGGCCCTGCTCTTCGCCGGGAGCTACGTGCCGCGCAGCATCGTCGAGGAGGCCCGCCGGGTCACGATCCCGCTGCTGGTGCTGCTGCAGTGGGACGACGAGGGCAACGACCGCCAGATGGCCCTGGACCTGTTCGACGCCCTCGGCGCCGAGGAGAAGACGCTGCACGCCAACACCGGCGGGCACACCGGCGTCCCGGCGTTCGAGGGCGACGACGGCAACCGGTTCTTCGCCCGGCACCTGACGATCTAGTCCGCCCGCCCCTCGCGGTAGGCCTCGGTGAGGTGGCCGTACACGACGATGTTGTCCTCGTAGGTGATCATGCGGTGGTCGAAGACGCCGCCGCACGTGATCAGGCGGATCTGGCTGTCCGGGGTGGGGGCGTAGACGGCGTCGGTGGGGAAGGCGTTCTTCGCGACCTGGTCGACGCGGTCGACGGTGAAGACGGCCGTGGTGTCGTCGTCGCGGTGCACCGCGACCGTCTCACCGGGGCTCATCAGCCCGATCCGGGCGAAGGCGCCGTAGTCCCCGCGCAGGTTGACGTGCGCCGCGAGCACCGCCGGGCCGACCGCCCCGGGGCTCGCGCTGCCCTCGTACCAGCCCACGGTGGAGGCGCGGCGGGGGACGTCGAGGGAGTTGTCGGCGCGCAGGCCGAGGTCGGTGGTGTCCTCGGTCGACAGCCCGATCGAGGGGATGTCGACGCCGGTGATCTCGGCGGGCGGGAGCGGCGCGGGCACCGCCACCCGCTGCCCGGGGGCGAGCGCCGGCGCCGGCGGGGCCGCGTCGCTCTCGCCGCCGACGACCGCGACGAGCACGCCGATCGCCAGCAGGGCGAGGACGAAGGCGGTGAGGCGGCCGGTCACCCGATCGAGCATGCCCCGAGGACCGCGTCGAGTTCACGTCGGCGCGCGGGGGGACCGCGAGATCGGGCGGGCGGTCAGACCGGCCGGTACGCCTCGGTGAGGCGCGCGAAGACGATGATGTTGTCGTCGTAGCTGCGGGTGCGCTCGTTGAACACCCCGCCGCACGTGATCAGCCGGAGCTCGCTGTCGGCGACGTCTCCGTAGACGGCCTCGGTGGGGAACGCGTCCTTCGCGACCCGGTCGACGCGGTCGACGGTGAAGACGGCGGTGGTGTCGTCGTCGCGGTGCACCTCGACGGTGGCGCCCGGCGCCAGCTGCTCGAGGCGGGCGAAGGCGCCCTCCTCGCCGCGGAAGTCCACGTGCGCCGCGAGCACCGCGGCCCCCGCGGTGCCGGGGCTGGCGCTGTCGCCGTACCAGCCCACCGTGGACGCGCTGCGCGGGACGTCGAGGGAGTTGTCGTCGCGCAGGCCGAGGCTGGTCGTGTCCTGGGCGGCGAGCCCGATCGACGGCGCGCTGACACCGGTGATCTGCGCGGGGGGCAGTGGCAGGGCCACGGACACCCGCTCCGCGGGCGGGAGCGAGACGGCACGCGGGCCCTCCTCGCCGTCGTCCCCGGTGGCGACGGCGACGAGCACGCCGACGACCAGCACGGCGAGGACCAGGGCGGTCAGCCGGCCGGTCATCCGCTCGAGGCCGCCGCGCCGGACCTTGTCCTCGCCGGGCGTCTCCGTGGTCGTCATGTCAGGCGTTCTCCCGCCGGGCGGCCACCATCTGGCCGCTCCGCACGAGCCCCGCGCCGGCGCCGATGCCCAGGAAGGAGAGGGCGAGGATCTGGCCGATGGTCGGGCTGTCGGTGGTCCCGTCGCCCGCCGCGACGCCACCGACCGGGTGGCCCCGGTAGTCCCTCGGGCCGCCGACACCCCAGTCGCAGGCCCGGCCGTCGTTGTCGCCGTCGAGGTTGTTCGGGTCCGACGGGTCGGCGACGAGCACCGCCTGCGCGTCGGCGGTGTCGGCGAAGTCCCAGCAGTTGAGCAGGTTCGCGGGACGGACCGGCACGACGTAGGTGTAGTACGGGCTGCCCGGTCCGTAGACCGCCGGCGGGGTCCACGGGTGGTAGTGCTCGTGGTGGTCGTAGGAGTGCGACGGCGGCGAGGAGTAGCTCGTCGTCGGGGTGGTCGTGGTCGTCGAGCCGCCCGGCAGGGGCACCTCGGGGAGCTCGGGCAGGTCACCCCCTCCGGGGATGAGGCCGGTGACGCTGTCGACGATGCCGCTGATCAGGTCGCCGAGGCCGCCGGCACCACCGGAGTCGCCGTCGTCGGCCACGGCGACGCCCGCCGTCCCGATCATGCCTGCCGCCACCAGCCCGACCAACGCACCTGCGACGCGTCGACGCCCGTTCGCCATGTCCCGACCCGATCCGTGCTCGCCCGATGTCCCGGGGTCGTCGACCGGCGACGTCCCCCGATCGCCCTAACGCCGTACCGCACGAAGGGGTACGCACCGCTAACGAGGCCGCGCGTGCGGCGGCACTGCGGCGCCCGGTGACGGCCGACGACACAGGGTGATCACGCTCCCCTCGATGAGGTGGCCGGCCCCTGGGCTGCTCGGGAGCGCGGAGATCCGCTCGAGACCTCGTGGTGCGGAGCAGGACGACCGACGAGGCTCGCGTTCTGCCAGGTCACGCCCCGATAACGGAACATGGTGCGTCCTCGCGGGTCGCGGCGAGCGCGACACGTCAACCGTTCGAGTGGTCTCTCGGCTTGCGGGCATGGGATCTCCAAGAGCCGGTAACGGCGGTGACTCTCCGTGCGACGTGGGCAGCGAACGGCCGAACGCACTCGGCCACAAGCGCTCGAAGGGGAGTACCGATGAGGGGTCGACGGAGCAGCCGCAGCGCCGCGGTCGTGCTGGCCGGCTGCGTGGGACTGGCGGTGATGGCTCCGGGCCTCGCTCTCGCGGCTCCGGTGCCGAGCGCCACGACGGAGGCCGAGTGCGAAACGCTCGGCTACACCTGGGTCGACGGCGTCTGCGACGACGGCACCGGCTCGGGCTCGACCGCGGTCGTCGAGGACACGGGATCGGACACCTCGGGCGGATCCTCCGACGCGGGCTCGGGTGACTCCGGCACCCCGGCCGTCACGCCGTCGAGCCCCGTGGTCTCCCCGGGTGGATCGACCCCGGATGTCACCGGCGGCGGCGGCGAGCAGCCCGGCGGCGGCCAGCAGACCGGCGGCGAGCAGACGGGCGGCCAGCAGACCGGCGGCCAGCAGGGCGCCGACGACACGCTGGTCGGTGCGAACCCCACCGACCAGCAGGGCAACGACGACGCGGTCGTCGACCCGAACGCCGGCCAGGACAACAAGGCGCCGGAGGGCGACACCGCGCAGCCGAACCCGGCCCCGGCTCCGAAGGCCGAGGACGTCGCGAACGTCGTCCCGGACCTCCAGAAGGAGATCGACGCGATCGTCCCCGAGGCCGGCGCGAACCCGATCACGCTCCCGGGTCTGCCCGCCGTGATCCCGCAGCCCGACGCGAACGGTGAGTTCGAGAACGTCAACGACGCCTGCCTGAACGCGATCTCGAAGCTCGAGTTCCCCGCCGGCACCGACCAGGCCGTCCTCGCGAACATCAGCGGACAGCTGCAGGGTCTCTGCCACGGTCTGGAGACGACCGATGTCGACGTCTGCCTCGAGCACCTGCGTGACGTGCTGAAGCACCTCTGCCCGACGATCGTCGAGCACAACACCACGATCAACATCGTCAACTGGAACGTCACGAACGAGTGGTGGGGCGCCTACTGGACCCACCGCTACGACGTCGACTGCGACGAGCTGACCTACGACGAGGCCAACGCCATCCTCGACTGGGACCGCTCCGACCCCTTCCGTCTCGACCGTGACGACGACGGCGAGGCCTGCGAGTGGAACGCCCACGACGACGAGGTCGAGTACGTGAGCTACCCCGAGGGCGGCGTCTCGACCGGTGACGGCAGCACCTCCACCGGTGCCTCGCCCGCCGAGATCGCTCTCGCCGCGGGTGCGCTGGGTGGCCTCGGCGCCACCGGCCTGGTCCTCGTCCGCCGCTACGCGAAGCAGGGCTGATCACCATGGCCGTCACGAACGACAAGAAGCCCGGCACGAGCACCGCCACCCGCGCGACCATCGGTGTCCTCGTCGTCCTCGCCCTGCTCGCGGTGGCGGCCTACCTCTCCGGTGACCTCTCCCAGCGCACCGGCCCGGCAGCCGCCGAGCTGCCGGCCGGGCGCACGGAGGTCGCGATGCCGCTCGACGCCGCCGGGACCGCGAACCTGCGGATCCCCTCGATCGGCGTCGACACCCGCCAGCTCACCGAGCTGGGGCAGACGGAGGACCGCCGGCTGGAGGTCCCGCAGGACGCCACGACGGTCGGCCACTACCGCGGCGGCGCGGCCCCCGGCGAGACCGGGCCGGCCGTCTACGCCTCGCACGTGAACTACCACGGCGTCGACGGCGGGTTCGCCCGTCTCGCCGACGTCGCGGCCGGCGACCAGGTCGTGGTCGAGCGCACCGACGGCGTCACCGTCGTCTACGCGGTCGACCGGGTCGACACCGTCTCGAAGAACGCGTTCCCGACGGTCCAGGTCTACGGCCCGACGACGGGCCCGGAGCTGCGGCTGATCACCTGCGGCGGCGAGTTCGACAGCGACGTGCGCAGCTACGAGGACAACGTCGTCGTGTACGGCCACGCCGTGGAGGCCTACCGCGCGTAGGTCTCCCGGCATCCGAGGACGGCCGGGCCCCGCACCAGCGGGGTCCGGCCGTCGTCGTGTCCGGGGTTCTCAGCCTCCCCACAGCCACCCGTCAGGCCGGCCACACCGCCCGCGCGCAGCGTGGAGCGCATGATCCCCCTCGCGGCCGCGCAGACGGAGCCCACGGTCCCGCTCCTCGACGCGCCGCCGCGGCGCACCGGGTCGGGGGGACGGGTCGCCGCCGTGCTCGCGATCGTCCTCGGGACCGCCACCGTGATCGGCTCCTACGTCCTCGCCGTGCTCGACCCGACCGGCCGGGCGTTCGACGACGCCGTCATGGACGCGGCCACGGGCGTGGGGCTGCGCGGCGAGGGGCTCGACGTCCTCGAGCTCGTCGGCATCCCGACGGTCGCGCTCGCGGTGATCGTGCTGGCCGGTGTGGCGCTGGCCCGCGGCCGCGGTGACCGCGCGCTGGGGGTGGTGGCGCTGGTGCTCGGCGCCCAGCTGGTGACCCAGGTGCTCAAGGCGGGTCTCGTGCGCCCCGAGTCGCTGGAGGGCAACTCGCTGCCGAGCGGGCACGTCACGCTGGTGGCCTCGCTCGGCCTGGCGCTCGTGCTCGTGGTGCCCCGCGCGCTGCGGCCGCTCGCCGGCCTGGTCGCCGTCGCCGTCACGGGGATCGCCGGCGTCGCCACGATGGTCGCCGGCTGGCACCGGCCCAGCGACGTCCTCGCCGCGGTCGGTGTCGTCGCCGCGACCGGCGGCGTCGTCACCCTCGCGGGGGCGCTGCTCCGGGCGCGACCGCGTCCACGACCTGCATGACCGAGTCCCACCGCGTCCCCACCCGCACGAACCCGTGCCGGACGAGCGCGTCGGCGAGCTCCCCGCGGCGGAACAGCCGCGCCTGACCCCCGCGCGCCAGCACCTCGGTGAGCACCCGGAAGGGTCCACGGCCGTGGGCGGGCACGGCGACGGCGAGACGTCCGCCGGGGCGCAGGACCCGCCGGATCTGGGCGAGCGCGGTGTCGAGGTCCGGGACGAGCTGCAGGAGCAACGAGCAGCAGACCGCGTCGAGGCACGCGTCGTGCAGCGGGAGCGCCATCGCGTCGGCGCGCACGAACACCGTGTTCGGCGCCGTGACCGCCCGCGCGGCGCGGGTCAGCATCGCGGGGGAGAGGTCCGCGCCGATCACGAGCCCGTCCGGCCCGACGGCGTCGGCGAGGTGGCGCGTGAGCGTGCCGGGCCCGCAGGCGAGGTCGAGCACGGTCTCGCCGCCGACCAGGTCGAGGCGGTGCACGACGCCGTAGAAGTCGCGGAACAGCCCGCCGAACGCGAGGTTCGGGACGTGGTCGCGGACGCGGTCGCCCGCGCCGACGAGCCGGTCGTAGAACCCGGCGCCGCCCCCGGACTCCCACAGGTCCTGGATGCGCCCGCGCGACCCCGGCCGACCCTCGACGAGGTCGAACCACGGTGCCGCGGGGTCGTCGGGCAGGGGCACGTCGAGCAGCGGGGCGAGGCGCTCGGCAGCGGTCACGCGCTCGCCTCGACCGCCGACCGCAGCGCCGCGAACTCGGCGATGATCGCGTCGGCGAGGTCGTCCAGGTCCGGCATGAGCTCGGCGCACGCCAGCAGCCCGACATCCAGCTGGTCGACGTAGCTCTGGACGGTGACGTTGAGGCCCACGCCGTCCGCGACCGCCGACACCGGCACGTAGTGCGTCATCGGGGCGGGGCCGACGTAGAGCGGCTCGGTCGGTCCCGGGACGTTGGAGACGATGAGGTTGAACGGCGCGGGCCCGACGGTCGACCAGCGGGTCACCGCGCGGCTGATCGCCGTGGTCATCAGGGGCGCGCCCAGCCCGGCGGCCTCCGGGGTGAGCTCCCCGGGCAGCGCCTTGAACACCTGCTTGGCGAGGTCCAGCGCCTCGTGCGCGGCGCGCACCCGCTCGAGCGGGCCGTCGACGTCGGTCGGCAGCGCCGCGATCGTGCCGGAGACGCGGTTGGTCCAGCGCTCCTCCTCGTCGCCGCTGCGCAGCGACACGGGGACCATCGCCGTGAGCGGCTGCTCGGGCAGCTCGCCGCGGTCGAGCAGCCACCGCCGCAGACCACCGCCGACCAGCGCCACGACGACGTCGTTGATCGTCGCGCCGACCTCCTTGCCCAGCGCCTTGACCTCGGCCAACGGCACCGACCGGTGGGCGAAGCGCCGGTACCGGCTGATCGGGTGGTTGAACGGCGTCGGCGGCGACGTCAGCGGCGGCAGCCGGGGCAGGCGGTCGTCCTCCTCGCGGGCGCGCCCGGCGTTGAGCAGCGAGCCCAGCGGCCCGCGCAGGGTGCCGCGGACCGTGTCGGCGAGGTCGATCACCGCCGGGTTGCGGGTCGCGCGGGCCAGCTTCTGTCCGGCGCGGGCGGCGAGGAGCAGCCCGCGGCCGGGCCGCCGGACGCCGTTGACCGCGGCGCGGGCGAGCACCTCGGTGGTCGACGGCGGGTTCTCGCCGCGCCACCGCCCCGCCTGCGCGGGACGCTCGGCGTCCGGGGTGTCCTCGAGCATCAGCTCGAGCAGCTCCGCGCCCGCCGCCCCGTCGACCGCGCTGTGGTGGATCATCGTGAGGATCGCGAAGCGGTCGCCGTCGAGGCCCTCGATGACGTGCGAGACCCACAGCGGGTGGTCGCGGTCCATCGGCGCCGCGACGAGCCGGCCGACCAGCTCGTCCAGCTCCGCGTCCCCGCCGGGCGGCGGCACCGCGCTGTGGCGGACGTGGAAGTCGAGGTCGAAGTCGGGGTCGGCGATCCAGTACGGGTGGTCGAGGCCGAACGGCACCGGCACCAGACGCCGACGCAGCGGCTCGAGCTGGTGGATGCGGTCGGCGAGCTGACGGCGCCACGCCGGGTAGGGCTCGAAGTCGCCGTCCGGCCGATCGAGGATCAGCAGCTGGCTGACGTGGGTGAACTGGTGCTCGTCCTCGGCGTCCAGGAACACCGAGTCCAGGCCCGACAGCTGCTTCACTTCAGTGGCCTCCTCGCCGACGCCGTCGTGACGACGGCTCAGTCTGGGGCCGGACCGTCGACACGGCCAGCCGACCGCGCCGCAGCCGGACGATCCCGCGTTCACCTCATCGATGGACTCAAGCTCGTATGGCCGGTGTCCGTAACCTCCTGCCGTCACATCCGTTGAGCGTTCCGGAGGAGTGCTCACTCGATCGGTGGTGTACTCCGTGGCCGGACTGATCGGCCGGGACGAACGGACGGAGAGCCACGCATGGGCAGGCACCAGATGGCGGCGTCCTCGCCGCGCGCTCGGGTCGCGCTCGGCGCGCTCCCGCTGGTCGCCACCGTCGGCGCGATCGGCATCGGGTCCGTGGTCATGAGCCCCGTGAGCTCCGACGCCTCGCTGGAGCCCCCGAACGCCGGCGCCGGGAGCGGCGGCCTCGCCGCGGCACCGCCGGCCTCCCTACCGCTCGGCCCGGGCGTCGCGCCCGCCCCCGTGCAGGTGCTCGACCTCGCGGCGACCGGCGGCTCCGTCACGGCCGACCAGCGCACCCCCGGCGGCACGATCGGCGGCGTCCGCTCCGGCGGCGGTGGCGACGCGGCCCCGGTCCGTCGCGCCGCCCGCGTGAGCGCCGCCGACGACGCCCCGGCCCGCGGCACGGCCGCCCGCGCGACCGGGACGCGCTCGTCCGGGGGTGGCGGCGGCGGTGGGACCGCGGCCGCGGACGACGGCGGCGGTGCGAGTGGCTCGGGTGGGGGCTCGGGTGGCGGCTCGGGCAGCTCCGGGGGGTCCGGGAACTCCGGTGGCTCGGGCGGTTCCGGTGGCTCGGGTGGTTCTGGTGGGTCCGGTGGCTCGGGTGGGTCCGGTGGCCTGCTCGGGGGCGTGGTCGGCGGCGTGGGCGGCGTCGTCAACGGCCTCGGGAAGACGACGACGTCGCTGCTCTCGTTCGGGGAGTCGTCGCCGTCCGTGCTCTCCTTCGACTCCTGACGCGCCGCGGCCCGGTGCGCGGGCCGTCACATCGACCAGGAATATAGTTAGGTGATACAACGGTCTGGTGACCGCACCGACCGACGCGCGCCTGGCGACCGCTGCCGCGCTCGACGCCTTCGCGGCGTGGGCGATCCGCTCCACCGCCGACCGTGAGCTCAGCCTGACCACGGCGTCGACGCTCGCGACGCTCGACCGCGGCGGTCCGCAGCGGCTCTCCGACCTCGCGGTCCGCGAGGGCGTCACGCAGCCGAGCATGACCGCGCTGGTCACCCGGCTCGAGCGCGACGGCCTGGCCACCCGCGGCGACGACCCCACCGACCGGCGTGCCGTGATCGTCACGCTGACCGACGCGGGCCGCGAGGTGCTCCTGAGCCGCCGTACCCGGCGGGCCACGCGGCTCGCCGCGCTGCTCGACCACCTCGGCCCCGAGGACCGGGCCGCCGTCGAGGCCGCCGCCGGCGCACTGTCCCGCCTGACCCTGACCGACCCCTCTCGAGGAGAGTCGTGAGCACCGCAACCGCCAGCCCGTTCCGTCAGCCGAAGGCCGTCTGGGCGGTGGCCTTCGCCTGCGTCATCAGCTTCATGGGCATCGGCCTGGTCGACCCGATCCTGCCCGCCCTGGCGACGCAGCTGCAGGCGTCACCGGCCCAGGTCTCGCTGCTGTTCACCAGCTACCTGTTGATCACCGCGGTGATGATGCTCGTGACCGGCTGGGTCTCCAGCCGCATCGGCGCCAAGGCCACGCTGCTCACCGGCCTCACGATCATCGTCGTGTTCGCCGCGCTCGCCGGGGCCTCCGGCTCGATCGGCGAGATCGTCGGCTTCCGGGCCGGCTGGGGGCTGGGGAACGCGCTGTTCATCGCGACCTCACTGGCGGTGATCGTCGCGTCGGCCAGCGGCGGCTTCGCGGGCGCGATCATCCTCTACGAGACCGCGCTGGGCGTCGGGATCGCGCTCGGGCCGCTGGTCGGCGGCCTGCTCGGGTCGGTGAGCTGGCGCGCCCCGTTCTTCGGTGTCGCCGTGCTCATGGCGATCGCGCTGATCGCGACGCTGGTGCTGCTCGACAAGACCCCGAGACCCGCGAAGAAGATCAGCCTGCTCGACCCGATCACGGCACTGCGCCACCGCAGCCTCGCGACGATCGCGCTGACCGCCTTCGCCTACAACTGGGGCTTCTTCACGCTGCTCGCGTACTCGCCGTACTCGATGGGCGGGCTCGACGAGCTGCAGCTCGGCGCCGTCTTCACCGCGTGGGGCGTACTCGTCGCGATCTTCGCGGTGTTCGTGGCACCGGCGCTCGAGCGGCGGTTCGGCACGGTCCGGGTGCTGTACTTCGTGCTCGGGCTGCTCGCCGTCGACCTCGCCGTCATCGCCTACTGGAACGACACCCCGGGCGTCGTCATCGGCGCCGTGATCGTCGCCGGGGCGATGATCGGGCTGAACAACACCCTGGTCACGCAGGCCGTCATGTCGGTGGCGCCGGTGGAGCGCCCCGTCGCGTCGGCGTCCTACAGCTTCGTGCGGTTCCTCGGCGGCGGGCTCGCGCCGTGGATCGCGGGCCTGCTCGCCGAGGCGTTCCTGCCGGACACGCCGTTCTGGGTCGGCGCGGCCGTGGTCGCCGTCGGCATCCTGGTCCTCGCCACCGCCCACCGGCTGCTGCGGCGGGTGGAGACGGGCGAGGAGTCGGTGTCCTCGGAGCGGTCGTCGTCGGACGAGCCCGCGGCGCGCCCCGTCCTCGTCGCCGTCGACGGCGCGCCGCACGCCGCGGCGGTCGCGGCGGCGGGCGGGCGGTTCGCGAAGCTGCTCGACGCCCCGCTGGTCGTCGTGCACGTGCCCGAGAGCGCGGTGGTCGACGCGGCGGCGGCCTCGGACGCCGACGGCGGGTCGGGTCTCGACCGGTCCGTGGCGGCGGCGCGCGCGGCGCTCGGCGCGGGCGCGTCGGTGACCACCGAGACCCTCGCGCCGGCCGGGAGCCACGACGACGTGGGCGGCGAGCTCGTGGCGGTGGCCCGGCGCCTCGACGCGCGGGCGGTCGTGGTGGGGCGCCCGCGGGGTGGCGCGCTCGCGGCGCTGGCCTCGCCGAGCGCCGACCGCGCGCTCTGGACGAACGGTCCCTGCCCGATCCTCGTCGTGCCGGACGGCGCCGAGCCCGGTGATCGACGTGGCGATACGGACACTGGACGTCAGCGGCGCCACGCCGCTGACACGGCGGGGCCCTCGGTGCGCGGGCGGGTGCGGGACGGCGAGGGGCGGCCGCGGCGCGCCGTCGTCACCCTCATCGACCCCGACGGCCACCAGCTCGGTCGCGCCGAGGCCGGCGAGGACGGGAGCTACCGGCTCGACGTGGACCGGGCCCGTCCGGGCACGGGGCTGCTGCTCGCGCGGGGCCGCGACGACGTCCACGGGCACGCCGAGCCCACCGTCGTCCCGGTGGCGCTGGACGGCGAGGTCGTGCACGACGTCGTGCTGGCCGCGGCGGGCGCCCCGGAGCCCGTCGGGCGCTGACCCCGGACACACGAAAACGGGCCCGGCCCACCGTGCGGTGGACCGGGCCCGTCGTCGTGGTCGGCTCAGACTTGGATCGGCACGTTCGACAGGTCCGGGAGCTGGCCGAGGATCTCGCCCAGGTTGGGCAGCTCGGGGAGCGCGGGCGCGTCCGGCACGGGCAGCTCGGTGCCGTTGAGGACGTTGCCCTGGCCGTTGCCCTCGCCGACGGTGCTGCAGCGCTCGACGCCGTAGTCGCCGTGCTCCGAGTCGAGGTTGCAGTCGCCGCCGGACGACTCATGGGCGGACGCGAGCGGCGCGGCGGCCACGAGCGCGGCGGAGACGCCGACCGTGACGAGGCCCAGCTTCTTCAGCACGAGGAACTCCAGGGGATGTCGGGGGATGGTGCGAGCGGTGCCGCCGGGACTGCGAGGAGCGCGGCACGACGCCTCGAACGGCCCAACGAGCTTGTGATGTTCTTGTGACCCGATGCCGGGGGATCGCCCCCGATCGGGTGTCCGACCTGCGGAAACACGACGGCCCGGCCACCGATCGGATGGCCGGGCCGTCATGACGTTCAGCGCGTCAGGACGCTCAGAGCGCGAAGGTCTCCTGCGAGAGCGCGCCGTCGGCGTCCGTGCCCGCACCCTCACCGGCGCCCTCGCCGGCCGCGGAAGCCGTGGTGGCCTCCTCCTCCTCGTCGTCGTCAGCACCCAGGATGCTGACCGAGAGGTTGTTGCCGCTGAGGTTGTCGTTGAGGATGTCGCTGCAGACGATGTTGCCGATGTTGCTGCCGACCGGGGCCTGCGCCAGGGCGTTGGCGGCGGCGTCGCCACCGATCCCGCCGTTGGCCTCGGCGTTGCCGCCGTTGATGTTGCAGTCGTCGCCGCCGTGCTTCTTCTTGCCGTGGTGGTCACCGTGGCTGTGGCCGTGACCGTCGTGCGGGGCCTCGCCGGCCGACGCGAGCGGCGCCGCCGCGAGCAGACCTGCCGTGATGCCCACGGTGACCATGCCGACCTTCTTGAACACGCGCTTCTCCCAGAGGGTGAGTCAGTACTGCTGTGTCAGTGCGAGGCGGTCCCGACGGATCGGCCACCGCCGACGGCGGGCCACCTCGTCGGCGGCCCGCCGTGGTCAGGGACTAGCTCAGGTGGGCAGCCCGGGGAGCTCGAGCGGCAGGCCGAGGCCGTCGCCGATGCTGACGTCGAGGGTGTTGCCGCTGAGGTTGTCGTTCAGGACCTGGCTGCAGACCAGGTTGAGCGCGTTCGCGCCCACCGGGGCCTGGGCCAGGGCGTCCGCGACGAGGGCGTCACCGTCGACGCCGCCGTTGGCCTGGGCGTTGCCGCCGTTGATGTTGCAGGAGCCGGAGCTCTTGTGGTCGCCGTCGTGGCCGTGCCCGCCCTCGGTGGCGGAGGCGAACGGCGCGGCAACCATCAGGCCGGCGGCCACGCCGACCGTCACGACACCCAGCTTCTTGATCACATGAACTCCTCGGGATGTGCTCTGTCGGGGGAGCGGGACCACCGGATGGGTCCGCCCGCTGCGGCGGGCAAGGACTGCGGACGGTGTGTCCCCGAGCTGCCACCACCCGGGCTGAATCGGCCCCGGGGGTGACGTCGCAGGTCTCAACGAGGGGGTCACGGCGCGGTTACGCAGAGATTCGAAACGGCCAGATTCGGTGACAGTGGGTGTCCACTGAGGCCGAACCGCGCAGTGTGACCGTGCCCCGAACGGGGTGTGCCTCAAACCCGGACGGCCCAACGGTTGCTCCCGCCGTCGAGGAGGAATCCGATCACGACCCTCGAACGGGGGGCGCGATGTAGCGACGACCACGCTCGCGGGGGGTGACGGTCCGCCCGCGCACGCGTTGGGCCGGACGTGCGCGACGATGTCCCGGTTCCGGGCCGGAGAGGGAGGGCGACGTGGGTCAGGCGCTGCGGGAGCTCGTCGACGACGTGCTCGACCTCGAGCGCATCGAGCGCGACATCTTCCGAGGTCGCAGCCCCAGGGAGTCGCTGCTGCGCGTCTTCGGGGGCCAGGTGGCCGGGCAGGCGATGGTGGCCGCGGGCCGCACCGTCGACGAGGACCGCGACGTGCACTCGCTCCACGGGTACTTCCTGCGGCCCGGCGACCCGTTCGCCCCGATCGTGTACGAGGTCGACCGCACCCGCGACGGGCGTTCCTTCACCACTCGCCGCGTCACGGCGGTCCAGCACGGCGAAACGATCTTCACGATGTCCGCGTCGTTCCAGCGCGCGGAGGAGGGCGTCGAGCACCAGGCGCCGATGCCCGCGACGCCCGGGCCGGACGGGTTCCGGCGCCGCGACATGGCGCCGGTGCCGGGCGACCGGCCGGCGCACACCACCACGGGGCGGCGGCTGACCTGGCCGCTGGACGTCCGCTACGTCGACCACTCGCCCTGGGACGAGACCGAGGACCGCGACCCCTGCAACCGCGTCTGGGTCCGCGCCGACGGCGAGCTCCCCGACCCCTCCTCGGCCGCCGCGCGCCTGCTGCACGTGTGCGTCCTGACCTACGCCAGCGACCTGACCCTGCTGGAGGCGGCGGTCTTCCCGCACGTGGTCGGCGGCGCGGCGTCCGGCGAGGTCAGCCTGGCGAGCCTCGACCACGCCGTCTGGTTCCACCGCCCGTTCCGTGCCGACGAGTGGCTGCTCTACGTGCAGGAGTCACCGAGCGCCGGGGCCGGGCGCGGGTTCGCGAGCGGGCGCTTCTACACCCGGGACGGCGTGCTCGTCGCTTCCGTGGTGCAGGAAGGGCTCATCCGGCAGCGTCGGGGCTGACCGCCAGCCCGTGCTCGAGGTACGGGCCGTCGCCGGCGGCGGTGCTGCCGACGCGCCGGGCGAGCGGCGGGGCACGCGACGGCCGGCGACTCGCCGGCCTCCACGATGCCGCCGGGCAGCTCCCAGCCCGGCTTGTAGACAGGGTGGACGAGCAGCACCCGCCCGTCGTCGTCGCGGAACACCGCCGCGGCGGCGACCAGCGGACGGGCGGCGCCGGGCGGCGGATAGGGCACGCCTCGCGACCCTAGGGGCGCGCCGGGTGTCTCAGCGTGGCGGCCATGCTGACGCTGAACGCCAGTTCTTCCACCAGCTCGAGCCGCAGAAGATCGTGGGGGCTTTCCTGACGTCTGACGTCAGCGTGGCCCCCACGCTGGGACACCCCGTGCCTCGATACCTCAGCCGACGGGGACGGGCTCCGGGGTGACGGAGCGGTCGTCGCCGGCCGGTGCGGAGGCTTCTGCCGCGTCCGCCGCCCGTCCGAAGAACTCGAAGTCGGTCGGGTCGAACCGCCGCGTCTCCCACCAGTACCGCACCGTGAAGCCCGGCCAGATCGTCCGGTTCACGCCCGCCGCGTCCAGGTACCAGCTCGTGCACCCGCCGCGCGTCCAGATGCCCTTGTCCAGGCGCCGCTGCACCGCGGCGTTGGAGCGCTGCTGCACCTCGGCGCGCACGTCGAGCCCGCCCATCCCGGTCTCGTGCACGGTCGCGATCGCCTGCGCCACGTAGCGCGTCTGGCACTCGATCATGAACACGACCGAGTTGTGCCCGAGCCCCGTGTTGGGCCCGAGCAGGAAGAACAGGTTGGGGAAGTCGGTGACCGTCATCCCCAGGTGCGTCGCCATGCCTCCGGCGGCCCAGTTCTCGCGCAGCGTGCGCCCGCCCCGGCCGGTGATCTCGAGACCGTCGAAGGCGTCGGTGACGTGGAACCCGGTGCCGTAGACGATCACGTCGACGTCCCGCTCCACCCCGTCGCCGTCGACGATCGACGAGCCGCGGACCTCGCGCACCCCGCCCGTGATGACCTCGACGTCGGGGCGCGCGAGCGCGGGGTAGTAGTCGTTGGAGACGAGGATCCGCTTGCACCCGATCGAGTAGTCGGGGGTCAGCTTCGCGACGAGGACCGGGTCGTCGATCGACGCCTTGATGTGCTGGGTCGCCAGCCACTCCGCGGGCCGCAGCAGCGCCGGATTCGTGTTGAACCCGACCGCCCGCGACTCGAGCGCCGCGTACACCGCCGCGCGGTAGGCGCGGTGCGCCCTCGGGTGGCGGGTGAGGAACGCGCGGCGCCGCGACGACAGCGGCTTGTCGCCCTTGGGCAGCACCCACGCCGGCGTGCGCTGGTAGAGCTGCACCTGCGCGGCGACCCCGGCGATCTGCGGGACGAACTGGATCGCGCTGGCCCCGGTGCCGATCACCGCGACCTTCTTGCCGCGCAGGTCCACGTCGTGGTCCCACCGCGCGGAGTGGAACGACGGGCCGGCGAACGACGCGGCGCCGGGCAGGTCCGGGGTCTTCGGCAGGTGCAGCGCGCCGACCCCGGAGACGAGGAACCGCGCGGTCCACTCGCGCCCGCCGCGGGTGTGCACGGTCCAGGTGCGCCGCTCCTCGTCCCACGTCGCGCCGGTCATCTCCTGGCCGAAGCGCAGATGTCCGCGCAGGTCGTGGTCGTCGGCGACCCGCTCGAGGTAGTCGCGGATCTCCGGCTGCGGCGAGTACGAGCGCGACCAGCCGGGGTTCGGGTCGGTCGAGAGCGAGTACATGTGCGACGGGATGTCGCACGCGCAGCCGGGATAGGTGTTGTCGCGCCAGGTGCCGCCGAGCGAGTCGGCCTTCTCGAGCAGCACGACGTCGGTGATCCCGGCCTTGCGCAGCGCGAGCAGCTGCCCGAGCCCGGCGAACCCGGAGCCGACGACGACGACCTCGTGCACCCGTTCACGCCCCGGCACGGGCGGCCTCCTCCTGCGGGATCACCTCGGTGAGCGACGCGGGCACGGCGAGCAGGCCGGCGACGTGCGCCGCGACCTCGTCCGCCCGCTCCAGATTGATCATGTGGCCGGCGCCGGGCAGCAGCACGATCCGTGCGTCGGGCAGCGACGACGCGATCGCGCGCGCGTGGCGCTGCGGGCAGAGCCGGTCGTGGTCGCCGACGAGGACGACGGTCGGCGTCCCGCGCAGCGCGGCGAGGGACTCACGGCGCCGGTGCTCGCCGATCGACAGGCGGAACGCCGCGACGCTCGGCGGGTGCGCCGCGAGCGCCTGCTCGGCGACCGAGAGGACGTCGGCCCGACGGGGCCTGCGGCCGAAGACGAGCGCGCGGATCACCCCGGACAGCGCCGTCGCCCGGGCCCGCGGTCGGGCACTGCCCGCGCGCCCGACGTCGCCGATCTCCCCGGCCGGCGCCCGGTGGCCGAGCCGCGCGGTCAACGGGATGAGCACGTGCTCGCCGCGGGCGACGAGCTGACCGCGCCGCCCCGGCAGGCCGAGGTCGAGGCGGTCCATGTCGTCGCTCGCGGTGGCGACGAACGCGACCCCGGCGACGCGCTCGGCGACCAGCTCGGGGTGGCGCTCGGCCAGCGCCATGACCGACATGCCGCCCATGGAGTGGCCGGCGAGCACGATCGGGCCGTCCGGGACGCGCTCGCGCAGGAGCGCGGCGAGGTCGTCGGCGGCGGTGCCGATGGTCGCGGTGCCCTCGGGGGCGTTGTCCGAGCCGCCGTGGCCGCGGTGGTCGTAGCGGATCACCCGCGACGTCACGCCCGCGCGGCGCAGGTCGTCGAGCACCCGGTCCCAGGTCCGCAGGTCCTGCGACCACCCGTGCACCAGCACGAGCGTCGGGCCGGGCCCGTCGCCGGACTCGGCGACGCGCAGTCGCGTCCCGTCGGGTGTCGTGAACCGATCGACCTGCTCCGCCACGGCGGACCCCTTCCTCAGCTCTCCCCCAGCAGGAACGACCGGCGCCACCAGGTCATGCCCGGGCGGCCGACGAGACCGGCCTCGTCGAGGAACGGCATGATCTTTTCCCCGGCCCAGCGGATCATCTCGCGGTGGTTCGGGTTGCCCAGTGCGGCGCGGCGGCCCACCGCCGGATCGATGCCGACGGCCTCGTAGACCTTCGGGTTGATCAGGCTGCGCACCACGAACATCGAGATGTAGGCGATGATGAAGCGCTGGTAGGCCTTCTCGGCGCGCGAGAGCGTCGCCATCCCGCGGGTGACCTCGTCGCGGGCGAAGGAGACGTGGCGCGCCTCCTCCATGATGTGGATGCGGTTGACCTGGCGCATCAGCGGCTGGATGCGCTCGTCGTTCGCCTGCTCGCGCTGCAGGCGGTCGAGCACCTCCTCGGCGACGAGGATCGCACCGTAGGCCGCGGGGCCCCAGCTGACCAGCGAGAACAGCTTGCCGAGCTGGCGAATCTTCTCCTGCGGGCCGTACGGCTCGACGCCTGCGGTGTGCACCATGCGCGCGAACATCTGGGAGTGCCGGCACTCGTCGGCGACCTCGGTGAGCGCGTACTGCGCCCGCGGCGTCGTCGGGTCCTCGGCGTAGAAGTCCTTGAGCAGGCGCTGCATGAGCAGGACCTCGAACCACAGGCCGACCGAGGCGACGCTGCACGCCTCGTGCTTGCCCAGCTCGACGCGCTGCTCGGGCGTCATCCGCTCCCAGAGCTCGGTGCCGTAGAGCGACACCCGGTGCTCCGGCACCCAGATCTTGTCGGCCGGCAGCGGGGCGTCCCAGTCGATGTCGACGGACGGGTCGTAGGACTTCTTCGCGGACGACTTGAGGAGACGCTCGGCCGTTGCATGGCGGTCGGGGTGCTGCTTCTCCGCCGTGGGCGCGCTCATCGCTGGGTGTCCTCCCGCTGCCGCTACTGTGTGCCGTACACGAGGTAACCCGCACCTGGTGTACGTCTTACCGCTGGTAACTGTAACCAGTGGTAGCGTGCGGACCCGTGCCGGACGATGTCAAGCCGAACCGCCCCGGAGGCCCCCCGTCGCGTGACGGGCGTCGCACCCGCTGGGAGAAGCACCGGGCGCAGCGCCGCGCGGAGTTCGTCGAGGCCGCGATGCGCGTGCTCGCCGACGTCGGGCCGGACTTCGGCATCGAGCAGGTCGCGGTCGAGGCCGGCGTCACCAAGCCGGTGCTCTACCGCCACTTCTCCGACAAGGCCGACCTCGTCGAGGCGATGGGCGAGCGGGCGACGGAGATCCTCCTCGACCGCCTGATCCCCGCGCTGAACAGCGAGGAGGCGCCGCTCCCGCGCATCCGCAAGTCGATCGACGCCTTCTTCGGGACGCTGGACGACTACCCCAACCTGTACTGGGTCCTCGCCCGCCACACCCCGATCGACGGCCGCGGCCCCGACGTCGTCCGCGAGGACAAGGAGATCATCGCGACGGCGCTGTCCGCGATGCTCGGCGACTACCTGCGCGCCTTCGGGCTCGACTCCGGGCCCGCCGAGCCGTGGGCCTACGGCGTCGTCGGCTTCGTCCAGAACACCGCGGAGTGGTGGCTCGAGCGGCAGTCGATGAGCCGCGAGAGCGTCACCGAGTACCTGACGATGCTGGTCTGGGCGGCCATCGACGGCTTCGCCCGCCAGCAGGGCGTCACGATCGACCCCAACGTCCCGCTCGAGATCAACAAGGTGGTCCAGCTGCGAGCGGGGGACGGCAGCACGAGTACCGATCGAGCAGTGAGGAGCCCGGAGCGATGACGCCGGCGGCAGCACCCGAGCACGATCACGACCACGATCACGACGAGGACGGCTACACCGGCCCGGCGACCCTGACGGTCGACGACGCCGAGTACGCCGTCGCGATCACCCTCGTCGGACACTTCGAGCCCCTCGACGGCCGGTACCACTGGTACGGGCGCGTCGCGGCGCACGCCGAGCTGGACGCCGCGCTGGGCGGCCGGAAGCGGCCGGCGCGGGTCGTCACGCCGGTCGGCGCGGCCGACGGCGAGCTCTCCGACGTCGACCCGTGGGGCCGCTACCGGCTCGCGGGCACGTCGAGGCCGCCGTTCGCGGTCGAGTTCGCGGGCGAGCTCGAGACGGCCGGCTGATGGCGGCCCTCGACGAGGAGGGGCGCGAGGTCGCGGAGCGGGAGGCCGCGGCGCACGGGCTCGACCTCGACACGGTGCTGGCGATCGCCAACCCGAAGCGCGCCGTCGACGTCGTCGCCGGCCTCATCGGCCCCACGGTGACGTTCGGCCCGGTCCCGGCCGGCCCGCACGACATGGCGACGGCGTCGGCGACCGGCTCGGTGGGCCGGTTGCGGGCCTGGCGCGACGGGGTGACGCGCGTGGTCGTGTGCATCCCGGTGTCCCTCGACGTCACCGTCGAGATCGGATCCCGCCGCATCCCGGCGGAGGTCGACCTCCAGGTGCGCGTCGGGCTCGCCGGGCGGGCGACGGTCGGCGCGGTGGAGATCGACGTCGACCCGGTGCGGCCCGAGGACATCGACGCCGACATCCGCACGCGCGGAGTCGGCGGGGTGTTCCTGCGCCGCCTCGGCGACCTCGACGCCGAGATCCGCCACCACGTCGGCGTCTACGTCTCCACGGTGCTCGCGACGCCCGAGGCCGCCGCCGAGTGCCGGATCGCGGTGGCCTGACCGTCCCATCGTGAGTGCTTTCCGGCCCTATAGGGCCGGAAAGCACTCACATACGGGTCAGGCGGCGCAGGAAGCGTCGGCGGCGGGGGTGGGCGCCGATGACGTGGTCCTTCCCGTCCTCGATCAGCGAGGCCACGGTCTCGGCGGCGTCGCGGCGGTTGCGGCCGATGCCGCCGCCGGGCCCGCGCTTGATCCACCCGACGACGTAGGTGCCGGGGTGGCCGTCCACGCGGCCTGCGTCGTTCGGCACCGTGCCCGTGGCCTCGTCGAAGGGCAGGCCGGGGGTGGGCCGGCCGCGGTGGCCGATGGCGCGCACGACGAGCCCGGCGGGCAGATCGGTGCCGCCGGCGCGCACGCCCGTGACGTGGTCGTCGCCGAGCAGGGCCTCGACGGGGGCGTGGAAGCGCAGGACGACGCGTCGCCGGCCGTCGGACCCGGAGACGCCGGACAGCCGCGGCACGCCCTGCAGCAGCGCCGCGTGCTCCCGGGGTCCCGCCGCGTCGATCGCCTCGCCCGTGCGCGGGTCGCCGTCGTCGACGACCACCTCGAGGTCGTCGCGGCGCAGCAGCGCGAGCAGCTCGCCCCGGGTCCAGGCGGCGTGCTCCGGGCCACGGCGCCCGAGCAGCGTCACCTCGCGCAGCCGGCCCGCCCGCAGGCGCTCCAGCGCGCCGGGGGCGATCGCCGAGCCGGCCAGGCGGTCCGGGTCGGCGGCGAGGATGCGGGCGATGTCGAGCGCGACGTTGCCGGTGCCCACGACCACGGCGCGCTCGGCGTCCGTCGGCACGGCGTCGGCGCCGATCTCGGGGTGGCCGTTGTACCAGCCGACCACGGTGGTCGAGGGCAGGTGACCCGCCAGCTCCTCGCCGGGCACGTCCAGCGCGCGCGACGTCGGCGCGCCCACCGCGTAGACGACGGCGTCGTGGCGCGCCGCCAGCTCGTCGGCGTCCACGTCGCGGCCGACCTCGGTGCCGAGGCGCAGCCGCAGGCGGTGGTGGTCGAGGTAGCGGGCGAACGAGTCGCCGATGCGCTTGGTGTCGAGGTGGTCGGGCGCGACCCCGAACGCCACGAGGCCGCCGGTGACCGGAAGCCGGTCGTAGAGCGTCACGCGCGCCGTGGTGTGCAGCAGCAGGTCCTGCACCGTGTACATCCCGGCCGGCCCGCTGCCGACCACCGCGACGTCGAGCTCGGGGAAGTCGGCCGGCAGCACCCGGTCGAACCGCACCGGGCCCCACGCGTGGAACAGCGGCGAGCCCTCGTCGGGCGCGGCGGGCTCGGTGCCGGCGAAGTGCTCGGCGTTGATCGCCGGGTAGTCGGCGAGCGGGCCGGTCAGCTCCTCGACCGGGAACACCGCGTCCACGGGACACGCCTCGGCGCAGGCCCCGCAGTCGATGCAGGTCCGCGGGTCGACGTAGAGCATGTCCGTCGTCCCGAAGTCGGGCTCGTCGGGCGTGGGGTGGATGCAGTTGACCGGGCAGGCCGCCACGCACGAGGCGTCGGTGCAGCACAGCTGGGTGATCGCGTACGGCATGGCGGCCCGCGCTCCTACAGGACGTGCGCGGCGCGGTAGAGCGCCTTGGCCGGGCGGGTCAGCAGCCCGGCGGAGTCGAGGAACTCCATGAGCCCGGCGCAGCTCGAGCGCAGCAGGGCGCGGTGGTTCTGGTTGCGCCGCGCCTCGCGCCGGGCGCGCTTGGCGTCGAGGCCCGCGTTCTCGTAGACCTTGCCGTTCCACATGCTGGTGACGATGAAGTAGCCGGCGAAGGCGACGACCAGCGCGTTGAACTGCCGGCGCGCGGCGCTCGCGCCCTGCAGGCGCTCGAGGGTCTCCTCGCGGGCGAAGCGCATGTGGCGCGCCTCCTCGACCACGTGGATGTTGTTGATCGTGCGCGCGAACGGGGCGACGCGCTCGTCGCGCATCCAGTCGCGCTGCATGACGTCGAGGACCTCCTCGGCGACGAGGATCGCGGCGTAGGCGGCCTCGCCCCGCGCGAGGGTCTTGAAGACGCGCCCGCCCTCGATCACGTGGCGCGGCGGCCGGTACGCGGGCGCCCCGAGCTTCTTGGCGCCGCGCGCGAACATGATCGAGTGCCGGCACTCGTCGGCGATCTCGGTGAGCGCCCACTGGAAGGCCGGGTCGGTCGGGTCCTTCGCGTAGAAGTCCCGGATCATCATCTGCTGCAGGATCATCTCGAACCAGATGCCGGTGCTCGCGACGGACGCCGCCTCCTGGCGGGTCAGCGCCGCGCGCTGCTCCTCGGTCATCTCGTCCCAGTAGGCGGTGCCGTAGAGGGTGCTCCACTCCGGCGAGGTGCCGTGGTGGCGGGGATCGACCTCGCCGTCCCAGTCGACCTCGCGCAGCGGGTCGTACGAGAGCTGGTCGGACGAGTCGAGCAGTCGATTCGCGACGTCCGCCCGGTGCGTGGTGCTCTGCTCCGCGGTCGTCATGGTTCCTCCTGGCCGAACCTCGGGTCACTGTTACCTGCGGTAGGTGATACCCAAGGTAGCGGTAACAGCATGTCCGGCTGGAGCGGGGTGTGGCTGCGATCACGGAGGCGGCCGTCACGTGCGTGATCTTCTGAGTCGTAGCTCAGAAGATCACGCACGTGGGGCTACGGGCGGGAGAGCTTGAGGAGCTCGTCGCGGTCGACGACCTTGACGCGCGGGCGGCCGTCGGGCTCACCGCGGCCGCGCTCGTGGGCGTCGATCGCCGCCCAGCCGGCCTGGTCGACGAGGTCGGGGCAGCGGTCGCGCAGCCACGTCTCGATCGCCGTGTGGTGGTCGTCCTCGGCGGCGAGGGGCTCGCGGCCGGTGAGGTCGGCGACCAGGTGGCGGACGGTCTCGTTGGCGTCCTTCTTGTTGGTGCCGATGATCCCGCTGGGCCCGCGCTTGATCCAGCCGACGACGTACTCGCGCGCGTGCTCGTCACCGTCGATCCGCCCCTCGGTGTGCGGGACGGTGCCGGTGTCGTCGTCGAACGGGACGCCGGGCAGCGCCATGCCCCGGTAGCCGACCGCGCGCAGCACCAGGCCGGTCGGGACGGTCTCGCGCTCGCCGGTGTCGACCGCGCGCGTGCGGCCGTCGTCGCCGGTCTCGAGACGGTTCACCGCCAGCACGATCTCCTCGACCTTCCCGTCGCCGCGGATCTCGACCGGCGAGCGGTAGAAGCGGAACTCCATCCGGTGGCGCGCCGCGGGGTCGGGGGCGTTCTCGGCGAACCCGCGCAGGATCTCCAGGTTGCGCCGGGTGCCCTTGGGCAGCGTGTCGTCGTCGGCGATGCCGGCGGGGACCTGCTCGGGGTCGGCGACGACCGCGAGGTCGTCGATGTCGTTCAGCTCGCGCAGCTCCGTGGTGGTGAACGCCGCCTCGCGCGGCCCGCGGCGCCCGCAGATCACCGCCTCGCGCACGCCGGAGTCGACGAGGGCGTCGAGCGCGTGGTCCGCGGTGTCGGTGGCGCGCAGGTCGGCCTCGGGGAGCAGGAGCATGCGGGCGACGTCGAGGGCGACGTTGCCCGCGCCGATGACGACGGCGCGCTCGGTGTCCAGCGGCGGCGCGAGGTCGACGTAGTCGGGGTGCCCGTTGTACCAACCGACGAAGTCGACCGAGGCGATGCTGCCGGGCAGGTCCTCGCCGGGGATCCCGAGGCGGCGCTCGGTCTGCGACCCGACGGCGTAGACGATCGCGTCGTAGCGCTCGAGGAGCTCGTCGCGGGTGATGTCCTGACCGAGGCTGACGTGCCCGAAGAACCGGAACCCGTCGCGCGCGGCGGTCTTGTCGTACTGCGACGACACCGACTTGATCTTCGGATGGTCGGGGGCCACCCCCGCGCGGACCAGCCCCCAGGGCGTGGCCAGCCGGTCGAACATGTCCACCCGTACGTCCAGATCCGCGTCGAGCAACGCGGCCGCGGCGTAGAAGCCCGACGGCCCGGAACCGACGACGGCGACGTGGTGGGGTCGCGTCGCGTGAGTCTCCACCGGATCATCGTGGCCCACCTCACCGCGGGCCGCACCCGTCGGTCGGCGAGGTCGCCGGACGCCACGCCGGGCGCGACACGCCGCCGGACAGGTGATCCCGAGTCGGGGCGTGGCTCGATCGCGCCTCGGTCGAGTGGTCACTCCATGGGCTCATCGAGCGCGAGATCGACGCTTCACCAGCGCTAACGTCCCCCGCGATGATCAGCGACGAGATCGGCGCGCTCGACGAGACGGGCGTGGCGACCGGGACCCCGTGGCGCCGCGGCCTCGACGTGCTCGACGACTACGCGGGCGGGGGCGTGCTCTCCGAGGAGCTCGCCGACGACCTCGTCAACGACCTCGTCGGCCTCGTGGGCACCAGCGCGCGGACCCGCCGCCCCCGTCGTGGACCGCACCCCGGCACGCGTCCGGGACCGCAGCCGAGCCGACCGGCGACGACGCCGGACGCGGCCCGGCCGCGGCTCGTGCTCGTGCGGGGTGGGGCGGGCTAATCCTTGGTGGCGACCAGGACCAGGTAGGTCAGGTCGTCGCCGGCCATGCTCACGCGGTGCCGGAAGCTGCGCCGCACCAGCGTGCGGGTGCGGTGCGCCGACGTGCTCGTCGCCTCGAGCATCGCCTCGACGTCGGTGATGTCGTGGTCCTTCTCGCCGCCGGCCAGGGTCAGCGCGAGGAACGAGCCGGGCGGGAACGCGTCCCACAGCTGCGCCAGCGAGTCCACCGGCACGTGCCCCTCGCCGACGGCGCCCGCGGCGACGAGCGCGGTGAGGTGCTCCTCGCCGACCATGGCCGTGACCTGCTCGACGTCGAGGCGCTCGCCCACCAGGTAGTGCTGGTAGAGCCCGGGACGGTCGCGGTGGGCGGCGTCGCGGGCCTCGGGGATCCCGTCGGCGCCCGCGACGACGGTGACGCCGCGGGCCCGCAGCTCCTCGCCGACGACGCCGTTGCCGGCGCCGAGGTCGAAGGCCCGCAGCTCGGCGGGGTCGCGCCCCTCCCCGGCCGCGGCCTCGACGAGGGCGGCGGCCACGGTCTGCGGTGACGCGCACTCGAGGCGGCGCTGCACGACCTCCTCGTACAGCCCGGGAACGTCGTACACGCGGGCGTAGTCGTGCAGCGTGATCCGCTCGTCGGTGCCGTCGGCGTGGTGGAGCAGGAACTCCTCCTGCGCCTGGCGGCGTCCCGGGGTCGTGTCGAGCTCGACGCTCCACCCGGCCGTCGGCTGCTCTGCTGTGGCCATGCGCAGCATCATGCCGGGACCGGCGGTCCCGCCGCTGTGGCGAACGTCCCCACCCGGGTGCTGTGGCCTGGGTCCCCTGGCTGTTTCCCGCCGGTCCCCGACCGGTCACTCTCGGTGGGGTCAGGCCACGCGTCGAGGTCGCCGCTGCGCACGACCCGGGTCGGCCGGAGCCCTCCGGCCGCCGCAGGGGAGGTCCGTCATGAGTGTCGTACCCGCTCACTCGCCCGTCGCCCAGCTGATGAGACCGGGCGCGCGCCCGCGGCAGGCGGACGTCCCGGCCGGCGACCGGGAGCACGCGATCACCGTCGTCTGCCACCTCCTGCACGCCGAGTGCGAGCAGTGGAGCTGGACCAGCCACCGCGCCGACGCGCACCGGCGGGAGGCCGTGCGCATCGTCGGAGCCCTCACCCGGGAGGGTTGGGCACCGCGCTCGGCCGCCTGAGAGGACGTGCCCATCGCGCCGGACGGCCGGTAGATTCCTGCTCCGATCGGCTCACCGGGGCCGGATAGGGGTGGGCATGGCCATCGAGGTGGACGGCGTCGAGCTGCACGAGACGTCGCGGGGGTCGGGCGCGGCGTGGCGGTGGAGCTCCGGCGGACCCGATCCGATCGACTACGAGATCCAGTGGGTCGAGAACAAGGACACGTTCCTCTACGGCACCCGCGTGCGCCCGGGCGGCTGGAACCTCTCGCAGCTCGACCCGAACACGTGGCTCGGCGACGGCACGCTCGAGGGCGCGCGGGACATGGTGAAGCGGGGCCTGCCGACGCTGCCGCACTGACCTCCGCCCACCGGACGAACGAACGGCGCTCTCGTTGCATCGCAAGCAGCGAGAGCGCCGTTCGTTCGTTCCGGGGGCGGGCGTGCGGCTCAGCTGCCGCCGAGCGCCCCGGCCTCGCTGAGCTTCTTCATGACGGCGTTCGGGCCGTCGAACTGCTCCTTGTCGAGGCCCTTGATGGTGTCGACCAGCTGCTGGTCGGCGCCCTGCGAGCTGGCGTGCTGCGCCAGGTCGTCCGGGCCGCCCGGGTACTGGAACCCGGCGAGCGACTTCTGCACCTGCGTGACGTCGTAACCCATGAGCGGCGGGTCCCCGGCGCCCCGTCCCCCGAACCGCGACACTCGCGGGTGTGACGCCTCCGTTCCCCGCGGTCGTGTTCGACCTCGACGGCACGCTCACCGTCCCCGGCGCGACGCGCCCGGCGCCCGGCGTCGCCGCGCTGGTCGAGGCCCTGCACGCGCGCGGGGTCGACCTCGCCGTGGCGACGTCGGCGGGCACGGCGACCGCGCGCCGGGTGCTCGACGACCTCGGCCTGCGCGGGTGCTTCGCCAGCGTCGCCGGGCGCGGGGTCGACGGGCGGTACGCGGGCAAGGCGGCCGTGGTGGGCGAGGCGCTGCTGGGGCTCGGCGTCACCGCGGCCGCGCCGGGCACGCCGATGCTCGGCGACAGCCCCGCCGACCTCGAGGCCGCCCGCGCGCACGGCCTCGTCCCGGTCGGCGTGGGCTGGGGCGGGACCCGGGAGGGGGCGCTGTGGGCGGCCGGGGCGACCGCGGTGCTGCGTCGCCCGGACGAGCTGTGGTCGCTCGGGGCATCCTGAACCGGTGCCCCGCTGGGTCCTGCACCTCGACCTCGACTCGTTCTTCGCGTCCGCGGAGCAGCTGACCCGTCCCACGCTGCGTGGGCGCCCGGTGCTGGTCGGCGGCCTCGGGCCGCGCGGGATCGTGGCGGGCGCGAGCGGGGAGGCGAAGGCGTGCGGGGCGCGCTCGGCGATGCCGATGGGCCAGGCGCGGCGCCTCTGCCCGCACGCCACGGCGCTGCCGCCGCGCACCGCGCTGTACCGCGTGCTCTCCGAGCGCTTCTTCGGTGTCGTGCGGGCGTGGGCGCCGGTGCTCGAGCAGGTCGCCTACGACGAGACCTTCGCCGAGCCCGAGGCGCTCGCCGACGCCGATGCCGACGACGTGCGCGCCTTCGCCGAGAAGCTGCGGGCCGAGGTCCGCGCGGTCACGGGGCTCGCGGTGTCGGTGGGGGCGGGGTCGGGCAAGCAGGTCGCCAAGATCGCGTCCGGGCTCGCGAAGCCGGACGGCGTGCACGTCGTGGCCCAGGGCGGCGAGCGCGCGCTGCTCGACCCGCTGCCGGTGCGCGCGCTGTGGGGGATCGGCCCGGTCGCCGAGGCCACGCTGCACCGCAGCGGCGTGGAGACCGTCGCCGCGCTCGCCGCGATGGACGCCACCGACGTCACCGCGCTGCTCGGGTCGGCCGTCGGCACCGGGCTGCACCGGCTCGCCCGCGGGCTCGACGACCGCCCGCTGGTCGAGCGGGGCGAGGCCAAGCAGGTCAGCGCGGAGACCACGTTCGACGAGGACCTCTCGGACCTGAACTCCGTCCGCGCCGCCGTCGCCGAGCTCGCCGAGGGCGCCCACCAGCGCCTGGTGGCCTCGCACCGGGCCGCCCGCACGGTCAGCGTGAAGATCCGCAGCGCGTCGTTCGGCACCACCAGCCGCGCCGAGACCCACCCCGACGCCACCACCGACCTCGCGACCCTGACCGACACCGCCCAGCGCCTCGCCGTCGCCGCCCTCCCCGACGCCGGCGTGCGGCTGGTCGGCGTCTCGTTCTCCGGGCTCACCACCGCGGTGCAGGAGGCGCTGTTCCCGGGGACGCCGACGCCGGAACCGACGCCGGCGCCGACCCCGGAGACCCCCGAGGAGCCCGAGCCGGAACCCCGCCGCGAGTGGCGCACCGGCGACGACCTCGCGCACACCGAGCACGGCCACGGCTGGGTGCAGGGCAGCGGGCACGGCCGCGTCACCGCCCGGTTCGAGACCGCGACCAGCGGTCCCGGTCGCGCCCGCACGTTCGCCGCCGACGACCCGGCGCTGGCCCGCGCCGACCCCGTCGACAGCCTCAGCTGAGCGCCGCGTCCACCAGGAGCCGCGCCGCCGCCTCCGTCGCCGCGGGCACCCCGGGCTCGGCGGCGACCGCGTGCGTCACCAGCGCGCCCTCGTGCAGCACGAGCAGCTGCCGGGCCGGCGTCTCGGCATCGGCCACGCCCGCCCCGGCGAGCTCGGTGGCGAACAGGTCCCGCAACCACCGCTTCTCGTCGCGGATGACGGCGAAGGCCGGGTGGCCGGGGTCGTCGATCTCGGCGAAGGCGTTGACGAACGCGCAGCCGCGACTCGTGCCCTCCGCGACCCAGTCCGCCAGCACCGCGAACGGGGCCAGGACGCGGCGCGCCGGCTCGCTCTCCGCCGCGACCGCGGCGCTCACCCGCGCGCGCCAGCGCTCGTCGCGTTCGCGCAGGTAGGTCGCGACGAGCACGTCCTTGGAGCCGAAGCGGTCGTAGAGCGTGCGCTTGGTGACGCCGGACTCCGCGGCGATCGTGTCCACCCCGACCGCGTGGATCCCGTGCGCGTAGAAGAGCTCCGCGGCGACGTCGAGGATGCGCCGGGCGCCGGGGGTCATGGTCGTCATGCGCTGCCTTCACAGATCTGTGTAGTGTGAGGACTTCACAGACCAGTGTAGTCGGAGGTGGACATGATCCCGGAGACGATGAGCGCGGCGGTGCTGACGCGGCACGGGGGGCCGGAGGCGCTCGAGATCCGCGAGGTCCCCGTGCCGCGACCCGGGCCCGGCGAGGTGCTGGTGCGGGTGGCCGCCGCCGCCCTGAACAACACCGACCTCTGGACCCGCCGCGGCGCCTACGGGCTGCCCGGCGACCCGGACGCTCTCGCCGGCTGGCGGGGCCCGATCACCTTTCCGCGCATCCAGGGCGGCGACATCGCCGGCGAGATCGCCGCGGTGGGCGAGGGGGTCGACGCGGCCCGCGTGGGCCGGCGGGTCGTCGTCGACAACGCGTTCTACGAGGGCGACGGCCCGGACGCCGGCCCGATCGGGCTGCTCGGCAGCGAGGCCGACGGGGGCTTCGCGCAGTACGTCGTCTGCCTCGACGACCGCGCCCACGACGTCGGCGCCTCCCCGCTGTCCGACGAGGAGCTCGCCTGCCTCCCGGTCGCCTACGGCACCGCGGCGGGGATGCTCGCGCGCGGGCGGATCACGGCGGGCGAGACGGTGCTGGTCACCGGGGCCTCGGGCGGCGTGGGCCTCGCGGCCGTGCAGCTCGCGGCGGCCCGGGGCGCGCGCGTGGTGGCGCTGACGGCGCCGGGCAAGGAGGAGGCGCTGCGGGAGGCGGGCGCCGCGGGCGTCGTGCTCCGCGACGCGGAGCCGGGCGCGGTCGCGGACGCCGTCGCGGCGGAGGCCGGCGGGCCGCTCGACGCCGTCGTCGACGTGGTCGGCGGCCCGCTGCTGCCGGCCCTGCTCGACCGCATCCGCGACGGTGGCCGCTGGGTGATCGCGGGCGCGATCGGCGGCCACACCGTGGACCTCGACCTGCGCCGGCTCTACCTGCACAACGTCAGCCTCGTCGGCTCGTCGATGCACACGCGGACGCACTTCGCCGAGCTGGTCGCCGACGCCGTGGCCGGGCGGGTCCGCCCGCGGATCGCCGCGCGCTACGCCCTCGCCGACCTCCACGCCGCGCAGGAGGAGTTCGCCGGCTCCGCCTACGTCGGCAAGATCGTCGTCATCCCCTGAGCGCGAAGGCCGCCCGCAGCTCGTCGACGAAGTCGCGGGGGACCTCCAGCGACGCGAAGTGGCCGCCGGCGGGCAGGACGTTCCAGTACTTCAGGTCGGTGTAGCGCGCCTCGACCCACGCGCGGGGCAGCTTGACCATCTCGGCGGGGAAGTACGACACGGCGCTGGGCACGGTGACGGGGCTCGAGACGTCGACGCCGCCGAAGCTCTCCCAGTACAGGCGCGCCGAGGAGGCCCCGGAGCCGGTCAGCCAGTAGATCGTCGCGTTGTCCAGGACACGGTCGCGGGGCACGCCGCCGAAGCCGTCGCCGTCGGTCCAGACGACGAACTTCTCGGCGATCCACGCGAGCTGGCCGGCCGGGGAGTCGACGAGCCCGTAGCCGAGCGTCTGGGGGCGGGTGCGCTGCTGGGCGGAGTAGCCCGAGCCGATCTTGCGGAACTCCTCGCTCTCGGCGAGCCAGCGCCGTTCGGTCTCGTCGAGGCTCGCCTCGTCGGCGCCCTCGGGCCGCGGGGCCCGCGGCATCGTCGTGTGCATCATCGCCACGCGGTCGGGGTGACGGACGGCGAGCTGGGTGGTCACCATCGCGCCCCAGTCGCCGCCCTGGGCGAGGAAGCGCTCGTAGCCGAGGCGGGTCATGAGCTCGGCCCAGGCGTCGGCGATGCGGTCGACGCCCCAGCCGGGCCCGGTCGGCTTGTCGCTGAACCCGTAGCCGGGCAGCGACGGCGCGACCACGTGGAAGGCGGGCAGGGAGTCGTCGCCGGGGTCGGTCAGGGCGTCCAGGACGTCGAGGATCTCCACGACCGAGCCGGGCCACCCGTGGGTGACGATCAGTGGCTCAGCGTCACTACGTGGTGACCGAACGTGCAGGAAGTGGATGCCGAGACCATCGATCGCGGTGCGGAACTGGCCGCGCCGGTTGAGCTCGTCCTCGACCCGGCGCCAGTCGTGCTCCTCGAGCCACGCACGGCACAGCTCGGTGACCGCGTCCAGGCCGATGCCCTGGCCGGGGTCGGTCGCCGGCTCCGGCAGACGGACGCGGCGGAGGCGTTCTCGCAGGTCAGTGAGCTGCTCCTCCGGGACGTCGAGGACGAACGGCACGACCTCGTTCGACGGATTCCCGGCGGGAACGGGTGCGTCAGCGGCCACGACACCGCACCGTATCCATCCGCGGGCGGGCCCGCCGAACGATCCCGATCAACAGGTCCGAACGCGTGGCGACTCGACACGCCGACGGCTGGTGTTCGTGACCCGAACGAGCCAACTTCGCGTCGAGGTGTCACACCGGGCCCCATGGTGGCGATGCACGAGGTGGAGGTGATCAGCGTGCTGAACGATCGATCGGCGGCTCTGCTCGCGGCGGCGGCGGACCTGGACGAGTGCGACGGGTACGTCGTCCTGGTGTTCGACCCGGAGACCAGCGAGCTCGACGCGCACGGGCCGTACGAGGGTGTCGAGGCGACCATCCGTGCGGAGGAGATGCGGCGCGAGTTCGACGGCGACGGCCTGCCGGACGTGGTCATTCGCATCTCGCGGCTCCACAGTCCCCGCTGACGGGTACACGTCCGTCTGACCGCGGCGTCGACGGACGGGAGACCCCACGCATGGCGGACGGACCCACGGTCCGGGAGGCCTCGCTCGAGGTGTTCCGGGCCCACGGCATGACGACGGTGTTCGGCAACCCGGGGTCCACGGAGCTCCCCATGCTCTCCGAGCTCCCCGACGACTTCCGCTACGTGCTGGGCCTGCAGGAGGCCGCGGTGGTGGGCATGGCCGACGGCTACGCCCAGGCCACCGGCCGCCCCGCCCTGGTGAACCTGCACACCGCCCCCGGCGTCGGCAACGCGGTCGGGGCCCTGGTGAACGCGGCCGCCAACGGCGCGCCGCTCGTCGTCACCGCCGGACAGCAGGTCCGGCCCATGATCAATCTCGAGGCGCTCCTCACCAACCCGGACGCGACCGTGCTGCCCCGGCCCGCGGTCAAGCTGTCCCTCGAGCCCTCCCGGCCGCAGGACGTCCCCGCCGTCCTCGCCCGGGCGATCCACGCGGCCACGACACCGCCATGGGGTCCGGTGTTCGTGTCGATCCCGATGGACGACTGGTACGCCGAGGTCGACCCCGCCACCGAGGCGGCGGGGTACGTCGCGGGCCGCCGCGTCCACCAGCGCGCGGCGCCCGACCCGCTGGGTCTCGACCCGATCGTCGAGGCCCTCGACACCGCACGGGCGCCGGCGCTGGTGGTCGGCGGGGACGTCGACGCCGCCGGCGGCTTCCACCATGCCGTCGCGCTCGCGGAGCAGACGGGCGCCGCCGTGTTCGCCCCGCCCGTGGAGGGCCGCGTCGGCTTCCCCACCGACCACCCGCAGTTCCGGGGCCCGCTGCCGATGGCGATCGCCCCGCTCGCCGAGGCGCTCGAGCCGTACGACGTCGTGCTCGTGGTCGGCGCGGCGGTGTTCCGCTACTACCCGTACGTGCCCGGGCCCTTCCTGCCCGCGAACACGCGGCTGTTCCACGTCACCGCCGACGCCGACCAGGCGGCCCGCGCGCCCGTGGGCGACGCGGTCGTCGCCGACCCGGCGCTGACGCTGCGGGCGCTGCTCGAGCGCGTCGGGCCGGGGCCGTCGGACCGGGCGGCGGTGCCGCCGCGCGCCGCCCTCGAGGCGCCCCGGACGGCGGGTGAGGGGCAGCTCACCGCCGAGGAGGTCTTCGCCACCATCGCCGGGGTGTGGCCGGAGGACGCGGTGCTCGTCACCGAGGCGCCCTCGCACCGCGGCACCCAGCAGGCGCGGCTGCCGATCACGCGGCCGGGCAGCTCGTACTTCACGGCGTCGGGCGGGCTCGGGTTCGGGCTGCCGGCGGCGGTCGGGGTGGGGCTCGCGGAGCCCTCGCGCCCGGTGCTCGCCGTGATCGGCGACGGCTCGCTGCAGTACTCCGTGCAGGCGCTCGCGACCGCGGCGTCGCTGCAGGTCCCGGTCACCGTGCTCGTCCTCGACAACCGCGAGTACGCGATCCTCAAGTGGTTCGCCTCCCGCGAGCGGACGCCGAAGGTGCCCGGGCTCGACCTGCCCGCCGTCGACCACCTCGCGCTCGCGCAGGCCTACGGCGTGCCGGCCGAGACCGTCGACACCGTGGACGCGCTGCGCGAGGCGGTCCGGCGCGGCTTCGCGGGACCGGGACCGCGGCTGGTGCACGTGCCGGTGCCGGCGTCGGGTGCTTGACCTCGACCTTCCTCCAGGTCCGAACCTGACGGGCACCACCGAAATCGACAAGAGCGTGTCGGGCCCCCGGCGTAGCGTCGCGACGGCGTTCGCCGAACGGTTCGGCGCACAGGAGAGGACCGCCGGTGAGCACGCAGACGACGACGCGACCGTCGGCCGGGAGCGAGGCCGACGACGCCGCGCCGGCGGTCGAGGTGGCCGATCTGGTGAAGCGCTACGGGCGCAGCACCACGCCCGCGGTCGACGGGCTGAGCTTCGCGGTCCGGCGCGGCGAGGTGTTCGGGCTGCTCGGCCCCAACGGCGCGGGCAAGACGACCACGGTCGGCGTGCTGACCACGCGGGTCACCAAGACGGCGGGGCGCGCGACGGTCGCGGGCATCGACGTCACGGCCGACCCGGTGGCCGCGCGGGCCGTGCTCGGCGTCGTGCCGCAGCGGCCGAACCTCGACCGCTCGCTCGACGCCCGCGGCAACCTGGTCTGGCACGCCGCGTACCACGGGGTGCCGCGCTCGCGGCGCCGCGCGCTGGCCGACGAGCTGCTCGAGCGCATGGGCCTGTCGGAGAAGGCGACCACCAACCCCGACGAGCTCTCCGGGGGCCAGGCCCAGCGGCTGATCATCGCGCGCGGCCTCATGCACGCCCCGCAGGTGCTGTTCCTCGACGAGCCGTCCACGGGGCTCGACCCGCAGGCCCGCCTGTTCGTCCACGACCGCGTGGTCGAGCTGGCGGCCTCGGGCGTGACGGTCGTGCTCACCACCCACGACATGGACGAGGCGGCCAAGCTGTCCGACCGCGTCGGCATCGTCGACCACGGCAGGCTGCTCGCGCTCGACACGCCGTCCGCGCTGGTGGCGGGCCTGCCCGGCGAGGCGACGATCGACCTCGTGCTCACCGGGGCCGACGCGGGCGCGCTGCAGGGGCGGATCAAGGAGGTGCGCGGCGTGGCCGGGGTGGAGGACCGCTCCGACGAGAGCGCCTCGCGGCTGCGCGTGCGCGCCGACGGCGAGGCCGGTGCCGCGCTCGCCCCGGTGCTCGGGGCGGTGGCCGACGGCGGCGGCACCGTGACCCAGGTCGAGCTCGGCGAGCCGACGCTGGAGGACGTGTTCATCGATCTCACGGGAAGGGGCCTGCGGTGACGCGGAGCGGTCAGACGAGCACGCCGATGGGGAGCCGGAACGGATGACGCTGAGCGCGCCGACGACGGCGACACCGAATCGGGCGGGGCCGGGCCAGGGCCGGGCGTTCCTCGGGGTGCTGGGCCGCGACATCGCGGTCACCGGCAAGGAGTTCGGCACCTTCATCAGCCAGGTGCTGATGCAGCCGTTCTTCCTGCTGTTCGTGTTCGGCGTGGTGCTGGGCCAGCTCGGTTACGTGACGCCGGGCTACGCCCAGCTGCTCCTGCCCGGGCTGCTCGCGCTGAACGCGTTCTTCGTGGCCGTGCAGGCCACCGCGATCCCGCTGGTGATCGACTTCTCGTACACCAAGGAGATCGAGGACCGCCTGCTCGCGCCGCTGTCGACGCGGCTGGTCGCGGTCGAGAAGATCGTGTTCGGGGCGTCGCGCGGCCTGTTCGGCTCGCTGGTGATGATCCCGGTCGGCTACCTGGTGCTGGGCAACGTCGACTGGCAGCTCTCGGGGCTGCCGTTCTCGGCGCTGCTGCTGGTGCTCGGCTCGCTGGCCGGCGGGGCCGCGGGGCTGTGCATCGGCACGCTGGTGTCGCCGCGGAAGATCAACGTGGTGTTCGCGCTGGTCATCACGCCGCTGCTGTTCACCGGCTCGACGCAGTTCCCGTTCCTGCAGCTGGAGAACCTGCGCTGGTTCCAGGTGGTCTGCGCGCTCAACCCGATCACCTACATCTCCGAGGGGCTGCGCGGTGCGCTGACGCCGTCGGTGCCGCACCTCGCGGGGTGGGTGTGCCTGCTGGCGCTCGTCGCGTCGTGCGCGCTGTTCGGGGCGATCGGCATCCAGGGGTTCGTCCGCCGGGCGCTGGACTGAGGGTGTCGCCCTGGGAGGCGTTGCGGCGCCGGCTCGCGCCGGTGCTCGACGGGCTCCCCGCGGAGCCGCGGCGCGGGGAGCCAGGGGCGCTCCCGGTGCTGGCGCACCTCGACGACGCGCTCGCGCGGGCGGGCGAGGAGGTCGACGCCGAGCTCGCCGGCCTCCTGCGCCCGCTGGCGACCGGCGTGGCGTGGGGGCAGACCGCGGCGTACGTCGCCGACCCGCCCGACCCGTCGTTCCTCGCGGGCTACGCGCACGCGACGCTCGCGCAGGCGCCGGACGTCGCGGCCGGGCTCCTGCTGCTCGGGCCCGGCGTGCGCTACCCGCCGCACCACCACCCGGCCGAGGAGCGCTACCTGCCGACGGCGACGATCCGCTGGGTGCACGGGCTCGACGACCCCCCGGCCCCGGAGCCGGCGGGGACCTGGATCCACCATGCGCCCTGGCAGCCGCACGGGATGGAGACCGACGACCGCGCGGCGCTGATGGTCTACGTCTGGACCGGTGCGGTGGGGACGTCGTCGACGTTCTGTCGAGGTACGAGGGACGGGGTGCCGGGTAGGCCCGGATCCATGCGACACCAGGAGTTCCTCGCAGGCGTCGCCACCCGGGGTGGCTTCGCCTCGACCGACGACGCCCGCCGCGCCGCCGACGCCGTGCTCGCGACCGTGGCCGCGCACCTGCCCGCCGACGACCGCGACGCGCTCGCGGCGGCGCTGCCGAAGCTGCTCGAGCAGGAGTCCGGCGTCGACCGCCAGAACGACGGCGGCGAGCCCACCGAGACCGGGCTCGTCGACGAGGTGGCGCGCCGTACCGGGTGGCCCGCCGAACGCGCCCGCTACGCGCTGACCGCGGTCACCGGCCAGCTCCGGGCGGAGGACGGCGACCTCGGCGACCGGATCACCCGCGTGCTGCCGCCCTCGCTGCTCGGCTCCGGGCCGACGCTGCCGCCCGACGCCGCGTCCGAGGGCGCGCAGGGCCGCCCGCAGCCGGTCGACGCCGACGAGCTCGACCGCACCCTGCAGGGCGAGCTCACGGAGTGGTCGGGCGACCGCAGCGGCATCGAGCGCACCGTCGCGCTGCCCTCGGAGCACCTCGACCTGCTGCTCGAGCGCCTGCGCGCCGTCGAGAGCGAGACCGGCCGGCGGCTGCGGATCCTCGACCGCACACCCACGACGCTGACCGTACGCGCGCGGACCGAGCGCCAGGAGGTCGTCACCGTCGACGACCTCGACCTCGCGGCCCGCTTCGACGACCTCGTCGCCACCGTGGGTTCGGCCGCCTGACGCTCCGCACGTGAGTCGAATGGGTCGCCGGGGCGACCCACTCCACTCACCTGGGCTTCGCCCGTCAGACCACCGAGAAGCCCGGGGGCAGCGGGGCGCGGCCGGTGAGCGCGTCGAGCAGGAGCCGCCCGTGCCCCAGGCGCACGCCGGTCCGCGCGAGCACCGTCGCCACCTGCGTGATCGTGTGGTCGGTGAACGCGACCTCGAGGCCCGTGGCGGCGGCGATGTCGTGCCCGTGCACCACCAGCTCCACGGTGCGCGTCGGCACGTACGACGCGACGCGCAGGCCGCCGGCGATCGAGGCGATCAGCGCGTCCGGGTCGGCGGCGCGGGCGGCCGCGACGGCCCGCCCGGCGAGCGCGGTGAACGCCGCCGCCGGGTCGTCACCGAGCGCCGCCCCCGCGTCACGCCCCCGCTGGGCCACAGCCGCCTGGTCGAGCCCCTCGCCGGTCATCGAGGGCAGGAGCGCGTAGTAGCCCTCCGGCGAGTCGATGTCCTCGGTGTCCGCCGGGCGCTCCAGGTAGGTGAGCACGGTGACGAACGAGCGGCTCGTGTGCCCGACCAGCGCGCGCAGGTCCCACTCCCCGAGCCCCGGGCGGTCCCACGCGTCCTCCGGTATCCGCCCGACCAGCCCGCTGACCGCCTGCGCCGCCTCGGCGTACCCCTCCAGCATGTGAGTGATTTTCTGCCCTATAGGGCAGGAAATCACTCACGGAGGCCGGTCAGTCCTTCAGCCTGTCGGCGATCCGGGCGAGCCGGGTGCCCTGCACGCGGGCGGCCTGGAGCGCGGCGTCGTCCGGTTCCGCCGACTTCCGCGACACCCACGACGCCCCGTACGGGTTGCCCGACGACATCAGCGACGGGTCGGCGGCGTAGCCGAGCGGCATGACGAGCGCGCCCCAGTGGTAGAGCACGTTGTTCATCGACAGGATCGTCGCCTCGAGCCCGCCGTGGCCCGTCGAGGCGCTGGTGAACGACGTCCCGACGAGGCCCGCGAGCTTGCCCTGCGCCCAGAGGCCGCCGGTGGTGTCGAGGAACGCCTTGAGCTGCTCGGCGCTGTTGCCGAAGCGGGTCGGGCTCCCGAGCGCCAGGCCGTCGGCCCACTCCAGGTCGTCCAGCGAGGCGACGGTGTCGTACGGATTGTCCTCGACCCACGCCTTCCAGCGCCGGTTCGCCTCGATCGCCTCGGCCGGCGCGCGCTCGGCGACGGGGCGGACGCGGGTCTCGGCGCCCGCCTCGCGGGCGCCCTCGGCGAGCGACTCGGCGAGCTTCGCCACGTTGCCGGTCGCGGAGTAGAAGACGACGGCGATGCGGGGAGCGCGATCGGACAACGGGTCCTCCCGGGTCGGTGTGGAGCCCCGATCATGACCCGTCCGGGCGTCGCCGACCGCGCGGGGTATCGGTGCCGAGTCGGTTCTGATCGCCGCACGAGCCCCGCGAACGCCCGTGACAGGGGAGAATGCGCCCGTGACGACGAGGGAGGTGCGCACGACACCCCCGGACGCCCCGGGGTCCGACGCCCCGGGTGCGCGCGGTCTCGTCGCGCTCTACCGCCGGCTCTCGGGGCTCGTCGCCGCGCCCTCGGTGGACGCCCAGGCCGTCGCGTCGGTGATGGCCGGCGAGCTCGGGGTGCTCGCCGCCGTGGTCGGGCCCGCGGGCGAGGTGCTCGCCGCCGCCGCGCCCGGCATGGGCATCGCCGAGGCCTCGGCCCTCGTGCGCGCCGACGCCCGCAGCGCCGTGTGGCCCCGGACCCTCGAGGTGGCCGCGACCGCCGGGCGCGCCCTGCGCGTGCCGGGTCCGGGGCGCCGCGTGCAGGTCGTCGCGCCGGTGCTCTTCGGCCGCGAGGTCCCCGCCTTCCTGCTCGCCGAGGAGGACACCGCGGCCCGCGACCGCCCCGAGACGCTTGCGGGCGACGACGTCCTGCTGCTCGTCGCCGAGCACGCCGCGACCGTCGTCGGCGTCATCGCCGGACGCGACCGGGTGCTCGCCACCGCCGCGGGCCAGGTGCGCGGCGACCTCGTCTCCGGGCTGCTGCTCGACCGCGCCCGCGACGCCGACCAGGCCGCCCAGTGGGCCGAGCACGTCGGCTACGACGCCGGCGTCGACCACCGCGTCGTCGTCGTGTCGCCCGACGACGACGGCGCCTACGGCGCGGGGCCGGCGAGCCTGCTCGGCGAGGCGGAGGAGCACCTGCTCGCCGCCGCCCCCTCCGCGCTCACTGTCGTGCGCGACACCGAGACCGTCGCCGTCGTCCCCGAGACCGCCGACCCGGCCACCGTCGGGGCCGCCTGCGCCCGCCGCCTCGCGCGCGGCCGCGTGCCGGACCCGGACGCCCAGTGGCCGGTCACCGTCGCCGTCGGCGGCACGGTCCGCGACCCGGGCGAGATCGCCACGTCCTACGACCAGGCCCGCCGCACCCTCGTCGCCGCCCGGAGGCTCGGGCGCGCCGGGCGCGTGCTGCGTTTCGACGACCTCGGCGTGCACCGCCTGCTGCTGCAGATCCCCGACCCCGAGGCGGCGCGGACCTTCGCCCGCGAGGTGCTCGGCCGCCTCGCGACCGACCGCTCCGAGCGCACCGTCGAGCTGCTGCGCACCCTCGCGCGCTACTTCCGCGAGGACGGCAGCCCGCAGCGCGTCGCCCGGGTGCTCAACGTCCACCCGAACACCGTCGGCTACCGGCTGCGGCGCGCCGAGGAGCTGTCCGGCCTCGACCTCGACGCCTACCGCGACCGTCTCGCCGCCCAGATGGCGCTGGAGATCCTCGGGGAGATGGAGGGGTGAGCGAGTCGTTCACCGAGGCCCTCGGGCGCCGCGTGCTGCTGTGCGACGGCGCGATGGGCACCCTCGCGCGCGCCAGCGGCGGGCTCGTCGAGGGCCACGGCGCCGAACTCTGCGTGATCGCCCCGGAGCTGGTCTCGGCGCTGCACGAGCGCTACCTCGCCGCCGGCGCCGACGTCCTGCAGACCCACACCTTCGCCGCCTCGCGCCCCCGCCTCGAGCGCCACGGTCTCGCCCGCCGCGTCCGCGAGATCAACCTCGCCGGCGCCCGCCTCGCCGCCGGCGTCCGTGACACCGCTGGACGCCCGGCCTGGGTCGCCGGTTCCGTGTCGCCCGCGACGCCGCCCGGGCTCGCCGTCCCGGTGGAGGAGGCGCGGGCGGCGATCGCGATCCGCGAGCAGGTCGAGGCGCTGGTCGAGGGCGGCGTCGACCTCGTCGTGCTCGAGACGTTCAGCCGCGCCGGCGAGCTGCTCGCCGCGATCCGCGCGGTGCAGGAGGTCACCGACCTGCCCGTCGTCGCCCAGGCGACCTTCGTCGACGAGGACGGCGACCTCCTGACCGCCGCGGGGGAGTCGCCCGCGGACGTCGTCGCCCGGCTCGTCGACGCCGGGGCCGTCGCCGTCGGCACCAACTGCACGCTCGGCCCGCAGGGCCTGCTCGACGTCGTGCGCCGGATGGGCCCGACCGGAGGGCCGGCCCTGTCCGCGCAGCCGAACGCCGGCCTGCCCCACGTCGTCGCCGACCGCAGCGTGCGCTTCGCCGGCGACGCCGAGCACTTCGCGCGCTACGTGCTGCGCTACGTCGAGGCCGGCGCGCGCCTCGTCGGCGGGTGCTGCGGGACGACGCCCGAGCACACGGCCGCGGCGGCCCGGGCGCTGACCACGCACGACGCCTGGTCGCCCCCGGCGGCTCCCCGTCACGAGCGTGTCGTCCCCGCCCCGCGCGCGGAGCCCGACCCGGCGCCCGCCCCCGACGAGGAGATCGACGAGCCGGGCCCGGGGCGGGGCGCGGTGGAGCGCTGGCTGCGCGGGCGCCCGGCGTCGCGGGAGTTCCTCATCGCCGCCGAGGTCGCCGGCGCCGGCGGCCCCGACGAGCACCTGGCCCGCGCCCGGCGCGCGGTCTCGGGCGGGGCGTCGGTGCTGTGGGTCAGCCGGTCCCGCGCCCGGCGCGCCACCACGAGCACCACCGGCCTCGCGGTGCACCTGCACGACCGCGTCGACGTCGACACCGCGCTCACGGTCACGAGCTGGCAGACCAGCCTGCTCGCCCTGCAGGCGGATCTGCTCGGGCTGCACGCCCTGGGCGTGCGGACGCTGGTGTGCGAGACGGGCAACCCGCCGGTGCACGCCGAGCAGGCCGTCGGCGACGGTGTGTGGGAGGTCGACGGGCTCGAGCTGATGCGCCTGGCCGCCGACCTCAACCACGGCGTCGACGCCGACGGTCAGGAGCTGGGCACGGCGACGGCGTTCCGGCTCGGTGCGCGCATCACGCCCGGTGCCGACGACCTCGAGCACGAGGCCGCGCGGGCGGTGGCGAAGGTCGAGGCGGGGGCGGAGTTCCTGGTCACGCGGCCGGTGTTCGAGGTCGACCGGCTGCGCACGGTGCTCGACGCGCTGACGGCCGCCGGCCGGCGGGTGCCGGTGCTGGCCTCGGTGGGCGCGCTCACCGGCTACGCCCAGGCCGAGCACCTGCGCCACGAGGTGCCCGACATCGTCGTGCCCGACACGGTGGTCGAGCCGATGCGCCGGGCCGGCGACGGTCCCGACGCGGCGCGGACCGGGCTGTCGCTGGCGGCCGAGCTGGTCGCCGAGGCCGCCGCGCTGGTCGAGGGCGTCGTCGTGCGCTGGCCGGGGTCGGCGGTGCCGGGCCTCGACCCGACGACCGCCGTGACCCGGCTGCGGGCCGCCGCGGACGGATCCGACGGGGCCCGCGTCAGGCGCTGACGGCCTCGATGGGCCGCTCGACCGTCCGTTCGATCGCCCGGGGCGCCGGGAGCACCGGCGCGACCGGGGCGCCGCGCAGCCGAGCCACGGTGGCGCGCAGGTAGGCGACCTCCCGCGTCAGCGACGCGACGGTCTCGCCGTCGAAGTCGTAGGACATCTCGCGGGGCATGACCACGACACCGCAGCAGGGGCACGTCGTCGGGTCGTTCATCCGGGTCACCTCGAAGTCGATCGGCGCCTCGCGGGCCTGGTGGACCCGCACACCGTCCAGTCTTCGGGGAGGGACCCCGGCCGGGCACTGTGCCCGCCCACAGAGATCACGACGACGCCGTTGTGGCGTGGCACAGCGTCGGCCGGCGGTTCCCCCGGACGGCCGCAGTCAGGCGCCCTCGACGAGGCGAGCGCGCCACGCGGCGAGGTCGGCGTCGGGGACGCCGGCGTCGCGCAGGGGCGCCCACGGGTCGTCGTCGAGCAGGTCGAGCACCGGCTCGATGTGCTCGGGTGTGACGCCGATGCGGCTCGCCTCGACCGACGCGTCGATCGCGCCCTGGGCGACGAGCCGGTCCCGCAGCGCGGCGCGGTGGTCGTTGGTGGCGGCGAAGTCGGCGGCGACGGTGGAGCGGTCGACCCCGGCGGCGCGGAGCAGGAGCGCGACGGCGACGCCGGTGCGGTCCTTGCCGGCGGCGCAGTGCACGAGCAGCGGGCCCGGCCCGTACGCGGCGATCCCGACGAGCTGCGGCAGCCAGGTCGCGCCGATCGACTCGACCAACAGGAGGTAGAGCTCGCCGGCGTCGAGCTCGCCGCGGCGGCCGCGTGCCTGCTCGGCGGGGGCCAGCGACGCGATCAGCGACAGCGTCGTCAGCTCCGACCCGAGCGCGGGCAGCGGGTGCACCGCGGGCAGCTCGATGGGGTTGCGCAGGTCGATGACGCTGCCGGGCGGCCAGGGCAGGCCACCGGGACCCTCGGTGGTGTCGCCCTCGAGCGGGGCGTCGGAGCGCCACAGCACGCCGGGGCGCGTGCGGCCGCCGTCGAGCGTCGGCATCCCGCCGACGTCGCGGAGGTTCGACAGCCGGGGGCTGTGGGGGACGACCAGGTCGGGGGTGGACGCGTCCGTGGGCGTGGCCGGCACCGCGGGTCTCCTTCGGCTGGGACCTCCATGGTCCCCCGGCGGCCGCTCCTCCTCGGCCGGTCGTGGGCGACTTCACCCCGGGCGGTGCAGGGTGGAACCCGTGTCCGACGACCTGGTCCTGCGCGCACCCCTGCCCTCGGACGAGCCGGTGGCGCGCGCGGCGCAGGCCGCGCTGACCGCGGACGGGTTCGACTTCGGGCTCCGGCCCGACGACGAACCGTGGCTGGCCTACCTCGACCGGCTCGACCGCGAGCACCGCGGCGACGGCCTGCCGCCGGGGCGGGTGGCGAGCACGTTCCTGTACGCCGACGTCGGCGGGCGGGTGGTCGGCCGGGCGTCGATCCGGCACACGCTCACCGACACGCTCTGCGTCGAGGGCGGCCACGTCGGCTACGCCGTCCTGCCCGAGGAGCGGCGCCGCGGCTACGCGACCGCGATCCTGCGGCGCAGCGTCGCGTTCCTCCGCGCCCGCGGCGTCGGGCCGGTCCTCGTGACCTGCCGCGAGGACAACGCGGGCTCGCTGGAGGTCATCCGCCGCTGCGGCGGTGTGCTCGACGCCGGGTGGCCCTCGTCGCGGCCCTACGGCGACCGCGTCGCCCCGACCCTGCGGTTCTGGATCCCGCCGGCGCCCTGAGCCCGTGGCTCCGTGACGGCTGCGAGCGGCGCGTCCGGCAAGTGGCGAGGCGCCTCTCGCGTGCGAAGGTGCTGCTCACGAGCGCGGCTCGGCAAGTGGTGCTGCCGATCCGTGTCCCGAGGACACGGGTCGGCAACTCCCTCGACGCCGCCGGGACCCTGGGCCCATGGGCTGGACGGTCACCGACGACGTCGAGGTGTTCCGGCGCGCGACCGCCGACCACCTCCGCGCGCACCGCGTCGCGTGCACGGTCGTCCTCACGATCGTCGAGCGCCTCCGCATGCCCGGCGCCGCGGCCGAGGACGGGCCGCCGGAGCTCGCCTGGTGGGACGGGGACGGCGGCGCGGTGATCGCCCGGACCCCGCCCCACCGCCCCGTGGTGAGCGCGATGTCGCCGGCGGCCGCGGCAGCCTGGGCCGCCGCCCAGCCGTGTCCGGAGCGCGTCCTCGGCCCCGCCGACACCGTCGAGCACCTCGCGCGGGCCTGGGGCGCCACCACCGAGCCCGTCGTGACCGAGCGGCTCCACCGCCTCGAGCGGCTCCGGCCGCCGGTCGACCCGCCGCCGACGCGGCGCGCGGTCGCGGGCGACGCCGACCTCCTCTGGTCCTGGCTGCTCGAGTTCCACCACGAGGCGACACCGGACGACCCGGTGCCGCCGCGGGCCGCGATGGACGCGGCCGTCGCCGAGGGGCGCGCGGTCGTCGCGCTCGCCGGCGGTGAGCCGGTCGCGTACGCGTCGGCCTCGCCGGTGATGCTCGGGACCGTCCGGATCGGCCCGGTCTACACGCGTCCCGCGCACCGGGGGAACGGCCACGGGGCCGCGGTCGCCGCGGCGGCGGCACGGCACGCGCGGGAGCGCGGCGCCGACGAGGTCCTGCTGTTCACCGACCTCGACAACCCGACGAGCAACGCGCTCTACGCGCGGCTCGGGTTCGTCGGCGTCACGGACATCGTCGACGCGCGGCTGGTGCCGGCGTCCACCTAGGGTTGACGAACACCGCCATCGTCAACCTAAGGTGGACGCATGGCAGACACTCCCGCGCCCCCGGTCCGTCTCGACGACCTCATCAACGCGATCACGTCGGTCCACTCCGACACCCTCGAGCAGCTCCAGGACGCCGTGCTCGCCGCCGAGCACCTCGGGGAGGTGGCCGATCACCTCATCGGGCACTTCGTCGACCAGGCCCGCCGCTCCGGGGCGTCGTGGACCGACATCGGCAAGCGCATGGGCGTCACCAAGCAGGCCGCCCAGAAGCGCTTCGTGCCCAAGGGCCCGGGCGGGGAGATCGACTTCGAGGAGGGCTTCGGCCGCTTCACCCCGCGCGCCCGCAACGTCGTCGTCGCCTCGCAGGAGGAGGCGCGCAGCGCCGGCAACGCCGAGATCACGCCCGTGCACCTGGCGCTCGGGCTGCTCCACGAGCCGGAGTCGCTCGCCGTCCTGACCATGAAGGAGCTCGGCGTCTCGCCGGAGACGGCGCGCCGCACGCTCGTCGGCACCCTGCCGCCCCGCGTCGAGGAGCTCGGTGCGCTCATCCCGTTCGACGGCACCGCCAAGAAGGTGCTGGAGCTGACGTTCCGCCAGGCCCTGCGGCTGGGGCACAACTACGTCGGCACCGAGCACATCCTGCTCGCGCTGCTCGAGCAGGAGGACGGCGCCGGCACGCTCACCGGCCTCGGGCTGGGGCGCGACGCCGTCGAGGGACAGATCGTCCGGACGCTGTCGATGCTCTCCGGCGCCCCTCAGGACCCTCAGACGCCGTAGATCCTCGTCGGCGTCACGAGCACGGCCGCGCGGCGCTCGCGCGCCATCGTCGCGTCGTACTCCGCCCAGTCGTCGTGCGTGCCGCCGGCGGCGACGAAGATCTCGCGCAGCAGGGCGGGGACGTCGACCACCCCCGTGAGCGGGTCGTCCGGCCCCGCGATCTCGGTGGCGCCCTCGACGCTCGTCCAGCGCCACCCGGCGCGCACCGTGACCGTCGTCCACGGACGGACGCGCAGGTGGGCGAGCTTCGCCGAGCCGCCCGCCGCGACGAGCGCCACGATCGGCGTCCCGTGCACCGGGTGGTCCATGACGCCGGCGTTGACGACGGACGACTGGATCGAGCCGTCCGCCCGGGCGGTCGACACGACGACGAGGAAGTGCTCACCGGCCGCCCGCTCGCGGAAGTGGTCGAGGTCCATGCCGTGAGCCTGGCACGGGCTCAGTCCAGCGCGAACCCGAACGGCAGCTCGAGGCGATGAGCGGCGAGGAAGTCGGCGTCGGCGAGCAGGTCGCGGGTCGCGGCGTCGGCGACCACCACGCCGCCGTCGATCACCACCGAGCGCGGGCAGAGCTGCAGGGCGTAGGGCAGGTCGTGGGTGACCATGAGCATCGTGCGATCCAGGCCGAGCAGGACGTCGGCGAGCTCGCGGCGGGCGACCGGGTCGAGGTGGGTCGAGGGCTCGTCGAGGACGAGGATCTCGGGGTCGCAGGCGAGGACGGTCGCGAGCGCCGCCCGGCGTCGCTGGCCGCCGGAGAGGTGCATGGGGGAGCGGTCGGCGAGCTCGGCGACCCCGACCGCGTCGAGGGCCTCCTTGACCCGCAACGACAGCTCCGGCTCGGTAACCCCGAAGTTCGCCGGCCCGAACGCGACGTCGTCGGCGACGGTGGGCATGAACAGCTGGTCGTCGGGGTCCTGGAAGACGATCCCGACCCGCCGCCGGATCTCCTGCACGTGCTCGCGGGTGACCTCCAGCCCACCGACGCGCACCGTCCCCGCCCCGGCCCGGTGCACACCGTTGAGGTGCAGCACGAGCGTCGTCTTGCCCGCCCCGTTCGGGCCCAGCAGCGCGACACGCTCGCCGCGCTCGATGCGCAGGTCGACGCCGAAGAGCGCCTGGTGGCCGTCGGGGTAGGCGAAGGCGAGCCCGGACACCTCGAGCGACGCCGTCATGGGTCGAGCTCCGCTCCGCTTCGTCTCCCGGTGGTCACCACACCCAGTATCCGGACACGGCGAGCAGCGCCGCGGCGACGGCGGGCACCAGGGCGACCGACCACGTCGCCGTCGACGCGGACGCCGTGGTGAAGGCGGGCATCGCGCCCGTGTAGCCGCGGGACAGCATCGCCAGGTGCACGCGCTCGCCCCGCTCGTAGGAGCGCAGGAACAGCGCGCCCACCGACCGCACGGTGGCGCCGAGCTGCCAGGCGAACCGCGGGTCGTGGCCCCGCGAGACGCGGGCCAGGCGCATCCGCCGGGCCTCGGCGGCGATGACCTCGAGGTAGCGCAGCATCAGCGTCGCGATCACGCACACCATCGACGGCACCCGCAGCCGCGAGAGCCCGGAGACGAGGTCGCGCAGCGGGGTGGTGGCCGCCAGCGTCACGGAGACGAGGACGCCGAGCGTGCCCTTGATCAGGATGTTCCAGCCGGCGAGCAGCCCGTCGACCGACAGCGACATGCCCCACCACTCGACCCGCGGGCCGGTCGCGAAGAACGGCAGCAGCACCGCGAGCACGACGAACGGGGCCTCGATGAGCGCGCGCGTCGCGAGCCAGCCCGGCGGGATCCGGGCCGCGACCCACACGCCCACGAGCAGCAGGAACTGCAGGCCGAACACCGCGAACGCCTCGCGCGGCGTCGCCACGACGGCGAGCACGAAGACGAACGCGACGACGATCTTCACGTGCGCCGGGAGCCGGTGGACCACCGAGTCGCCGGCGCGGTAGAGCGGGTGCGCGTGCCCGGCGGCCACTACTCGACCCGGCTCGGGGTGTCGTCGCGCGACCGCCGGCGCAGGAGCCAGAACAGCCCGCCGGCGACGACCAGCGTGGCCAGCACGCCGATGACCCCCGCGACGCCCGTGCTGCCCTCGCTGCCGCCGACGGTGTAGTCGGCGAGCGGGCTGCCCGCGGTGGCGTGCTCGCCGGCGTTCTGGGCGATGCACTGCCCGCCGACCGGCTCACCGGCCTCGTCGAGCTGGCAGCCGGTCTGCGTGACGGCGTCGAGACCGTCGGGGCTGCTGCTCGCCGCGTACGAGACGACGCCGGCGAGCAGCAGGGCGACGACGAGGAAGCCGGCGTAGAAGGCCAGCGGCAGCTTCTTCATGCCTGGGCTCCCTTGAACTGCAGCGACGGCGCGGCGGAGCGTGTCAGGTAGACGAGGTCGGGGCGCACGGCGGCGACGGCGCCGACGGTGAGCGCGGTGATGATGCCCTCGCCGATCCCGATCAGCGCGTGGAGCCCGGTCATGAGGCCGAAGACCGTGCCCAGCGCGAGGCCCTGGCCGCCGATCGCGTACTCGAGCACGAAGCCCAGCGACGCGACCACCGTGTTCACCCAGGCCGCGACGAACGCCGTCGCGATCAGGCCGCCGCGGCTGCGCAGGGCGATCCTGCGCAGGGCGACCGCGACGCCGTAGCCGACGAACGTGCCGATCAGCGCCATGTTGGTGATGTTGGTGCCGAGCGCGGACAGCCCGCCGTCGGCGAAGAGCAGCGCCTGGAGCAGCAGGACGATCGACACGCAGATCGCGCCGACGTACGGGCCGACGAGGATCGCGCAGAGCGCGCCGCCGAGCAGGTGGCCGCTGACCCCGGGCAGGATCGGGAAGTTCAGCATCTGGACGGCGAACACGAACGCGGCGACCAGCCCGGCCATCGGCGCGGTGCGGTCGTCGAGGTCGCGCCGGGCGCGGGCCACGCACACGGCGAGGCCGAGCACCGCGACGACACCGAAGATCACCGAGGTCGGCGCGTTCACGATGCCGTCGCTCATGTGCATGGCGACGAGGTCGGTGTGCGGTTCCACGAGTCACCCCCACGAGGCGGGTCCGGACACCCGGACGGGTGGCGGCGACCAGTGTGTCGCAGGACTTTCCCTGTCGCACTATTCCGGCGACAACCGGAACCTGGCCGAAAAGAGGGTGTGGCCGCGGCGCTGTCGTGAACGCCCGATTCCCCGGCATGCTCGTCCGATGACACAGCGGACGACGTGTGCGGTCGTGGGCGGCGGGCCGGCGGGGATCGTGCTGGGTCTCGTGCTGGCGCGCGCCGGGGTCGAGGTCACGGTGCTGGAGAAGCACGGCGACTTCCTGCGCGACTTCCGCGGCGACACCGTCCACCCGTCGACGATGACCCTGATCGACGAGCTGGGGCTCTGGGACCGGTTCGAGGCGCTGCCGTGGAAGCCGATCGACTCGGTGCGCGTGGTGGTCGACGCCGGTCCGGCGCAGATCGGCGACCTCAGCCGCCTGCGCGAGCCCCACCCGTTCGTCGCCATGGTGCCGCAGTGGCACCTGCTCGACATGCTCGCCGCCGCGGGCGAGGAGGAGCCGACGTTCACGCTGATCCGCCACGCGGAGGTCACCGACCTCGTCCGGCGCGGCGGGCGGGTCACCGGGGTGCGCTGGGGCTCCTCCGGCATCGAGGGCCACGAGCTCGCCGCCGACCTCGTCGTCGCCTGCGACGGGCGCGACTCGCGGGTGCGGGAGCTGTCCGGGCTGCCGCAGCACGACTTCGCCGTGCCCATGGACGTCTGGTGGTTCCGGCTGCCGCGCGAGCCCGAGGACCCGGCGGGCGGGCTCGGCAGGCTGTCGGCCGACGGCCGCATGATCATCATGATCGACCGCGGCGACCACTACCAGGTCGCCTACCTCATCGCCCGCGGCACCGACGCCGAGTCCCGCCGCGGCCCGGTGCAGGCGCTGCGCGACGACCTGGACCGGGCCATGCCGTGGCTCGGCGAGCGTGTCGACGCCCTGGAGAGCTGGGACGACGTCAAGCTCCTGCGCGTCGCCCTGAACCGGCTGCGGCGCTGGTCGGCGCCGGGCCTGCTCTGCATCGGCGACGCGGCGCACGCGATGTCCCCGGTCGGCGGCGTCGGCATCAACCTCGCCGTGCAGGACGCCGTCGCCACCGCGCGTCTCCTCGCGCCGGCGCTCGGCCCGGACCCCGACCCCGCCGCCGTCGACCGCGCCGCGCGGCGGGTGCAGCGGCGCCGGTGGTTCCCGACGGTCGCCACCCAGACCGCGCAGCGCATCGCGCACCGCGTCGTCGTGCGCAACGTCCTGCGGGGCGGCGGGCTGGGGGTCGGCCGGCTGCCGGCGCCGGTGCGGCTGCTGCAGCGGGTGCCGGCGCTGCAGGTCGTGCCCGCCTACCTCGTCGGGGTCGGGTTCCTGCCCGAGCGCGCGCCGGCGTGGGCGCGGCGGGGTCAGGACGCGAGCGCGAAGAACTCCAGCGCGTTCCCGTCGGGGTCGGTGAAGGACAGCGCCCAGCCGTAGTCGGCCTCGACGATGCCGCTGTGCGTGACGCCGATCTGGTCGAGGTGGGTCTGCCACGCCGCGACCTCGGCGCGGTCGGCGCACGCGAAGCCGACGTGGTCGAGCCCGGGGGAGACGACGTCGAACCGGTCGCCCGAGCGCGCGGCGTCGTGCGCGGTCAGGCCGAACAGCTGCCCGCCGGCCAGCGCGAACACCTTCCGCTCGAACGGCCCGTCGGACAGCGTCATCGCCGGCTCGACGCCGAAGAGCCGCTCGTACCAGGGCCGGCTGGTCCCGAGGTCGGTCACCGACAGCGCGACGTGGGAGATCGAGGGCAGCTCGGGCATCGGGGCCTCCGGGTGTGGGACGCGGCGAACGTGGTGTTCGCTGCTTCTATCGCAGCGAAGGCCACGTTCGCTGCACCGGGGAGCGCCGGTTCAGTCCGCGCGGACCGGGAAGCGCCGGGGCCCGCGCAGGACCGTCGCGACGCGCGGCACGAGCCGTCCCGCCGGGCGCAGGCGCGGCATCCGCTCCGCGAGCAGCTCCAGCGCGACCTCGCCCTCCATGCGCGCGAGCGCGGCACCGAGGCAGTAGTGCGCGCCGCCGGAGAACGCGAGATGCGCCGTGGTCTGCTCGCGGCGCGGGTCGAAGCGGTCGGGGTCGGGGTGCGCGGCGGGGTCGCGGCCCGCGCTAGCCAGCAGGACGAGCACGCCGGTGTCGCGGCGCAGCGTCCGCCCGCCGAGCTCGACGTCCTCGTGCGCGAACCGCGCCGTGAGCTGTACCGGCGGGTCGAAGCGCAGGGTCTCCTCGACGACGCTCGCGGCGAGGCCCGGGTCCGCGGCCAGGTCGTCCCAGGTCCCGCTCGCGTGCAGGGCGCGCACCGCGTTGCCGACGAGGTTGGTCGTCGTCTCGAACCCGGCGATCAGCAGCAGCTGGGCCAGCGAGACGAGCTCGTCGAGGGTCAGCGTGCCCTCGTCGAGCGCGTGCACGAGCTGGGAGATCACGTCCTCGCCGGGGTCGGCGCGGCGGCGCTCGACGAGGTCGGCGAACAGCGAGCGCAGGTCGGCGGTGGCCCGCGAGAGCGCGTGGGCGTGGCGCACCGAGTGGACGCCGTCGAGCGCCGCGCCCACGACCCGGCCCCAGGCCGCGAAGCGCGGGGTGTCGACGTCGGGGATGGCGAGCAGCTCGGAGATGACGCTGATCGGCAGCGGCGCGGCGAGCGTGCTGACCAGGTCGAACGGACCCTGCGCGGGCGCGGCGTCGAGGAGCTTCCCGGTGACCGTGCGGGCCGTCTCGCGGTACTGCGCCAGGCGCTTCGGGGCGAACGTCGGCTGCGCGAGGCGCCGCAGCCGGGTGTGGTCGGGCGCGTCGAGACCGAGCAGCGAGAGGTCGATCGGTTCGAGCAGGGCCGCCTCGGGATCGGTCGGGTCGCCGCCCGTCGTGCTGCTGGCGTCGTCGCTCTCGGAGGCGCCAGCTCCCCTATCGGCGTGCTCCCCTGATTGCTCCGTGTCGCGCGGATCGAACGGCATCCGCCCGTCGGCCAGCCGGACACCGAAGCGGCGGTCGCGCAGCACCGCGGTCGCGGCCTCGTGGGAGGCGACCGCGCGGATGCCCGTCCGGCTCCGGGCGACGCCGCCCCCGGCCGCGGCGTCGGCGCGCAGCCGCGCGTAGGTGGGGTACGGATCGAGGCGCCAGGGACGGTGCATGAGCCGTGCGACGGGGTCGCCGCGCAGGGCCAGCGCCAGGCCGCCCGCACGCATCATCGCGATCCGGGTGCCGAGGCGGAGGTCCGACCGCCAGCGCGGCAGGGGCGTCGGCGCCGTGCGGGGGTCCGCCTGATCCGTCGTCACATACCCAGAGTATGACGGTGCGGCGAGTCACGCCCCCACCGCTGGACCGGGAGTCACCCGGCGCGGAGGGTGAAAGGTGACGGTCCGGGACGGCGCAGTCCGACCCTCTGGACCACCATGGCCACCGAGGCGCACGACGGCAGGGGGAACGCGACCGTGACGAGCACCAGCCCGGCGGCACGCGCGCCGATCGGCGCCGCCGCCGACCCGGTGCGGCTGCTCCGGTCCTGGACGCCCGGCGAGGGCTCCTGGTTCTCCGGCCCGCAGGGCGCGCTGCTGACCCGTGGCACGCGCACCCGGCTGCCCTCGGGTGACGCCGACGCCGTGCTGCGGCGCCTGCGGGAGCTCGGCGGGTCGGCCCTCGCGGTCGGTGCCCTGCCCTTCGACCCCGCCGCGCCGGCGCACCTCGTCGTGCCCGAGCACGTCGAGCGCGCCGACCCCCTCGGCGCCGTCCTCGTCGCCGGGCCGGGCAGCACGCCGGTGGCCGGCACCGCCCGCCCCGTCCCGGCCCCGGCGGTCTACGAGTCGATGGTCGCCGAGGCGCTCGCGCGCATGGCGACCGGCGCGTTGGACAAGGTCGTGCTGGCCCGCGCGCTGGAGGTCGTCGCCGACGGGCCGGTTGACCCGGTGCCGATGCTGCGCGAGCTCGCCCGCCGCGACCCGCGCAGCTACCTGTTCGCCGTCGACCTCCCGCCCGCGCGGCCCGGGACGGCGCGCACGCTGCTCGGCGCCAGCCCGGAGCTGTTGCTCTCGCGGCGCGGCACGACGGTGACGGCGAACCCGCTCGCCGGCTCGGCGGCCCGCTCGCCCGACCCCGAGGAGGACCGGCGCCGCGGCGAGGCCCTCCTCGCGTCCGCGAAGGACCGCCACGAGCACGCGCTCGTCGTCGCCGACGTCGCCGAGCGGCTGCGTCCCCTGGCCGACGACCTCGAGGTGCCCGACGAGCCCTCGCTCGTGCGCACCCCGACCCTGTGGCACCTGTCGACGACCGTGCGCGCACGGACCACCGACCCCGACGCGTCGGCGCTGCACCTCGCGCAGGCGCTGCACCCGACGCCGGCGGTGTGCGGGGTGCCGCGGCCCGCCGCGCACGCCGCGATCACCGAGATCGAGCCGTTCGACCGCGGCTTCTACACCGGCGCCGTGGGGTGGACCGACGCGCACGGCGACGGCGAGTGGGTCATGGCGCTGCGCTGCGGCGAGGTCCAGGGCGACCGCGTCCGGCTCTGGGCCGGCGCCGGCATCGTGCCCGCCTCGCGCCCCGCCGACGAGCTCGCCGAGACCGCGGTCAAGCTGCGCACCCTGCTCGACGCGCTGGGGCTCGACGAGGGGTGAGCACCTGGGACGGGATCCGCGCCGACCGCGAGCTGCTGCGCGACGACGACCTGCTCGTCCTCGACAAGCCGGCGGGCTGGTCGGTGATGGGTGAGCGCCACGACACCGACCTCGTCCGCCTGGCCGCCGACGCCGGCGAGAAGCTCTGGCCCGCGCACCGCATCGACAAGGTGACCTCGGGGATCGTCCTGTTCGCGCGCCGGCTCGAGGCGCACGGCGACCTCACCCGCCAGTTCGCCGAGCGCACCGTCGCGAAGACCTACCTCGCCGTCGCGTCCGGCACCGGCCTGCCCGAGCGGGGCACGGTCGAGCTCCCGCTGTCGGTCGGCCGCAAGAACCGCGTGCGCATCGCCGCGCCGCGCGAGGCGATCACGTGCGTTTCCGGTCCTGACGGCGGCACCTGGTCCGTCCCCGCCGACGCCGTCCTGCCCGGCGACACCTATCCGTCGACGACGACGTTCGAGGTGCTCCGCCGCGGCGAGGACCGGACGCTGCTGGCGGTGACGCCGACGACGGGGCGCCGCCACCAGATCCGCGTGCACCTCGCCTGGATCGGCCACGCGCTCGTCGGCGACCCGCTGTTCACGAAGAACCCGGAGACCCGCACGGGTCTGCACGCCTGGCGCCTCGCGTTCACCGGCCCCGACGGCGTCCGCCACGACCTCGAGGCCCCGCCGCGCGACGACTTCCGGGCCCTGGGCCCCGCCGCCACGTGACCGGCTCGAACCACGGCGAGCACGCCGCGATCCCGAACGAGAAACGATCGCTGTGCGGTCCACTCTTTCGGGCCTGAGATCTTCTCTGCGCTCGACATAGATTGGTTGCTCGTGCGTGCGACGAGCAAGCGCAGAATCTGGAAGAGCGTCGGCCAGAATTGGGGGTATCTGGTCCTGGCGCTCGTGGCGTACGGCTGGTTCATTGCGGACCGGACGAACCCAGTGCTGCTACTGGTCGGTTCTGCGCTGGTCATCGTGTTCGCGCTGTTCTTCGCGGAGACGCCGTGCATGGCGATCAACAAAGAGAAGCGCGACGGCGAAGTGGACTACTGCGGCAACAACGGTCGGGGCCTCTTGGGTGCATGCCACCTCAAGCGGCACAAGTGGGAGAACCTCAAAGCGTTGAGCAGTCGTCAGCGCGGTGTTCAGGCTCTACGGCACACCGTGTCGCGCTTCTGTGGACAGGCAGCGGCGTTCTCGGCGGCCGCCGGCATCGGTTCGTTGCTCGTCGCGACGCTGACCTTCGTGTTCGTCGCGACGAGACAGCCACCGCCGGTACCCTGATCGCGCGCTCCCCGGCGCTGCCAGAGCGGTGTCTCTCCGACGAAAGCGCTTCGACTTCCGAAGCATTTCTCCGAAAGAGCCGGCGCCCGGGCCCGGCCTTCGCCTCTTCCTCTCCGACGGAACTGCTTCGATTTCCGAAGCATGTCTCCGGAAGAGTCGGCACCCCGGCCCGGTGTCAGGCCAGCGCCTCCGCCAGGTTCCCGATGGTCAGCCGCATCTCGTCCGGCGTGACCTCGCGGACGCGGGCGAGGATCTCGGGGTCCGTGAGGTCCGCCCAGTCGTGGTACAGCGTGACGACGGTGCGGTCGTCGCCGTCGGGTTCGAGCTCCCAGCCCCACACGTGCCCGGAGGGCTGCGCGCCGGGGCGGGCGGGCGCCCAGGCGAGCGCGCGGTCGGACTCGTAGCGCACCACGTGGTTCTCGACGCGGTAGCGGCCGCGATCGGGGTTGTCCATCTCCATCACGAAGACGTCGCCGACCTCCATGATCGCCAGGTGGGTGTGCGAGGCGTGGACCGTGCCGCTGCCGTCGAGGTCGGGGTGACGGTCGGGGTCGGCGAGGAGGGCGAAGACCCGCTCGACCGGGGCGTCGAGGGTGTCGGTCACCGAGATGCGCGTGTCGCTCACGGCGCGATCGTCCCAGGGGCGGTCGTGGCCGGCCCGCGCGCGGGGTACTCCGCCCGCATGGGCTCGACGGAGATCACCCTGCACCGGGGCGACATCACGAAGGCCGAGGTCGACGCGGTCGTCAACGCCGCGAACTCCGGGCTCCTCGGCGGCGGGGGTGTCGACGGCGCCATCCACCGCGCGGGCGGTCCGGCGATCCTCGAGGCCTGTCGGGAACTGCGGCGCACGACGCTGCCCGACGGCCTGCCGACCGGGCAGGCGGTCGCGACGACGGCGGGCGACCTCGCGGCGCAGTGGGTGATCCACACCGTCGGTCCCGTGTACGCGAAGTCCGAGGACCGCTCGGAGCTCCTCGCGTCCGCGTACCGGGAGTCGCTGCGGGTCGCCGACGAGGTCGGCGCGCGCACCGTGGCGTTCCCCGCGGTGTCGGCCGGCGTCTACGGATGGCCGCTCGACGACGCGGCGCGGATCGCCGTGACGACGGTGCGGAACACCGAGAGTGCGGTGCGCGAGGCGCAGTTCATCCTCTTCAGCGATCAAGTCCTCGATGCCTTCGTCCGGGCGGCCGAACCGAGTGGGTGAGACGTCGTACTGACGGCACGCGCCGTGTGCGGGACGTCCCAGACCCACAGCGGTTGTGCTCCGAACCGGTTCGGGTGACGTGCCCCTGAGCACGCCGAACGGTGCGTGACCTGCCCGTCACTGCCTCGTTGGGTCGGTCGATCGCGCGGTGTGGGAGCCGCGCACGCGAGCGAGGGGCAGACGCCGATGGCGGGTAGGCATCGCAGGGGGGCACAGCGCGGGGCGTCCGCCGGCCGGATCGGGGTCTCGGTGGCCACGATCGGTCTCGGCGCGCTCCAGCTGGGCGGGGTCGCGCTCGCGGCGCCGGCCGCCGGCGGCGGCGGGGTCGACGGCACGCCGTGCACGGACGCGCGCATCAAGGCGTGCGTCGACCTCTCGGAGAACCGGGCCTGGCTGCTCGACGGCGACGGCAACGTCGTCTACGGCCCCGTGAAGAACAGCCACGGCGCCGAGGGCTACGAGACCCCGACCGGGGACTTCGTCATCCAGCGCAAGGAACGCCACCACGTGAGCCAGGAGTACGAGGGCTCGCCGATGCCGTACGCGGTGTTCTTCGACAACAACGGCCGCGCGTTCCACGGCGGCAGCACCGACCGCCAGTCGGCGGGCTGCGTGCGCCTCGGCCCGGACGACGCGAAGCGCTTCTTCGAGCACCTCAACCCGAACGACCGGGTCCAGATCGTCGAGTGACGAGCTCCGGCCAGGACTGATCGTGGCCGACGTGATCGTGGCCGGGCGCGGCGGGCGAGGGGCATCCGAGGGGGGTGCCCCTCGCCCGTCCGGTTCCCGGCCGGGCGGATCAGGCGCGGCGGCGCAGCACGAGCGCGACCGCCCCGCCGACGACCACGATCGCGATCACGACGAACACCCAGGCGGGCACGCCGCCACCGGAGCTGTCGGGACCGGCCGCGGCGGCCGGTGACGGCGGCGCGGCCTCGTGGCCGGCGTGCCCCGAGGGTGCGGCCGGGCCGGGGGCGGCGGCGGTGCTCGCCGGCGCGGACGGCGTGGTCAGGTCGAACGTGACCGACCCGGTCGTCGGGTGGCCGTCACTGGAGATGATCCGGTAACCGACCTCGTAGCGACCGGCCTGGCCGAGCGGCCCGACGGGCACCGAGACGACGCTGCCCTGCGTCGTCGCCTGGCCCTGCTCGTGGTGGGCGCCGTCGGGGCCGACCACCGTGAGCGTGGAGAGCTGGCCCTGCGGGTCGTCGCTGAAGGTCACCGACACCTGGGTCGGCGCGGTCGCGACGGTCGAGCCGTCGGCGGGGTCGCTGCCGGTGACGACGTCGTGCGCGCTCGCCGTGCCGGCCGTCAGCAGGAGGACGGCGAGAGCGAGCAGGCCGCCGAGGAGCGCGGCGAGCGGGCGTGTGCGGGCGGACGGGGTCCGCGATGTGGGCATGGAGGGGTCCTTCCGTGTCGGGGTGTCGTCGCGGTGGGGCGCGGCGACGGGGGTCCCCGGCGCGGGTGGAGCGTGACGGCGGCGCGGCGTTGCCGGATGGTTCTCCGCGGACGCTGCGGGGGCTCGAGGCGTGGTCGGCGCGGCGTCGGTGTCGGCCCGGCGAGGCGGCGGGTCCAGGTCGCGACGCGTCGGCGGACGGCGCGGGCGAGCGCACGGTCGGCGTGGGCGATGCCGCCGGCGACGAGCACGGCCACCGCGAGGTGGGCGACGAGCATGCCCGCGTCGTTCGGGGCCGTGGCGGGCATGGCGGCGTGGTCGTGGCCGTGGGCGCCTGCCGGCATGGCCAGGTGCAGCGCGACCTGCCCGGCGGCGAGGACGGCCGCGAGGCGCGCGAGCGACCGCGGCCGGGCGCCGAGCAGGGCCGTCGCGGCGACGACCCCGAGCCCCGCCGCGAGCGCGGTCGGGGTGGCCGAGACCGCGCCGCCGGCCTCCCCGTGCGCCGCGACCCCGAGGACCGCGGCACACCCTCCGAGCAGCACGGCACGCGCCGGCGTCGCTCGGTCGGGGGTCACGGGCCTCCACGGTAGCCCCGTGGCGGTGAGTGCCCGTACGTGAGCACTTTCCGGGCCGATAGGCCCGGAAAGTGCTCACATGGCGCGGAGGAAGGCGGTGATCTCGGCGACCGCCTGCCGCGAGGTGCGCGGGGTGAGGCCGCCGGTGGCGACGTAGCCGTGCGCGGCGCCGAGGTAGCGGGTGTGGCGCACCGGCACGTCGGCGGCGTCGAGCGCGATGACGTAGCGCTCGCCGTGGTCGCGCAGCGGGTCGTGGTCGGCGGTCTGCACGAGTGCCGGCGGCAGGCCGGTCAGGTCGGCGCGCAGCGGCGAGGCGTAGGGGTGGCGGCCGTCGGCGTCGCCGAGGTACAGCGCGTGGAAGCCGCGGATGTCGGCCGCCGAGAGGATCGGGGCGACCGGGATCTCGTGTTCCGAGGGCAGCACGTCGACCATCTCCACGCCCGGGTAGACGAGCGCCTGCGCGGCGATCGCCGGGGCGTCGAGGCCGTCGCGCCGCCGGTCGCGAGCCATGAGGCACACGACGGTCGCGAGGTTGCCGCCCGCGCTGTCGCCCATGACCGCGAGCCGCGCGGGGTCGATGCCGAAGCGCCCGGGGTCGGCGGCGAGCGCGGCGACGGCGTCGTAGCAGTCCTGGGCGGCGACGGGGAACCGGTGCTCGGGGGCGAGCCGGTAGTCGACGGAGACGACCACCGCCGCCGCCTCGCGCGCCACGTGGGCGCAGAACCACTCGGACTGGTCGAGGTCGCCCTGCACGAAGCCGCCGCCGTGGAAGTTGACGACGACCGGCGCCGGCGCGTCGCACGACGGCGGCCGGTACACGCGCACCCCGAGCCCGCCGGGCACGGCGTCGGTCGGCAGCGTCGTCTCCTCGACGACCACGTCCCGCGGCGGCGTGCCGATCACCGCGCGGCCGAGCGGGCCGTGCTGCAGGCGCAGCACGGCCGCCCGGGCGGCGGGGACGTCGGCGGGATCGAGATGGGCGACCGACCTGCCGAGCCAGCGACGGGTCGTGCCCACGACACGGAGACCGAGGGGGAGGCGCACGGGGTCACACCTTGGCGGTCACGTCCACGTCGATGTTGCCGCGGGTCGCCTTCGAGTACGGGCAGAGCTCGTGCGCGCGGGCGACGAGCCGGTCCGCGGTCTCCTGGTCGGTGCCGGGGATCGTCGCGGTCAGCCAGACCTGGAGCCCGAAGCTCCCGGAGTCCGGCCCGATCCCGACGCGCGCCTCGACGGTCGTCGAGTCGACGTCGACGTCCGACTGCCCGCCCGCGAGCTTGAGCGCCTGGTGGAAGCAGGCGGCGTACCCGGCGGCGAACAGCTGCTCGGGGTTGGTGCCCCCGCCCGGCCCGCCGAGCTCGTTCGGCATGGTCATGGCCTGGTCGATGACGCCGTCCGAGCTCTTGACGTGCCCGTTGCGGGCGTCGCCCGACGACACGGCCTCAGCGGTGTACTTGATGTCCATACGACCGGGCGTACCCGCGATGGGCTGTGCCCACGTGAGTGTTCTGGGTCGCCGGGGCGACCCAGAACACTCACGTGGCCGGAGGCCATGAGGGTCGGCGCTTCTCCAGGAACGCCGCGATGCCCTCGCGGCCCTCGGGGGACGACCCGCGCTCGCCGATGCTGGCGGCCTCCGCGTCCAGGTGGGCGTCGGTGAGCACGCCGCCGGCCTGCCGCACGAGCCGCTTGGTGGCGGCGAGCGCGGCGAACGGGCCCGCGGCGATCTGCTCGGCGATGCCGTCGGTCGCGAGGCGCAGCTCGTCGTCGCCGACGACCCGGGAGGCGAGCCCGCTGCCCAGCGCCTCCGCCGAGCTCATCGGGGCGTTGGTGAGGAACATGTCCATCGCCCGCGCCCGGCCCACCGCCCCGGTCAGCGTCGCGGTCATGCCGCCGTCGGGGGTCAGCCCGATCGCGGTGTAGGCGGGACGCAGCTTCGCGCCGGCGCCGAGCACGATGACGTCCCCGCACAGCGCGAGCGACAGCCCGATCCCCGCCGCCCAGCCGTTGACGCCGACGACGACCGGCGCCGCGAGGTCGAGCAGGGCCCGCTGCCCGACGTGAATCGCCTCGGCGAGCTCGGAGAGGCTGCGGTCCGGCTCGGCGGCGAACCCCGAGATGTCGCCGCCGACGCAGAAGTTCGCGCCCTCGGCGACGATCTCGACGCAGCGCGCCTCGGTCGCGGGACCGGTCAGCGCCGCGTGGAACTGCCGTCCGAAGGCGTGGTCGACGGCGTTGTGACGCTCGGGGCTCGCGAACACCAGCCGGCACACCCCGGCCTCCTGCTCGACCCGGATCCGTTCGGGCTCACTCATCAGCACTCCCTCGTCGCGCACGGCCTCGGGGATGCTGCCACGCTCGGGCCCGCCAGCACCGGCCGAGATCATCGAGAGGTCGCCGTGCCCGACCTGCACATCCCCGCGTCCGCGGGCAGCCACCAGTCCGCGTTCCTCGCCGTCCCACCGGTCGGCGACGGTCCGTTCCCCGGCGTCGTCGTCCTCCAGGACGCCTTCGGCCTGCGCGGCACCCTGCGCGAGCACACCGAGCGCCTGGCCGCCGCCGGCTACCTGTCGGTGGCGCCCGCGCTGTACACCGCGCGGGGCGGGGGACCCCGCTGCATCGCCGCGACGATGAAGTCGATGACCACCAACACCGGCCCGGTCTTCGACGACATCGAGGCCGCGCGCACCTGGCTCGCCGGCCGCGAGGACTGCACCGGGCGGGTCGGGGTCATCGGCTTCTGCCAGGGCGGCGGCTTCGCGCTGATCTCCGCGGCCCGCCACGACTACGCCGCCGCGGCCCCGAACTACGGGCGGGTCCCCGACGACGCCGAGCGCGAGCTCGCCGGCATCTGCCCGGTGGTCGCGAGCTTCGGCGGCAAGGACCCGTCGCTGCGCGGGCACCCCGAGCGCCTCGAGGCGGCGCTCACCGCCCTCGGCGTCGAGCACGACGTGCACACCTACCCGGACGCCAACCACAGCTTCCTCGAGCCGATGCCCGCCCCGCTCGCGGTGTTCGGGCTCGGCCTGCACCGGGAGTCCGCGGAGGACGCGTGGGGCCGCATCCTGCGGTTCTTCGACACCCACCTGCGCGGGGAGGCGGCATGAGCGAGCCGCTGGAGAGCTACCTCATCGACATGGACGGGGTGCTCGTCCACGAGGAGAACGCGCTCCCGGGAGCCGACGAGTTCATCCGCCGGCTCGGCGAGGCCGACAAGCGGTTCCTCGTGCTGACCAACAACTCCATCTACACCCCGCGTGACCTGCAGGCGCGCCTGCACGCGAGCGGGATCGACATCCCCGCCGAGAACCTGTGGACCTCCGCGCTGGCGACCGCGCAGTTCCTCGACAGCCAGCGACCGGACGGGAGCGCGTTCGTCGTCGGCGAGGCCGGGCTGACGACCGCCCTGCACGACGTCGGCTACATCCTCACCGACCGGGACCCCGACTACGTCGTCATCGGCGAGACCCGCACCTACTCGTTCGAGGCGATCACCCGCGCGATCCGGCTCATCGAGGGCGGCGCGCGCTACATCGTCACCAACCCCGACGCGACCGGCCCGTCACCGGAGGGGACGCTGCCCGCCGCCGGGTCCGTCGCCGCCCTCATCACGCACGCCACGCGGCGCGACCCGTACTACGTCGGCAAGCCCAACCCCCTGATGATCCGGGCGGGCCTCAACACCATCGGCGCACACTCCGAGACCACCGCGATGATCGGCGACCGGATGGACACCGACATGGTGGCGGGCATGGAGGCCGGACTGCACACGATCCTGGTGCTCTCGGGGGTGACGGACCCGGCCGAGATGGACCGCTTCCCCTACCGCCCGCAGCAGGTCGTGGCGAGCGTCGCCGACCTCGAGGTAGGCGTGCGGGGGTGACCGGGTACCTGCTGGTCATGCCCGAGGACTTCGAGGACCTGCCGTCGACCCTGCAGCGCTCGCCCGAGAGCGCCCGGAAGACCTACGCCGAGGCGAAGGAATCCGCGGAGGAGACCTACGGCGTCGGCGAGCGGGCGAGCCGGACCGCGTACGCGGCGCTCAAGCACACCCACGAGAAGGTCGGCGACCACTGGGAGCCGAAGGAGGAGAAGGGCCCGTCGGACTCGCAGGCGCGCAGCGGCGGCCCGAACCCGAGCGGACAGAGCGCCGGCGGCGTGGACGCCAACGCCAGCAAGGAGCACCTCTACGAGAGGGCGCAGCAGCTCGGCGTCGAGGGCCGTTCCGATATGACGAAGGAGCAGCTCGTCGACGCCCTGCAGAAGGAGAGCGACCGGGAGACCCGCAAGGCGCGGGGTGACTGAGCAGCCGGTCCTCGCGCCCCCGGCCCCGCGGCCCACACTCGGCTGGATCGAGCTCGTCGTCGGGGCCTTCTCCTACGTCGCGCTGCAGCTCGTGCTGGCCGTCGCGATCGGCCTGCTGTCCGAGGGCGTGCCGCCCGCGCCGGTGCTCGTCGGCGTCTCCGCGGCGTCGGCGTTCGGCGCCGTGGCGATCGCCCTGGCTCCGCGGGTGCGCTCGGCCGCGGCCGTGGGGCTCGTGCGCCCGACCCTGCGCGGGCTCGCGCTCGGCGTGGGCCTGGGCGTCCTCGTGTGGCTCGCGTCGCGGCTCCTGATCGTCGCCTACGTCGCCGTGACGGGCGACCGCTCGGACCCGCAGGAGGCGTTGACGCTGTTCAGCGGCCCTGTCGCCGCCGCGCTCGTCGTCGCCGTCGGCGGTCTGCTGGTCCCGCTCGGCGAGGAGCTGCTGTTCCGCGGGCTGGGCTACGGCGTGCTGCGCCGCGTCGGGCGCGTGTTCGCGGTGATCGTGACCGCGGCGATCTTCGCGCTGGCGCACGGGCTCAACGTCGTGTTCGCCGCCGCGTTCGTCCTCGGGGTCGTGAACGCGGTGCTCTACGAGCGCACCGGCTCCATCTGGCCGCCGGCCGCGTCCCACGCGACGTTCAACCTGATCTCGTTCGCGCTCGTGCTGGCGGTCGGCGGCCAGACCTGATCGGTCAGTTCTCCTGCTCCGTCGGGCGCACGAGCATCTCGTTGACGGCCGCCCGGGCCGGGCGGGTGACGACGTAGACCACGGCGTCGGCGATGTCGTCGGCGTGGAGCAGGCCCAGTTCCGAGGCCTGGGAGGCGTCGGGCTTGTTGTCGTCGCCGGTGTTGGTCAGCTCGGTGTCGACCAGGCCGGGCTCGACGAGGCCGACGCGCACGTGCTGCTCGGCGAGCTCCTGGCGCAGGGCCTCGGAGAACGCGCCGACGGCGTGCTTGGTGGCGGCGTAGATGTTGCTGCCGGGGCCGGTCACGCTGCGTCCGGCGACCGAGGAGACGGTCACGACGTCGGCGATCCCGCGGCTGCCCCGCGCGGAGCGCGCGAGGTGGTCGAGCGCGGCGTGGGTCGTGGACAGCACGCCGTGCAGGTTGACGTCGACCATCTTCTGCCACTCGGCGAGGTCGGCGTCGCGGGCGAGGTCCATCGACCCGTAGCCGGCGTTGTTGACCAGGACGTCGACGCCGCCCCGCTGCTGCGCGACCTCGTCGACCGCGCGGCGCACGGCATCGGCGTCGGACACGTCGACCTCGTGCACGCTCGCGCCGTCCAGCTCGCGGGCGAGGTCCTCGAGCCTGTCGCGGCGGCGCGCGAAGAGCGCGACGGCGGCGCCCTCGGCGGCGAGCGCACGGGCGGTGGCGGCGCCGATCCCGCTCGACGCCCCGGTCACGATCGCGGTGGTGCTGTCCAGTCGTCCCGTCATCCCGACGGCGTATCCGCGCCGGGCGCGGCGCTAACGCGTCTGCTCGGTCGGCCGCACGAGCATCTCGTTGACCGCCGTGCGCCGCGGGCGGGTCACCATGTAGACCACGGCGTCGGCGATGTCCCCGGGCTCCATGAGACCGAGCGCGAAGTGCTCCTCGGCGTCGGCGGCGGCGCCGCTGTGCTCGGTCATCTCGCTGCGCACGAGGCCCGGCTCGACCAGCCCGACGCGCACGTGGCGGGCGGCCAGCTCCTGGCGCAGCGCCTCGGAGAACGCGTTCACGGCGTGCTTGGTCGCGGCGTAGACGCCCGCGCCGGGGGAGGCGACCTTGCGGCCGGCCACCGACGAGATCGTGACGACGTCCGCGACCCCCCGCGGGCCCTGCGCGGCCTCGACGAGGTGCGGCAGCGCGGCGTGGGTGGTGAGCAGCACGCCGTTGACGTTGACGTCGACCATGGTCCGCCACTCGGCGAGGTCGGCCTCGAGCGCGGGGACCATGGAGCCGTAGCCGGCGTCGTTGACGAGCACGTCGATGCCCCCGAGCTCGCGCACCACGGCCGCCATGGTCTCGGCGACCGCGGCGTCGTCGGTGACGTCGACCTCGAACACCGCAGCGCGGTCGCCGAGCTCGCCGGCCAGGGCGTCGAGCCGGTCGCGGCGCCGCGCCAGCAGCGCCACCCGCGCGCCCCGGCCCGCCAGCGCCCGCGCCGTGGCCTCGCCGATCCCGCTCGACGCGCCGGTGACCACCGCCGTCGTGCCCTCGAGTGTCTCCGCCACGCGTCCTCCCCCACATCGACGTCGATCACCAGCATGCGTACCCGGCAGCCCGAGGTGGATACCCGCCCCCCATGAGCACAGCCATCGACGTCGACATCGAGGTCCACGACCCGGCCACCGGGGAGCTCGTGGGACGGGTCCGGCCCGCCGGGCCCCAGGAGGTCGACGACGCCGTCGCCCGGGCGCGCGCCGCCCGCGACGGCTGGGCGCGCACCCCGGCCGCCGAGCGCGCGGGCCTGGTCCGGGACGCCGCCGGCGCGCTGCGCGCCGTCGCCGAGGAGCTCGCCCGGCTCAACGAGACCGAGACCGGCCGGCCCTACGACGACGGGCTCGGCGGGGTGCTCGCGGCCGCCGGGACGCTGGAGCAGTACGCGGAGCTGGGCCCGGTGCACCGGGGCCGCTCGCTGCAGGGGTCGTGGGCGGCGACCGACCTCATGATCCCCGAGCCCCGCGGCGTCGCCGCCGTGATCACCCCGTGGAACGACCCGGTCGCCGTCGCCGCGGGGCTGATCGGCGCGGCCCTCGTCACCGGCAACACCGTCGTGCACAAGCCCAGCGAGCGCTGCCCGCACCTCGGGCGCCGCTTCGCCGACCTCGTCGCGTCCTTCCTCCCCGACGGCGTCCTCGAGGTCGTCGACGGGGCCGGCCCGACCGGCGCGGCGCTGTCCGGGCACGCCGACGTCGACCTCGTCGCCCACGTCGGCTCGATCGCCGCCGGCCAGGCCATCCGCCAGGCCGCCGCGGGCACCGGCGCGCACGTCCTGCTCGAGAACGGGGGCAACGACCCGCTCGTGATCGACGCCGACGTCGACCCACGGTGGGCCGCGGAGCAGGCGGCGCTCGGGTCCTACGCCAACGGCGGGCAGGTCTGCGTGTCGGTCGAGCGCATCTACTGCGCGGCCGCGATCGCCGAGCCGTTCCTCGACGCGCTGGCCGAGGAGGCCGCGCGCTGGGTGTACCGGCCGTCGGCGGCGGGGGAGAAGGCGCTCGGCCCGCTGGTCGACCGCCGGCACCGCGAGCACGTGCACAGCCACGTCGCCGCCGCGATCGCCGACGGCGCCACCGTGCACGCGGGCGGCTTCGTCCCCGAGGGCGAGGGAGCGTTCTACCCCGCCACCGTGCTGTCCGGGCTGACCCCGGCGATGCCGATCCTGCGCGAGGAGACGTTCGGGCCGGTCGCGGGCGTGCGCGTCGTGGAGGACTTCGCGCAGGGCCTCGCCGAGGCGATCGACGACCCGCACGGGCTCGCCGCCACCGTGCTCACCGGGAACATGGGCAACGCGCAGCAGGCCTGGCGCGAGCTCCCCGTCGGCAGTGTGAAGATCAACGCGGTCTTCGGCGGCGCGCCGGGCGGTGCGGCCCAGCCGCGCGGGACGTCGGGTACCGGCTTCGGCTACGGCCCGGAGCTCCTGGACGAGATGACCACCACGAAGGTGGTGCACTGGTCGCCGTTGCCGTAGCGCCGTCCTTCGTGCGTGATCTTCTGAGCGATCGCGCAGAAGATCACGCACGTGGGGGTCAGCGCATGAGGGCCACGAGGTCGCCGGGGAGCTGCTCGAGGGTGCGGTCGACCTGGTCCTCGGGCAGCCACTCGCGCAGCAGCCGCAGGACCTCCTCGACCTGACGCTCGACCTTGTCCGCGTCGACGGACGTGACCGCCCCGCTGACCGCGTCGACGAACGCGTCCTTGCCCACCGCGCGGGCCGCGTCGTCCTTCGGCCGCTGCGCGCGCAGCTCCGCCGACACCTCCGGCGGCAGGCTGACCGTCAGCTCCTGCGCGAGGCCGCTGCTCACGACCTTGCCGAACTCGTTGAGCGTGCTGCGGACCAGGACCTCGGCCTCGGACGGCGTCTCGAGCCCGAGGCGCCGCTGCACCTGGCCGCTGAACGCGGCGAGCGTCGCGCTGGAGTTCGCGGGGTTCGGGTCGTTCGGGTTCTCGTCACCCTGGATCGGCGGTGTCGTCATGGGACGTGGGCACCCGTTCACCCGGCCCCGTCAAACCCCTCCTGCGCCGCGCGCCGCAGCCCCTCGCCCCAGCGCGCCCGCCGGTCGTCCTCGCTCTGTTCCCACCACGCCGTGCCCCGCTCGCCCAGCGCCGTCTTCGCGGCGTGCACCCGCGAGCGCGCGGCCGCCTCCGCCTCCCCGTCGCCGCGCTTCTTCGCGGTCCCGACGTCCCGGCGCGCCGCCATCAGCCAGCGCCGCAGCACCGCCGCCTCGTCCTCCGGGATGAGCGGATCGGTCGCCCGCCAGCGCCGCCCGTCGACGACGACGTAGCGCCCGTCGTCGGTGTGCTCGACCACTACACCGCCACCACGGATCCGGCACCCGCGCGCAGCCGCCGGGCCGCCGCGACGACCTCGCCGGGCCCGATCGCCAGGCACTCCTGGCCGAACGGGCACTCGAGCTGCCGGCACGGCGCGCACGAGACCGGCCGCGTGAGCACCTCGGCGCGGGTGGAGCGGGGCCGGTACTGGTCGACGGTCTCGGTGCCGGCGAACAGTTCGACGACGGGCGCGCCGACGGCGTCGGCGAGGTGCACGCCGCCGGAGTTGTTGGCGACGACGACCTCGGCGCCCGCGAGCAGCGAGGCGAGGTCGGCGAGCCCGAGCCCGCCCGCGAGCGGCACGCCGACGTCGCCGGCGACGGTGTCGACGAGCTCCGCCTCGCGCTCGGTGCCGCTGACCACCACCGTCAGCCCGTCCGCGGCGAGCTCCCGGACCACCGCGGCGAACCGCTCCGCGGGCCAGCGCCGCGACGGGCAGCTCGCCCCCGGCGCCACCACGGCGTAGCGCGCGCCCACGACGGCCAGCGGGGTCGCGGCGTCGTCGGGGATCCGGACCTGCAGCGACGCTCCCCGCGACGGCACCCCGAGCGCCGCGAGCAGCCCCAGCATGCGGTCGACCTGGTGCTCCTCGTCGGGCGGCGACGGCACCCAGTGCGTGAGCAGGCCGCCGCCGAACTCCTTGGACAGCCCGGCGCGCACCGGCACCCCGGCCCGGCGCGCGACCTCCGCGGCCGGCCACGGCGACTGCGAGAACGACGTCAGCACGATCGCCGCGTCGTAGCCGCGTCCGGCCAGCTCGGCGACCAGCGCCGCGTCCGGGTCGTCACCCGGCACCAGGTCGAGCTGCTGCCACGACACCGACGCGGTGACGACGCCGTCGACCTCGGGCAGCAGCGACGCCGCGGCCGCGCCGGCCGGGGAGGCGAGCAGGTCGAGGGTCGCCGCGGGCGCCGCGGCGCGCAGGGCCCGGAAGACCGGGCCGGTCATGAGGACGTCGCCGACGTTGTCGGGCCGCACGACGAGGATCCGGCGCATCGCGGGCCAATCGGGGTCGTCGCGGCCCGGGCGGTGGGCGGCGGGGTGTCGCAGGTCGGGCACGGCGGCGAGTACCCGGAGGCGCTGGCAGGCTCACGCGACATGTCCTGGTTCCACGCGCGGCCCGTCGCCCGTGACGTCTGGCTGATCGCCGAGCCGGGGCACGTCAACTCGTGGCTGGTCGCGGGGCACGAGCGCGCGGTGCTGATCGACACGGGGCTCGGCATCGCCCCGATCCGCCCGGTCGTGGCGGGCCTGACCGACCTGCCGGTCGACGTGCTCCACACCCATGCGCACTTCGACCACGTCGGCGGCGACGCCGAGTTCGACCGCGTGGCGATCCACCCCGCCGGCGCCGCCGAGCTGCGCGCGGGCACCGACCCCGCCGAGCGCGCCCGCTACCTGCGCCACGCCCGCCGGATGCTCGCCGCCGCCGAGCGCTACCGGGCGCTGGACCACGAGTTCTTCCACCTGCTCTCCGCCGACTCCGACCCGCGCCCGCTGCCGCCGGACGTCGACGAGACCTGGGCGCCCGGCCCCGCGCCGGAGCCCGACCCGCTGCACGAGGGCGACGAGCTCGACCTCGGCGGGCGCACCCTGCGCGTCCTGCACACCCCGGGCCACACCCCCGACTCGGTCTGCTTCCTCGACGAGCGCGACGGCCTGCTGGTCGCCGGCGACACGATCAACACCGGCCCGGTCTACGCGCAGGCGCCGGAGTCCGACCTCGCCGCGTTCGCCGCCTCCACCGCGCGCCTGGCCGAGCTCGCCGACGACGTCGCCCTCGTGCTCATGGCTCACTTCGGCCGCGGGGTCGCCGAGGGCCGGTACCTGCGGGAGGTCGCCGACGCCTTCGCCCGCCTGCGGGCCGGCGACGCCGTGCTGCGCCCGGCGCGCGACTGCGACGAGGACCCCGTGCGCGAGGCGGTCTTCGACGCCTGTTCGATCTACGTGCCGGTGGCGGGCCGTTCCGGGGAGCAGCGGATCGGGTAAGGGCGCCCGGTGACACGCCTCCGCGTCGCGCTCGTGCACGGGCGCGCCGACCCCGCCCACGACGGGGTCGCCGACTACACGCTGCACCTCGCCGACGCGCTCGACCGCCAGGGCGTCGACGTCGTCGACGTCCCCGTCGACCCCGGTCCGCTCGGCCTGCTGCGCGCGGCGCGCTACCTGCGGGGGAGCCGTGCCGACCTCGCGCACGTGCAGTTCGCCCCGTCGGCGTTCGGCTTCTCCGGCGCGCCGGGGCTGCTCGGCGACCTCGCCGGGATGCCGCTGGTGACGACCGTGCACGAGTACGGGTGGTGGTCGCTCGCCCCGCGGGTGCCGGACGCGGTGTGGTCGTTCCTGGAACGGCGCCGCCTCGCCGACCGCGAGACCGGCCGGCTCGTCCCGCGCAGCGCCGCGGTGCTGACCACCAACGGCGAGCACGCCGCGACGCTGCGGGAGCGCTGCGGGGTCGAGGCGCAGCGGGCGCCGCTGCTGCCGAACGTCGAGGTCGACCCCGCCGCGCCCGACCGCGCGACGACCCGCCGCGCACTGGGCGTGCCCGCGGACGCGGAGCTGGTGGTGTTCTTCGGCTTCGTGCACCCGGTGAAGGGGCTGCGCTACCTCGTCGACGCCGTGGCGCGCCTGGCGGCCGAGCACCCGGCGCTGCACCTGCTCGTGCTCGGCGGGTTCACGTCGCTGGCGCTGCCGGAAGACGAGGCGGAGGCGTTCCGCGGGGAGCTGACCGGGCACATCGCCGGGGCGGGCGCGCAGGACCGGGTGACGATCACCGGCCACCGCCCCGCCGGCGAGGTCTCCGCGGCGCTGCAGGCCGCCGACATCGCGGCGTTCCCCTTCACCGCCGGCGCGACGCTGAAGAGCGGTGCCCTGCTCGCGGCGCTCGACCACGGGCTGCCGACCCTGATCACGCGGCGCGCCGACGCGCCCGCCGACCCCGACCTCGTCGACGGCGAGACGGTCGTCGTCGCCCCGGAGGTGCGCGACGTCGAGGTGCTCGTCGAGGGGCTGCGCCGGCTCCTGGACGACGGTGACCTGCGGGGCCGCGTCGCGGTCGGCGGGCACGCGCTGGTGCGGGGCCACGACTGGGACGCGCTCGCCGCCGCGCACGTCGCGACCTACGACGAGGTGCTCCGATGCGCATCCTCGTGATCGACCTGCTGGGCGGTCTCGGCGACCTGATCATGGTGCTGCCCGGCGTCCACGCGCTCGCCGAGGCGCACCCGGGCGCCGAGCTCACCGTGCTCACCCACGCCCCCGGCGCGCCGCTGCTCGCCCACGACCCCGCGGTCACCGCGGTGCGCACCGCCGAGAAGCACGACGAGCGCGCCGCCGCCGAGCAGGCGCTCGCCGACCTGGCGCCCGACCTGACCGTCACCACGACACGCTTCGACGGCATCGGCGACCTCGTGGAGTCCGACGCCCGCCGGCGCGGGACCCGGGCCGTCGCGAACCTCTGGCGGCGACCGCCGGCGGACGAACTGGTGGGCGAGCGCTACCAGCGCATCCTCGCCGCCGAGGGCGTCATCGCCGACCGCGTCCGGCCGCCCCGCGTGGTGCTCACGGACGACGAACATGCGGCCGGTCGCCGTGCCCTCCTGTCAGCGGCGTGGCACCGCAGACACTCAACGTCCGAAACGCCACACGCTCGCTCGCGCGACACGCCGACGCCGGACCCGGGCGCACTGGGCCGTTCGCCGACCGTCCTCGTCCCCGACGCCGGCATGGAGGTCAAGCGCTGGCCGGCCCGCCGCTGGGCGGCGCTCGCCGCGAGCCTGCCCGGCCCGGTGCTCTCGGTCGGTCCGGTCGACGGCGCCACCGAGCTGCCGCCGACCGACCTGCGCGGCCTCGCCGCCCGGTTCGCGGCGGTCGGCGAGGCCGGCGGCGTCGTCGTCGGACCCGACACCGGCCCGGTGCGTCTGGCCGCCGCGGTGGGCGCGCGCACCGTCGCCCTGTTCGGCCCGACCGCCGCCTCGCGCTACGGCCTCGAGGAGGGCACCAACCTGCAGGGCCTGCCCGAGTGTCCGTACCGCGAGCCGACCGCGATCACCGAGCAGGTCTGCTGGTGGGAGGCGCGGTGCCCGCTCGCGACCGAGCCCGCCTGCCTGCTCGACCTGCCGGTGGACCGGGTGCGGGAGCACATCGTCCGTACCGGCGGGTAGAAACGAGGGCATGCGCTACCTCGACCTCCCGACGGCCAAGAAGTGGTCCGCGATCGGCCTGGGCACCTGGCAGTTCGGTTCCCGCGAGTGGGGCTACGGCGCCGACTACGCGCAGGGTCCCGACAGCGAGGCGTCCCGGATCGTCGCCCGCGCCCTCGAGCTCGGCGTCACGGTGTTCGACACCGCGGAGGCCTACGGCTTCGGGCGCAGCGAGCGCATCCTCGGCGAGGCCCTCGACCGCGCCGACGCGGACCCGCAGACCACGGTCGTCGCCACCAAGATCTTCCCGGTGCTGCCGGTCGACCAGGTCGTCGTGCAGCGCGGGACGTCGAGCGCGGCCCGGCTGCGCCGAAAGATCGACCTGTACCAGGTGCACCAGCCGAACCCGGTGATCGGCGACGGCACGACCATGGCCGGCATGCGGACGCTGCAGGCCGCCGGTGTCGTCGACGAGGTCGGCGTCAGCAACTACGGGCTCGACCGCTGGCAGGGCGCCGAGACCGCGCTCGGCACGCAGGTGATCTCCAACCAGGTCGAGTACAGCCTCGTCGCCCGCCGGCCCGACGCCGACCTGCTGCCCTACGCCCGGACCGCCGGTCGCGGCATCCTCGCCTACAGCCCGCTGGCCCAGGGCCTGCTCTCGGGCAAGTACGACGCCGACCACCGCCCGGAGAACGTCGTCCGCTCTCTGCGCCCGGCGTTCCTGCCGGAGAGCCTGCGCCGGATCACCCCGCTCATCGAGACCCTGCGCGCGGTGGCCGACGCCCACGACGCGACGCCCTCGCAGATCGCGCTGGCCTGGACGATCCACCACCCCGTGGTCGTCGCCATCCCCGGCGCGTCCAGCGTCGCCCAGCTCGAGAGCAACTGCGCGGCCGCCGAGATCACCCTCGCCGACGACGAGTACACCGCGCTCACCGCGGCCGCGGAGTCGTTCCGGCCGGTGTCGGGGATCGCGGCGCTCGCGGGCATCGCCCGGGCGCAGATCGGCAGCCGCTAGAAACGGGGAGGTCGCGCGCGGAGAAGCAGCCTGCAACGGGTCAGAGCTGCGCCAGCATCGTCCGGTTGCGCGTGCCCGTCTTGCGCAGCAGCGAGCCGACGTGCTTCTCGACGGTCTTGGCCGAGATCGCCAGCGCGCGGGCGATCTGGCGGTCGGTGAACCCCTGCGCGACGAGCGTGCGGACCTCGCGCTCGCGCGGGGTGATCGTCGACGCCCCCACGGTGCGCGACGGCGCGGCGAGGCGTTCGAGCTGGTCGTCGGCGAGCAGCGTCTCGCCGCGGCCGGCGGCGCTGACGACGGCGACGAGGCGGGTGTCGTCGGCGTCTGGGTCGACGCAGCCCTTCACGCCCGCGCCGACGGCGGCCCGGAGCCGGTCGTCGGGGCAGTCGCCGGCCAGCAGGACGACGGCCGGCGGGTCGGGCAGCGCGGCGAGGCGCTCGAGCATGACCAGCAGGTCGTCGCCGAGCAGCCCGTGCTCGACGACCAGCACGTCAGGACCCAGCAGGCGGCAGGTGCCGACGAGGTCGTCGGCGCCGTCGACCTCCGAGACCATCCCGAGCCCGGGCGCGCCGAGCTGCAGCAGGCGCACGACGCCGGCCCGCACCACCGGGCGCACCGCGGCGACGAGCACCCCGGTGCGCGTGCGGCCGGGCACCGGCGGGGGCGCGGACGAGCAGGGCAGCGTGAGGCGCAACCGGGTGCCGCGGCCGGGCGCGCTGTCGATCTCGAGCTCGCCGTCGAGACGCCGCGCGCGGGCGGCCATGGCGCGCAGCCCGAGGCGCGCGCCGGCGGTGGCGCCCTGCCGCTGGGCGTTGGCGGCGGTGTCGAACCCGCAGCCGTCGTCCTCGACGAGCACGGTGAGCGTCCCGGGGCCGTGCACCACGCCGACGCGCACGCACTCCGCGCCGGCGTGCACCGCGGCGTTGAGCAGGGCCTCCTGGGTCATCCGGAAGACCTCGTCGGCGATCTCGCCGGGGATGCTGCCGGCGCCGACGGTGACGAGGTCGGCCCGGGTGGGCGCGTAGGCCTCGACCCAGTCCAGCTCCTGGCGCACGGCCTGCTCGAGGGTGCGGCCGGCGAGGACGCCGCTGTCGGCGAGGGTCAGGGCGGCGTAGTCGGCGAACAGCTCGGCGAGGTGCACGTCGGCGTCCGAGAAGCCGCCCTCGCGCCCCGCGGTGGCGACGCACGCGCCGACGATCCGGGGCCCGCGGCGCACGGGCACGGCGAGGACGGACCCGTCGAGCACCGGGTCGCCGGTGCGGAGCAGCCGGGCGACGACGTCGTCGGGCACCGTGCCGTCGCCCGCGGCGACCGCCCAGGACCCGGCGGCCTGGTCGACGCGCACCACCCAGCCGACGCCGCCGGTGAGGGTGCCGAGGTGGTCGGCGAGGCGGCGCCGCAGGGGGTCGGTCTCCGTCGTGCGGGACAGGACGGACCGAGGCGGCGCAGCGGCCCCCGGCATCACCGGGAGCGCGTTCCACGCTGCCACTGCGGTCACGTGCGGTCCTCCTCGACGTCGGACACATGATGCATACAAGATGCATCGATCTGGTGAGAGTAGGGTCACGCGGACTCGACGGCAAGGGCGGTGCGGTGACGGGGATCAGCGGCCTGTCCGCGAAAGAGCGCGCGTACCGCGACACCAAGGCCCGCATCCTGGACGGCTCGCTGCCCGGCGGTGACCTGATCACCGAGGGGCAGGTCGCGGACACCCTCGCGATGAGCCGCACCCCGGTGCGCGAGGCGTTCCTCCGCCTGGAGGCCGAGGGGCTGCTCCGACTGTTCCCCAAGCGCGGCGCACTCGTCGTCGCGGTGTCGCCCAGTGAGGTGGAGGCCGTTCTCGAGGCGCGGGAGCTGGTCGAGGGCCACGCGCTGACGAAGCTGTGCGCGGCGCCCGAGGAGGACCGCGCCGTCGTGGGCGGCGCCCTGCACGCGGTGCTCGACATCCAGCGCGCCGCGCTCGCCGCCGAGGACGAGCAGGCGTTCGCCGAGGCCGACCGCCGCTTCCACATCACGCTCGTCGAGAGCGCGCACAACCCGATCCTGCTCGAGCTCTACGCCTCCCTGCGCGACCGCCAGCTGCGGATGAACCTCGGCTCGCTCGAGAAGGGGCCGACACGCCCGCGGGCGATCCTCGCCCAGCACGAGGCGATCGTCGACGCGCTCGGCGTGGGCGACGCGGACGAGGCGCGCATCCGGCTGCGGGTGCACCTGGACGCCACGCGCGTCTCCGTGTTGGGGCGCTGACCCGATGAGACGGCACGCCTCTGTGCGAGCGCGTGGCGTTACGGACACTGGGCGTCAGCGGCGCCACGTCGCTGACACGAGGTTGGGCCGTTCGCGGGGCGGCTCGTCGGCGTAGGGGAGATCCCCCAGGACCGAGGGTGGGGACAGTCCCCGTGGTCACGGCCGTTCGGGGTACCTAGCGTCCTGCGTCGCCGGGCTGTGTGCCCGACCGCCCCGCCCGACCGGTCCGCACCCCGACCGGTCGGGCGCGGGGCGACCACTCCCTGCCCCGAACCGGTCGGAGGTTCCCGCATGCCCGGACTGACCCTCGCCGACGCCCGTCGGATGCTCGACGCCGGGCTCGCCGAGGCCGACAAGATCGGCCAGCCGATGAACGTCGCGATCGTCGACGCCGGCGGCCACCTGGTCGCCTTCGCCCGCCAGGACGGCGCCATCCGGGCGAGCATCGACATCGCCCAGCGCAAGGCGAACACGTCGATCCTCATGGAGGCCCCGACGGCGGCCCTCATGGAGCTGGTCCAGCCGGGCGCCGAGCTCTACGGCCTCGAGCAGACCGCCGGCGGCATGGTCGTGTTCGGCGGGGGCGTCCCCGTGCACCGCGACGGCGAGCTGGTGGGCGCCGTCGGCGTCAGCGCCGGTTCCGCCGCGCAGGACGTGCAGGTCGCCGAGGCCGCGGCCGCCGCGATCAAGGCCTGAGCTCTCCCCGTCGTCCACGGCAACGCCGCCTCCCAGGAGCCTTCGTGTCCCGTCCCGGGCAGTCCGTCTCACCCCTCACCCGCGAGCTCGTCGGCGAGTTCGCCGGCACCTTCATCCTGATCGTCTTCGGCACCGCCGCGGTGGCGCAGATGGTCGTGTCCGGCGGTGACGCCGGCGACTGGGCCACCCTCACCTGGGGCTGGGTCGCCGGCCTGATCATGGGTATCTACGTGGCCGGGCGCCTCGGCGCGGGCCACCTCAACCCGGCGGTCACGATCGCCATGGCCGTCTACCGCAACCTGCCGTGGCGCAGCGTCCTGCCCTACATCGGCGCGCAGTTCCTGGGCGCGTTCCTCGCCGCGCTGGTCACCCGCGGGGTCTACAACTCGGGCATCGTCGCGGTCGACCCCGGTCTGACCACCGCGTCGCAGACGATCTTCTCGACGCTGCCGAACCACGGCATCGGCACGGCGTTCTTCGACCAGGTCGTCGGCACCGCCCTGCTCGTGTTCGTGCTGTTCGCGCTGATCGCGACCCTGCAGGGGGCGGCGGGCCAGCTCCTGCCGCTCATGGTCGGCCTCCTGCTGCTGGGCATCGGCTTCGCCTGGGGCACGAACGCCGGCTACGCGATCAACCCCGCCCGCGACTTCGGCCCGCGCCTGGCCCAGTGGCTCACCGGCTACGACGGCGCCTGGGGCACGGCCGACGGCACGCCCTACTGGTGGCTGCCCATCGTGGCGCCGATCATCGGCGCCCTCATCGGTGGCGGCCTCTACGTCCTGATCATCGAGCGCCTCGAGGTGCCCGCCGAGCTCGACTCGCCGGCGCCCGCCCCGACGCCCGAGTCCGCGGAGGCCGGCGCCAACGCCGACCCCCGCCACCCCGCCACCGCGGCCGACGTCGTCGTGCCGGCCGCGAGCACCTCGGCCAAGGAGAAGACCCCGTGACGAGTACCGAGCTCACCGCCGCCGACTACCCCCTGTCGATCAACCGGCCGGACCTGCTGCGCACGCCGACCGGCAAGACCCTCGACGACCTGACGATGTCCTCGGTCGTCGCCGGGGACATCACCTCCGAGGACCTGCGCATCACCCCGGAGACCCTCGCGATGCAGGGGCAGCTGGCCGCCGCGGCCGGCCGGCGCCAGCTCGCCGAGAACTTCACCCGCGCCTCGGAGATGACCGCCATCCCCGACGCCGAGGTGCTCTCGATGTACAACTCGCTGCGTCCGAACGCCTCGACCGCGGCCCAGCTCGAGGAGCTCGCCTCCCGGCTGGAGACCACGTACTCCGCCACCACGTGCGCCGCGCTCGTCCGCGAGGCCGCGCAGGTCTACGCGGCCCGCAACCTGCTCGCCGAGGAGGACTGACATGACCGCGGTGGAACCCCGCTCGGACAGCACCGTACGGACGTCCAAGCGCACCGAGGTGCTCGAGGCCCGTCCGGTGAACCTGGACGGCTTCGTCGAGGAGTGGCCCGAGAAGGGCCTCGTCGCGATGGAGTCCGACTTCGACCCGCAGCCCAGCGTGCGCGTCGAGGACGGCCGGATCGTCGAGCTCGACGGCCGCACCCGCGACCAGTTCGACTTCATGGACACGTTCATCGCCGACCACGCGATCGACGTCGACACCTGCGAGGCCGCCCTCGCGACCCCCTCGATCGAGATCGCGCGGGCCCTGGTCGACCCGCGCACCTCGCGCGCCGACGTCGTCGCGCTGGGCCGCGGCCTCACGCCGGCGAAGATCCTCGACGTCGTCAAGCTGATGAACGTCGTCGAGATCATGATGGGCATCCAGAAGACCCGCTCGCGGCGCACGCCGGCCAACCAGGCGCACTCGACGAGCGCGAAGGACAACCCGATCCAGGTCGCGGCCGACGCCGCCGAGGGCGCCGTGCGCGGCTTCGCCGAGCTGGAGACCACCCTCGGCGTCGTGCGCTACGCGCCGCTGGTGGCGATCGGCCTGCAGGTCGGCGGCCAGGTCGGCCGCGGCGGCACGCTCACCCAGTGCGCGCTGGAGGAGGCCACCGAGCTCGACCTCGGCATGCGCGGCATCACCGCCTACGCCGAGACGATCTCGATCTACGGCACCGAGTCGGTGTTCGTCGACGGGGACGACACCCCCTGGTCGAAGGCCTTCCTCGCGTCCGCCTACGCCTCCCGCGGCATCAAGATGCGCTTCACCTCGGGCACCGGCTCCGAGGTGCAGATGGGCAACGCCGAGGGCCGCTCCATGCTGTACCTGGAGATCCGCTGCATCCTCATGGCCAAGGGCGCCGGGGTGCAGGGCCTGCAGAACGGCTCGATCAGCTGCATCGGCGTCCCCGGGGCGGTCCCCGGCGGCATCCGCGCGGTGGCGGCGGAGAACCTCGTCGCCAGCTGGATGGACCTCGAGTGCGCCTCGGGCAACGACCAGTCGTTCTCGCACTCGGCGATGCGCCGCACGAGCCGTCTGCTGCCGCAGATGCTCCCGGGCACCGACTTCGTCTGCTCCGGCTACTCGGCCGTGCCCAACAAGGACAACATGTTCGCCGGGTCGAACCTCGACACCGACGACTACGACGACTGGAACGTCATCCAGCGCGACATGCAGGTCGACGGCGGCCTGCGCCACGTGCGCGAGGACGTCATCCTGCAGGTCCGCAACAAGGCCGCCCGCGCCATGCAGGCCCTGTTCGCGGAGCTCGACCTCCCGGCGATCACCGACGAGGAGGTGGAGGCGGCAACCTACGCCAACTCCAGCGACGACTACCCGGACCGCGACGTGCTCGCCGACCTCGAGGGCGCCCGCAGCGTCATGGAGCGCGGCATCACGGGCCTCGACCTGGTCAAGGTCCTCGAGCGCGCCGGCTTCGGCGACGTCGCCGAGAACTACCTCCAGGTCCTGCGCCAGCGCGTCTCCGGAGACCTGCTGCAGACCGCCGCCGTGCTCGACGGCGACTTCGTCCCGAAGGCGGCGATCAACGACGCCAACGACTACGCCGGTCCCGGCACCGGTTACCGCCTGACCGGCGAGCGGTGGGAAGAGCTCAAGAAGCTCCGCCACGTCACCTCCGCCGAGAACCCCGAGGAGGAGGTCGTATGACCGCCGCAGTGGAGTCGGTCCGCACCCTGTCGCTCAAGGAGGTCGGGCCCGCCGAGCGCGGCACCCGTCCCGACGAGGTCGTCATCGCGCTCTCGCCGGCGTTCGGCGACCCGTTCACCAAGACGATCGTCGACGTGCCGCACGCCGAGGTGATCCGGCAGCTGCTCGCCGGCATCGAGGAGCGCGGCGGGTCGGCCCGGGTCATCAAGGTCTACCGGACCGCGGACCTGGCGGCGATCGCCCACTTCGGGGCCAAGCTCTCCGGCTCGGGGATCGCGGTGGGCGTGCTGTCGCGGGGCACCACGGTGCTCCACCAGCGCGACCTGGCGCGGCTCTCGAACCTGGAGCTCTTCCCGCAGGCGCCGTTGCTCGACGCCGAGGTGTTCCGCATGATCGGGGCGAACGCCGCGCAGTACGCCCAGGGCCAGTCGCCCAAGCCGGTGCCGACGCGCAACGACCAGATGGCCCGCCCGCGCTGGCAGGCCAAGGCGGCGCTGCTGCACCTCAAGGAGTTCGACTGCATCGACAAGGACCGCAACGCGGTCGAGGTCGAGCCGGTCATCACCAAGGTCGACTAGCAGTTCCGGAGGAGCGAGGGTCACGCTCGCTGCGTGGGACGCAGTGAGGGTGACCCTCGCTCCGTGTGACGAGGCGAGGAAGGACAGGCGTGTCGCAAGTGGATGGTCCGGCTCCGGCAAGCTCCGCGTCCCTGGTCATCGGCGTCGACATCGGCAACTCCACGACCGAGGCGTGCATCGCGGAGGTCGAGGGCTCCGAGATCGATCGCCTCGCCTCCTCGCTCACGTCGACGACGGGCGTGAAGGGCACCCCGGCGAACATCGCGGGCGCCGTCACCGCTGTCCGCCGTGCCCTCGAGGCCGCCGGGCGGCCCGCCGACGCCCTCGCGACCGTGCTCCTCAACGAGGCCACCCCGGTGATCAGCGGGCTCGCGATGGAGACGATCACCGAGACGATCATCACCGAGTCCACGATGATCGGGCACAACCCCGACACCCCGGGCGGCGAGGGCCTCGGCGTCGGGATGACGGTGACGCTCGCGGAGACCGCCGAGGTCGAGGCGGAGACGCCGGTCGTCGTCGTGGTCGGTGCCGGCGCGGACTTCGACGACGTCGCCCATGCCCTGAACCGGGCCCTCGAGCGCGGCGTCGACGTCGTCGCCGCGGTGATGCACGGCGACGACGCGGTGCTCGTCGTCAACCGGCTCGCGCGGCGCATCCCGGTGGTCGACGAGGTGTCGGCCGTCGACCGGGTGCCGCTGGGCATGCTCGCGGCGGTCGAGGTGGCCCCGCCCGGGCGCACCATCCGCACGCTGTCGGACTCCTACGGGCTCGCGTCGACGTTCGACCTCGACGCCGAGCAGACCCGCCAGGTCTCCCCGGTGGCGCGGGCGCTCTCGGGGAACCGGTCCGCGGTCGTCGTGCGCACGCCCGCCGGCGACGTCACCGACCGGCGGATCCCGGTCGGCACCCTGACGCTGTCGGGCTCCGGGCGCTCGCTCGACATCGGGGTCGACCAGGGCGCCGACGCGATCATGGAGGCGATCGGGCGGGTCGCGCCGCTGAACGACGTGCACGGCGAGGCCGGCACGCACGTCGGCGGGATGCTCGCGAACGTCCGCGACACGATGACCGACGTGACCGGGCAGCCGGCCTCGGAGATCCGCATCCGCGACGTGCTCGCCGTCGACACCCTCGTCCCGGCCACCGTGCGCGGCGGGCTCGCGGGCGAGGTGTCGAAGGAGAACGCCGTCGCGCTCGCGGCGATGGTCCGCACCAGCCGCAGCCGCATGCAGGCGGTGGCCGACGCGCTGTCCACCGAGATCGGCTGCGAGACGATCATCGGCGGCGTCGAGGGCGAGGTCGCGGTGCGCGGCGCGCTCACGACGCCGGGCAGCTCGGTCCCGATCGCGATCATCGACATGGGCGGCGGCTCCACCGACGCCGCGCTGCTCGACCGCGACGGCGCGGTGTCCGCGGTGCACGTGGCGGGCGCGGGCGAGCTGGTCACCAAGCTGATCGACTCCGAACTGGGCCTGGAGGACCGCGAGGCCGCCGAGTCGGTCAAGCGCCACCCGCTGGCGAAGGTCGAGAGCTTCTTCCACGTGCGCCACGAGGACGGCACGGTGCAGTTCTTCACCGAGCCGCTGCCGCCGCACGTGTTCGCGAAGGTCGTCACCGTGACCCCCGAGGGGCTCGCCGCGGTGCCGGTGCGCGGCTCGTTGGAGGAGGTCCGCCGGGTGCGGCGCGAGGCGAAGCGGCGCGTGTTCGTCGTCAACGCGCTGCGGGCGCTGGCCCAGGTGGCCCCGCAGGGTTCGCTGCGCCTGCTCGGCTCGGTGGTGCTGCTGGGCGGGTCGGCGCTGGACTTCGAGATCCCCGGCATGGTCGCCGACGCGCTCGCGCCCTACGGGGTCGTGTGCGGGATCGGCAACGTGCACGGCACCGAGGGCCCGCGCAACGCCGTCGCGGCCGGGCTGGTGGACGCCTACGCGGGCACCGCCGCGGGGCCGGCTCCGGCCCGGGTCGCGGCCTCGTGACCAGCCGGCTCTCCGGGATCCACGCGTCCGGCGGCCCCGGTTGCCACGGGCGCATCGACCGCGCCGACGATCCGGCGCTGCCGCCCGCGGTGCTCGTCGCGGTGCACGACGACGCGCCCGACGCCGTGGTGCGCGAGGTGTGCGCGGGCGCCGAGGAGCAGGGCATCCCGACCGCGCTGCTCGGTTCGTCGTCGGTGGCGGCCGAGCAGGCGGGCCGGTTCGCGGCGTCGGAGTCCCGGCTCGAGGTCGGGGTGGGCGTCGGTGTCGACGGCGCCGTGGTGGTCCGGCACGCGCTGGTCCCCGACGCCGTCCTGGCGCTGGCGGGCGGGTCGTCGCCGGCGGCGCTGCGCGTGCTCGGCGGCGACGCGGCCCGGATCGTCGCGGGCCTGCCGTTGCGGAGCATCGCCGCAGGGGACTAGCGCCGTGCCGGGGTGGCGCGGTTACTGGCTGGTATCGCTCGCCAGGCGAGCGATACCAGCCAGTAACCGCGCAAGCTCAGGCGCTCGAGCGCACCTCGCCCCGATCGTCGAGGGCCGTGCGCAGCGCCTCCTGCCCGGTCTCGATGCCGCGGCGCAGGACGTCCGGGTCGGTCTCGAGCGGGTTGATCGTGTCCGCGCCCGTCGGCGGGCGGACCTCGAACAGGTACGGCTCCTCGCCCGGCGACGCGGTGGCGTGGGCGAGGCGCGAGTCGTCGGCGCGGCGGTTCTCGAGACGGGTGCCGATGACGTGCACGAGGCCCGGCACGTTCACCGCGCCGAGGCGCGACACCAGCGCGCGCTCCAGGCGCGTCACGTCGATGGCCGTCTGGTCGGCACGCCGGGTGCGCAGCACGAGCACGTGCGTGGCGCCCTGGGCGAGCGCGGTGCGGAACGGGATCGGCTCGGCGACGGCGGCGTCGACGTAGCGGCGCCCGTCGATCTCCACGGGCAGCCCGGCGAGCACCGGCACGGCGGCGCTGGCGCGCAGCGCGAGCTGGAGGCTCGCCTTGTCGACGAGGGTGTCGTGGAGGTCGACCGCCTCGCCGGTCTCGACGTCGGTGGCGATGGGATGCAGGGGGACGTCGGCGTCGAGCACGGCCTGCCAGTCGAACGGCACGATCTTCTCGCCGACGGTGTTGATCAGGTACTCGACGTCGACCACCGGCTGGCCGCGCAGCCCGCGCCCCGGCTTGGTGACGCGCTCCATGAGCCCGGGGCGGTACCAGCCGGCGCAGCAGTGCGCGGCCTGCGCGCCGACCAGCCAGCTGCCCGCGAGCGCACCCGCCGAGGACCCGTAGATGGCGTCGAAGCACTCGGCGAGCCCGAGCTCCTCGAGGGCGAGCACCATGCCGCTGGAGTAGGTCGCCCGGCTCCCGCCGCCCTCGACCGCGAGGGCGACACGGTGGGGGTCGGTCCGGGTGCTCGGTCGCGTGCCCTCGGCGCGGCGAGCCGCGAGCACGTCGATGACCGGGTGGGCACGCACCGGAGCATCATGCCGTCTTCACACGGCGCTGCGCCGAACGGGCCACGTGAGCACTTTCCCGCGCTATAGGGCCGGAAAGTGCTCACGTGGGGGACCGGCGCTCCAGCACCACGCGGTCGATCTCCTGGCCGGTGTCGGTGGTCGCGCGGACGGTCAGGCTGGTGGTCGCCCCCGGGGTGGGCGCCGGCGCGACGTCGACCGTCACGTACGCGTAGTCGAGGTAGCGCGCCTGCGACCACTCGACCTGCTCGGGCTGCTTCGCGTCCTCGCCGAGCGCCACGTAGCTCGCCACCGTGGTCCCGCTGTCGGGGCCCGGGTTGCCGCGGTAGCGGTCGGTCTCGCCGGGCTGCCAGGCGTAGCGGGGGCGCCCGCCCGAGCCCACGCACAGGTAGGTGGTGCCGTCGGTCTCCGGGCGCACGGTCGCGCCGTCGGGGGCCTGCGCGCCGGAGCGTCCGTGCCGGATCGGGTTCGTGCGCTCGTACTGGTGGTTGTGGCCCTGGAGCACCAGGTCGACCGCGAATTCGTCGCACAGCGGCGCGAGCGCCGCGCGCACCCCGGCGTCCGAGGCGTGCGACTCCGACGTGGCGAACGCGCAGTGGTGCAGGAACGCGACCACCCAGTCGACGCCGGGGTCGGCGCGCAGGGCGCTCAGCGTCTCGCGCAGCCACGCCGTCTGCCGCCCGCCCGAGTAGCCGGCGTTGGTCGGGATCTCGGTCGACAGGTCGTTCGCGTCGACGCTGACCACGCCGACGGTGCCGTGGCGGAACGTGTAGACCGAGGGGCACGCCGACGGACCGTTGCCCGGCAGGTCCAGGCGCGCCGCGTGGCCCCCGTAGCCGTGCGTGGCCCCGCCCGGGGCGCGGTCGTCGTCGTAGAGCGCCTCCATGTCGTGGTTGCCGGTGGCGAACATCCACGGCGTCGAGGCCGCGCTGCGCTCGATCAGCCCGAAGTACGTGGTCCACACCGTCGGGTCGAAGCTGTCGAACCCGCTGCCACCGGTGCTGCGCTCGGGCAGGCCGTGGCCCGACGGGTCGGCGTAGCAGATGTCGCCCGCGAGCAGGTGGAACGCGGGGCGCGCGGCCGCGATCCGGTCGACCAGCGACGTCGACGGCGTCATCGTGCGGCGGGTGTCGTCGGCCTCGTAGTCGTTGGTGAACCCGGCCTGCCCGCTCGGTGGACGGGTGTCGACGCCCTGGTCGGCGAACGCGGTGAAGCTCCACGGCGCCGTCGAGCCCGCCGCGGGCGCCGTGGTGAAGTCGGCCTCGGGGGTGGTCGTGCCGTCCGGGAGCCGGAACCGGTAGCGGTAGCGCTCACCGGGCGCCAGGCCGTCGGCCAGCGCGTGGACGAAGAACTGCTCGCTTCCGCGGATCGCGCCGTCGGCCTGGGGCACCTGCGAGACGAGCCGGCGCACCTCCACCGGCAGGGTCGTGCCGAACGTGCTGTCGCGGCCGAGATCGACGACGACCGGCCCCCGCGGGGGAGGCGCGGTGAGCTCGCCGGCGAGCGCCATCCGGCGCTGCGGGTCGGCGCCGTAGGCGAGGTGCCGCCCGACCACCGACACCGGCGCCTGCGCGGCCTGCGCACACGCCGCGAGCGTCCACGGCGCCGACGCCAGCCCCGTCGCGGCGAGGACGCCCGCACCGCCGCGCAGGGCGGTCCGCCGGCTGACGGGGTGGCGGCGCAGGTGGGACGCCACCCACTCGTGCTGCTCGGCCACGGACATCCGGGCGGCGAGCGCCGCGGGGACGCCGACGTCGGGCGCGCCGCCGCGCGGGGTGAAGGTCACGGGGAGGCAGGCTCGCGGCTCCGGGACCGCGAGGCCAGTCCCGGACAGTGAACAGGCGTTGACGCCCGGTGCGGAAACGGGCGAATCGGCGCCCCTCGGCGGGTCCGGGGCGTGATCGGCGAGACTGCGGGCGTGAGCCTCGCGACCGGGATCCTGCGGCGGGCGCTGCGCCTGCCCGCGCCGCGCACGCCCCGGGTGACGGTCGACCGCGACGTCGCGGTCCCGATGCCCGACGGCGCCGTGCTGCGCCACGACCTCTACCGGCCCGCCGGCGTGCACCGCGGTCCGGTCGTCATCGTGCGCACCCCGTACGGGCGCGCGGGCTGGGTGGGCGTGGTGTTCGGGCGCCTCGTCGCGGAGCGCGGCCTGCAGGTCGTCGTGCAGTCGGTGCGCGGCACGGCCGACTCGCAGGGCGAGCTGTCGCCGTTCGACGAGGCCGACGACGGCGCCGCCACCGTCACCTGGGTGCTCGACCAGCCCTGGTGCGACGGGCGTCTCGGCACCCTCGGCCCGAGCTACCTCGGCCTGACCCAGTGGGCGCTCGCACCGGCCGCGGGTCGCTCGCTGCGCGCGATGGGCACCCTGGTCACCGCGTCGTCGTTCCGCGACCAGACCTACGCCGGCGGCGCGTTCTCGCTGGACAACGCCCTGTCGTGGACCTCGACGATGCGCACGCTCGCCGCCGGGCCGGCCGGGCGCGTGGGGCGGATGCTGCGCGGGCGCCGGGTCCTCGCCGACGCCCTCGACGCCCTGCCCCTGCGCAGCGGCGACCACCACGCCACCGGCGGCCGGGTCGACTGGTACCAGGACTGGCTGCGCGAGTCCGCCCCCGACTCCGCCTACTGGGCGCGCCGCGACTACACCCGCGGCGTCGCCGACGTCGCCCGCGCCGACGTCGCGGTGACGATGCTCGGCGGCTGGCAGGACATCTTCCTGCCCTGGCAGCTCGCCGACCACGCCGCGCTGCGCGCCGCCGGGGCCCGCCCGCGCCTGGTCGTCGGCCCCTGGGTGCACGCGTCCGCGCCGGGCCTGGCGGCGGGCCTGCGCGAGGCGCTCGCCGCGTTCGAGCGCGCCTTCGACGGCACCCACGGCAGCGGCGGCGTGGCCGCGGCGACCACCGAGGAGGCGCCCGTCACGGTCACGCTCTCGGGGGACGGCGGCACCCGGCACCTCACCGACTGGCCGCCGCCGGACGCCACGGACCGCACCTGGTACCTGCGCGCCGACCACTCGCTGTCGGTGCAGCCGCCGCCCGACCGCACCGCGGGCGCCGTGCGCTGGCCCGGCACGCAGGTCGACTACGACCCCGCCGACCCCACGCCCGCGGTCGGCGGCCCGATCCTCACCGGGAAGTCCGGCCCCCGCGACCAGACCGACCTCGAGGCGCGCCCCGACGTCGCCGTGTTCACCTCGGACGTGCTCGCCGAGGACGTCGTCGCCCTCGGGCCCGCGTCGGCGACCGTGCACCTGCGCGCGGCGACCGAGCACCTCGACGTGTTCGTCCGGGTGTGTGACGTCGACCCGCGGGGCCGCTCGGTCAACGTCACCGACGGGCTGGTCCGCCTCGGCCCCGGCGCGCCGGCGACGGCGTCCGACGGCACCCGCGCGGCGACCGTCGAGCTGTGGCCCGCCGGTCACCGCTTCGCCGCCGGCCACCGGCTGCGCCTGCAGGTCAGCGGCGGGGCGCACCCGCGGTTCGCCCGCCACCCGGGCACCGGGGACCCGCTCGGCGAGGCCACCACGCTGGTGCGCCAGCCCCGCGAGGTGCTCCACGACGCCGCGCACCCGACGGCCGTCACGCTCGCCGTGGAGCCACGCCACTGAGTCGGTGAGCGGCCGCGGCCGCCGCGCCTGCGGCGTCGGTCACACCGCCCGTCGGGCGCCACGGACACTTGGTCGACATCACCCCCGTCCGGGGTGGAGCCGCGGGCGTCCTCGCCGATCCTGGACTCATGGCCGTCCTGCCCTCCGAGCGGGTCGGCGCGGCGCCTGGCCCCCGGTCAGGCCGGTCCGCGCCCGCTCCCCACGCCCCGTCCCTGTCCACCCCCGCGTCGCCGTCGGCGGCGTCGGGGGGTGCCGCGCGCCCGCGTCCCGTCCACGGGGTGCGCACCAGCGACGGCGTGCCGCTGCACGTCGAGATCCGGGGCCACCAGGGCCCGGTCGTGGTGCTCAGCCACGGTTTCACCGTGGACTCGCAGGAGTGGGCGCCCCAGATCGCGGCGCTCGCGCACCGCGCGCGGGTGGTCAGCTGGGACCAGCGCGGTCACGGGCGCTCGGGCTGGGGCGACCCGGCGAACGCCACCATCGACCAGCTCGGGCAGGACCTCGCCGCCGTCGTCGACGCCGTGTCCCCGTGCGGGCGGGTCGTGCTCGGCGGGCACTCGATGGGCGGGATGACCGTCCTGTCGCTGGCCCGCCAGCACCCCGAGTGGTTCGGCACCCGCGTCGCCGGGGTGTTCCTCGTCGCCACCTCGGCAGGCGACCTCGTCTCCGAGGGCCTCGCCGGCGCCCTGCACACCGTCGCGCGCCGCGCCGGCGTCCTGCCCGCGGTGCTCGAGGGCGCCCGCCGCGCTGCGCCGTTCGCCGACACCCTGCCGTGGCGCGACTCGACCGTCGGGCGCTGGCTGGTGCGCCGCCTGGCGTTCACGCCGGACGCCACCGACGAGGAGGTGCGCCGCCTGCAGACGGTCACCGAGAGCCTGCCGCTGTCGGTGACCTCGGCGTTCTCCTCGGCGCTGCTCGCCTGCGACGAGTCCGCGTCGCTGCCCGCGCTCACGCGGGTACCGACGACGGTCGTCGCGGCCACCGGCGACCGCCTCACCCCGGCCACCCACGGGCAGCGCATCGCCGAGGCGCTCGGGCCGCGGGCCCGGCTGGTGCTCGTCGAGGACGCCGGGCACGCGGTCAACCAGACCCACCACGAGGTCGTGGACGCCGCGCTGCTCGACCTCGTGGACGGACTGCGCCACCGCTGAGGTGTGACATCCCGTCGGACGGGGCACAGGCGGAGAAGGAACGAAGTCCGGTTCAGACACCAGCCGGGTCAGCTCACACATCACGAGCCCCCTGCCTGGTCCGCGAGACGGTCTAGTGCCCGGGGCCCCGTTTCGGGGGTGACCGATGGCCGGCCGCAGCAGCGATTACGACGAGTACGTACCTCTCCTCCAGGAGTTCGCCGATCTGCCCGAGGGCGATCCGCGCCGCGAGAAGGTGCGCGAGAAGCTCGTCCACGGCTTCCTGCCCGTGGCACGCAACATCGCCCGCCGCTTCGCGCGGCGCGGCGAGCCCACCGACGACCTCGAGCAGGTCGCCTCTCTCGGCCTGCTCCATGCGCTCGACCGGTTCGACCCGGGCCGCGAGCGCGACTTCCTGTCCTACGCCGTCCCGACGATCATGGGCGAGGTGCGGCGCCACTTCCGCGACTCCGCCTGGTCGGTCCGCACGCCGCGCAGCGTCAAGGACCGCTACGTCGCCGTCGGGTCGGCCACCGCGACGCTGTCGCAGAAGCTCGGGCGGGCCCCGACGGCCGGCGAGCTCGCCGAGCACCTGGGCATGAGCCGCGACGAGGTGGCCGAGGCGGTCGCCGCGCACGGCTCGTACCAGCCGGCGTCGCTCGACGAGTCGCTCGGCGAGGGCGACGACTCCGCGCTCGTCGACATCCTCGGCGTCCTCGACACCGAGCTCGACCGCGTCGAGGTCCGCGCGCTGGTCGGCAACCTCGTCCGCGACCTGCCCGAGCGCGAGCGCACGATGCTCGCGCTGCGGTTCGTGCACGAGAAGACCCAGGCCGAGATCGCCGCGGTGCTGTGCATCTCGCAGATGCACGTCTCGCGGCTGCTCTCGCGCACGCTCGCCGCGCTGCGCGAGCAGATCGAGCGGGAGACCGGGGCCGAGGCCGAACGGCTGGTCGCGGTCTGATCCTCGCCCGGCACGGGTAGACGTGCCGGGTGATCGCGATGCCGGCGCGTGCCCGTCGAGGAGTGGTGGCCTGGGCGGGACGCGCCGGCACGCGCCTGCGTGACGGCGCCTGGCGGATCGCCCTGGCGGCGGTCACCGCGACCGCGGCGTGGGTGCTCGCCCAGCTGCTGCTCGGGCAGCCGGCGCCGATCTTCGCCCCGATCGCCGCCGTCGTGTGCCTCACCGACGACCCCGGGGTGCGCGGGCGCCGCGCCCTGCGCCTGCTGGGCGGGGTGTGCGTCGGCGTGGCGGTCGGTGAGATCGCCACGCGCATCACGGGCAGCGGCTGGCTGCAGGTCGGCCTGGCGGTCGCGGCGGGCATGCTCGTCGTCGCCCTCGGCAGCATCAGCTCGCTGACGCTCCTGCAGGCCGGGATCGCCGCCCTGCTCGTCGTGGGGCTCGCGTCGCCGCAGACGGGGTGGACGCGGCTGCTGAGCGCGGTCATCGGCGGGGTGCTGGCGCTGCTCGTCAGCCAGGTCCTGGCCTCCCCGAGCCCCGTGCGCCTGCTGCTCGCCGCGGCGCGCGACGCGCTGCAGGGCCCGGCGTCGGCGCTCGGGGAGGTCGCCGAGGCGCTGCGATCGGGCTCGGCGTCGCGGGCGCAGGACGCCGTCGAGACCGTGCGCGGCGGGCAGGATGCGCTCGCGACGTTCCTGGACACGTCCGGCACGGCGGGGTCGCTGGCCGCCTCGACGGTGCGGGGCCGGCGGGAGCGCGCGCGGGTCTCGGCGCTGCGGCGGCGGCTCGCGGGGATCGAGTACGTGCACGCGAGCACCGTGCTGCTCGCGCGGACCGCGGTGGAGGTGCTGTCGGCGGGCGCGTCGGTGCCGGCGCACCTGACCGGCGGCGTGGAGGAGCTGGCCGCGGCCGTGCGGGCCCTCGCCGCGGACCCGGGCGCCACCGACCCGGACGCCGACGACCCCGACGGCCCGCGCCCGACCCACGAGATCGCCGACGAGCTCGCCGCCACCCGGCCCGGCGGCCTCGCCGACCGCGACGCCCAGCTCGCCGCGCAGCTCCACCAGCTCGCCCTCGACGTCTCCGCGCTCGTCGACCCCGCCCCGGCCCGCACGTGAGCAGTTTCCGGCGCTATAGCGCCGGAAACTGCTCACAACGGGATTGCGGGCTCCGTGGGCCGGACAACTCCCCGGCATGGCGCCCCCACTGCCCGCCCACGAGCTCTCGCCGTGGCACGACCCCGAGCACGCCGAGGAGCCCGACACCTACCCGGCGCTGCGCGGTGACCGGCGGGTCGACGTCGCCGTCGTCGGCGCCGGGATCACCGGGCTGACGACGGCGGTCCTGCTGGCCCGCGAGGGGCTGCACGTCGCGGTGATCGAGGCACGGCGGATCGGGGCCGTCGCCACCGGCAACACCACCGCGAAGATCTCGCTGCTGCAGGGCACGCGGGCCGCGACGCTCGACCAGCGGCACCGTCCCGAGACCGTCGACGCCTACCTCGCGGGCCACCGCGCGGGCTTCGACTGGCTGCTCGACCGGGCCCGGCGCGCCGACTGCGATCTCGAGCGCCGCGCCGCAGTGACGTTTTCGACGGCGGGGCGCGCGTCGGCGGGCGCGGAGGCCGTGCGGCGCGAGGCGGCGGTGCTGCGCCGCGCCGGGCTGCCCGCCGAGCTGGGCACCGAGGTCGGCCTGCCGTTCGGGGTCTCGGAGGCCGTGACGCTCGCCGACCAGGCGCAGTTCGACCCCATGCCCTACCTCGCCGACCTCGCCCAGGAGCTGCACGAGGGCGGCCAGCTCGTCTGCGAGAACACCCGCGTGCGCAGCGTCTCGCTGCTCGGCGCGCCGCGCGTGCGCACCGATGACGGCGAGGTGCGCGCCGAGCGGGTCGTGCTCGCCACCGGGGTGCCGGTGCTCGACCGCGGGCTGTACTTCGCGCGCGTCGAGCCCGCGCGCTCGTACGCCCAGGCGGTGCGGGTGGACGGCGAGCTGCCCCAGGCCATGTACCTCTCCGCCGACGACCCGACGGTCTCGCTGCGCACCGCGATGATCGAGGGCGACCGGCGCCTGCTCACCGGCGGCTTCGGCCACCGCGTCGGGGCGAGCGCGCCGACGTCGTCGCACGAGCAGGCGCTCGCCGACTGGACCGCCCGGCGCTTCCGGGTCCGCGAGATCACGCACCGCTGGTCGGCGCAGGACTACCTGCCCGAGGACGGGCTGCCGTTCGTCGGCCCGATGCGCTGGCAGCCGCGGATCCTCGTGGCGACGGGGTTCGCGAAGTGGGGCATGACGGGCGGCACCGCGGCCGCGCTGGCGCTGCGCGACCACGTCGTCGGCCGGCCGAACCCCTGGTCGCACGCCCTGCGCGCCGACCGGGCACCCACCGCCTCGGCGCTACCGAGCCTGGCCCGGGCTAACGGCGAGGTGGGGCGATACCTGGCGACGGGGTGGGCGCGGCCGCATCTGCCCTCCCGCGAGGCGCTGGCCGAGGGCGAGGGCCGCGTGGAGACCACCTCGCGGGGCAAGATCGCGCGCTGCCGCGTCGGCGGCGTCGAGCACGAGCTCGGCGCGGTGTGCCCGCACCTGGGCGGGATCGTGGCGTGGAACGACGCCGCGGCGAGCTGGGACTGCCCGCTGCACGGCTCGCGGTTCGCCCCCGACGGCGCGGTGCTCGAGGGCCCCGCCACCGCGGGCATGGCGGACCCGCCCGGCCTCGCCCGCGTCGTCACCCCCCGCTCCTGACTCCTGAGCGAGCGATGCGGCATTGCTGGCGTCTCACGCCAGCATCGCCACATCCTCGCTCGCGCGACACGCCGGGATGGGCGTGGTGCGTGGTGTTTCAGCGTGGCGGCCATGCTGACGTTGAACGTCAGGAAAGCCCCCACGATCAGTCGGGTGGCCGGCTCCCGCCGGTGTGTCGAGTGGACCGCCGCGGACGCTGGTCGCGCAGCAGCCTTGTCTCCGGGACGGGACGTCGTCGGGGCGGCGTCCCGCGCAGGTCCTGCGCGGGCTGCGGTTCGGGATCCTCGGCGTCGTCCGGTCGGTGCGGCCCTTCGGGCGGCTCCGTCGAGGAGTCCTCCGCCCGCGCTCGTCGTGTCCACCAGCGACGCACAGCTGCACCTCCTCGCGGTCCGTGGGTTGCCGGTCGTGATGGCTCAGGACGCTACGGAGCACCCTGACGAGGAGGGATGGGGAGAACCACCGGCGTCGTGGGGGAAACCCCCGTACCGCCGCGCGTGATCGTGGCGGCTTTCCTGACGTTGAACGCGAGCGTGGCCGCCACGCTGAAACACCCCGCACCACGCCCACCCCGGCGTGTCGCGCCGGCGAGGATGTGGCGATCCTGGCGTGAGACGCCAGCCATGCCGCATCGCTCGCACGGGGTCACGCGTCCGAGCGTGGTGTCGGGCCGGTCGGGGTCCGGGGCGGGCGGCGGCCCGTGAGGTCGACGACCGCGCGTTGGGCCGCGTTCAGCAACGCTCCCTCGACGCTCCAGCCGGCGCGCACCTCGCCCGAGGAGCCGGGGAGGCGTCGGGCGGCGTCGCGGTGCACCGCGGTCATCAGCTCCAGCGCCGCCGACCCCGGCGGGCTCCGGTCCGAGCGGGGCGACAGCGCGCCCGGGTCGTCGCGGATCTCCTCGAGCGCCTCGCCCAGGTGGTCCAGCAGGTCCGCGAACGATCCGACGAACAGCGGGTCCATCGCGGCGTCCTCGGCGGCGTCCTCGGCGGCGTCCACCACCGCCTCGCACAGGTCGTGCACGTGCGCCGCGACCTCCACGACGGCGTCCGCGGCGGGCACGAGCACCGCGCTGGGCGAGGGCGTCCGCGGGCGCCGGCGCAGCGGGTTGAGCCGCAGGCTCTCGCGCGCCCACGCCACGCTGTCCCGCGCCCGGCGCGCCTCGCCGTCGAGGGCGCGGGCGCGGTGCCGCCAGTCGTGCGCGAGGTCCGAGCGCGCCTCCTGGTCCTCGCGCAACGCGGCGGCCATCCCGCGCAGCAGGTCCGCGAGCCGCGCCGTCACGCCGGTCAGCGCCGCGGCCGCGTCGCGCTGGTACACGGGCGGCAGCACCAGCATGTTGACGACGACGCCGACCGCGGCCCCCACGGCGATCTCGGCGAGCCGCACGACCGCCTCGACCGGCGAGCTCGCCGCCGGGCCGGCTTGGCCGACGAGGATCAGCGCGGTCACCGCCACCCACTGCCCGTGCTCGCCGAACACGCGCAACCGGCCCAGGAGCAGCCCCACGAGCACCACGAGCACCAGCCCGACGACCACCGAGCCCGTGAGCAGCGTGACCCCGAGCGCGAGCAGCACGCCCGTCGCCACCACCGCGAGCTGCTGCCCGGCGTCGCGCACCGACCGGTACACGGTCACCTGCACCACGAGGAACACCGCCGCGTAGGGCGCGAGGAACGGCTGCGGGGCCTGCAGCACCCAGCGGGCGAGCAGCCACGCCGCCCCGGCCGCGGCGGCGGCCTTCGCGGCCTGGACGACGGCCTCGCGTTCGGGACCGCTCGCCCGCCCGGCCCGGGCGAGGAACCACGCCGGACGCAGGACCTGACGGCGTGCCCGGCGAGCGAGCGTGCGCGGAGTAGGCGCCATGGGGCACGGTGTTCCCACCCACGCCGCCGGCGTGAACGAGAGAGCGGCGAGGTGCACCGATGAGCAGCGGGCCCGAGACCGAGGAGGAGCTGCCGACCTCCCTCGAGGACGCCGCCGACCTGCTCTACGGCATCGGGCGCGAGGAGTTCATCCCGGTCCGCGACGCGATGGTCAAGGACGTCCGCAAGGCCGGCGACCGCGAGCTCGCCAAGGAGATCGGCGCGCTGCGCAAGCCGTCGGTGGCCGCGTGGGTCGCCAATCGGCTGGCCCGCGAGTACCCCGAGGAGATCGAGGGGCTCGAGGAGCTCGGCGGGTCGCTGCGCGAGGCGCAGGAGAAGCTCGAGGGCGACGCGCTGCGCCAGCTCTCCCGCCAGCGCCACGGGCTGATCAACGCGCTGGTCGAGCGGGGCCGGCGCATCGCCCGCGAGGAGGCCGTCCGCCTCGGCGACCCCGCGATCCGCGAGCTCGAGCGCACGATCGGCGCCGCGCTCGCCGACCCCGCCGCCGCCCGGGCGCTGGCCGGCGGGCAGCTCGCCGGCGGGATGGAGGCGGGCCCCGGGCTCGGCGACGGCGGGATCAGCGCCGCCCTCGGCGGCCCGGCGTCGGGCGCCCGCTCGGTCCGGCGCGACCGCCCCACCCGCCCGTCCCACCTGCGCCCCGACCGCCGCACGGCCCGCCCGGCCCCGCCCGACGAGCCCGACGAGCCCGACGAGCCCGACGACGAGCACGACGAGGACGACGAGCACGACGAGCACGAGACCGACGACATCCGCGACGACCAGGAGACCCGCGAGCGCGAGGACCGCGAGCGCGCCGAGCAGGAGGAACGCGAGCGCGCCGAGCGCGAGCGCCGGGAGCGCGAGGAGCGCGAGCGCGCCGAGCAGGCCGCCCGGCAGGCCCGTGAGCGCGCCGACGACCTGGCCGAGCAGGCCCGCGAGGCCTCCGAGGCCGCCGACGCCGCCACCGAGGAGGCCGAGGAGGCCGACGCGACCGTGAGCGACTTGCGCGCCCGTCTCGACGCCGCCGAGGAGGCCCGTCGCGCCGCGTGGGACCGCTCCGACACCGCCGGCCGGGAGCGCGACACGCGCCGCCGCGAGGCAGACCGCGCCCGCGAGGACGCCGAGACCGCCGAGCGCCACGCTCACACGCTCGGTGCCCTGACCTGACGCCGGGCCGCCGGACGGGGCAAGCTCCCGCACCATGAGCGCACCGACGGGCGGCACCAGCGGGGAGACCTCGACCGGGCACGCCCCGCCGCTGGTCTACAGGCTGGGTCGCGAGGAGCTGGTGATCCGGCGTCGCTACGAGGTGCTGTCGATCGTCAACGACATCCTCGTCGGTCTGTGGTTCCTCGTCGGGAGCATCCTGTTCTTCTCCGCGGAGACGACCTACGTCGGCACCTGGTTCTTCGTCATCGGCAGCGTCGAGCTGTTGATCCGGCCGGGCATCCGCTTCGCCCGCCGGGTGCACCTGCAGCGCGTGCCGATGGCCGCGGCCGTGCCGACCGATTACGGCCCCGACTTCTGATCACACGAGGTTTCGCCGCCCGCCGCGACGGGTGATGCCTCGCCGGTGACCACCGACCAGGGCGGTGCCGAGGCGGTCGAGGAGGCCGCCGAGCACGCCGTCCACGAGGCCGCCGACCGGACCGTCCACGGCGGCGGCGACGCGCCCAGCCGCCTGGTGGAGATCCTGGGCCGGGCCGGGCTCGTCGCCTACGGCGCGGTGCACCTGCTCGTCGCCGGCCTGGGGCTGCGCCTCGCGTTTGGGGAGGCCCCGTCCGAGGTCGACCAGCAGGGCGCGGTCTCCGCCGTGGCCGCGGTCGGGCCCGCCGGCGTCGTGGTGCTCGTCGTCTTCGTCGCCGGGCTGGTGGCGTTCGCGGCCTGGCAGGTCACCGCCACCGTCGCCGGCTTCCGCTGGGTGTCCGGCGGGGAACGCTTCCGCAAGCGGGTGGGCGCGGCGTCGAAGGCGGTCGCGGTGCTCGCGGTCGCGCTGGTGGCCGCGCGGACCGTCCTCGGGGACCCGGCCAGCGGCCGCGCCGGGCCCCAACGGCTCGTCGCGTCCCTGCTCGACCTGCCCGCCGGCAACCTGCTCGTCGGCGCCGTCGCGATCACGATCCTCGTAGTCGCGGGGACGATGATCTACACGGGCGTCGCGCGGACCTTCATGGGCGACCTCGTCGACGACCTGCCGACCTGGGCGCGGCGCGCCGGGGTCGTGCTCGGCGCGGTCGGCAACGTCGCGCGCGCCCTCGCGTTCGGGGCGGTGGGCGCCCTGTTCGCCGTCGCCGCCCTGCGCGGCGACCCCGAGCGCGTCGGCGGCCTCGACCAGGCGCTGCGCGAGCTCGTGGGGCGCTGGCAGGGCGTGACGCCGCTCGTCGCGATCTCGCTCGGGCTCGCGGCGTTCGGCCTCTACTGCGTGCTCGACGCCCGCTACCGACGCGCCTGCTAGGCGGCCGCGCGCGCCGCGAGCCGGCCGAGACGGCGTTCCGTGGGCCACTTGACGTGCGAGACCCAGCCGAGCTTCTCGAACAGCCAGATCGTGCGTGCGGAGATGTCGAGCTGGCCCCGGCCGACGCCGTGGCGGGCCGACGTCGGGTCGGCGTGGTGCAGGTTGTGCCACGACTCGCCCATGCTGGGGATCGCGAGCAGCCAGACGTTCGTGGAGCGGTCGCGCGCGCCCCACGGACGCTCGCCGACGAGGTGGCAGATCGAGTTCGTGGACCAGGCGACGTGGTGGGTCAGGCCGACGCGCACGAGGCTCGCCCAGAAGAACGCCGTCACCGCGCCCCACCACGACCACGTCACGAGGCCCCCGATGACCGGCGGCGCCGCCAGGCTCAGCACCGTCAGCCACGTGAACGCGCGGTGCACGAAGCGCATGTCCGGGTCCGCGAGGAGGTCCGGGGTGAAGCGCTGCTGGTTCGTCAGCGAGCGATCGAAGATCCAGCCCATGTGGGCGTGCCAGAAGCCGCGCACCAGCGCCGCCGGCGACGTGCCGAACGCCCACGGCGAATGCGGGTCGCCTTCCTTGTCCGCGAACAGGTGGTGACGGCGGTGGTCGGCCACCCAGTGCCGGATCGGGCCCTGCACGGCCATGCTGCCCGCGACCCCGAGCGCGATCCGCAGACCGCGCCGGGCGCGGAAGGCGCCGTGGGTGAAGTAGCGGTGGAACCCGACGGTGACGCCGAGCATCGTCAGCACGTAGAAGCCGGCCGTCAGCCCGACGTCGAGCCAGCTCAGGCCCCAGCCCCACGCGAGCGGCACGGCGGCGAACAGCGCGACGAACGGCACGAACGCGAACAGGTAGACCATCACGTGCGGGGCGATGTGGCGCTCGTGGTCGGAGAGGTCGCCCTGCTTGGAAGCGGACCCGTCGGTGGCGGGCGGCTCGGTGACCGGCGAGGCGGGCGGCTCGGCGGGCAGCTCGGCGGGCGGTGAGGCCGGACCGGACGTCATGCGGGGAAGCTCCCGAGGGGGCGGGCGGTCCTGGGCGACGGGCTCGTCGGCCAGAAGGGGCAGAGGTTGAAACCTGTCCGGTCCCACCCTGACACGGCGTCCGGGACACCGTCGGGCGAGGGCACCGGCCGCCCGACGACCGCCGGGTGGGGTTCGCCCGACGGTCGCCGCGCGCTCACCCGGACGTCGCAGGCGCGGCGCCTCACACGCGCGCCCGTGTGACGAGGTCCTCGTCCTCGTGCAGCTCGGTGATCACCGGCGGGGCCATGTCGCCGCCCGAGGCCGTGTCCTTCTCGATCTCGGCGCGGCAGCGGGCCCGGGCGTCGGCGTCGTCGAACGCGAGCAGGACGAGGACGCGGTCGTCGTCCCCGCGGAAGACGCGGGCGCTGCGGCACTCGCGGGCCGCGTCGGCGTCGGCGAACGCCTGGCGGAAGTACTCGAACCCCTCGGTGGGGAAGTCGGCGAGGGCGTGCGCGGTCATCAGGACCTCCTGCGGTCGGGAACGACCCGGGGTGCCCGACGAGCGCGCACGCCCACTCGTGACTCAGCTCGCCGGCACGCCGTCGTAGCCGGTGACGGCGAGCTCGAGACGTCCGTCGCGCACCCGGGTGCGGAAGGTCGGCTGCGGCGCGGTGGCCGGTCCGTGCACCACCGAGCCCGTGTCGAGGCGGAAGACGCTGCCGTGCCAGGGGCACACGACGCACGGCGGGCCGTCGCCGTTGGTGACCTCGCCCTCGTGCAGCGGCGCGGACGCGTGGGCGCAGCGGTCGGCGAGGGCGTGGACCTGCTCGCCGCGGCGCACGACCAGCACCCCGACGTCTCCGACGATCCGCCGCGCCGGCTCGCCCTCGGGCAGGTCGGCGACGGTGCCGGCGTCGGTCCAGTCGCCCGGCCCGATGTGCGGGTAGCCCTCGGCGTGGTTGGCGCCCATGGCCTGGTGGTAGGCCATGTGCCCGCCCAGCGCGGCGCCCGCCGAGCCGACGGCCAGCGCCGCCCAGCCCCACAGCGCGCCGCGGGTGCTGCGGCCCCGGGCGCGCGCCACCAGCGACGCGACGTAGCCCGCGAGCATCGTGCCGTTGGCCGCCGCGTGCACGACGCCGACGCGCTGCTGCTCCTCGTGGCCGTCGGCGTAGTCCGCCCAGCCCGCCGCGGCGGTGGGCACGGCCGAGACGAGCCCGAGGGCGATGAGCGCGGTCGCCGGTCGGCGGGTGCGCGGCAGGACGTCGAGCACGCCCGCGGACACGAAGCTGCCCAGCGAGAGCTGCGCGAGCATCGGGTGCAGCGGGTGGCCCAGCCACACCCCGTGCAGCGCGTCCTTGACGTCTTGGCGGCGCAGGACCTGGTGGACGGCGTCGCGCAGGGGCGCGGCGACCTTGTCGAGGGCGGGCGATTTCGCGAGGCGGTCGATGTCGTCGAACGGGCGCACGGGGGACCTCCGGGACGTGGTGGTCCGACGGGTGTCGCCGATCACGAGGTCCGGCCAAACCCCGGCGGGCACCCACCACCCGGCAACCGACCGACAGGAGCGCCCCATGAGCACGACCCGCCCCCTCGCCCTCGTCAGCGGAGGGTCCTCGGGCATCGGCTACGAGCTCGCCCGCGAGCTCGCCGAGCGCGGCCACGACGTCGCGATCTCCGGGCAGAGCGACCGCGTCCACGCGTCGGCGACGGAGCTGGGGAAGCTCGGCGTCGACGTCTATCCCTTCCGGGCCGACGCGGCGACCTACGACGGCGTCGAGGGGTTCTGGCGCTCCGTCGCCGGCCTCGGGCGCCCGATCAACGTCGCGTGCCTGAACGTCGGCGTCGGGGTCGGCGGGGCGTCGTTCCTCGAGACCGACCTCGACGCCGAGCTGCGCATGATCGCGATCAACTGCACCGGCACCGTGCACCTCGCCAAGCGCGTCGTGCGCGCCATGCACGAGCAGGGCCCCGACCACGGCGAGCGGCGGATCCTCGTCGTGTCGTCGGTCTCGGCGACCACGCCGACCCCCTACGAGCCCGTCTACGGGCCCACCAAGGCGTTCGGGTTCTCCTTCGCCGAGTCGATCCGCGAGGAGCTCCGCGCCGAGGGCATCACCGTCACCGCGCTGCTGCCCGGGGCGACCGACTCCGCGTTCCACCACAACGCCGGCATGGGCGACACCCGCTTCGGCGACAACAGCTGGAAGAACGACCGGACCGAGGTCGCGCGCCAGGGCATCGACGCCCTGTTCGCGGGCGACGACCACGTCGTCGGCGGCGACGAGGCGACGAAGCAGCAGGTCGTCGACCACCGCTCGATGAGCGAGCCCGAGAAGGCCGCCCGCCAGGGCGCGATGGCGCGGCCGAGCTAGTCGAGGACGTAGGGCGCGAGCTCCGGCTCGGCGAGGACGTGCGGGTAGAGCGCCACCTGCGCCCCGATGCCCGCCGTGTAGGTCGCGACGCGGGCCGGGAAGGTCGCCGGGTCGACGCCCTCGTGGAACGGCGCCAGGCACACCGACCGGTCGACGCGCGACGCGCGCGCCGGGCCGTCGTGGTCGAGCGCGTCGACGACCAGGGCGTACGCGACCGCGTCGAACGAGCCCATCGACAGGTGCTCGGCGACGTGGCCCGGGCAGACGTCGAAGGTCGAGATGTTGGCGCGCCGGCCCTCGCCGGTGGTCAGCTGCGAGCTGGGGCGCGGGCCGAGGTTGGGCACGACGACCTCGTCGGTCGGCGTCCACATCTGCGTGTAGTCGATCCCGGCGAAGGTCTCGGTCCCGGAGTTGAGCGCCGTCGTGAACGCCGAGAGCGTCTGCTGCTGCCAGAACGCCGGTGCGCAGCCCGCGGCCGCGCAGACGGGGTAGGCGTCGAGCGTGCCGTGGTTCGACGGGTCGATGCCGATCACCTCGGCCACGTCCGCGCGGGTGTCCGGCCAGAACCGCAGCGCCCAGCGCCCGATCATGCCGCCCTGGCTGAAGCCGACGATCGCCACGCGCTGCCCGCTGCGCTCGTGCATCGCGCGGATCGCGGCGACGACGTACTCCGCGGAGACCTGGATGTCGCTCATCGCGTGGTTCGGCAGGGTGACCGTGCAGTACGGGCGGCCGGCGGCGGCGAACGCCCGCTCGTAGTTCCAGGAGAAGTTCTCCTCGGCGGTCAGCGTCGTGCCCGGGATCAGCAGCACCGGCGGGCGCGCCGCGTCGTCGACGTCGTCCGTGCAGTCCAGCGCGTCCGCGGCGTCGGTGATCCGCAGCGCCGGACCGGGGCGGTCCAGTGGCGCGTACGCGCGCTCGGGCCGGGGGATCGGCAGGGGCAGCTGCGGGCCCGGGTCCGCCAGGGCCGGGACACCCGGCGCGACCAGCGCCAGCACGATGGCCGCGGCCACACCCCAGACGCGCATCGCCGTCCTCCCCGTCGGTACACCCGGACGGAGCAACGACGGCGAGCGTCCCGGGTCACGCCCCGTCCGCGGCCGGGACCGGGGTGACGACGCTGAGCGGGCGGCGCCGGGCCGACGGCGCGCCGAGGGCCCGGGAGATGCCGCGGGCCGCCGCGCGCACGGCCGGGACGATCGTGCGCGGCTCGGCGCCCGCGCTCGGCACGACGACCGACAGCGACGCGACGACCTGCTCGTCCTCGCCGCGCACCGGGGCGGCGACCGAGAGCGAGAGCAGGTCGACCATCCCGTCGCACACCGCCACGCCCTCGCGGCGCACGGCGGCGAGCGCGCGGCGCAGGCTCCCCGAGTCGGTGATCGTGCGCGGGGTGAGCGCCGGGAGCGGCCCGGCGAGCACGTCCTCCTGCACCGCCGGCGGCGAGAAGGCGAGCAGGACCTGCCCGACCCCGGTGGCGTGCAGCGGCATCCGCCCGCCGACGCGGCTGAACACGCGGACCGCCTCGGGGTGCGCGAGCCGCTCGACGTAGACGACCTCGTGGCCGTCGCGCACCGCGAGCTGGACGTTCTGCCGCGTCGCCTCGTAGAGGTCCTCGAGGTAGGGCATGGCGCGTTCCCGCAGGCCCAGGCTGCGCGGGGCGAGCGCGCCGACCTCCCAGAGGCGCAGGCCGATCCGGTAGCGCCCGTCCTCGCCGCGCTCGAGCGCACCCCACGCGGCGAGCTCGCCGACGAGCCGGTGCGCGGTCGAGAGCGGCAGCCCGGCGCCCCGCGCGATGCCCGAGAGCGTCAGCGCCTCGGCGCCCGGGCCGAACGCGGACAGGATCCCGAGCACGCGCTCGGTCACCGACGGCCCGCTCTGGCCGCCCCGCGCTGGGCTCACCGTGGCTCCTTCTGCTCACCGGAAGCTCGATTCTGGCACGGCGGGCGGAGCAGGCACCCTGGCGCGGGTGAGCGCACCCCAGGAGCCTGCGACGCAGCAGGAGGTCTCCGCCGAGATCGCCGTCGCTGCCGGCGCCCCCTCGCTCCCCGCCGGCCACCCCGACCGGGCCTACGGGCCGTACCGCAGCACCGCGCTGCGGGCTCCGCAGCAGCCCCTGGTGGTCTCGCCGCCGAGTCTGACCGAGCTCGCGGCGCCGGTGTTCGGCGCGCGCGACGTCGCCCCGATCGAGTCCGACCTGACCCGCCACCACGCCGGGGAGCCGCTCGGGGAGCGGATCATCGTCACCGGCCGCGTGCTCGACGGCGACGGTCGGCCGGTCCGCAACCAGCTCCTCGAGATCTGGCAGGCCAACGCCTCGGGGCGCTACCGCCACGACGGCGACCAGCACCCGGCCCCGCTCGACCCGAACTTCACCGGCGGCGGGCGCGCGCTCACCGACGACGACGGCCGCTACCGCTTCGTGACGATCAAGCCGGGCGCGTACCCGTGGCGCAACCACACCAACGCCTGGCGCCCCGCGCACATCCACTTCTCGCTGTTCGGCACGGCGTTCACCCAGCGCCTGGTGACGCAGATGTACTTCCCCGGCGACCCGCTGTTCGGCCTCGACCCGATCTTCCAGTCGGTCACCGACGAGAAGGCCCAGCAGCGCCTGGTCGCGGCCTACGACCACGACGTCACCCGGCCCGAGTGGGCCCTCGGCTACACCTGGGACATCGTGCTCGACGGCGCGCACGCCACCCCGCCGGACACCGACCAGGAAGGCGGAGCCTGATGCTCGACCTCACGCCCTCCCAGACGGTGGGGCCGTTCTTCGCGTTCGGTCTGCCCTTCGACGGCGGCGGCGACGTGGTCCCGACCGGCACGCCCGGCGCGATCACGCTCTACGGCACCGTCCGCGACGGCGCCGGCGCCCCGGTGCCCGACGCGCTGCTCGAGTTCTGGCAGGCCGGTCCCGACGGGCGCCTGCCCACCCGCTCCGGGTCGCTGCACCGCGACGGGCGCAGCTTCACCGGGTTCGCCCGCGTGCCGACCGACCGCGCCGGCGACTACCACCTGCGCACCCTGCGCCCCGCCGCCCCGGCCGGCTCGCCGCACGCCCCGCACCTCGCGGTCACCGTGTTCGCGCGCGGCCTGCTGCACCACCTGTTCACCCGCGTCTACTTCCCGAACCACGTGGACGCGAACGCCGCCGACCCGCTGCTCTCGTCCCTGGACGACGCGCGTCGCGCCACGCTGGTCGCGGTGCCCGACGGCGGCCCGACCGGCCCCGGCTACCGGTTCGACGTCCGCATGCAGGGCCCCGGCGAGACGGTCTTCCTCGACCTGTCCACGCACGGCCTCGCCCAGCCGCCGGCCGCCACGACCGAGACGCCGGCGTGAGCACCCCGGTCCCCGCACGCACCCAGGTCGCGATCGTCGGCGGCGGTCCGGCCGGCCTGATGCTGTCGCACCTCCTGCGCCTGCGCGGGGTCGACGCGGTGGTGCTCGAGTCGCGGCCGCGCGAGCGCGTCGAGACCCGCCAGCGCGCCGGCATCCTCGAGCACGGCACCGTCGACGCCCTGCGCGAGGTCGGCGCCGACGCCCGCATGGACGAGATCGGCATGCCGCACGACGGCTTCGAGCTGCGGTTCGCCGGGCGCAGCGTCCGGGTCGACATGCAGGAGCTCACCGGCCGCCACGTCATGATCTGGGCGCAGACCGAGGTCACCAAGGACCTCATCGCGCTGCGTCTGGAGCAGGGCGAGCCGCTGCTGTTCGACGCCGAGGTGCTGGAGGTCTGCGACGTCGAGACCGACAGCCCGTCGGTGCGCTACCGCCACGACGGTGCCGAGCACGTGCTGCACGCCGACGTCGTCGTCGGCGCCGACGGGTCGTACGGGCCGTCGCGCCGCGCCATCCCCGAGCACCTCGTGCGCCGCTTCGAGCGGATCTACCCGTACTCGTGGCTGGGGATCCTCGCCGACGTCGCGCCCTCGTCCCACGAGCTGATCTACGCCCGCGGGCGCACCGGGTTCGCGCTCGCCTCCATGCGCTCGCCGTCGGTGACCCGCGCCTACATCCAGGTCCCGAACGGCACCGACCCCGCGTCGTGGGGCGACGAGGCGATCTGGGACGAGCTCTCGGCGCGCTTCGCCCTGGACGACGGGTCGTTCACGCTGGCGCGGGGACCGATCAGCGACAAGTCCGTGACGCCCATGCGCAGCATGGTCACCGAGCCGATGCGCCACGGGCGGCTCTTCCTCGCCGGCGACGCGGCGCACATCGTGCCGCCGACCGGGGCCAAGGGCCTCAACCTCGCCGTCGCCGACGTGCGGGTGCTGGCCGAGGCGCTGGGCGAGTGGTTCGCGACCAAGGACGAGCGCCTCGTCGACGCCTACTCCGAGACCGCGCTGCGCCGCGTCTGGAGGGCCTCGCACTTCTCCTGGACGATGACCACGATGCTGCACGTCGACCCCGACGGCGACCCGTTCGACGAGCAGCTCGCCCTGTCGCACCTGCACCACATCGAGACCTCGGAGTCCGCACGCCGCGCGCTGGCGGAGAACTACCGGGGCCTCGCGCTGGGGGACGTGTAGCGCCCTAGGCTGCGCCTCCCGACGATCTCCAGACCCGGGGGTACCGCATGGGCGAGCGGCTGATCTTCCAGCTGGGCACCAACAACTGGCAGCGCGACGGGGAGTTCGCCCCCGGCTCGGGGATCCTCCACGAGGCCCACCACCGCGCCTACAACGAGCTGCCCGGGGTGCGCTGCTACTCGATCTATCCCTCGCGGGTCCAGCGCACCCGCCCGGGCGAGGACGACGTGCGGGTGTTCGCGCTCGACCACGACATCCCCATCTGCGAGTCGATCTCGCCGGTCAGCAGCTACCGCTGGCACGCGATGCCGCCCGAGGAGGTCGAGGCCTACCGGGCCCGCCTGACCGCCGAGGTCACCGCCTTCATCGACGACGTCGAGGCCGCCACCGGCGAGGAGTTCTCCCTTCTCATCGCCCACCACGCCTTCATGAACGCGGTGGTGATGCGCGACGTCGTCCGCGCGCGGGTCGCCGCGGGCCGCCCGCGCCTGCCGCTGCTCGACTTCGCGCACGGCACCGAGCTCAAGATGTACGTCCAGGAGCAGCGCGGCGACAACCCCGCCGAGTTCCCGTGGCGGTTCCTGCCGTTCATCCAGCAGGAGAAGATCTTCGACTGGTCCGCGGGCCCGGAGCACGGCGTCGACGTCGTCGCCGCGATCTCCTCCGAGCAGGTCGACGCGTTCTCCTCGGTGTTCCCGGAGTTCCCGCGCGAGCGGATCGTGCTCTCGCACAACGGCTACAACCAGCAGGTCTTCCACCCCGCGCCGGAGACCTACGCCGACCGCGAGCGGGTGCTCGCGGGCTTCACGACGCAGCCGCCCCCCGGCGGTGACCGGACGCCGGAGGCGGTCGCGCCCGAGGGCGGGTTCGACGCCGTCGTCGCGTTCGTCGGCAAGTTCGCCGACTGGAAGCGCCTCGACGCGCTGCTGCGCGCGGCCGCGGTCTACGAGCGCAGGCAGCGGCGCGTGCTGACCCTCGTCGCCGGCTCCGGGCCGGTCGAGGAGCAGGTGAAGATGCACGACCTCGCCGCCGAGCTCGGCCTCGAGCGGACCTACTTCCTCGGCCCGCGCCCGCAGGACGAGCTCGCGACGATCTTCGCCTGCGCCGACGTCGGGGTCTTCCCGTCCTACCGGGAGCCGTTCGGGCTGGTGTTCCTCGAGTGCATGGCGTGCGGGACGCCCGTGATCGGCGCCGACTCCGGCGGGCCGCGGGACTTCGTCACCGACGAGGTCGGCGTGCTCGTGCCCGAGACCGACGACCGGCAGGCGCTCGCCGACTCGCTCGCCGCCGCCGTCGAGCGCTCGTTCGCCGAGGGCTGGAAGGACGCCAAGGGGCCGGAGGCGGCGCGCTACGCGCGCGACGGGTTCAGCGTCGTCAAGCAGGTCTCGGATCTGCTGGCCGAGGTGGACCGGCTGACCGCGGGCTGACCGGAGGTCGGCGTGGGTGGAGCGAGGGACGCCCTGGCTGCGTGGGGCGCGGCCAGATCGTCCCTCGCTCCCCTCAGACCCGCGTGACCCGGTCGACGAGCGCGGAGGTCGCCACCATCGTCGTGAACCGCGCGACGCCCGGCACCCGGGCGAGCGTGCGGCGCAGCAGGACGTCGAGCGCCTCGACGTCCTGCACGTCGACGCGGATCAGGTAGTCGATGTCGCCGGTGACGTGGTGGCAGCTCACGAGACCGGCCAGGTCGACGATGTGCCGCTCGAACCGGCCGACGGTGTTGGCGGTGTGGTCGACGAGCGTCACCGCGAGGTGCACGACCAGGGCGCGGTCGACCGCCTCCGGGTCGAGCACGGCCCGGTAGCCGCGCACGACCTCCTCGCTCTCGAGGCGCCGCAGCCGCCGCTGCGCCGACGACGCCGAGATCGACACGGCCTCCGCGAGGTCGGCGATGCTCGATCTCCCGTGGTCGGCGAGGTGATCGAGGATCCGCCGGTCGACGCGGTCGAGGGTCGGCTGGGTGGATCGTGCACGATGCGGCGCCGTCATGGGGACATCGTGCACCTCGGCGGGCTTCTGACTCGAAGATCGCCCGACATCACCCGCCCACGCGGGCGCATCGTGGAGTCATGACGGGAGGCATGTCGCGACGGACGGCGTTGGCAGCGATGACCCTGGCCGGCGCGGGGTGGGGAGCGGTGTTCGTGGCGCCCGAGCTGGCGCCGCTCGCCCCCGCGCTGCTGCTGGCGATGGGACGGTTCGTGGCGTTCGGGGCGGTGTCGCTGCCCCAGGCGCGCGCGGTGCTGCGCGCCGACGTCCCCTGGGGCCGCGTGGTCGCCCACGCCGTCACCGGCTCGCTGCTCTACTACGCCCTCGTCGCGCTGTCGGTGCGCCTCGCCGGCCCGACCATCGCCGTCGCGACCATCGGGCTCGTCCCGGTGGTGATGGCGCTGCTGTCCAACCGGCGCGGGACGGCGGGCGTGTGGGCGCTGCTGCCGGCCCTGGCGCTGGTCGGCGTCGGGCAGGTGCTCGTGCACCTCACCCCGGTGCCGGGCCCCGGCGGGTGGTCCGCGGTGGTCGGGACCGTGCTCGCGCTGGTCGCCGTGGCCTCGTGGAGCTGGTACGGCATCGACTCGCACCGCCTGATCGCCGCGCGCCCCGACCTGGGCCCCGTGCTCGCCGGCGCCCAGGGACTGGCCGCGGGCGTGCTCGCGCTGCCCGTGGCGATCTGGCTGGTCGCGACCCAGGGCGTGCCCGCGGAGCCGGTGCGCGCGCTGCTCGTCGTGCTGTTCCTGGGACTGGTGTCCTCGTGGCTGGCGGTGCGGGCGTGGCACGCCGCCGCGGCCCGGCTCTCGCCGGTGCTGGTCAGCCAGCTCATGGCGCTCGAGACCGCCTGGGGCTTCGTGTTCGCGGCCCTGCTCGCCGGCTCCGTGCCCGGCCCGGTGGCCCTGCTCGGCGAGGTGGCCCTCGTCGCCGGCGTCGCCCTGGCGGTGGTGACCGACGGGCACCGGGAGCGGCGCGAGGCGCGCGCGTACTCGGCCGGCGAGGTGGGTCAGCCTGGCGGCCACGCTGACGTTGAACGTCAGGAAAGCCCCCACGATCACATCGCCCGTCACGGTGCGCCCGGCTCGTCGGCGAGCACCGCCCGCGCCACGCGCAGCGCCGCGTCCCTGATGCGCGACGAGCGCGGGTCCTCGGCCGAGGAGTGCGCGACGGCCTCGAGCAGCGCGCACACCTCGAATCCGGCGTAGTCGCCGGCGAGGCCGGCGTAGCGGCCGATGGCCACGCGGCGCCGGAGGACGGCGGCGGCGCGGTCGATGGTCTCGGCGTCGAGGCGCGCACGGGCGCGGCGGTGGTCGACGGAGGACATGGCGGGCTCCCTCGGGGCAGGCACGACCGGATCGGCGGTGCCGCGGGGGAAGCGCGACGCCGACCAGTGTGCCCGCGACCCCCGACAGCGCGGGGTCCCCAGCGGGAGCGAGGGCGTCCTTGAGTGCGTGGGACGCAGCGAGGGAGTCCCTCGCTCCCACCACCCGCGCCGACCCCGGCAGAGCGAGGGCGTCCCCGACTGCGCAGAACGCAGCCAGGGAGTCCCTCGCTCCTCCCACCCGCGCCCTACGCCGCCGGCCACCGCACGATCAGGCGCGTGCCCCCGTCCGGCGACGTCGTCGCCCGCGTCGTCCCGTGTCGTCCGGCCACCAGGCGCCCGACCAGCGCCAGCCCGAGCCCGCTGCCCTCGCCCGCGTCGGGCTGGAGGCGGGTGAAGCGGTCGAAGACCCGGGCGCGGTCGGCGGGCGGGATCCCGGGGCCGTCGTCGTCGATCAGCAGGCGCACCCACCGCCCGGCCGGCACCACCGAGACGTGCACGACGGTCGCGGCGTGCCGGCGGGCGTTGGCGAGGACGTTGTCGAGCACGATCGCCACCTCGGCCGGCGTCGCGGCGACCGCGACGGGCATCGGCGCCCACAGCGTCATCGCGAGCAGCGGCTCCTCGGACAGGCGGGCGAAGGCGTCGCCGACGGCGTCGACGAGGTCCACCGGCCGCGCGGGCATCCGCTCGCCGGCGTCGGCCCGCGCGAGCGCCAGCAGGTCCCCGACCAGCCCGGACAGGCGCTCGGCCTCGCGCGCCACCGACCGCCACGTCTCGTCCGCGGGTGTTCCGTGCGGGTGCGCGACGGCCACGTCGGCCTGGGCGCGCAGGGCCGCGATGGGCGAGCGCAGCTCGTGCGCGGCCTCGCTGGTGAAGCGCTCGAGGCGCGCGACGGCGTCGTCCCGGCGGGCCAGCAGCTCGTTGATCTCGACGGCGAGGGCGGCGAGCTCGTCGCGGGCCGGCGGCACGGGCAGGCGCTCACCCGGCGGCAGCGCGGCGGCCGCGGCGCGCATCCGGCCGACCGGGCGCAGCGCCAGCCGCGTCACGGTCCACGTCCCGGCGATCACGGCGACGGCGCCGAGCAGGGCGGTGGTCACCAGCCCGCGGGCGCCGTCGGCGAACAGCTCCGCGGCGCCGACCTGGTCGCGCGAGGCGAGGACCAGCCGTGGCGACCCGTCCGGCGCCGGGACGGGCACGGCGACCCAGCGCTGCGGCCCGTCCGGTTCGCCGGGCACCGTCACCGGCCGGCCCGCGCCGAGCCGGCGGACGGCGTCGGCGTCCACCGGGCGCGGCCCGCGGCCGTCGACGGGCGCTCCCGCGACGTCCACCACCCGGACCCCCGGGGGCGGCGCCGACCCGGACGCGACCGCCCCCGTGGCCGCGGCCGCGCGTTCGCGCAGCGCGTCGTCCCCGCCGGTCACGGCCGCCGAGAAGAGCAGCCCACCGGCCACCCGCCCCAGCGCGAGCAGCGCGACGACGGTGAACACCCCGACGACCAGGGTGATCCGCGCCGACACCGGGAGACGCGCCCACCACCGCCTCACGACGGGCCGAGCCGGTACCCGCGCCCGCGCTCGGTCCGCACGAGGTCGCCGGCCCCGACGGCGGCGAGCTTGCGGCGCAGGTAGCCGACGTACACCTCGACGACGTTGCGGCTCGCCGACCCGCCGCCACCCCACACGGCGGCCAGCAGCTCGTCCTTGGTGAGCACGCCGTCGGGGTGGACGGCCAGGGCGTGGAGCACGGCGAACTCGCGCTCCGAGAGCTCCACGTCGCGGCCCTGCCAGGTGGTCGACCGCGTCCCCGGGTCGAGGCGCAGCCCGCCGCGCTCCACCCGCGCCGCCGCCGGGCCCGAGCGGCGCAGCATCGCGCGCAGCTGGGCGACGAGCACGACGAACGAGAACGGCTTGACGAGGTAGCCGTCGGCGCCGAGGTCGAGCCCGTCGGCCTGGTCGACCTCGCCGTCCTTGGCCGAGAGCAGCAGCACCGGCGTCGCGATCCCGTCGCGGCGCAGCGCCTCGAGCACCCGGTAGCCCGAGAGCCCGGGCAGCATGATGTCGAGGACGACGGCGTCGTAGGAGCCGGTCGCGGCCTCCCGCAGGCCGGTGTCGCCGTCGGCGACCGCGTGCACGTCCATGCCCTCGGCGCCGAGCCCGCGGGTCAGGGCGTCGCGCACCCCGGGCTCGTCGTCGACCACCAGCACCCTGGGCACGACACCGACGGTAGGGCCTCCCCCGACACCGGACGCTGAGAGCGTCTCAGCGAGCGCCCGACACGATGGGGTCATGGGACGCAGGGGCTGGGTCGGGGCAGGGCTCGGAGCGGGGTTGGTGGCCGCGATCGGCATCGGGCTGGTGGTCGCGCCGGCCGGTGCCGCCGCGGCGCCGCCGCTGCCGCCGGTGAGCCCGGAGGACCTCGTGTCCTCGGTGATGACCGCCCAGCGCGGCCCGTTCGCCGGGGAGGTCGAGGTCGACAACGCCCTCGGGCTGCCCGCCGTCCCCGGCGTGCCACAGCTCGCGAACGGCACCTCGACGATCCGCGTGTGGTCCGGCGGGGAGGACCGCGGTCGCGTCGCGATCCCGTCGCCCGAGGGCGAGCGCACGCTGGTCTCCGACGGCACGACGCGCTGGGCCTACGACTCGCAGGACCGCACCGCGACGCGCTCGCCGGTCGGTGACCACCGGGGTCCACCGGAGGGCCAGGCCCAGCAGGATCCGACGGCCGCGGCCACCGAGGCCATCGCGACCCTGCGCCGGACGAGCACCGTCGCGGTCGACGGCACCGCCGAGGTCGCCGGGCGGGCGGCGTACCAGCTGGTCCTGACCCCGCAGCCCACCGAGCGCACGCTGCTGCGCGAGGTACGGGTCGCGGTCGACGCCGAGACGCGCCTGCCGCTGCAGCTCACCGTGCTCGCCCAGGGCGCGGGCGAGCCGGCGCTCCGGGTCGGGTTCTCCGAGATCACCTACGGCCCGCAGGACCCGTCGCTGTTCACCTTCACCCCGCCGCCCGGCACCACCGTGCGCGACGGCCAGGACCGCCAGCGCCCCGACGGGCAGCAGGAGCGCCCCGAGGGGCAGCGCCAGACCGTCGGCGACGGCTGGGACAGCGTGATCGTCGGGCAGGCCCCGGCCCGCGAGGGCGGGCAGCAGCAGCGCCCCGAGGGCGCGCCGGACCTCACCGCGCTCGGCACCCCGGTCAACGGCCCGTGGGGCAGCGGTCGCGTGATCACCACGGCGGTCGCCACCGTGATCATCACCGACGACGGCCGGATCGCCGCCGGCGCGGTGCCCCAGCAGGTGCTCACCGAGGCCCTGACCCGGTGACGGCGGCGACCTCCAGCCCGCCGACGGAGGAGGCCGCGTCGCCCGCCGACGCGGTCGCCGCCCGGGTCCGCGGGCTGCGCAAGACATTCGGGTCGACGGTCGCGATCGACGACGTCGACCTCGACGTCCCCGCCGGCGCAGTCCTCGGGATGCTCGGGCCCAACGGGTCGGGCAAGACCACCCTCATCCGGATGCTGCTCGGGCTCACGCGCCCGAGCGCCGGGACGGTGGAGCTGCTCGGGCACGGCGGCGATGACCTCGCCGCCGCGCTGCCCGACGTCGGCGCGCTCGTCGAGGGCCCCGGCTTCCACCCGTTCCTCTCCGGGCGCGACAACCTCCTGCGCTGCGCGGCCGCCGAGCCCCGCCTCGACGGCGATCTGCGCGGGCCCGTCGACGCGGCGCTCGAGCGGGTCGGGCTCGCCGACGCCGCCCGCCGTCGCTACCGGGGCTACTCGCTGGGCATGAAGCAGCGCCTCGGGCTCGCGGCCGCGCTGCTCGTGCCGCGGAAGCTGGCGGTGCTCGACGAGCCCACCAACGGGCTCGACCCGGCCGGCACGCGCGACGTGCGCCGGGTCGTCGCCGACCTGCGGGACGCGGGCGCGACGGTGCTGCTGTCGTCGCACCTGCTCGCCGAGGTCGAGGCGGTGTGCACCCACGTCGCCGTGCTGCAGACCGGGACGCTGCTGGTGTCCGGCGAGCTGCGCGCGCTGCTGGACGCGGACGCCGGAGGCCTGGTCGTCAGCACCCCCGACGTCGACGACGCGATCCTCGCGCTGCGCGAGGCGGGCGCGCCGTCGTACCGGGCGGAGGGCGGCGTCGCGGTGCCGCCCGGCTCGCTCGAGGCGCCCGAGATCGTGGCGGCGCTCGTGGGGGCCGGCGTCGCGGTGTGGGAGGTCCACCGCCGCCGCGCCCACCTCGAGGAGCTCTTCGCCCGCCTGACCGAGGAGGACGCGTGACGACGGCAGCGACCGCGACGGGGTCGACCGCAGTGTCCGCGGCGGCCACCCGCACCACGGCCCCGCTGGGCAGGCTCGCGGCCGCCGAGGTCCGCTGGGTCCTGCGCCGGCCGCGCACGCTGGTCCTGCTCGTGCTGCTGGGGCTGATCCCGATCGCGCTCGGGGTGGGCATCGCGCTCACCGGCGGGCCGGGCGGCGACGACGGCGACGGGCCCGGCCTCGTGGCCGCGGTCGCGGGCAACGGGCTGGTCCTGCCGATCGCCGCGCTCGGGCTGGCGCTCGCGCTGCTCCTGCCGCTCACGGTGGCCACCGCGGCCGCCGACGCCCTGGCCGGCGAGTCCGCCCACGGCACGCTGCGCGGGCTCCTGCTGGCGCCCGTCGGCCGGACCCGGCTGGTCGTCATGAAGGCCGTCGGCGTGCTCGCGGTCGCGGTCCTGGCCGTCGCGATCCTCGCCGTGGTCGGCGTGATCACCGGGATGGTCGTCGTCGGCGGCCCGAGCGGCACCCTGATCACGCTGTCCGGCACGACGCTCGGGCTCGGCGAGGCCCTCGGGCGGGTCGGGCTCGTCGCGGCCTGGACCGTCGTGCAGCTCCTCGCCGTCGCCGCGATCGCGCTGGCGATCTCGTCGTTCACCGAGCACCCGCTCGTCGTGCTCGCGGCCGTGCTCGGCGGGCTGATCGTCTTCGGGGTGCTCGCGGCGATCCCGTCGCTCGAGTGGCTCCAGCCCCTGCTGCTGACCTCGGGCTGGGGAGCCGGCGCCGACGCGCTGCGCGACCCGCTCCCGCTCGACGACCTGGCCTCGAGCAGCCTGCGGGCGCTGGTCTACCTGGTGCCGGGCGTCGCCGTGACGGTGTGGCGGATGCGCCGCCGGGACGGGTAGGCGCCGCACCCCGGGGTCGTCGCGCGTGCCCGGACGGCGGTGCCCATGATGGGCGCCATGACGACGCTGCTCGCTGCGCTGCTCGACGGGGGCCTCGACGATCCCGAGGCGATCCGGGTCGGCGACGTCGCGATGTCGGGACCCGAGCTGGTCGGCGCGGCGGCCGTGGTCGCCGACCAGATCGTGGACCGCCCCGACGAGGGCCCCGTCGCCGTGCTCGCCGAGCCGACGGCGCAGACGATCGTGGCGATGGTCGGTGGCCTGCTCGCCGGCGTGCCCGTCGTGCCGGTCCCGCCCGACACCGGGCCGGGCGAGCGGGGCCACGTGCTCACCGACTCGGGGGCCTCGCTGTGGATCGGGCGCCGGCCGCCGGAGGTCACGCTGCCGGTGCGCCAGGTCGACATCAGCCGGCGCAGCGGCGACGTCTCCCGCGAGGCCCCGAACGACGGGGCGGCGCTGATCCTCTACACCTCGGGGACGACCGGCGCGCCCAAGGGCGTGCTGCTGTCCCGGGCGGCGATGGCGGCCGGCCTCGACGGTCTCGCCGACGCGTGGGAGTGGACCGAGGACGACACGCTCGCCCACGGCCTGCCCCTGTTCCACGTGCACGGCCTCGGGCTCGGGGTGTTCGGCGCGCTGCGGATCGGGTCGCGCCTCGTGCACGTCGGGCGCCCGAAGCCGGAGCTCTACGCCGGCGCCGTCCGCGACCACGGCGCCAGCCTGCTGTTCGGGGTCCCGACGATCTGGTCGCGCATCGCGAACGACCCGGAGTCCGCGGCGGTCCTGCGCTCGGCGCGCCTGCTCGTCTCCGGCAGCGCGCCGCTGCCCGTGCCGGTGTTCGAGCGCCTCCGCGAGCTCACCGGTCAGGCGCCCGTCGAGCGCTACGGGATGAGCGAAACCATGATCACCCTGTCGGTCCGGGCCGACGGCGAGCGCCGCCCGGGCTGGGTCGGCGAGCCCGTCGCCGGGGTGTCGACGCGCCTGGTCTCCACCGACGAGGAGACCGAGGGCGCGCTGCTCCCGCACGACGGCGAGACGATCGGCGAGCTGCAGCTCCAGGGCCCCGGGCTCTTCGACGGCTACCTCGGCCGGCCCGAGGCGACCGCCGAGACGTGGACGAAGGACGGCTGGTTCCGCACCGGCGACGCCGCGGTGATCGACGCCGGCGGGTACCACCGGATCGTCGGCCGGCGCTCCGTCGACCTGATCAAGACCGGCGGCTACCGCGTCGGCGCCGGCGAGATCGAGACCGCGCTGCTCGAGCACGCGGGCATCAGCGAGGCCGCCGTGGTCGGCGAGCCCGACGACGACCTGGGCCAGCGGATCGTCGCCCACGTCGTCGTCGCCGGCGACCCCGTCGACCCCGAGGAGGTCATCGCCTTCGTCGCCGACCGCCTCTCCGCCCACAAGCGCCCCCGCGAGATCCGCGTCGTCGACGCCCTGCCCCGCAACGCGATGGGCAAGGTGCAGAAGGCGCGCCTCTGACGTACGTGCGTGATCTTCTGAGCTATAGCTCAGAAGATCACGCACGTGGGCGGCGAGCGCGCAGGACGGCGTCGTAGAGGAAGCCGGGGCGCCCGTCGGGTTGCACGCCGGTGCGGGCACGACGCTCGGCGACCTCGATCGTCCAGCCGGCCAGGGCGTCCCCGAGCTCGGCGACGAGCTGCTCGGCGGTCGCGAAGAACTCCGGCGGGTGGTGGTGGGCGAACTCCTCGGGCATGCCCTCCGGGTCGTGCCCGACGAGCAGCAGCCGCCCGCCCGGCGCCACTGCGCCCGCGAGCCTCGCGAAGATCGGCGGGCGGACGTCGGTCCACAGCTGCATGAAGTGCGCGGTGACGAGGTCGTGGGTGCCGGGGACGGGGTCGTGGAGGACGTCGACGCGCGTGGTCGTCACCCGGTCGGCGACGCCCTCGGCCTGCGCCCGCGCCGCCACCCGCGCCAGCCCGACCTCCGAGACGTCGATCGCCGTGACCGTCCAGCCGCGCGCGGCGAGCCAGACCGCGTCGCCCCCCTCGCCGCTGCCCACGTCGAGCGCGGTGCCGGGTGCGAGGTCGGCGGCCTCCTGCACGAGCACGGCGTTCGGCTCGCCGCTCCAGATCTTCTCGGCGCTGCGGTAGCGCTCGTCCCAGAACGCGGCGGTGAACTGGTCGTGGGTGCTCATGCGGCGTCCTTCCGGTACCGCGCGACGGCCCGCGCGATGTCCTCGTCCACGAGGTCGGCGTTGATCCGGGCGCCCGCCAGCGTGCCCTCGGCGGCGGCCGCGACGACCTGCGCGGACAGGTTGCCGACGTTGCCCGCGACCCACACGCCGGGGACGGCGGTCAGGCCGGTCGCGTCGACGGTGGCGACGTGGCGCCCGCCGATCGGGTGGTCGAGGACCTCGACGCCGAGGTCGGTGAGCACCCCGCTGCGCGCGACGAAGCGCGGTCCGACGACGAGCGCCTGGCGGGCGACGACTCGACCGTCGGCCAGGCGCGCGCCGACCAGCCGGCCGTCGGTGATCTCGAGGCCCACGACCTCCTCGTCGATCACGGCGACGTCCAGCGCGGCGAGCTGCTCGGCCTCCTGCGCGGTGAGCGCGGGCGCGTGGTGGCGCAGGTAGACGAGGTCGTCGGTGAGCTGGGAGAACAGCTTGACCTGGTGGAGGGCGTTCGGCCCGGTGCCGAGCACCGCGACCGCCCGGTCGCGGACCTCCCACCCGTGGCAGTACGGGCAGTGCAGCACGTCGTGGCCCCAGAGCTCGCGGACGCCGGGGAGGTCGGGCAGCTCGTCGACCAGGCCGGTGGCGACGAGCAGCCGGCGCGCGTGCAGCGTGTCGCCGTCGGCGGTGTCGACGGCGAAGAGGTCGCCGACGCGGCGGGCGGCCACCGCGGTGCCCGCGCGGATCTCGCCGCCGTACGACTCGACCTCGGCGCGCCCGAGGCGCACGAGCTCGGCGGGCGGCAGGCCGTCGCGGGTGAGGAAGGCGTGCACCCCGTCGGCCGGGGCGTTGCGGGGCTCGCCGGCGTCGAGGACGAGCACGGAGCGGCGGGAGCGGGCGAGGGTCAGCGCGCCGGACAGGCCGGCCGCACCGCCCCCGATGACGAGGACGTCGAGGGGGTCGTGGGTCATGTCGACCAGAGTGCGACGGCGCCCGGCGCGGGACGAGGATTCTTGCCAGAATGGCAACGTGACCGAGGACGTGCTGGACGAGCTGGGCGCCCGCCTCGCCACCCGGCGCCGCCGCGAGGGGCTGGGCCTCGCCGAGCTCTCCGAGCGCACCGGGATCTCCACGAGCACGCTCTCGCGCCTCGAGAACGGCGGCCGGCGCGCCACGCTCGAGCTGCTGCTCCCGCTCGCCACGGTCTACGGCACCGGGATCGACGAGCTGATCGGGATCCGGGAGGCCACGCCGGCCCGCGACGAGCCGGTCTCGCGCAGCGAGGACACCGTGATGTACCGGCTGTCCCGCAGTCCCGGACAGCCCGCGGCGTACAAGTTCGTCTTCTCCCCGGCCCGGAACACCCCGCCCGCGGAGCTCCCGACCCACCAGGGCTGGGAGTGGGTCTACGTGCTCGCGGGGCGCCTGCGCGTGATCAACGGCGACGACGACCTCCTGCTGCGTACCGGCGAGGCCACCGAGATCGACACCCGCCGCCCGCACTGGCTGGGCAGCACCGGCGACGGGCCGGTCGAGGTCCTCGCGCTCTTCGGACGTCAGGGCGAGCGCGTGCACATGCGAGGGGCTCCGCCCAGGTGAGTGACATGGGTCGCCGGGACAACCCATATCACTCACCTGGGCGCAGCCCATCTCGAACGATTCCGCTCGCTCACACCGGTGGCCTGTCGCACGGTCGGGAAACGGTGGGTAGCGACCGTTCTACGATCCGGCGCATGACATCGGGCGGGACACGGAGCGCAGCGGAGCTGGACCCCTCCGCCCAGCTGGACGACGAGGCCCCGGAGGAGCTCACGCTGGCCGGGGAGTTCGACGCCCCGACGCGCGAGCAGTGGCGTGAGCTGGTCGCCGGGGTGCTGGCGAAGTCCGGGCGCGAGGTCTCGCCGGAGGAGGCGGAGGCGGCGCTCGCGACCGTCACCGACGACGACATCACCATCGCCGGGCTGTACGCCGCCGAGGACGTGCCGGGCGTCGACACCGGCGTGCCGGGCCTGCCGCCGTTCGTGCGCGGCGCGCGGCCCGAGGGCCAGGTCGCCGACGGGTGGCTGGTCCGCCAGCGCCACGCCTTCGCCGCCGACGCCGACCTCGGCGACGCCCACGACGTCCTCATGGCCGAGCTGGAGAACGGCGTCTCGTCGCTCTGGCTGGTGCTCGGCGACGCCGGCGGGCCGCCCGTCGACGCGCTGCCGACGCTGCTGGAGGGCGTGTTCGTCGACCTCGCGCCGATCGCGCTCGAGGCAGGCCGCGACACCCCGGCCGCCGCGGACGCCCTGCTGCGCTTCGCCGAGCAGGCCGGGTCCGGGGCCGTCGGCGGCTCGCTCGGCTACGACCCGCTGCTCGCCCGCACCCAGGGCGGGCCGGCGCTGGAGCAGCAGTACACCGACGCCCTCCTCGAGCACGCGCGGACCGCCGCCCGGAGCCACCCCGCGCTGCGGACCGTCGTCGCCGACGCTCTGCCCTACCACCGCGCGGGCGGCAGCGACGCGCAGGAGCTCGGCGCTGCCCTGGCCGCGGGCGTGCACGCACTGCGCCTGCTCACCGAGGCGGGTCTCGACACCGACGACGCCTTCCGGAGGATCGAGTTCCGCTTCGCCGCCACCGCCGACCAGTTCGCCACGCTCGCCAAGCTCCGCGCCGCGCGCCGCTGCTGGGAGCGCATCGGTGACGTCAGCGGGGCCTCCGAGAGCGCCCGGGCGATGGAGCAGCACGCCGTCACGTCGCCGGCGATGGTCACCCGCCGCGACCCGTGGGTGAACATGCTGCGCACCACCGTCGCGGCCGTCGGCGCCGGGCTCGGCGGGGCCGGCGCGGTCACCGTGCTGCCCTTCGACAGCGAGCTGGGCCGCCCCGACGAGGCCGCCCGCCGCCTCGCGCGCAACACGCAGGCGCTGCTGCTCGAGGAGTCGCACCTCGCGCACGTCATCGACCCGGCGGGCGGCTCCTGGTACGTCGAGTCGCTCACCGACGCGCTGGCCCACGCCGGGTGGGAGGAGTTCACGCGCATCGAGCGCGACGGCGGCATCGAGGCGGTCCTCGACGACGGCAGCCTGCTCGCCCGCCTCGACGCGACCTGGGAGCAGCGCGCGACGCGGATCGCGAAGCGCCAGGACCCGATCACCGGCGTCAGCGAGTTCCCCAACCTGCACGAGGAGCTCCCGCAGCGTCCCCCGCAGCCGATCACCGAGCACGACGGCGGGCTGCCGCGACGCCGCTACGCCCAGGTCTTCGAGGAGCTGCGCGACCGGGCCGACGCCGCGGACGAGCGCCCCACGGTCTTCCTCGCGACCGTCGGCAAGCTCGCCGAGTACACCGCTCGCGCGTCGTTCACCACGAACCTGCTCCACGCCGGCGGGATCGCGACCACCGACGGCCCCGGCGGCACCGACCCGCAGGAGATCGCCGCCGCGTTCCGCGAGGCCGGCACCCCGGTGGCGGTGATCGCGTCGTCGGACAAGGTCTACGACCAGCACGCCGCGGACGTCGCGGCCGCCCTGCGCGAGGCCGGGGCGACGCGCATCCTGCTCGCGGGCAGGAAGGACGTCGAGGGCGTCGACAGCACCCTCTACGCCGGGTGCGACGCCGCGGCCGTCCTCGACGACACCCTGAAGGCGCTGGAGGTCCGATGAGCATCCCGAACTTCGGCGACGTAGAGCTGGGCACGCCCGAGGCCCCGTCGCGCGACTGGGAGTCCGCGCTCGAGGAGGCCACGGGCAAGGGCGCCGAGGACCTCGTCTGGGAGACCCCCGAGGGCATCGGGGTCAAGCCGCTCTACACCGACGCGGACCTCGAGGGCCTCGATTTCCTGCGCACCTACCCGGGCGTCACGCCGTACCTGCGCGGGCCGTACCCGACGATGTACGTGACCCAGCCCTGGACCGTGCGCCAGTACGCCGGGTTCTCGACGGCGGCGGAGTCGAACGCCTTCTACCGGCGCAACCTCGCCGCCGGGCAGAAGGGGCTGTCGGTCGCGTTCGACCTGCCCACCCACCGCGGCTACGACTCCGACAACCCCCGGGTGTCCGGTGACGTCGGCATGGCCGGGGTGTCGATCGACTCGATCCTCGACATGCGCCAGCTCTTCGACGGCATCCCGCTGGACCGCATGTCGGTGTCGATGACCATGAACGGGGCCGTGCTCCCGGTGATGGCGCTCTACGTCGCCGCCGCCGAGGAGCAGGGGGTGTCGCCGGAGCAGCTGGCCGGGACCATCCAGAACGACATCCTCAAGGAGTTCATGGTCCGCAACACCTACATCTACCCGCCGAAGCCGTCGATGCAGATCATCTCGGACATCTTCAGCTACACCAGCGAGAAGATGCCGAAGTTCAACTCGATCTCCATCTCCGGCTACCACATCCAGGAGGCCGGCGCGTCGGCCGACCTGGAGCTGGCGTACACGCTGGCCGACGGGGTGGAGTACCTGCGGGCCGGCAGCAACGCCGGCCTCGACGTGGACAGGTTCGCGCCGCGCCTCTCGTTCTTCTGGGGCATCGGCATGAACTACTTCATGGAGATCGCCAAGCTGCGGGCCGCGCGGCTGCTGTGGGCCAAGCTCGTGCACGCGTTCGGCGCGCAGAACCCCAAGTCCCTGAGCCTGCGCACGCACAGCCAGACGTCCGGCTGGTCGCTCACCGCCCAGGACGTCTACAACAACGTCGTCCGCACCTGCGTCGAGGCGATGGCCGCGACGCAGGGCCACACCCAGTCGCTGCACACCAACGCCCTCGACGAGGCGCTGGCGCTGCCCACCGACTTCTCCGCCCGCATCGCGCGCAACACCCAGCTGCTGCTCCAGCAGGAGTCGGGCACGACGCGCACCGTCGACCCCTGGGGCGGCTCGGCGTACGTCGAGCGGCTGACCCGCGAGCTCGCCGGCCGCGCGTGGGCGCACATCCAGGAGGTCGAGTCCACCGGCGGCATGGCGCAGGCGATCGACGAGGGCCTGCCGAAGATGCGCATCGAGGAGGCCGCCGCGCGCACCCAGGCGCGCATCGACTCCGGGCGCCAGCCGCTGATCGGCGTCAACAAGTACCCGCTGACCTCCGGCGAGGAGGTCGACGTCCTCAAGGTCGACAACAAGGACGTGCTGCGCCAGCAGGTCGAGCGCCTGCGCGAGCTGCGGGAGGACCGCGACGACGAGGCGGTCCGCTCGGCGCTGCAGCAGCTGACGAACGCCGCCCGCGCCGCCGACGAGGGCAACCGTGAGAGCGGTCTCGACGGCAACCTGCTCAAGCTCGCCATCGACGCCGCGCGCGCCAAGGCGAGCGTCGGGGAGATCTCCGACGCGCTCGAGGAGGTCTACGGCCGGCACCGCTCGGACGTCCGGACGATCTCCGGGGTCTACCGTGACGAGGTGGGCGAGAACTCCGCCGTGGAGAACGCGCGCCAGGCGGCGCAGCGGTTCGAGGAGGCCGAGGGCCGCCGGCCCCGCATCCTCGTCGCGAAGATGGGCCAGGACGGGCACGACCGCGGGCAGAAGGTCATCGCCACCGCGTTCGCCGACCTCGGCTTCGACGTCGACGTGGGCCCGCTGTTCCAGACGCCCGCCGAGGTCGCGCGCCAGGCCGTCGAGTCCGACGTGCACGTCGTCGGCGTCTCGTCGCTGGCCGCCGGGCACCTGTCGCTGGTCCCGGCGCTGCGCGACGAGCTCGCCGAGGCGGGCGCCGAGGAGATCCTCATCGTCGCCGGCGGCGTCATCCCGCCGGGCGACCACCAGGAGCTCCTCGACAACGGCGCCGCCGCGATCTTCGGGCCGGGCACGGTGATCGCGGAGGCCGCGACCCAACTGCTCGGGACGCTGACCGAGCGCCTGGGGCACGGCTCGTCGTAGTGGACCTCGAGAAGTACGTCGAGGGCGTCCGGTCCGGTTCCCGGCTCTGGATCGGGCGGGCGATCACGCTCGTCGAGTCCACGCGGCCCGACCACCGCGAGGCCGCGCAGGAGCTGCTCGTCGAGCTGCTCCCGCACGCGGGCGGGGCGCGGCGGATCGGCATCTCCGGCGTGCCCGGGGTCGGGAAGTCGACGTTCATCGGCGCGCTCGGATCGACGCTGACGGCCGCCGGGTCGAAGGTCGCGGTGCTGGCCGTGGACCCGTCCTCGACGCGGTCGGGCGGCTCGATCCTCGGCGACAAGACCCGCATGAACGAGCTGGCCACCGACGACGACGCGTTCATCCGGCCCTCGCCGACCGCCGGGACGCTCGGCGGCGTCGCCAAGGCCACCCGCGAGACGATGGTCGTGATGGAGGCGGCCGGCCACGACGTCGTCATCGTCGAGACCGTCGGCGTCGGGCAGTCCGAGACGACCGTTGCGCAGATGGTCGACTCGTTCCTCTTCCTGACGCTCGCGCGCACCGGCGACTCCCTGCAGGGCATCAAGCGCGGCATCCTCGAGATCGCCGACGTCATCGCCGTGAACAAGGCGGACGGGCCGCACGCGCGGGAGGCCAAGCGCGCCGCGCGGGAGCTGGAGCAGGCGCTGGCGATGCTGCGGGGGGAGCGCGAGACCTGGAAGGTGCCGGTGCTGACCTGCAGCGCCGCCGAGAGGACCGGGCTCGACGACGTGTGGTCGGCGCTCGTGCGCCACCAGGAGCACCTCGAGTCCGAGGGCGGGCTGGACGAAAAGCGCGCCCGCCAGCAGGTCGACTGGACCTGGCAGATGGTGCGCGACCGCCTCCTCGACCGGCTGAAGGACCACCCCGACGTCAAGGGCATGCGCGGCGAGCTCGAGCGCGAGGTCGAGGCGGGCGAGCTCACCCCCGCCCTGGCCGCCGACCGGATCCTCGACTCGTTCCTTGAGTCCTGACTCATATAAGTCGATACTGATACTCATGGACATCCAGCACGAGATCGCGGCCACCCGCCGCACCGTCGGCGCCCGCACCCTCGAGGCCGGGGAGGCGGCGGTGGTCACCGTGAGCCGGGCGTTCCCCACCGACGTCGCCGACCTCTGGTCCGCGTGCACCGAGGCCGAGCGCATCGCGCGCTGGTTCCTGCCCGTCAGCGGCGAGCTGCGTCTCGGCGGGCAGTACCAGCTCGAGGGCAACGCCGGCGGCACCGTCACGGCCTGCGATCCGCCGCGCGGGTTCGACGCGACGTGGGAGTTCGGGGGCGGGGTGAGCTGGATCGAGGTCCGCCTGACCCCCGACGGCGACGGGGCGCGCTTCACCCTGACCCACATCGCGCACGTCGACGACGACCACTGGCGCACCTACGGCCCGGCCGCCGTCGGTATCGGCTGGGATCTGGGCCTGCTGGGGCTCGCGGCGCACCTCACCGGCTCCGGGATCACCCCCGACCAGGCCGAGGAGTGGTCGGCGTCCGACGAGGGGCGGCTGTTCATGGCCGGGTCCGGGCGGTCGTGGGCCGAGGCGAGCGTGGCGTCCGGCGTGGAGGAGCGCGGCGACGCCGAGGAACGCGCCGATCGCACGATCGCGTTCTACACGGGCGCGGAGGTCTGATCGGGTAGACCTCGCGGTATGAGCGAGGAGCCGGCGGGCGGGCAGAACCCCTTGTGGGGGGTCATCAGCGGACTGCGCGGGATGGCCGAGAACGTCGTCCGGGCGGCCGGGGCGCCGCTGAGCGAGCTGCCGGGGCTGCCCGAGGTCGCGACGCACCCGGGCGCGATGTCCGCGGCCCAGCTCGGTGCGATGCGGACGGCGATCCAGGCGCAGCGCGACGCGGTCGCGGCCATGCAGAGCCAGCTCGCGGCGTTCGACGAGCAGCTCCAGGTACTCCAGCGGCTCCTGGTGCCGCTGGCGGAGTGGAGCGCGACCTGGGCGCGGCTCGAGTCGCAGGTGGTGCCGGGATCGTCCTCCGAGACGGACGAGACGCGCGGCTGAGCGTCCCGGCGACCGCGCGGGTTGGTGGCGGACCGGGCCCGGGTAGCCGCACGGGTACGTCGCGCGCTCTGAGGCCCCACGCCGTTGCCGGACCCATCGCGCACCGGACCAACGAGGGCGGTCACCGATGGGGGTCTCGACGGCGAGCTTCGTGACGACGGTGGTCGTCGGCATCGTCATCACGGTGGTGGTGGGCGTGCTCCTGCGCCGGATCGCCCGCGAATTCCTCGCGGAGGTGTACGGCGACCGCTCGCTCTCGTCCTCGCTGAACTACCTGCTGGTCACCCTCTACTACCTGTTCGCGCTGGGCCTGCTGACCCTGGTGGCGAGCGCGGACCTCGGCCTCGCGGGCGTCCAGCTGGTCGTCGTCCGGATCGGGATCTTCCTGCTGGTCCTCGGCGGCGTGTACGGGCTGACGGTGCTGGCGCTGGAGCGTGCGCGCAGGCGTCAACGGGAGCAGACCCTCGAGGAGGACTTCCGGGGGCGCGGGTGAGCGACTAGTTGCTGATGGCCGGCGCGGCGCCGACGAAGCGGTCGTCGGTGAGCTGCTCGACGAGGAACGCGGCCACGTCGGTGCGCGCCATGGGCGTCCCGACGTCGTCGCGGCCGAGGAAGCCCGCGCGCTGTGTCCCGTTCGACGGGATGTCGATCGGCGCGGTCATTCGGGCGAGCGTCCAGTCGAGACCCGAGGTGGAGACCACCTCGCTGATCCCCTGGACCTCCTTCAGCGCGCCCGGGATCAGCAGCCCGATGCCGACGGGCACGAGGCGGTCGAGCAGGCCCGGGCGGTCGCGCGGGTCGGGGACGCTGACGGTCCCGAGCGCGATCAGCCGCCGCACGCCCGACTCGTGCATGGCGTCGACGACCGTCCGGGTCGCCTCGGTGAGGGGCCCGCTGCGCAGGAACGGGTCGATGGCGGGACCCAGCGCGCTGATCACCGCGTCGGCGCCGTCGACGACCTTGCGGATCGCGGGCGCGTCGTCCAGCTCGGCGACGACGACCTCCGGGGAGGGATCGTCGATCGTCAGCTTGTCGGGCGAGCGCACCAGCGCCGTGACGCGGTGACCCTCGTCGAGCAGTCGCTCCACGACGAGGTGGCCGATCTTGCCGGTGCCGCCGAACACGGTGACGTCCATCCGGCCGGATACCCGCTCCTCCGGACCGTGCCCGTCGCGCGCGTCACACGGCTCAGCGGGCCCGCCAGACGGGGGCACGCTTCTCGACGAACGCCGCGACGCCCTCGACGCGGTCCTCGCTGGTGTACGGGTCCGGGCCGACGTCGAGGCGCAGCGCCGCCGACAGGGGCAGCGAGCCGCCCTTGCCCAGCGCGGCCTTGTACCGCCGGACGGTCAGGGGCGCGTTGGCCGCGATCCTCGCGGCGAGCGCCGCGGCCTCCCGCGCGAGGTCGGCGCCCGGCACGACGCGGTTGACCAGGCCCCAGCGGGCGGCGTCGGCGGCGGGGAGGTCGTCGCCGGTGTAGAGCAGCTCGTAGGCGATGCCGGGCGGGAGCATCCGGGCGACGAGGTGCGCACCGAAGTTCGCGCCCATGCCCCGCTTGGCCTCGGGGAGACCGACGCGGGCGTGGTCGGCGGCGAGGCGCACGTCGCACGCCAGCGCCAGCTCGAAGCCGCCGCCGAGGGCCCAGCCGTTGATCGCCGCGATCGTCGGCTTGGTGCACTCGAGCACGGTCTCGAAGACGTTGCGGGACGGCCCGCCCATCGGGCGCAATCCTCGGTCCGAGGAGGAGTCGTTCTCGCGGATCTCGCGCAGGTCCACGCCGGCGCAGAAGGCCTTCTCGCCGGCGCCCGTGAGCACGACGACCCAGACGTCCGGGTCGTCGACGAACCCGTCGAACGCGGCGACGATGTCGCGCTGGAGCCCGGTCGACAGGGCGTTGAGCCGCTCGGGACGGTCGAGGGTCACCGTCGCGACCCGGTCGGCGACCTCGACGACGAGACCGTTCTCCGTTCGCATCAACGCACCCCTCGGGAGAGCGTCGGCCACAGCTCCTCCGGGCCGACCGCCGCGAGAGTGTGGCCCAGGCGCGTCGACCACGCCCGTTCGCCGCCCCACTCGTCGCGCCACGACCAGAGCCGCCGGGTGAGGACGCCGAGCGCGAACTCGCGGGTCACGCCCATCGCGCCCGTGGCCTGGTGCGCGGCCGCCGCCACGAGACCCGCCGCCTGCGACGCGACGGCGGCCGCGGCGGCGACGTCGAGCTCCGCAGGCTCGCCGTCCGCGCCGGCACCGACCGCGGCCGAGCGGGCCGCCATGGCCGCCGTCTCGGCCTGCTCGGCGATGCGGACGAGGTGGTCGGCGACGGCCGGGAACCGCGACACCGGGCGCCCGAACTGCACGCGCTCGCCGGTGTAGGTGACGGTGACCTCGAGGACCCGACGGGCGGCGCCGGCGATCTGCGCGGCCCGGGCGAGGGCGCCGCGGCGGGCGAGGTCGTCCTGCGCACCGGGGGGAGCGGGTGCCATCGCCTCGGGGACGATCCCGTCCAGGACGACCGTCTCCCGGGGCTCGCCGGCGAGGTTGTGCCCGAGTGTGATGGTGCACGCGGCGGGGTCGACGAGGGCGACGGCGGCACCGTCGGTGGGGTCGTCGGCGAGGACGACGAGGCGGGTCGCGGCCGACGCCCACGCCACCCGCTCCAGCCGCCCGGACAACGTCCCGCGGCGCAGGGCCACGGTGCCCGCGGCGGTGCTCAGCGGGCCGTCGGGCAGGTCGAGCCCCGCCGACGCGAGCAGGCGCCCGGCGAGCAGGCCGGTCTCCGCGAGGGGGACCGGCGCGGCCGCGGCCCCGGCGGCCTCGAGCACCGCGCACGCCTCGGCGACCGAGCCGCCCGCACCCCCGGCGGCCTCGGGGACGCCCACCGTCGTGAACCCGCCCGCGTGCAGCGGCTCCCAGACACCGGCGGCCCAGCCGTCGCGCTCGGCGGCCTCGAGGACCTCGGGGGTGACGCGGGCGGCGAGCAGGTCGGCGACGGCGTCGCGGACCTCGGTGATCTCGGCGTTGCTCATCGCGCACCCCGCGTCAGTGCCTTGGCCGCGATCCCGCGCAGCACCTCGGTGGTGCCGCCGCGCAGCGTCCAGGTCGGGGCGTTGAGCACGCACTCCGCGAGGAGCTTCTGGAACATGGTCGGCCCTCCGGGGTCGATCTCGCCGCCCGCGGCGTCGCGGAGGGTCTCGACCACCTGCTGCTCGAACGTCGTGCCGATGTCCTTCACCAGCGACGCCTCCACCGCCGGCGCCTCCCCCTGGTCCAGCGAGCGCGCGACGGCCAGGGACAGCTGGCGGATGGTCCAGAGCTGCGCGCCGATCCGCCCGATCGCGGCGGCGCGGACGTCGTCGGGGTCGCGCCCGTGCGCGTCGAGGAACGCGCGGTAGAGGCCGAGGATCGAGAGGTAGCGGTCGGGACCGGAGCGTTCGTGCGCGAGCTCGGCGGTGACCTGCGCCCAGCCCTGCCCGACCTCGCCGAGCACCCGCTCGTCGGGGACGAACACGCCGTCGAGCACCACCTCGTTGACGTGCTCCTCGCCGTCGATCAGCGGGATCGGCGAGACGTGCACGTCCGCGTCGGACAGGTCGACGATGAGCTGCGAGAGCCCGGCGTGACGGTCGCCCTCGCCCTGCGGCGTGGTGCGGCAGAGCATCGCGGCGAAGTGGTTGAGGTGGGCGTTGGTGGTCCACACCTTGGTGCCCGACACCCGCCAGCCGCCCTCGACGCGGGTCGCGGCGGTGCGCACGGACGCGAGGTCCGAGCCGGCGTCGGGCTCGCTCATCCCGAGCGAGAACCAGCACTCGCCGGCCGCGATCCGCGGCAGGAACCACTGCCGCTGCTCCTCGGTGCCGAAGCGCAGGAAGGCGGGCGCGGACTGGCGCTCGGCGATCCAGTGCGCGGCGATCGGGGCGCCCGCGGCGAGCAGCTCCTCGATGACGACGAACCGGCGCACCGTGCTGGCACCCGCGCCGCCGTACGCGGTGGGGATCGACATGCCGACCCAGCCGCGCTGCGCCAGCGTGCGCGTGAACTCCGGGTCGTGGCGGCCGCCCAGCCCCAGGCCGGGGCGGAAGTCCGCGGGCAGGGTCTCGGCGAGGAACGTGCGCACCTCCTCGCGCAGCTTCTCCTCGTCGGCGGAGAGCGGGGTCGGGTCGAAGATCACTGTGTCCCCCTGCGTCGCTGGCTCCACATCTGCGTGGCGCGCTCGAACTCCACCGCAGCGTCCCAGGGCAGGCCCGGCGGTCCGGTCTCGGTGCGGAACGACCGCGCGGCCTCGCGGGCCAGGTCGGGATCCTGCGCGGGCACGGCGGCGAGGGTGAGCGCGGTGTCCTCGACGTCCTCGTCGGCGACCGCGCGCCAGGCGAGCCCGATCTCCGCGGCCCGGGCGCCGTCGATCTCCTCGCCGAACAGGCCCATCGCGGCCGTCGCCTCGCGGCCGGCGGTGCGGTTCGCGATCGTGAAGAAGCCGCCGCCGGGGTGCAGGCCGATCCGCAGGAAGCCGGCGAGCAGGCGCGCGTCGCGGGCGACGACGCGCAGGTCGGTGGCGAGCATGAGGTTGATGCCGGCGCCGACCGCGGCGCCGCGGACCGCCGCGATCGTCGGGACGGCGAGCGTGCCGACGCGGCGGAACGCGCCGTAGACGGCGCCGGTGTCGCGGAAGGCGCCGTCCTCGGCCTGGTCGGCGCCGGGGTTCCAGGTGCGCCGGTCGGCGCCGGAGCAGAACGTGCCGCCGGCCCCGCGGACCACGGCGGCACCGACGGAGCGGTCGGCGTCGACGGTGTCGCACGCCTCGGCCAGCTCGCGGCCCATCGCGGGGGTCAGCGCGTTGCGGACGTCGGGTGCGTCGACGGTGAGGACGGCGACGCCGTCGGTGATCTCGAGCCCGATGCTGCCCACTACTTCTCCGTTCTCAGCACGTCGACGGCGATCGCGGCCCCGGCGTGTCGCGGATCCGAGCGTGTGGCGTTTCGGACGTCGAGTGTCTGCGGCGCCACGCCGCTGACATCGGCGCGCGGCAACAGGACCAGCGGGTTGACCTCCAGTTCGCCGAGCCCGGGGACGGCGCACGCCCGGGACACGCGCACGATCGCGTCGACGGCGGCGTCGAGGTCGACGCCCGGGGCGCCGCGGTGGCCCGCGAGCAGCGGCCAGCAGCGCAGCTCGCCGAGCATGGCCCGGGCCGTCTCGAGGGTGACGGGCGCGAGGGCGTGGACGACGTCGCGGTGCACCTCGGTGGCCGTCCCGCCGTGCCCGACCGTGAGCACCGGGGGCCAGCCGTCGCGCCCGCCGTCGACGGCGACGAGCAGCTCCACCCCGCTCGGCACCTGCTCCTGGACGAGCACGCCGGTGACGCCGGGCAGTGCCGCGAGCTCCGCGTGCACCGCGGCCGCGGTCGCCGTCGTGACGCCCAGCCGGACCCCGCCGGCCTCGGTCTTGTGGTCGAGCCCCTCGGCCTTGAGGACAGCGGTGCCGCCGAGCTCCGCCACAGCGGCCGCGGGGTCGGAGGCGGGCGAGGACACCGGCCGCCGCACCCCCAGCGCGTCGAGCAGGTCCCAGCCGTCGCCGGGGACGGGAACCCCGGGCTCGACAGGCGCCGGCGCCGCCCCGTCCGGCGTCGCCACCGCGTCGAGCACCCGGACCGCCAGCGTGATCGACGAGAACACCGGGATGCCGGCCTCGCGCAGCAGGGCGCGCGCGGGGGCGGTGCCGTCCTCGCCGGCCATCCACACCACGGCGACGGGCGGCGCGTCGGGGCCCTGCTCGGTGACGGTGGCGGCGAGGTCGCGGGCGAGCGCCATCGCGGTCTCGCCGACGAGCATGGTGAGCAGCACCAGCACGGCGTCGACGGCGGCGTCGGCGCGCACGATGCCGCAGACCTCGCCGAACTCGCCGCCGTCGTTGAACAGCTGCGCGGTGACGTCGACCGGGTTGGCGACGGCCCCGAAGTCGGGCACGAGGCGGGCGAGCTTCTGCTGGGTCTCGGCGGTCAGCTCGGGCACCGCGAGCCCGGCCTCGCTCGCGCGGTCGGCCGCGAGGATGCCAGCGCCCCCGGAGCTCGTGACCAGCCCGACCGCGCGCCCGGCCGGGCCCCGCCGGCCGCGCAGCATCGTGGCCGCGGCGAGCAGCTCCTCGACGTCGTCGACGAGCACCACGCCGTGGCGGCGCGACACCAGGCGGAACGCGGTGTCGTCGCCGAGCATCGCCCCGGTGTGCGAGACGGCCGCGCGCCGCCCGGGCTCCGAGCGCCCGGAGCGCAGCACCACGAGCGCCGTGCCGTGGTCGCGGGCCTCGGCGGCCAGCGCGGCGTAGTCGTCGGGATCGGGCAGCGACTCCGCGTAGACGGTGAGGACCTCGATCTCCGGGTCCGCGACGAGGTGGCGCCCGATCTCGGTGAGCGACACGTCGGCTTCGTTGCCGGTGCTCACCCAGGCGCTCAGGTCGAGCCCGCGCTCCGCGGCCACGTCGAGCACCGAGCCCCCGATCGCCCCGCTCTGCCCGACGTAGGCGATGCCGCTCGAGCCGGTCAGCGGGCGCTCGCCGGCGCCGGTGAACGTGGCGAACAGGCGGCTGCGCGCGTGGTAGAGGCCCTGGCAGTTGGGGCCGAGGACGCGCGTGCCGGCGGCCTGCGCCGCGGCGACCAGCTCGTCCTGGCGCGCCCGGCCCGCCTCGCCGACCTCGGCGAACCCGGAGGCGAAGACGACCACCGCGGCCGCGCCGGCGGCGCCCGCCTCGGTGACCGCCGCGGCGGCCCGCTCGGCGGGGACGAGCGCGAGGGCGAGGTCGACGCCGTCCGGCACCTCGGCGAGCGAGGCCACGCACGGGACCCCGCCCAGTTCGGCGTACTTGGGGTTGACGGGGTGCACCCGCCCGGCGAAGCCTCGCTCGGTGAGCCAGCGCAGGGGGCGCGCCATCGGGTTGTCCGCGCGGCCGGTGGCGCCGATGAGGGCGACCGAGCGCGGTGAGAGGACCCGGTCCCAATCGGTGCTCACCCGCCGAACCTAGGTCGGCGGACCGGGACCGCACAACCGATCGAACATCATTTCGTATCCAATGGTCGGCGAAGCACCACCGGTACGCTGCGGCGGGGGAGGTGGAGCGTGGTCAGTGCCGAGACGGAGCCCGCCCGGCGGGCGACGAGCGTGCAGCGCGCGGTGGAGGAGATCCGCCGGATGCTGCGCTCGCGCGAGCTGGTCCCCGGCCAGCAGGTCCGCCAGGAGACGCTCGCCGCGCGCCTCGGCGTCAGCCGCATCCCCGTGCGCGAGGCGCTCAAGACCCTCGAGGCCGAGGGCGTCCTGCGCCACGAGCCGCACGTCGGCTACGCGGTCGCCCGTCTCAACGCCGACGAGCTCGCGCAGGTCTACCTCATGCGCCGGGCCCTGGAGACCGAGGTGCTCCGCGCGCTCCCGCGCCTGACCGCCGACCAGCTCCGCGAGCTCACGACGCTCAACGAGGCCATCACCGAGCAGGTCGACCGGGTGGACGTCGCCGGCATCGTCGCGGCCAACCAGGCGTTCCACTTCGCGATGTTCCGGCTCTCGGGGCTCGACCTCGTCGTCGACGAGATCGGCCGGCTGTGGCGGCGCAGCGAGCCCTACCGCACGGTGCACCTCTACGACTCCGGCGGCCGCGCCCGGGTGGTGCGCGAGCACCGCAAGATGATCACCGCGCTGCGCCGCGGGGACACCGGGGCGGTGGTCGCGCTGATGGACGCGCACCGCGACCACACCGTCGCCGACCTGAGCGCCGCGCTGGGTCTGCCGCCGCGGGCGTAGCCGAAATCGTATCCAATCCACTCTGGACTTCCGTCGTGTGACCCTCCTAACCTCCGCCACACAGACGGCACGCGCTCCTGGAGCGCGGTCAGGAGCGGAGGAGCGCATGACCGCCGAGCAGGACCGGCCGGGTGGCACCGTCACGGCTCCGCCGGGCACCGAGTCGCCCGAGTACACGCCCGGCGAGCGCCGGCGCATCCTCGGCGCCGCGTGCCTGGGCTGGGGCATGGAGTACTTCGACTTCATGCTCCCGACGCTGCTCGCGGCCGCGATCATGGCCGACTTCGACGTCTCGGCCGGCCTGTTCGGCGTCGCCGTCGCGGGTCAGCTCGTCGGCTCGGCGATCGGAGGTGTGCTCTTCGGCTGGCTCGGCGACCGCTACGGCCGCCGCCGCACGCTGATCTGGTCGATCCTCATCTACTCGATCGCCACCGGCCTGGTGTTCTTCGCCCCGAACTTCACGGTGTTCCTGGTGCTCCGGATCCTCACCGGGATCGGCACCGGCGGCGAGTGGGCGGTCGGCTTCGCCTGGCTGAACGAGGCCTGGGCCCCGAAGCGCCGCGGGCTCGGCGGCGGTGTCGTGCAGGCGTCGCTGTGGCCGGCGTACGCGCTCGCGGTGCTGGTCGCCCAGGTCGTCGCCGACTGGCGGGTCGCGTTCCTCATCGGCGTCCTGCCGGCGCTCGCCTGTATCTGGATCCGGTTCGGGTGCCGCGAGTCGCGCCAGTGGGAGGAGCTGCAGCGTCGCAAGGCGGCGGGCATGCTCACCGAGACGACGGCCGCCAAGACCGCCCGGTCCCCGTGGCGCCAGCTGATCGCGCGGGACTCGCTGCCGATCGTGCTCGTCGGGCTGGTCGTCGCGTTCGGTGCGCAGTGGGTGCCCTACACCGCGACGGCGTGGATGCCCTCGATGCTGAAGAGCGACCTCGGCTTCGACGCCGGCACCGCGAGCACCGTGCTCTACGTCGCGTCGGCGATCTCGTTCGTCGGCTTCATCCTCGCCGGCTGGATGTCCGACCGCTGGGGTCGCCGGCGCGTGTTCGTCACGTTCGCCGCCCTCCAGACCGTCACGTTCGCCGTGATGCTCGTGCTCGCCCTCGGCGGCACCGGGCTGACCAACTTCGTGTGGCTCTACCTCGCGTCGAGCCTGTTCCTCGGTTACTTCGGGATCTTCGGGGTCTGGTTCGGCGAGCTGTTCCCGACCCGCATCCGGTCCCTGGGCTCCGCGGCCGCCTACAACATCGGGCGCGGCCTGTCGGGCATCGGGACGATCATCGGCGGCGTCGTCGCGACGAGCGCCGGCTACGGGATCGCGGTCGGCATCGCCGTCGTCGGCGCCGCGATCGTCACCGTCGCCGCCCTGTTCCTGCGCGACCGCGCCGGCCGCGTCATCACCGCCGATGAGTGAGGGAGGACGCGTGACCGAGCCCCGCTACGAGGTGCTGGGACCGCTGGGCCCGCGGGTGGTCGGCGACGTCGCCGAGCACGAACGTCCGTCGTCCCTGGAGGGCCGGCGGGTCGCCTACCTCTGGGACGAGCTGTTCCGCGGCCCGGAGATGTTCGCGGTGATCTCCGAGGTGGCGCGCGAGCGGCACGGCGACGTCGAGTTCGTCGGGTGGGAGGAGTTCGGCAACTTCCACGCCTCGGCCGCCGAGGAACGCCGGGTGCTCGACGCCCTGCCCGAGCTGCTGCGCGCCCACCGCGTCGACCTCGTCGTCGCCGCGGTGGGTGCTTGAGGCTCCTGCATGCCTGCCGTGATGCGGGCAGCGGCCACCGCCGAGCGCGCCGGGGTGCCGGCGGTCGCGATCGGCGGCGCGGGGTTCGAGGGCATGGGGCGCGCCGTCGGCCGGTCGCTCGGCGTCGGGCACGTCCCGATCGTCAGCTACCCCGGCGTGATCCTCACCGACCCCACCGAGGTGTTCCGGCGGAAGATGCGTGAGCAGGTGGCGCCGGCGGTGGTGGACGCGCTGGCGGGAGACGGAGCGGCGGGGTCGCTCACGGGCGAGCCGGAGGAGCCGGACGAGTCAGGGGATCACGGCCCCACCGACGTCGTCGCGCGCGGCGACCTCGACGCGATCACCGACCACTTCGAGGCCCGCGGGTGGACCGACGGCCTGCCGATCGTGCCGCCGACCCCGGAGCGCGTGGCGGCCTTCCTCGACCACACCCGCCGGGACCCCGACGAGGTCCTCGGCGTCCTCGCCCCCGACCTGCGCCAGGCGACGGTGCGCAGCGTCGCGGTCAACGGCGTCATGGCGGGGTGCCGTCCGCAGGACCTGCCGGTGCTGCTGGCGGTCGTCGAGTGCGTCGCCGACCCCGAGTTCCGGGTGCAGGACGCCGGGTCGACGCCGGGGTGGGAGTCGCTGGTCGTGCTGTCCGGGCCGGTCGTGGAGCGCCTCGGCTTCCACAGCGGCACCGGCGCGATGCGGGTCGGGAGGCGCGCGAACACCGCGGTCGGACGGTTCCTGTGCCTGTACCTGCGCAACGTCGCGGGCCTGCGCATCCCGCCGGGACAGACCGACCAGGGCGCGATCGCCTCGACGTTCCACGTCGCGCTCGCCGAGGACGACGCGGCCGTCCGGGATCTCGGCTGGCCGTCGTACCGGGAGGACCGCGGGTTCGGCGACGGCGACAGCGTCGTCACCGTGCAGAGCGTGGTGGCGGTCAGCGCGCCGATCTACTCCGGCGGCGAGTCGGCGGCCGACCACCTCGACGCGCTGACGACGATCTTCGGCAACGCGATCGGGCCGTGGGCGTACACGGGGCTGGAGTTCGGCGCGTTCCACCCGTTGCTCGTGCTCGGCCCGGCGGTGGCGCGGGCGCTCGCGGGCTTCGGCGTCGACAAGGACGCGCTGCGGGAGCACCTCGCCGAGCACATGCGGGTGCCGGTGCGCCAGCTGCAGGCGTGCGCGTGGAACGTCGGCTCGACGAGCTTCGACCTCGAGGCGTCCGTCGCCGCCGGCGAGCTCGATGAGCGCTACGCGGGTACCGACCCCGACCGGCTCGTGCCGATGGTGCCGCGGGCGGCGGACATCGGGATCGTGCTGGCGGGCAACGCGAGCCGCAACCAGTCCCGCGGCTTCGTGCAGAACCACGTGCAGGGTGTGCCGGTGAGCCGGCGGATCGAGGAGATCACTTGAGCGACTGGGATGTGGTCGTCGTCGGCGCCGGGATCGCGGGCCTGACCGCCGCCCGGGCCTGCGCCGAGCGCGGGCTGCGCGTCGTCACCCACGACGCGCTCGCGCCGGGCGGGCAGCTGATCAACCTCGGCGCGCTGGCCGACTGGCCCGGCCCGCCGACCACCGGCCCCGACCTCATGGGCGCGCTGCTCACCGACGTCCTGGACCGCGGCGTGGAGATCGCGTACGGCGAGGTCACCGGGGTGCGGACCGACCCGCTCACCGTCGACGCTCTCACGATCGATTCGGCTGAGGGGCCGGTCACGGCGCGCGCCGTCGTCGTCGCCACCGGCCGGCGCCCCGGCCGTCTCGACCTCCCCGACGCCGACGCGTGGGAGGGCCGCGGGCTCTCGCACTGCGCCACCTGCGACGGGCCGCTGCACGCCGGGCGCGAGGTCGTGGTCGTCGGCGACGACGAGTGGACCGCGCGCGAGGCGCTCGAGCTCGCCGGGATCGCGAAGCGGGTGACGCTGGTCAGCGCGGCGCCGGGCTGGTCGGCGTTCTCGGCGGGCCGCCTGGACGAGGCCGTCGAGGTGCGGGTCGGCGGGGTGCGTGCCCTCGAGGGGGACGGCACGCTCGCCGCGGTCCGGCTCGACGACGGCGAGGTGCTCGACGCGTCGGGAGTCTTCGTCTACACCCACGCCGACCCGCGGACCGAGCTGCTCGACGGCCAGCCCGCCGACGCGCCGGTCTTCTCGGCCGGCGACGTCACCGGTGCCGACCGGACCCTGCTCACCGCGGCCGCGGACGGCCTGCGCGCCGGGCTCGCGGTCGTCGCCCGACTGGAGGAGGAGTAGCCGTGCGCATCGTCGACCCGACGTCGGGGATCGCCGAGGAGCAGACCGCGGCCGTCGCATCCGCAGGGTCCACCCCGGCCGGAGCTGTCTCCGGCCTCCGGCGCGGCAGCTCCGCTGCGCTGCGTGCCGCACTGTGCGGCCTCTCCAACTCGAAGCCCGGCGCCCACGACCTCCTCGAGGCGATCGGGCGCCGTCTCGCCGGCGACCACGGGTTCGGGCCCAACGGGCTGGAGGCGAAGCCGAGCGCGGCGGTCGGCGCCGACGCCGGGCTGCTCGACCACCTCGCCGCGCAGTACCGGCTGGCCGTCGTGGCCATCGGTGATTGAGGCTCGTGCTCGTCGTGGAGTCTCCACGACTCGCTCGAGCTCGAACGCCGCGGCGTGCGCTCGATCCTCGTCGTCACGTCGTCGTTCCTGCCGCTCGTGCAGGCCCAGGCGAAGGCACGCCGCGCCGAGCCCCGGCTCGTCGTCGTCGACCACCCGATCGGCGGGCTGTCGCCGGAGGAGTTCGCCGGCCGCGAGGACGCCGCGTACGCCGGGGTCGTCGCGGAGCTGCGCGCGATGGGAGAGCTGTCGTGAGTGATGTCGTCGATCTGCCCGACGTCGACGACGCCTGGGCATGGATGGCCGCGTGCGAGGAGCGCGGCTGGGGTGACGGGCTACCGACGATCCCGCCGACCGAGGAGCGGGTGGCGACGATGCTGGCCGCTCTGCCGTCGGACGTGCCGGAACCCGGGCCGCTGCCGCCGCGCGGGGTGACGCCGACCCTGCGCTCGGTCGCCGCGAACGCGGTGATGGCCGGCTGCCGCCCGGCGGACCTGCCGGTGCTGCTCGCCGCCCTCGCCGCCGTGCAGGACGAGGCCTACAACCTGCACGGTTCGCTCGCGACGACGCACCCGTGCGCGCCGATGGTGATGGTGTCGGGGCCGGTGCGCGGCGAGCTGGGCCTGAACTCCGGCGGCAACTGCCTCGGCCAGGGCACGCGGGGCAACGCGGTGATCGGGCGGGCGCTCTCACTGGTGCTCACGCACGTCGGCGGGGCCACGCCCGGCGTCCTGGACCGGTCGACGCAGGGCTCGCCGGCGAAGTACACGTATTGCTTCGCCGAGTCCGACGAGACGCCGTGGGAGCCGCTGTCGGTGCAGCGGGGCTTCCCGGCCGACGAGAGCGTCGTGTCCGTCATGGCCGCCGAGCCGCCGCACAACGTCAACGACCACGGCAGCACCACCGGCGCGGAGATCCTCCTGACGATCGCCGGCACGATGGCGCAGCCCGGGTCGAACAACGTCTACGTGCGGGGCCCGCACCTGCTGCTGCTCGGTCCGGAGCACGCCGCGACCCTGGCCCGCGACGGCTGGACGCCGGCGACGATCCGCGCGCACCTGTGGGAGCACGCGCGCATCCCCGTCGACCACGTCTCGCCAGGGAACCGGCGGCAGTTCGTCGAGTGGGGCGTGTCGCCCGACGGCGACGCGTACACGGTCAGCCACGACCCGGCGAACCTGCACATCGCGGTCGCGGGCGGGGCCGGCAAGCACTCGGCGTGGATCCCCTCGTTCGGCGGGACGGAGCTGGTGTCGCGCGCGGTCCCGCGGTGATCACGGTCCCCGAGGGCACCGACGTCGTCGAGGCCACGGCGTCGTTGCTGGCCGAGGGCGTCGGCGACGGGCTGCCGGTGGTGCCGCCGACGCCCTCGCGGGTGGCCGCGGCGCTCCGGGGTGTCGACGACCCGGACGCCGTCCTCGGGCTCGTGCCGCCGCTGTTCGGCGAGCTCACGCCGCGGGTCGTGGCGACGTGCTGCGTGCTGGCGGGGGCGTCACCCGAGGCCGTGCCGGTCGTGATCGCCGCGGCCCGCGCGTGCCTCGCGCCGGAGCTCAACCTGCTCGGGGTCGCCACGACGACGGGCACCGCGGCCGTCGCCCTCGTCGTCGGCGGGCCCGTCGCGGCGCGGATCGGGCTCACCCACGGCACCGGGATGCTCGGTCCCGGCCCGCACACCAACGGTGCCGTCGGGCGCGCGCTCGCCCTGACCCTGGCGACGGCGGGCGGCGTCCGGCCGGGCGAGACGACGATGGCGACCACGGCTCAGCCCGCCCGCTACACGTGCTGCCTCGCCGAGGACCCGTCCGGACCCTGGGGCACGGCACCGGACTCCGTCACCGTGCTCCCGATCGGCGGCACCGCCGAGGTGCTGCCGCGCGACGACCGTCCCGATCCCGACGCCGTGCTCGACGCGCTCGCCGACGCGCTCGCCGGCGCCGTGCGCGCCGCCGGCGACCTCACCCGCGGCGCTCACATGACCCAGGCCGTCGTCCTCCCGCCCGAGGTCGCCGCGCGCCTGGCGCCGACGTTCCCGGCGCGCGACGACCTGGTCGCCGCGCTGCGGGCCCGGGGCGACGCGAGGCTGGAGGGTCGGGCGTGCGCCGCCGAGATCCTCCCGATCGTCGCCGGCGGCCCCGGGATCAAGATGCTGCACCTGCCCGGCTGGATCGGCGGCAGCCGCCCCGTCACCGCCCCTACGTGAGTGATCTTCCCGGCTGTCGCCGGGAAAATCGCTCACGTCGTCCGTTCGGCTCCGCCGTCGGGGAGCACCACGGTCGCCGCCGTCCGCACCGGCGAGCCCCGCACCGACACGCGGTCGACGACCTGGAAGTCCGCGCGCCACTCGCGCGGCGTCACCGTGCTGCGCACGTAGCCGCGCCGGCGGTCGAGCACGCGGAGGTGCGGGTTCTCGGCGAGCAGCGCGTCGTCGCCGGGCGCGCGCCGGCTCCCGTCGCCGCCGGAGCTGATCGACGAGGTCACCAGCTCGGTCGCGACGGGCCGCGAGCCGGGGTCGGTGAAGTCGGCGAGCACGTCGGCGGCGTGGTGGGCGTGCACGTCGCCGGTGAGGATCACGGGGTTGGGCGTGCGGGCGGCGACGAGGTGGTCGCGCAGGGCGTCGCGCTCGACGGCGTAGTCGTCCCACGAGTCCTCGTCGAGCGCGGTCGCCGGGCCCGCCGCGAGGTCGCGCGGGGCGAAGAACACCTGCTGGGCGAGCACGGTCCAGCGCGCGGACGGCCGGGCGAGCCCGTCCCACAGCCACGCCCGCTGGTCGGCGCCGAGCAGGGTGCGTGCCGGGTCGCGCGGATGGAGCGGGTCCTGGTCGCTGCGGAAGCGGCGGGTGTCGAGCAGGTGCAGGTCGACGAGGTCGCCGAACGCCAGCCGGCGGTGCAGCAGCATCCCCGGGCCCTGCGGGCGCTGGGCCCGGCGCAGCGGCAGGTGCTCCCAGAACGCGCGGTAGGCGTCGGCGCGCCGGCGGCGGAACACGGCGGGGTCGCCGTCGGGCTCGCCGTCGAGCTGCGAGACGTCGCCGGCCCAGTTGTTCTCCACGTCGTGGTCGTCGACGGTCACCGCCCACGGGAACGCGGCGTGCGCGGCCTGCAGCTCGGGGTCGGTCCTGTACTGGGCGTGGCGCACCCGGTACTCGGCGAGCGTGGACGCCTCGGTGGCGGGGAGGTGGGCGCGCCCGAGCGCGCTGCCGGCCGCGCTCTCGTAGATGTAGTCGCCCAGCCACACGACGAGGTCCAGGTCGTCGCGCACCATCGACGCCCAGGCGTTGTAGAAGCCGTCCTGGCGGCACTGGCAGCTCGCCGACGCGATCGCGAGCGAGTCGACCCGCGCGACCGGTGCCGGCGCGGTGCGCGTCCGGCCGACCGGGCTGATCGCCGTCCCGGCGCGGAACCGGTAGAACAGGTCGGCCCGCGGGCGCAGGCCCGCGACCTCGATGTGCACGGCGTGTGCGTCCTCGGGCCGCGCCACGACGCTGCCGCGCGCCACCGGCCGGCCGAACCCCTCGTCCTCGGCGACCTCCCACGCCACGAGCACGGGCCGGTCGCCCATGCCGCCGCGGCCGTCCGGGGCGAGCGGGTCCGGCGCGAGGCGCGTCCAGAGCACCACGCCGTCGGGCGTGGGGTCGCCGGACGCGACGCCGAGCGTGAACGGGTCGGCGCGCGCGGCCGGGGCGTCGGCGGCCGACACCCACGGCGCCCCGAGCGTCACCGCCGCCCCGGCGAGCGCGACGGCGCCGCCGAGCAGCGTCCGGCGGGTCATCCGGGCGCGCGGCATCGCCCCGTCAGCCTCCATACGGCTCCTCCGTCCGCGCGAGGACGGGGGTGCCGACGGACGACGCGCCCCCACCCTCACCAACGGATGAGCGCGGGACGCGGTTCGGCCCGGCGCGCACAGCCGACGCACAGGAACCACCCAGCCGGGGCCGACGGACGGCTGCCAGGCTGAGCCCCATGAACGCCGCGACCCGCGCCGACCTGCGCCGACCCGACGGCACACCGGTGCGCGCGCTCGTCGTCGACGACGAGCCGACGCTCGCGGAACTGCTCTCGATGGCCCTGCGCTACGAGGGCTGGGACGTGCGCAGCGCGGGCGACGGGCTGGGCGCGGTGAAGCAGGGCCGCGACTTCCGCCCCGACGTCGTGGTGCTCGACGTGATGCTGCCCGACATCGACGGCTTCGAGGTGCTGCGCCGCCTGCGCGCCGACAGCCCCGACGTCCCGGTCCTGTTCCTCACCGCCCGCGACGCCGTCGAGGACCGGGTCGCGGGGATCACCGCCGGCGGCGACGACTACGTGACCAAGCCGTTCAGCCTCGAGGAGGTCGTCGCCCGGCTGCGCGGGCTGCTGCGGCGCGCGGCGGTCGCGACGGCCGTGCGCGGTGACGCGACGCTGGCCGTCGGCGACCTGACCCTCGACGAGGACAGCCACGAGGTCACCCGCGCCGGCGCGCCGGTCGAGCTCACCGCGACCGAGTTCGAGCTGCTGCGCTTCCTCATGCGCAACCCGCGCCGCGTGCTGTCGAAGGCCCAGATCCTCGACCGCGTCTGGAACTACGACTTCGGCGGGCAGTCGAACATCGTCGAGCTCTACATCTCCTACCTGCGCAAGAAGATCGACGCGGGCCGCGCGCCGATGATCCACACGGTGCGCGGCGCCGGCTACGTGCTGAAACCGGCGGCGGAGTGATCACCGCGAGGTCGTGGGTGCCGTCCCTGCAGAACCGGCTCGTGGTGTCGACGGTCCTGCTCCTCACCGTGGTCTTCCTCGTCGTCGGCGTGGGGGCGGCGCTGTCGCTGCGGGGCTACCTCTATCGCCAGCTCGACGGCCAGGTCACCGAGATCGCCCGCTTCCGCAGCAATCCGCCGCCGGGCGACCCGGACCGGCGCCCGCCGCCGCCCGACGCCGGCGGCGGGTTCGTCGGCGGCGGCCCCGACCGCCCCGCGAACACCCTCGAGGTCGTCGTCGACGACGGGCGCATCGTCCGCGCGGTGCTGCTCGGCCGGCCGGGGGCGAGCACCCCGGTGCCGTTCGAGGAGGCCGCGCCGGCGATCGCGACCACGCCCGGGCAGCCCCCGCACACGCTGCACCTCGACGGCCTCGGCACGTTCCGTCTCGCGGCCGCGCAGGGGGACGACGGCACGGTGACCGTCGTCGGCCTGTCCACGGACGCGTTGGAGAACACCGTCGGCGAGCTGGTGCTCCGCCAGGCGATCATCTTCGGCATCGGCGTGGTGCTGGCCGGGGTCGCCGCGGCGTTCACCACGCGGCGGACGCTGCGCCCGCTGCACCGCGTGTCGGCGACCGCGCGGCGGGTCTCGGAGCTGCCGCTGTCGTCGGGGGAGGTCGAGCTGGCCGAGCGGGTCCCCGACGCCGACGCCGACCCGCGCACCGAGGTCGGCCAGGTCGGGGCCGCGCTCAACCGGATGCTCGGGCACGTCGGCGCGGCGCTCGCCGCCCGCCAGGACAGCGAGACCCGCCTGCGGCGGTTCGTCGCCGACGCCAGCCACGAGCTGCGTACCCCGCTCGCCGCGATCCGCGGCTACAACGAGCTGGCCGCGCGGCGCGCCGACGACCTGCCGCCCGAGGTCGCCGGCCTCCTCGACCGGATGGGCTCGCAGACGCAGCGCATGACCGCGCTCGTCGAGGACCTCCTGCTGCTCGCCCGCCTCGACGCCGGGCGCCCACTGGCCCGCGAGCCCGTCGACCTGACCCGGCTCGTGATCGACGCCGTCACCGACGCCCACGTCGCCGCGCCCGGGCACCGCTGGTCGCTGGACCTGACCGACAGCTCAGAGGACGGGGAGCCCCTCGAGGTCGTCGGCGACCCGGAGCGGCTGCACCAGGTCGTCGCCAACCTGCTCGCCAACGCCCGCACGCACACGCCGCCGGGGACGCTCGTGACGGTCGGGCTGCACGAGGCGGACGACGGGTCGGTCGTCCGGCTCGACGTCGTCGACGACGGTCCCGGCATCCCGCCCGACCTGCTGCCCCACGTCGCCGAGCGCTTCGCCCGCGGCGACACCGGACGCGCGCGCACCACCGGCAGCACGGGCCTGGGGCTCTCGATCGTCTCGGCGGTCGTCGCCGAGCACGGCGGCCGGCTGGCGATCACGAGCCGGCCGGGGGAGACCCGGTTCACGGTCGACCTGCCCGCCGGTGATCGTGCTCCCGCCGATCCGGGGGTCGGCCTATCCTCCCGGCCATGAGCGACCCCGGGCCGCAGGAGCCGTCGGACCCCGAACGCCGCCCGGCCGTGACCCCGGGCCCGCCGCCGATGCGGGCGTCGGACTCCGAGCGCGAGCAGGTGGCCGAGGTCGTCCGCGAGGCCGTCGCCGACGGGCGGCTGACGATCGTCGAGGGCGACGAGCGGCTGCGCGACGTCTACGCCGCCGTGTACCGCCGCGACCTCGCGCCCGTCACCGCCGACCTGCAGCCGGTGGAGAACGGCACGCCGACCGCGGCTTCCCCGGCCTCCCCGGTGCGCCGGCCCGCGGGCCGTCTCGACCGGCCGGCGTCGACGACGTCGGTGGCCGTGCTGTCCGGGGTGACGAAGCGCGGCGACTGGACGCCCGGCCACACCCACCGCGTCATCGCCTTCTGGGGCGGCGCCGAGCTGTACTTCCGCGACGCGCGCCTCGACGAGGCCGGCCTCTCGATCGGCGCGATCGCGATCATGGGCGGCGTGACCATCGACCTGCGTGGCATCCCCGCGGGCGTCGAGGTGACCATCCAGGCCGTCGCGATCATGGGCGGGATCGACGTCACCGTCGACCCGGACACGACGGTCGTCGAGGACGGACTCGGCTTCATGGGCGCGTTCGAGGACGGGTCCGGGGCGGCCCGGCGCGCCGACGGTCCCCGGGTGCGCGTGACGGGCCTCGCGCTGATGGGCGGGGTGTCGGTCAACCGCAAGCCGCTCGAGCTCGAGGGGAGCGACCGGCGCGCCCTCGAGGAGTGAGCGCTACTCCTTCGCCAGCAGCCGGTCGAGCTTCTCCTCGATCCGGTCCATGCGCGCGCCGAGCTCGGTGAGCGTCCGGAACGCGGTCGCGTCGGTGTTGAGCAGCGCGTCGAGACCCGACATCCGCACCGGCGAGCCCGGCACGCGCGACGGGTGACGCTCGCCCTCCAGCACGGCGGCGTGGAGCTCGGTGACGCGGAAGTCGAGCCAGGCCAGCACGTCGCCGACGTCCATCGTGCGCCCGTAGCGCGCGCGGATCCGCTGGTGCAGGACGTCGCCGCCGCCGCCGCCTCCGCCGTGGCGGGGGCGGTGGCCGCCGGTGCGGTGGCGGTGGTCGTCGCGGTCGAACAGCTCCTCGAGGAAGCCCTCCTCCTCCTCGTGGTGATGGTGGTGGACGTGCTGCTCGACGACCGGGGGACCCGGCGGCGGAGGGGGAGGAGGCGGGGGACCGGGCGGCGGGCCGGGCGGTGGCGGCTGTCCCCAGGGCTCGGTCACGGTCGTCGTCCTCCGCGGGTCGATCCGGCAGTTCAGCTACTCTATGTGACCGATTGTCGGGAGGCGAGGGTGGCAGACGGGTGAACGAGGCGACGAGGTAGGGGCAGCCCCCACGAATCGTAGGAAGAACCGGATCGTCCGGGGTGCGCTCGCCCCGGAGGCTCATCAGCGAGCCCGGCCACGGTGGCCGGCCCTGGCCGAGGAGCCCCGGAATGCACACCACCCCCCACCCGACCCGCCCGTTCGACCCGGGTCAGGGGCACGGCCATGGGGCCGCTCCGATGCGGGAGGCACCGCCTCCCCTGGCGCCGCGACCCGCCCCCGCGCTGCGGGACCCGGCGGGCGCGGGCAAGGGACGACGGCTCGCGACGATGGTCGTGGCGTCGGCGGTCGCGGTCAGCGCGGGCCTCGGGCTCGGCGCGCTCGTCGCCATGGCGACCAGCCCGGACGGCACCATCGCCGGCGCCTTCGCCCCGGCCTCGTCGAGCGAGACCACGCCGGCCCCGGGCGCGGCGGGTGAGCCCGGCGCGATCGGCGGCGCGACGGCCGGCGGCGGGAACGCTGTCGCGGGCGGTGCCCCCGGAGCCCCTGGTGCCCCGGGTGCCGCCGGAGCTCCGGGTGGTTCGGGCGCTCCCGGCGTACCTGGCGTTCCCGGCGTCCCGGGCGGCGAGATCCCGGCCTGCGGGCACTGCGGCGGCACGCCCGCCCCGGCCGGCCGCTTCACCTACGACGGCTCGATCCTGCTCCCGGACGGCAGCGTCGTCGGTCCCGACGGTGTCCTGCGCTCGCCGGCCGTGCCGCTGCCGCACGGTGCCCGGCGCGCCGCGGACGGTTCGATCGTGCTGGCCGACGGCACCGTCCGGAACGCCGACGGGACGCCCCGCACGGCGATCGTGGTCCCGCCCAGCACCGTGTCCACGCCGTACGGCGGCGACATCCCGGTGCCCGGCTTCACCATCAACCCCGACGGCACCGTGACGCCCGCCGACCCCGGCGTGCGCATCGTCTGGAACCACGACGGCACGGCCACGCTCATCACGCCCGGCGGCCACGTCGACGTGTGGCGCAAGGACGGCACCTTCCACTCCCGCTACGACGCCAAGCCCGGCGAGCGGGTCAACGCCGACGGCTCGGTGACCCGCGCCGACGGCACGATCGCCAACCCCGACGGCTCCACCACCCGCACCCCGGTCCGGCTGCCGAACGGCACCACGGTCGACCCGCGCGAGGCGCCGCAGGAGGAGGACACCCACACCCCGGTCGACACCCACCACGAGAGCGGCACCCCGGCCGACACGACCACCGGAACGCCCGCCGAGGGCACCGGCACCCCCGCGGAGACGGAGACGGAGACCGGGACCGGCACGACGCCGGGGTCGTCGACGAGCACGGGGACCGGGTCCTCGGACTCCGGGACGTCGAGCAGCTCGAGCTCCGGCACCTCGTCCTCGAGCACCAACCACTCCGGCTCCTGACGCACCGAGGTGTGTCAGCGTGGCGGCCACGCTGACACTCAACGTCAGGATCGCCACACGCTCGCTCGAGCGACACGCCGACAGACGACGACCGGCGACCGTTCCCACCAGGGAGCGGTCGCCGGTCGTCGGCGTGCGCGGGGTCAGCGCTCGAAGCGTTTCGCCACGTCGTCGGCGAGCTCGGACACGACGCGCGCCGCGCTGCCCGTGGCCTCCTCGGCCTTGACCCGCGCGGCGTCGGCGACCTCCGCGGCCTTGTCGCCCGCCTGCTCGGCGGCGAGGCCGAGCTTGTCGCCGACCGACCCGGCCTCGATCGTCGCGTCGGGGCCCGGCGTCACGATCGTTTCCTCGCCGGAGTCGAACCGGACGCGGTAGGGCGGCCCGTCCTCGCCGATCACGGCCACCACGGTGCCGGTCCGGTCGGGGACGTCGGTGGTGTTGGAGTGCAGGCGGATGCGGTCGCCGACGGACGCGCTCACGGGGGTCCTCCTTCTCGAGTCGATCTCGACGTGCCAGGTACCCGGAAACGACCGAAGGGCCCCTCCGATCGAGTAGATCGATCGAAGGGGCCCTTCGGTCGGAAACCGCGAGCCGAGGGTCAGCCGGCCGCGACCGGCGTCTCCGCCGGGGTGGACGCGACGGCGAACGTCAGCTCGCCGTCCGCGACGTCGACGGTGACCGTCTGGCCGCCGTGCAGCTCGTCGGCGAGCAGCATCGACGACAGCCGGTTGCCGACCTGGCGCTGGATGGTCCGGCGCAGCGGCCGGGCTCCGAACTCGGGCTGGAAGCCCAGCTCGGCCAGGCGGTCGACGGCCGCCTCGGTGATCGCGAACCCGATGTCCTGCGCGTCGAGGCGCTCGCGCGTCTCGTCGAGGATCAGGTCGGTGATCCGCCGCAGCTGCTCCTCGTCGAGCCGCTTGAAGACGATCACCTCGTCGATCCGGTTGAGGAACTCGGGCCGGAACGACTCCCGCAGCCGCGGCATCAGCCGCTCCTGCAGGGACTGCGACGGGTCGGCGTTCGACGGGGCGAACCCGAGCGCCTGCGTGTTGGTGGTGATCAGCTCCGAGCCCACGTTGCTGGTCATGATCAGCACCGTGTTCCGGAAGTCGACCGTGCGGCCCTGCGAGTCGGTGAGCCGCCCGTCGTCCAGCACCTGCAGCAGCGTGTTGAAGACGTCGGGGTGGGCCTTCTCCATCTCGTCGAGCAGGACGACCGAGTACGGACGGCGGCGGATCTCCTCGGTGAGCTGACCGGCCTCGCCGTACCCGACGTAGCCGGGGGGCGACCCGATGAGCCGCGAGACCGTGTGCCGCTCGGAGTACTCGCTCATGTCCACGCGGACCATGCGGTCCTCGTCGCCGAACATCGTCGCCGCGAGGGCCTTGGCCAGCTCGGTCTTGCCGACGCCGGTCGGGCCGAGGAACAGGAAGCTGCCGATCGGCCGGTTCGGGTCGTCCAGGCCGGCCCGCGAGCGGCGGACGGCCTCGGCGATCGCGCTGACGGCGTCGTCCTGGCCGACGACCCGCTCGTGCAGCTGCTCCTCGAGCTTGAGCAGGCGGTCCCGCTCGGTCTCGGTGAGCTGGCTGACCGGGATGCCGGTCGACCGGGCGACGATCTCGGCGATGTCCTCGACGGTCACCTCGAGGATGCCCGACTGCCCCGACCGACGGTCGGTGCGCGCCTGCTCCAGCGACGACTGCGTCTGCGCGATCTCGTCACGCAGCGCGCCGGCCCGCTCGTAGTCCTCGTCGGCGGGCCTGGTCCTTGTCGCGGGTCAGCGACTCGAGCTTGCGCTCCAGCTCGCGCGAGTCGGTGTGCGGGCCCTTGGCCTGCAGCCGCTTGCGCGCGCCGGCCTGGTCGACGAGGTCGATGGCCTTGTCGGGCAGGAACCGGTCGGTGACGTAGCGCTCGGACAGCTCGGCGGCCGCCGTGAGGGCCTCGTCGGTGAACCGCACCTGGTGGTGCGCCTCGTACCGGTCGCGCAGCCCGTGCAGGATCGCGACGGTGTCCTCGACGGAGGGCTCCGGGACCATCACCGGCTGGAAGCGCCGCTCGAGGGCGGCGTCCTTCTCGATCGACTGGCGGTACTCGTCCAGCGTGGTCGCGCCGACGATGTGCAGCTCGCCGCGGGCCAGGGCCGGCTTCAGGATGTTGCCGGCGTCCATGCCGCCCTCGGACGAACCGCCCGCGCCGACCATGGTGTGCAGCTCGTCGATGAAGACGATCAGCTCGTCGGAGTGCTCGCGCACCTCGGCGACCAGCTTGGTCATCCGCTCCTCGAAGTCGCCGCGGTAGCGGGTGCCCGCGACCATGCCCGACAGGTCGAGCTGGACGATGCGCTTGCCCTCGAGCTGCTCGGGGACGTCGCCGGACACGATGCGCTGGGCGATGCCCTCGACGACCGCGGTCTTGCCGACGCCCGCCTCGCCGATGAGCACGGGGTTGTTCTTGGTGCGGCGCGAGAGGACCTCGATGGTCTGGTCGACCTCGTCCTCACGCCCGACGACCGGGTCGAGCTCGCCGTTGCGGGCCTTCGCGGTCAGGTCGACGCCGAACTGGTCGACCGTCGGGGTGTCGCTCTCGCCGCCGGAGCCACCCTGGCCGCCGCCGGAGGCGCTCTGCCCCCCGGAGGCTGCGGAGCGCTGCAGCGACTGCGGCGTGACGCCCTGCTGGCCCAGCGCGCGGCCGACGGGGCTGTCGTTGTTGGCGGCCAGCGCGAGCACGATGTGCTCGGGGCCGATGTAGCTCGAGCCGAGGGCCCGGGAGATCTGGTGCGCGTCGAGCAGCGTGCGCTTGGCCGTCGGGGTCAGGGACGGCGGCTCGGTGCGGGCCTCGTCCCGGGGCAGCTGCTCGTCGGCGGTGCGCTGCAGCGCGTCGACGTCGGCGCCCGCACCGGCCAGGAGCTGGCGCAGCGGCGGGACCTGCGTGACGACGAGCAGCAGGTGCCACGCGTCGAGGTCGCTGTTGCCCCGCTCGGCGGCCTGCTGGGCCGCGGCACCGACGAGCTGGCGCGCCGGCTCGGTCATGAGCTGGGTGATGTCGATGCGCTGGACGCCTCGCGGGGACGCTCCGCCCAGGAAGCTGGCGAGGAAGTCGTCGAACGGGCCGGACCCGGGACCACCGGGCCCGAAGGCGCTGGTCATGTAGCTCCTCAAAGGGGTCCACGCCGGCGGTGATGCCGGCACTGACCGCTTCAGCAACGGGGGCGGATCATTCATTCCTGAGTGACGGAGACTCAAGTCGTGACGCGGGCCATGAGCCGCCCTCACTCATGCCCGCGGGCTACCCACGTCACGGCATGGCCACGCCTGCGCGCGGGCACGCGGGAGACATGAGCACCGCCGCCCGCGAGGTCCACCTCGTCCGCCGCCCGCAGGGCATGCCCGACCCCGACGACTTCGCGCTGGTCGACCGCGACCTCCCCGACCCCGGCGAGGGCGAGGTCCTCGTCGCGAACCACGACTTCTCGGTCGACCCCTACATGCGCGGCCGCATGAACGACGTGCCGAGCTACGTCCCGCCGTTCGCGCTGAACGAGCCCATGGACGGCCGCTCGGTCGGCGAGGTCGTCGCGAGCCGCAGCGACGACGCGGCCGTCGGTGACCTCGTGGTGGCCAACCTCGCCTGGCGCACCCACGGCGTGGTGCCGGCCAAGCAGGTCCAGAAGGTCGCCGCGCCCGAGGGCGTGAACCCCTCGGCGTACCTCGGCGTGCTCGGGATGCCCGGGCTCACCGCGTGGGTCGGGCTGCTCGACAAGGCCGCGTTCCGCGAGGGCGACGCCGTGTTCGTGTCCGGCGCCGCCGGCGCGGTCGGCAGCCTCGTGGGTCAGCTCGCCGAGCTCAAGGGCGCCTCGCGCGTCGTCGGCAGCGCGGGCAGCGCCGAGAAGGTCCGCTGGCTCACCGAGGAGCTCGGCTACGACGAGGCCTTCAACTACAAGGACGGCCCGGTGGTCGACCAGCTGCGCAAGGCCCTGCCCGACGGCGTCGACGTGTACTTCGACAACGTCGGTGCCGACCACCTCGAGGCCGCCATCGCCTGCGCCAACGACCACGCCCGCGTCGCCGCCTGCGGGGCCATCGCGCACTACAACGACACGGCGGAGAACCCGACGCCCGGGCCGTCGAACCTCTTCCAGATCGTCAAGAAGCGCCTGTCGATCCAGGGCTTCATCGTCACCGACTCCTGGCACCGCATGGGGGCGTTCCTCGAGGAGGTCACGCCGTGGGTCGCCGAGGGGAAGGTCAAGTTCGCGGAGACGACCGCGGAGGGCATCGACCACGCCGTCGAGGCCTTCCGCGGCATGCTCCGCGGCGAGAACACCGGGAAGATGATCGTCAAGCTGTGAGGGCCTGCGGCCACATGAGTGAAATGGGTCGCCGGGGCGACCCATTTCACTCACGTGGCGTGAGCCATCCCCCGTCGGCGCGCCACACCGACACGACGGCGGGGCGGGCGATGCTCGTCCCGCCGTCGGGCCAGTGCGAGATCGGGTCGGCGAGGCTCGCGTCGTCCGACTCGCCCGGGTGCTGCACCGCCACCAGCGCCAGCCGGTCCTCGACCACCGGCCCGCACGTCTCCGCCCCGCGCGGCACCGTGAGGAACTGCTGGACGCGGCCGCGCTGCGGGCCCTCCAGCGGCACCGCGAACAGCCCGTCGTTGGAGCCCAGCGCGTTGCCGTCGGTCGAGATCCACAGGTTGCCGACGGCGTCGAACGCGACGTTGTCGGGGCACGAGATCGGCGAGACCTGGTCCTTCGGGAAGCCGCCGAAGTACGTGTCCGCGGCGGCGGGGTCGCCGCACACCAGCAGCAGCGACCACGCGAAGCTCCGCGCGCCGGGGTCGTCGCCGGTCTCGGTGAGCTCGAGGACCTGGCCGTTCGTGTTCTCCGCCCGCGGGTTGACGCCGTCCACGCCCGCCTTGCCCGGCGTCCCGCGCTCGTCGTTGTTGGTGAGTGCGGCGTAGACGCGGCCCGTCCGGGGGTGCGGCTGGACGTCCTCGGGGCGGTCCATCGGGGTCGCGCCGACGGTGTCCGCGGCCAGCCGGGTGTGCACGAGCACCTGCGCCGCGGTCATCGAGGGGACGAACGAGCGCCCGGTGCCGTCGGCGAGCGACTCCACGAGCGGCAGCCACTCGCCGCTGCCGTCGGGACCGCCGCCCGGCGCGTCGGGCGAGAAGCGGGCGACGAACAGCGTGCCCTCGTCGAGCAGCCGGGCGTTCGACTCGCGGTCGGCCGGGGTGTCGCCGGCGCGGTGGGTGCGCGAGGAGACGAACTTGTAGAGGTACTCGAACCGCTCGTCGTCGCCCATGTAGGCCGCGACGGTGCCGGTCGGGCCGACGTGCACGTTGGCGCCCTCGTGCTTGAACCGCCCGAGCGCGGTGCGCTTGCGCGGGGTGGAGGCCGGGTCGAACGGGTCGACCTCGACGACCCAGCCGAACCGGTTGGGCTCGTTGGGCTCGCGGGTGAGGTCGAAGCGCGCGTCGACACCCTCCCACCTCCGCTCGGTGGCGCCGCCGTCCATCCCGTAGCGCGCCAGCGCCAGGTCGTCGACCGTCTCGCCGTTCGCGAAGTACTGGTCGACGTTCTCCTCGCCGGTCAGCACCGTGCGCCACGGCGTGACCCCGCCCGCGCAGTTGTTCAGCGTGCCGAGCACCGTGCGCCCCTCGGGGTCGGCGGTCGTGCGCACGAGCGCGTCGCCGGCGGCCGGGCCGGTCAGCGTCATCGGGGTGCTCGCGGTGATCCGGCGGTTGACCGCGTCCATCACGGGGGTCAGGCGGCCCGACGCGGGGTCGCGGTCGACGGCGACGACCGACATCCCGTGCGCCGCCATCCCGATCGCGACCTGCTCCGGGGTCGGCGCGGCCGGGTCGTACCCGGGGATCATGAACGGCTCGGTCGTGTACTCGTGGTTCGCGACGAGCAGCGCACGCCCCGGCCGGCCCGGCACGTCGAGCAGCGCGAGGAAGTCGTTGTTGAAGCCGAACTGCTGGGCCTGCGCCGCGGCGGTCTGCGCGTTCGGGTCGAACGCCGGGGCGCCGGGCAGCACCGGGTCGCCCCAGCGGATGACGACCTGCTGGGCGAAGCCCTCCGGGACGCGCACGGCGTCCTCGGTGTTGGGCGCGACGGCGGTGAAGCCGAACGGGGAGGGCATCGGGGTGCTCGCGCCGGCCTGTGCCGGTGCACCGGTGCCGCCCATCCCGCACGCGGCCAGCGTCCCGGCCATCCCGGCGACGAGGCCGGCCTGCAGCACACGCCGCCGGCTCAGCGCCGCGGCCGCGACCTCGCGGAACGGGGTGGTGTCGGTCGGGTTGGGTGCCTCGCGCGAGCAGGCGTCGTGGCACCGGTAGCGGCACGTGACGTGGGGACGTCCGTGGGGACGGTGGACGGCGAGCGGCAGCAGGCGCACGGAAGCTCCCGTGTGTCCGGATCGTGGTGGTCGCGGTGACGCTAGGTCGCCCGGGCGTCGGGGCGGAACCCGACGGGTGAACACCAGTCGAACACGCCCGGCTCCGGACCGTGACCGATTCGACGGTCCGTTTCGGCCTCGGCGGGCGTCGGGCAGCCGGAGCCATGCGTGCACTGACTTGGCAGGGACAGGGCGACGTCCGCGTCGAGACCGTCCCGGACCCGACGATCCAGGCGCCGACGGACGCCGTCATCAAGGTGACGAGCAGCGCGATCTGCGGCTCCGACCTGCACCTCTACGAGGTGCTCGGGCCGTTCCTCGACCCGGGCGACATCCTCGGCCACGAGCCGATGGGCGTCGTCGAGGAGGTCGGCTCCGAGACCGGCGACCTGAAGGTCGGCGACCGCGTCGTCGTCCCGTTCAACATCTCCTGCGGGCACTGCTGGATGTGCGAGCACCAGTGGTTCGCGCAGTGCGAGACCACCCAGAACCGTGACCAGGGGATGGGCGCCTCGCTGTTCGGCTACACGAAGCTCTACGGCCAGGTCCCGGGCGGGCAGGCCGAGTACCTGCGCGTGCCGCAGGCGCAGTTCGGGCCGATCAAGGTCCCCGACGGTCCGGTCGACGAGCGCTTCCTCTACCTCTCCGACGTGCTGCCCACCGCCTGGCAGGCCGTCGCGTACGCGCGCATCCCCGACGGCGGCAGCGTCGCGGTGTTCGGGCTCGGCCCGATCGGGCAGATGGCGGCGCGGATCGCCCGTCACCAGGGCTTCCGGGTCATCGCCGTCGACAGCGTGCCCGAGCGCAACGCCATGGCGCGCCGGCACGGCATCGAGGTCGTCGACGCGAGCACGGTCGACGACGTCACGACCGCCATCCGCGACCTCACCGACGGCCGGGGCACCGACTCCGCGATCGACGCGGTCGGCATGGAGGCGCACGGCGGTTCGGCGATCCCGCAGTTCGCCCAGAAGATGGTCAACAAGCTGCCGGACGCCATCTCGGCGCCGCTGATGCAGGTGGCGGGCGTCGACCGCACCGCCGCGCTCGTCGGGGCCGTCGACGCGGTGCGGCGCGCGGGCGTCGTGTCGCTGTCCGGCGTCTACGGCGGCACCGCCGACCCGATCAACATGCTGAAGATCTTCGACAAGGGGATCTCGCTGCAGATGGGGCAGGCGCACGTGAAGCGCTGGGTCCCGGAGATCCTGCCGCTGCTCACCGACGACGACCCGCTCGGCGTGCACGACCTGGAGACCCACCGCCTGCCGCTCGAGTCGGCGCCGCACGGCTACGACATCTTCCAGAAGAAGCAGGACGAGTGCATCAAGGTGGTCCTGTCGCCGTGACGGACCCCGGGTCGCTGTTCTTCGTCGGGACGGCGACGACGCTGCTGCGGTGCGGGGGGTTCACGGTCCTCACGGACCCGAACTTCCTGCACCGCGGGCAGCGCGCCTACCTGGGCAAAGGGCTGGTGTCGAAGCGGCTCACCGAGCCCGCCCTGTCGCCGGAGCAGCTGCCGGAGCTCGACGCGGTCGTGCTCTCGCACCTGCACGGCGACCACTGGGACCGGGAGGCCCGGCGAGGGCTCGACAAGGCGGTCCCGGTGATCACGACGCCCGAGGCCGCGCGGACGCTGCAGTCGCGCCAGCGCTTCCGCCGGGCCCTGGGGCTCGCGGTGTGGGAGTCGCACACGCTGGTGCGCCCCGACGGCGCGACGCTGCGGGTCACGGCGCTGCCGGGCCGGCACGCGCCGCGCCCCGTGACCCGCCTGCTGCCGCCGGTGATGGGCAGCCTGCTGGAGTTCGCCGACCCCTCCGGCGAGGTCCTGCGCCGGGTCTACCTCTCGGGCGACACGCTGCCGTTCGAGGGCATCCCGGCGATCCGGGAGCACATCGGCGAGGTCGACCGCGCCGTCCTGCACCTCGGCGGCACCACCCTGCCCGGCGGTCTCGTCGTCACCATGGACGGCGAGATGGGTGCCGACGTCCTCGAGACCATCGCGCCGCGACGCGCGACGCCGGTGCACTACGACGACTACGGCGTCTTCCGCTCGCCGCTGTCGGACTTCCTGGGCGAGGTGGAACGGCGCGGCTGGTCGGACCGCGTCGACGTCGTCGGGCGCGGCGACACGATCGCCCTGTAGGGCGCCGCCGGCCCGCCCGCCCCGGAGACGCCGAAACCGGAGACGCCGAAACCCGAGACGAACGAACGTCCAGCTGAGCACGCCGATAGGGCTCTCGCTGCTACCGATGCAACGACAGCGCCGTTCGTTCGTCCAGGGTCGCGAGCATCAGGACTCGCGCAGCGTCAGGAGCAGGTGGTCGCGGCCCTTGGGGCTGACGAGCTTCGCGTCCCATCCGCCGTCGGCGCGCGCGGTGTGGAACCACGCCGTCGACGGCGCCCGGACCGGCGCCTTGAAGACGACGTCGACCGTGAACGCCGGGCCGTGCCGACCGGCGAGCGCGGCGAGCGCGCGGGCCTTCGTCCACATCCCGTGCGCGATGGTGCCCGGCATCCCGAACGCCTTGGCGGCGAGCCCGTTGACGTGGATGGGGTTCACGTCGCCGGAGACCGCGGCGTAGCGCCGGCCGATGTCGCCGGGGATCGTCCAGACCGCGTGCGGGAGCCGCCCGACCTGGGGCTCGGGCTCCCGGGAGGCGGCGTTCTCGGCACCGTCGGGCGCCGCCGCCCCGCGCACGAAGTACGTGCTGCGCGAGCCCCAGATCTCCGCGCCGTCCTCGTCGGTCACCGCGGTGACGAGGTCGACCTGCGCGCCCTTGGGGTGCGCGGCGAGCCGTTCGGCGTGCACGGCGACCCGCAGCGGCTCGCCCACCTCCGGCGGGCGGGCCTGGGTGATGACGTTGCGCAGGTGCACCATGCCCGGCGCGGGCAGGGGGAACTCGCGGTCGGTCATCAGCCGCATCTGCAGGGGGAACGCCAGCATGTGCGGGTAGGTCGGTGGTACGACGCCGCCGACGGAGAACCCGCACACCTGGTCGTAGTCGGCCACCGCGTCGGCGTCGATGCGCACGCCCACGAGCTCGAGGCGGCGGTCGGGCAGCGTGGTGCCGCCCGACCGGGCCGTGAGCAGCGCGCGCCCGTAGAGGACGCCGAGGGTGGGGGACGAGTCGAGGGTCTCCGTCCCCATCAGGCCCCCAGGTAGTTCTGGCCGTCGACGCGCAGCACCTGCCCGTTGACGGCGTACGAGGCGCCCTGGGCGAACCAGGCGATCGTCTCGGCGACGTCGACCGGCAGCCCGCCCTGGGTCATCGACGACAGCCGCCGCCCGGCCTCGCGGGTGCCGACGGGCATGGCCGCGGTCATCGCGGTCTCGATGAAGCCCGGCGCGACGGCGTTGATCGTCGCGTCCTTCTCCACGAGCAGCGGGGCGGTGGCGTCGACCATCCCGATGACGCCGGCCTTCGAGGCGCCGTAGGCGGTCTGGCCGCGGTTGCCGGCGATCCCGGCCATCGACGACACGGTGACGATGCGCCCGCCGCGGTGGAAGTGCTCGGAGGCGAGCAGCGCGTCGTTGATCGCGAGCTGGGCGTTGAGGTTGACGTCGATGACCGAGTTCCACCGGTCGCGGTCCTGGTTGGCCAGCAGCTTGTCGCGGGTGATGCCGGCGTTGTGGACGACGATGTCGAGCCCGCCGTGGCGCTGCGCGTGGTCGAGCAGCGTCGCCGGCGCGTGGTCGGCGGTGATGTCGAGCTGGAGCGCGCTGCCGCCGACGTCGTTGGCCGTGCGGGCGAGCGCGTCCCCGGCGGCGGGGATGTCGACGCAGATCACCGTCGCGCCGTCGCGGCGCAGCGTCTTCGCCACGGTCGCGCCGATGCCGCGGGCCGCCCCGGTGACGACGGCGGTGCGCCCGGCGAGCGGCTTGTCCCAGTCGACGCCCTGGCTCGAGCCCGCGAAGCCGGGCACCGTGCCGACCTCGAGACGCTGCCCGTCGACGAACGCCGAGCGCGAGGACAGGAAGAACCGCAGCGTCGACTCGATGTCGTTCTCGGCACCGTCGGCGACGTGGATCAGGTTGACCGTCGCGCCGTAGCGGGCCTCCTTGGCCGCGGAGCGCACGAGGCCCTCGAGCGACCGGCGGGCGGCGCGCACCGACGGCGCGGTGGCCTCGCCGGGCACGTCGCCGATCACCAGGACGCGCCCGGACGGGCCGACGCGGCGCATCACCGGGGTGAGGAAGGCCTGGATCTCGGCGAGGTCGGCGGGCGACGACAGCCCGGTGGCGTCGACGATCCCGGCGGCCACCTTGGACGACGAGCTGCCGCCGCCGACGGGGGCCTGCGGGTCCTCGTGGACCTCGACGCCCAGGTCGGTCAGCAGCGAGCGCACGACCTTCGCGACGCGCCCGTTCGCCGTGGCCGTCCCCAGCAGCGCCGGGCCCGACAGCAGCGGCTGGCCGGGCTCGTAGCGGCGCAGCCGCGGCACCGGGGGCAGCCCGACGCTGCCGGCGATGGACTTGCCGATGCCGGAGTTGACGAAGTCGGAGTACCAGTCGTTGGACATCTCTCAGGCCTCCAGGATCGCGACGACACCCTGACCGCCGGCCGCGCAGATGGAGATGAGACCCCGGCCGGATCCCTTCTCGTGCAGCAGCTTCGCCAGGGTCGGGACGATGCGGGCGCCGGTGGCCGCGAAGGGGTGTCCGGTGGCCAGCGACGACCCCGCGACGTTGAGCTTGCTCTTGTCGAACGTGCCCAGCGGGCCGTCGAGGCCGAGGCGCTCCTTGCAGAACTTCGGGTCCTCCCACGCCGCGAACGTGGCGAGGATCGTCGAGGCGAAGGCCTCGTGGAACTCGTAGAAGTCGAAGTCCTGCAGCGTGAGGCCCTGGCGCTCGAGCAGCCGCGGCACCGCGTAGGTCGGGGCCATGAGCAGGCCCTCGTCGCCGTGCACGTAGTCGACGGCGGCGGTCTCGGCGTCGACGAAGTGCGCGAGCACGGGCAGGTGGCGCTCGGCGGCCCATTCGTCGCTGGCGAGCAGGACGGTGGCGGCGCCGTCGGTGAGCGGCGTGGAGTTCGCCGCGGTCATCGTCGCCTCGGTGTCCGGGTAGCCCTTCGGCCGGAACACCGGCTTGAGCTTCGCCAGGCCCTCGAGGGTCGAGTCGGCGCGCAGGTTGTTGTCCTTGGTGAGCCCCAGGTAGGGGGTCATCAGGTCGTCGAAGAAGCCGCGGTCGTAGGCGGCGGCCAGGTGGCGGTGGCTCGCGACCGTGACCTCGTCCTGCGCGGTGCGGCTGATGCCCCACGCGGCGGCGGTCTGGGCGGCGTGCTCGCCCATCGCCATGCCGGTGCGCGGCTCGCGGTTGGCCGGGATCTCGGGGACGACCTGGCCGGGGCGCAGGCCGGCGAGCGCCTTGAGGACGCCCGCGGTGGACTTGGCGCGGTTGGCGGCGAGCAGCACGCGGCGCAGGTCGTCGTTGACCTCGATCGGCGCGTCGCTGGTCGTGTCGACGCCCGAGGCGACGCCGCTCTCGATCTGGCCGAGCGCGATCTTGTTGGCGACCTGCAGCGTCGTCTGCAGGCTGGTGCCGCAGGCCTGCTGGAGGTCGTAGGTCGGCGTCGCGGCCGAGAGGCGGCTGCCGAGCACGGCCTCGCGGGTGAGGTTGAAGTCGCGGCTGTGCTTGAGCACCGCGCCGGACACGACCTCGCCGAGACGCTCGCCGGCCAGCCCGAACCGCGCGACGAGCCCGTCGAGCGCGGCGGTGAGCATGTCCTGGTTCGACGCCCGGGCGTAGGCGCCGTTGGAGCGGGCGAAGGGGATGCGGTTGGCGCCGACGATCGCCGCTCGGCGCGGGGCGGATGGAGCGGAGGGCACGATTCCTCCCGGGAAGTCCGGTTCTGGTCTGGAGCGCGAGGCGGTCACGGCGGCGTGACGCTCGCCGTCCGGCCGTAGTTACCCGAAAGTATCAGGTACCGTCGGTAACGTGAGCCGTCGTTCCACGCATCACCCCGACAGCGGGCGTGACAGCGAGCGCGACGCCCGCCCGCGGCGCGACCGGCGGTCCAGTCGCTGGGACGAGCATCGCCGGGCCCGGCGCCAGGAGCTCACCGCGGCCACGATCGTGGCCATCCGCGCCCACGGCGCCGAGGTGGGCATGAGCCAGGTCGCGGCGCAGGCGCGCACCAGCAAGACCGTCGTGTACCGGCACTTCGCCGACAAGAACGACCTCTACCTCGCGGTGTGCGACTGGGTGGCGGCCGTCCTCGTCGGCCAGCTCCAGAGCGCGATGCGCGACGCCGCCGAGAACCCCCGCCAGACGCTGGTGTCCGGCATCGACGCCTACCTCGGGCTCATCGAGGCCGATCCCGAGGTCTACCGCTACGTGATGCGCCCGCCGAAGCTCGACCGCCCCGAGGGCGAGGACCCCGTCAGCGATCTCTGCACGGTCATCGGCGACCACATCGCGGAGATCATCTCCACCGAGCTGCGCCGTCAGAACCGTGACCCCGCGCCCGCCCAGACCTGGGGCCACGCCCTCGTCGGCATGGTCCGTGCCGCCGGCGACCAGTGGCTCGCCGCCCGCCCGGACCTCGAGCGCGACGCCCTCGCGGGCCAGCTCGCGGACCTCGCCTGGTCGGGTCTTTCGCGCACCGTCACACCAACGGCTGCGTCGTCGGCCTCCTGACCGGGCACTCGGTGATCACGTACCGCCTTCCGGAGGACTCCCGTGAGCACCCGCCCGTCCACCGATGTCACCCCGGCCACCGTCGCCGCCGTCCAGCGCGCCCTCGACGGCCGCTGGCACGCGCTGCGTGACGAGGTCCGCGCGCGCGACGACTTCGCCCACCTGCACGTCGACCCCGGCACCGACGTCGAGACCTACCGCGCCGCGATCTGGGAGATGCTCGCTCGCCTGGCCGACGAGGGGCACGCCCTGCACGGCTTCCCCGTCGCGGTCGGCGGGCGCGGCGACATCGGCGGGTCGGTGGTGTCGTTCGAGATGCTGGCGTACGCCGACCTGTCGCTGCAGGTGAAGAGCGGCGTCCAGTGGGGCCTGTTCGGCGGCGCGATCCAGGCGCTGGGCAACGAGGAGCAGCACGCGCGCTACCTGCCCGGGGTCATGGACCTGTCGCTGCCGGGCTGCTTCGCGATGACCGAGACCGGCCACGGCTCGGACGTGCAGTCGGTGCACACCACGGCGACGTACGACGCGTCGTCCGGCGAGTTCGTCATCGACACCCCGACCGAGTCGGCGCGCAAGGACTACATCGGCAACGCCGCGCGGGACGGGCGGATGGCGGCGGTGTTCGTGCAGCTCTACAGCGGTGGCGAGCGGCACGGGGTGCACGCGGTGCTGGTGCCGTTGCGGAACGACGAGGGCGAGGTGCTGCCGGGCGTCGAGATCCTCGACGACGGGCACAAGGAGGGCCTCAACGGCGTCGACAACGGGCGCCTGTCGTTCCACGGCGTGCGCGTCCCCCGCGAGAACCTGCTCGACCGCTACGGCACGGTCGCGCCGGACGGGACGTACTCCAGCTCGATCGAGAGCGAGAACCGCCGCTTCTTCACGATGCTGGGCGCGCTCGTGCGCGGGCGGGTCAGCGTCTCGGGCAGCGCGGTGGGGGCGGCGTCGCTGGCCCAGACGATCGCGATCCGCTACGGCGAGGCGCGCCGGCAGTTCGCCGGGCCCGGGAGCGACGAGGAGATCGTCGTCCTCGACTACCTCGCCCACCAGCGCAAACTGCTCCCGGGGCTCGCGCGCACCTACGCACTGCGGTTCGCGCAGAACGAGCTCGTCGAGATGCTCCACGACATCCAGTCGACCCGCGAGGCCGGCGGTGACGTCGACGAGAAGCGCCAGCGCGAGCTCGAGTCGCGGGCCGCCGGCACCAAGGCGCTCACGACCTGGCACGCCACGGCGACCATCCAGGCGTGCCGCGAGGCGTGCGGCGGGCAGGGCTACCTGTCGGAGAACCGGCTGGGCGCCCTGCGCGCGGACACCGACGTGTTCACGACGTTCGAGGGCGACAACACCGTCCTGCTCCAGCTCGTCGCCAAGGGCCTGATCTCGGGGTACGCCGACGACTTCGGCCACCTCGACACCCTCGGCACCGTGCGGTTCGTCGCCGACCAGGTGCTCGACACCGTCGCCGAGCGCACCTCGCTGCGCCAGCTCGCCGAGCGCCTGCGCGCCGTTGCCCCGGGCCGCGACGAGGAGGACGTGCGAGACCGGTCGTGGCAGGTCAAGCTCCTCGACGACCGCGAGGAGCACACGCTCGACGGGCTCGTGCGGCGTCTGCGGCCCGCGCGCGAGAAGGGCATCTCGCCCGAGCGCCAGTTCGCGATCTTCAACAGCGCCCAGGACCACCTCCTGCGCGCGGCCCGCGCGCACCTCGACGGGCTGGTGCTCGACGCGTTCGTGCGCGGGATCGACACGTGCGTCGACCCGTCGGCGCAGGCGCTCCTGGCGAAGGTGTGCGACCTCTACGCGCTGTCGCTGATCGAGGAGGACAAGGGCTGGTTCCTCGAGCACGGGCGCATCTCGGCGGCGCGGTCGAAGGCGATCACCGCGGAGGTCAACCGCCTGTGCCTGGAACTGCGCCCCCACGCCCGCGCGCTGGTCGACGCGTTCGGGATCCCGGAGTCGTGGATCGGGGCCCCGATCGCCACGGGGGCGGAACAACGCCGCCAGGACGAGGCCCGCGCCCACGCCGACTCCCTGTCCTGACGGCCCTCGGGGTCCGCCGGTACGCAGCGGTGCGGCATCGCTGGCGTGTGACGCCAGGATCGCCACATCCTCGCTCGCGCGACACGCCGTGTTCGCGACGCACGGGGTGAGTCAGCGTGGCGGCCACGCTGACACTCAACGTCAGGAAATCCACCCGCTCGATGTCGACACCTTCGGTGGGCTCCGGGCGAAACGGGTACCGGTGGCACGATGGCCGACCCGGCGGCGGGCCGGGCCTCTCCGAAGGGACGTCGATGTGAGCACTCCGGGCGACGGCTACGGCCAGGGCCAACAGGGCTACGGGCAACAGGGTGGCTACGGGCAGCAGCCGTACGGCGAGCCGAGCTACGGCGGGCCGGGCGGCCAGACGCCGGGGTGGGGTCAGCCGGCCGTCCCGACGAAGCCGCGCAACGGCATGGGCGTCGCCGCGCTGATCTTCGGCATCCTCGCGCTGCTGACGTGCTGGTGGCTGCCGGTCGTCGGCGGCCTGCTCGGCATCGTCGCGATCATCCTCGGCGTCGTCGGGCGGGGCCGGGCGAAGCGTCTCGAGGCGAACAACAAGGGCATGGCCACCACCGGCCTCGTCCTCGGCATCATCACCCTGATCCTCAACATCGTCCTGAGCATCCTGGTGTTCTTCGCCGGCATCGCCTTCCTGAACTTCGGCGGCGGGCAGTCGATCCAGCAGTTCCAGGACTGCCTCTCGCAGGCCTCCAACCAGCCGAACCCCGCCGCGGTGCAGCAGGCGATCGAGCAGTGCGGCCAGCAGTTCAACCAGCAGCTCCCGGGCAGCCAGCCCGAGGGTGGCGACGGCGGCTGAGCCGCCGCCCCGCACACACGCGACGGCCCCCGCACCCGGATGGGTGCGGGGGCCGTTCCGCGTCAGGTGTCCGAACCGGGCGATGAGCCGCCTCGCGGCGCGTGGCACACCAGGGCTTCAGCCGAACGATCTTCCCTGGCGGCTCTTATTAATGAGACCCGGGGGCACATGGCGCCCGGTCCGGACACCCCATTGAACCCCATGACGGCGCCGCGTGTTCCCGGGGATGCGGACGGATTCGTCCGGGCTGTCCGCCACGCGGCGTGACTGCGCTGAGAACGACACGGCGTCTCGCGATACCGAGCCTGTGGCGATCCTGGCGTCACACGCCAGCGATGCCGCATCGCTCGCAGGTCAGCGGGGGAGGACGGCGAGGGAGTCGGTGACGGCGCGGAGGGGGTCGGCGGCGGGGTCGTTGACGATCGTGAGGTCCTCGTCACGCCCGCGGCGCACCATGGTCGTCGAGCCGCCGCCGTCCAGGGACGCCACGACGGGTGCGCCGAGGTCGAGGAGCAGGCGGGCGAGCTCGGCCAGCGTGACGCCGATGCTCGCCTCCTGGCGCCCGTCGACCGTCACCAGCCACAGCCGCCGGCCGTCCGCGGCGATGCCGACCGCCGTGCGCGGCGCACGTTCCGTGTCCTGCAGGCCGGGCAGGACCCGCCCGCCCCGGGCCAGGGGCAGCGCGCCGAGCGCCGTGCGCAGCGGCGGCGCCCCGACCGCGTCGAGCCCGTAGCCCACGGTCACCGCCGTCCCGACCGCGAGCCCCCGCAGCGCCACGGCCCCGCGCTCGCGCCCGACGAGCGCCACGGTCCCGGCCGGCAGCCGCCCCGCGCCGGGCGGGCCCACGCCGACGACCCGGCCCGCGGCGACCCGCACCTCGAGCGTGTCCGCGCTGCACGGGGCGTCGGGGTCGGTGTCGGACCCACACGTCGCCGGGGCCCGCGGCGCGTCGCCCCACGCCGCGTCGAACACCCCGACGCCGTCCACGGGCACCGCGTAGCCGTCGAGGCCCGCCAGCGGCACCGAGCGGCCCCGCACCTCCAGGGTCCCGCGGAACCGCGCCCGCGCGAGGTGCGCGATGCCGGAGGCGTCGATCCCCACGACCGTGTCCGACCCCTCGCCCGGCGGCGCCGGCGGCGAGGGGCGCCTGCCCACCGGCACCCCGGAGGTGCGGGCCGCCCCGTCGACGACCTCGGCGCCCACCGGCGCGCCCGTCCCGCCCTCGTCGAAGAACCCGCCGTTGACCGCGGCGATCGCCCCGGCCCGCCCGGCGAGCTCGGGCACCGTCGCGACGGCGGGCACGACCGGCGGGGTCAGCAGGTCGACGCGCACGGCGCCGGAGGCGAGGTCGACCTCGACGACATCACCGCGCAGGGGTCCGCCGCGCGGGTCGGGCAGCGCCGTCGTGAACTCGCGGTAGGCGGTGCCGGGCAGATCCGGCGCGCCGCGGGGGGCGAGGACCTCACCGAGCACGCGCCCGGGCGGCGGAGACGGCGGAGACGGGGGAGAAGGTGGTGACGGAGGCGGCGGCGCCCCCGCCCCGAGCGTCAGACCCGCCGCGACGGCCAGCGCGACAGCCACCCGCCACGGTCTCGCCGCCACGCCCGCCGCCACGCCTGTTCCTCCGCCCGATCGACAGCCGACCGACGGGACCGTCGACCGACCGGCACACTGGGCGTCGAGGACCGGCGTCTCGCGGTCGACACACGGGCGCCGCGTGCGCATCGCTCGGACGAGTGAGGCGAGGCGGGAAGCGACATCGCGGAGCAAACCGCCCGCGCGTCGGTATCGTCACACCGGGGAACCCTGACGGCGACGTACGCGTTGGCCGACCGCGAGTTTCGAGTAAAGCGACGGCAAAATGGTGGAGGAGCAGGCGTGACGGTCCCCTTCTGGGTCTGGGCGGCCACGGTCGGTGGCATCGCCGTGCTCGTGGCCATCGACATCTGGCATGCGCGGTCGCCGCACGAGGTCAGCTTCCGGGAAGCGACGCTCTGGTCGGTCATCTACATCGTCGTCGCCGTGATCTTCGGCGTGATCCTGCTGTTCACGATGGGCACGCAGTCGGGCACCGAGTACTTCGCCGGCTACCTGGTCGAGAAGAGCCTCTCGGTCGACAACCTGTTCATCTTCGCGGTGATCCTGGGCCAGTTCGCGGTGCCCAAGCGCCACCAGCAGAAGGTGCTGCTCTGGGGCGTGATCGGCGCCCTGGTGATGCGCGCGATCTTCATCGCGATCGGCGCCGCGGTGATCTCCGCGTTCGCGTTCGTCTTCGTCATCTTCGGCGCGTTCCTGATCTACACGGCCTACACGCTCGTGCGGTCCCACGGCGAGGAGCCGAAGGACATGCACGACAACCGCGCGGTGAAGCTGGTCCGCCGGTTCGTCACCGTGCACGAGGACGCCGGCGACCACGAGGGCTACAAGGACGACGGCAAGCTCACCGCCCGCGTCAACGGCAAGTGGGGCGTCACCCCGCTGTTCATCGTCGTCGCCGTGATCCTCTCGGTGGACCTCGTCTTCGCCCTCGACTCGATCCCCGCGATCTTCGGCATCACGCAGAACGCCTACATCGTGTTCACGGCGAACGCGTTCGCGCTGCTCGGTCTGCGGGCCCTGTACTTCCTGCTCGTCGGGCTGCTCGACCGCCTGGTCCACCTGTCCTACGGGCTGGCGTTCATCCTGGCGTTCATCGGCGTGAAGCTGATCCTGCTGTACCTGCACGAGGACGTGTCGCCGGCGATCCCCGAGATCCCCACATGGCTGTCGCTGGTGGTCATCGTCGTCACCCTGGCGGTCGTGACGGTCACCAGCCTGCGCTCGACGCGGAACGGGCAGGCGAAGGCCGAGGCGTCCGGGGAGCCGGCGGAGATCGAGTCCGGCGAGAAGTCCGCGGACGACCACCAGGGCACCACCGGCACCACCGGGTCGGGCGGCAGCGAGCAGGAGTCCCGCTCCACGTCCTAGGGTCGGGCGCATGGCTCGGGACCAGCCGTCCGACCGTGACCGGGACGCCGCGGGCCGCGCCCGCAACGCGCGACCCCGCGACGCCAGCGGGCGCCCGTTGCCCTACGGGGCGACGGGCGTGCCGCGCGACGACGACGAGGACGAGGAGCTCGCGCCCGACGAGGTGTTCGCCCGGGCGCAGGAGCTGCTCGACGCGGACCGTCCCTTCGACGCGCACGACGTGCTCGAGGGGGCGTGGAAGGCCGCGCCGGAGGACGAACGGCTGCTGTGGAAGGGCCTCGCGCAGCTCGCGGTCGGCCTGACCCACGAGCAGCGCGGCAACGCCCGGGGCGCGGCGTCGCTGCTGCGCCGCGGCGCCGGGACCGCCGCCGAGGCGCCGGAGGCGGCCGCCCGGCACGGCGTCGACCTCACCGCGCTCGCGGGCTGGGCCGCGGCCCGTGAGGAGTCCGGCCCGGACGCCCCCGGGCTGGTGCTGAGACGGCGGTGACCGTTTCGGGCCGGGCGGTCGTCGGCAACCCGGCGGGTGACAGGAACGACCGTCAACCCCTCGAGGAGGAACCCGGCATGGCCGGCGCACTGGACGGACTGCGGGTCGCGATCATCGCCACGAACGGCGTCGAGCAGGTGGAGCTCGAGCAGCCCCGCCGGGCGGTCGACGAGGCGGGCGCGCGCTCCACGCTCGTGTCGCTCTCGACCGACGCGATCCAGGCGATGAACTCCGACATCGACAAGGGCGACACGTTCACGCCCGACGCGGCGATCTCCGACGTCTCCGCCGACGACTTCGACGCGCTCGTGCTGCCCGGCGGCACGATCAACGCCGACCAGCTGCGCCAGAGCGGCGACGTCGTGTCCTTCGTGCAGGCGGTCTTCGCGGCCGGCAAGCCAGTCGGCGCGATCTGCCACGCCCCGTGGACGCTGGTCGAGGCCGACCTCGTGCGCGGGCGCACGATGACGTCGTACCCGAGCCTGCGCACCGACATCCGCAACGCCGGCGGCCACGCCGTCGACGAGGAGGTCGTCGTCGACAAGGGCCTCGTGACCAGCCGGAACCCGAACGACCTCGACGCCTTCTGCGCCAAGATCGTCGAGGAGTTCGGCGAGGGCGCGCACCCGGTCCACGACGAGGGCGCGACCGCGCAGGCATGATGCCCCGGTGACCGACCGCCCCGGCCTGTTCGACCCCGTGCTCGCCCGCGGGGACGCCCGGGCGGCGGTCGCCGACGACGCCTGGGTCGCCGCGCTGCTCGAGGTCGAGTCCGCGCTGGCCCAGGCCGCCGCGGACGTCGGGACCCTCGCGCGCGCGGACGCCGACGCGATCACCGACGCCTGCCGGGAGCCCGTCGACGCCGCCGCGCTCGGCGCGGAGTCGGCGTCGTCCGGTAACCCGGTCGTCCCGCTGGTCGCGCGGTTGCGGGGACGCCTCGACGGGGACGCGGCGAGCGGCGTGCACCGCGGCGCCACCAGCCAGGACGTCGTGGACACCGCGGCGATGCTGGTGGCCCGGCGCGCGGTCACCGCGATCACCGCCGATCTGCGGGCGGCCGCCGACGCCGCCGCCGGCCTCGCCGCGGCCCACCGTGACCGCCCCGCGGCCGGGCGCACGCTGCTCCAGCAGGCCGCCCCGATCACCGCCGGCCTGCGCTTCGCGGGCTGGTGCAGCGGCCTGGACGCGGCCGCCGACGCGCTGGCGGCGTGGCGCCCCGCGGTCCAGCTCGGTGGCGCCGTCGGCACCCTCGCGGCCTTCGACGGCCACGGGCAGACGATCCGCGCCGCGCTGGCGCGCCGCCTCGACCTCGCCGAGCCCCTGCTGGCGTGGCACACCGAGCGCGGGCGGATCGCCGAGCTCGCCGGCCTCCTCGGCCGCGCCGGCGCCGCCGTCGGCTCGGTGTCGACGGACCTGGTGCTGCTGGCGCAGACCGAGGTCGGCGAGGTGCGCGAGGACGTCCCGGGCCGCGGCGGCTCCTCGACGCTGCCGCACAAGCGCAACCCGGTCGCCGCCGTGTCCGCCCGCGCCGCCGCGATCGCCGCGCCCGGTCTCGTGGCGTCGGTGCTCACGGGCGCGTCGCTGCACGAGCACGAGCGCGCCGCCGGTCCGTGGCACGCCGAGTGGCGCCCGCTCACCGAGCTGCTGCGCACCGTCGGGTCCGGCGCCTCGTGGCTCGCCGACGCCGTCGGCCACCTCGCCGTCGACCCGGACCGGGTCGCGGGGTCCCTCGACGTCACCGGCGGGCTGCTGCTCGCCGAGCAGGCGACGACGGGCCTGCGCGCGCGGCTCGGCCACGCGGCGGCGAAGGACCTCGTCACCACCGCCGCGGCCACCGCCCAGGACGAGGGCCGCCCGTTCGCCGAGGTACTGGCCGACGCGGTCGGCGGCGACGTCGGCGCCCTGCTCGACCCCGCCGGCGCCGTGGGCGAGGCGACGGCGCTCGTCGACGACTTCCTGCGATCTCGGGAGACGGAGCGCAGCGGAGCGCGACCCATCGACCGTGAGGAGAGAACGTGAGCCCGCATCCCTCCACCGAGCACTGGGACCCCGCCGGCGAGGAGGTGCGCCGGGCCGTGCTCGGCGACGACCACGTCGACCGGGCCGTCGCGAACACCGACGACGTCACCGCCGACTACCAGGACTTCATCACCCGCTACGCCTGGGGCGGCATCTGGACGCGTCCGGGGCTCGAGCGGCGCGAGCGCAGCATCGTGACGCTCTCGGTGCTCGCCGCCCTGCACCACGACGGCGAGCTGGCCATGCACGTCCGCGCCGCCCGCCGCAACGGGCTGACCCGGGAGGAGATCCAGGAGGTCCTGCTCCAGGTCGGCGTCTACGCGGGGGTCCCCGCAGCCAACCGGGCGTTCGCGGTGGCGCAGCGCGTGCTGGGCGAGATGGACGACGACTGACCCCGCGCCGCGCCGGGCCGCGGAGGACGGCACTACCGTGGGTGGACGGCCAGTACGGTCCTCACGGCGAGACGCAGCGGTGAGACGCAGCACGGACGGGCGGGGGCGATGGAGCGCGCGGGAGCGGCACCGGCGGTGAGCCGTCGGTACAGGGCACGACGCGCGCTGCTCGCGGGCACGCTGGCCGCCGCGGCCCTCGTCGCGGCCGCCTGCTCGTCCGGGGCGTCGGCGGGCACCCCGCCGATCCCGGAGTTCCCCGGCCCCGGCGCCGCCCCGGCCACCAGCGCGCCGCCGCCGCGCAACAGCATCCTGCCCACCGAGTGCGACCAGGTGCTGTCGTCCGAGCAGATGCCGAACTACCTGGGGCTCCCGCTCGGCTCGGTGCGCGTGACGGCGCTGCGCGACGTGCCGGCCCCGTCGGTCGGACGGCTCGAGCGCGTCACCTGCAACTACCTCTCGCAGGGCGGCCCGGGCGCCCCGCCGTCCAACACGCTCGTGCTCAAGGTGCTCACCAGCGGCTACACCGACCCGCAGGCCGCGTCCGCGCAGTCGCGGGTCAACCGTGACGCCCAGGCGAGCGCCGGGGTCCCGGCCCAGCCGGTGCCGATGGGCGCCGCCGAGGCCGTCTACTACCCGGACCCCGACGGGCCCGTGCTCGTCGTGGTCTACGGCCGCGTGACGGCGAGCTTCACGCTCACCCCGGACCGCCCGGTGCCCGTGGACCAGGCCCAGCCGGTGCTGGTCGACCTGGCCCTGCGCGCCCTGCCGGTGCTCGTGCCGCAGTCAGGATCCTGAGGCCCGGGTTCCTGACGCTCAGGCGGGCCTCCGGGCCGCGTCCTCCCGCCCGTGGATCGCGGCGAGCAACCCGTCGACGCGCACGCGCAGACCGGCCACGCGCTCGTCGACGGGCAGGCCGAGGTCGGGGGTGACGCTCGCGCCGGGCTTGCGCTCGAGGCGGGTCGTCGCGGGGCAGGCCAGGTCGGTGCAGACGTAGGTGCCGACGCTGTTGCCCTCGCGACCCGCGGCCCCGGCCTTCGGGGCGGTGTAGAGGGTGACCGCGCCGTCGCTGTGGGTGGTGCGGCAGAGCGCGCACATGGCCGTCCGGCGGGCGCCGCCGCCGGCGGCCGGGCGCAGCAGCACCCCGGTGACGACGCCGTCGTGGAGGCTCACGAGGTAGGCGCGCTGCGGCATGCGCGGGTCCTGCCAGCCGGCGAACTCGACGGCCTCGAGGTCGGTGCCGACGACGGCGTCGACGACCGTCATCCGCTTCGCGTCGCCCTTCGAACAGTTGATCATCGAGCGGCGCACGGCGTCGGCCGTGAGCAGGGTGGACATGGCTCGCCACGCTAGCGACGGACGCGAGCGGATTCCGGATCGACGACGTCACATCCCGTCGGCGGGTGCGGCATGCTTAGGATAGTTGCCCGATACTAATAATCTTGGTGTGAGCCCGGAGGCGACGTGGCGAGCGAGACGGCGGTGGCGCCGGCGGTGGCGCACCTGGGCCCGCGGTACAAGTGGGTCGCGCTGACCAACACGACGCTCGGCGTGCTGATCGTGACGATCAACATGTCGATCCTGCTGATCGCGCTGCCCGACATCTTCCGCGGCATCGCGCTGGACCCGCTGCGGCCCGAGAACATCAGCTACCTGCTGTGGCTGATCATGGGCTACCTCGTGGTGACGGCCGTCCTCGTCGTCACCTTCGGCCGGGTCGGCGACATGTACGGCCGCACGCGGATGTACACGCTCGGGTTCGCGGTGTTCACCGTGTTCTCGATCCTGCTCGCCGTCACCTGGCTGCAGGGCGACGCGGGCGCGATCTGGCTGATCAGCATGCGCGTCCTGCAGGGCATCGGCGGGGCGCTGCTGCTCGCGAACTCGACGGCGATCCTCACCGACGCCTTCCCGGCCCGGCAGCGGGGCCTCGCGCTGGGCATCAACTCGATCGCCGCGATCGCCGGCTCGTTCCTCGGCCTGATCATCGGCGGCGTGCTCGCCCCGGTGGCCTGGCACCTCGTGTTCATCGTGTCCGTGCCGATCGGCGTCGGCGGCACGATCTGGGCCTGGGCCAAGCTCCAGGAGACCGGCGAGCGCCACGAGGGCCGCATCGACTGGTGGGGCAACGTCACCTTCGCCGTCGGCCTCATCGCGGTGCTCATGGGCATCACCTACGGCATCCAGCCCTACGGCGGGCACGTCATGGGCTGGACGAGCCCGACGGTGCTCGTCTGCCTCATCGGCGGCGTCGTGGTGCTCGCGGTGTTCGTGGCGATCGAGCGGCGGGTGCCGCACCCGATGTTCCACCTGTCGCTGTTCGGCATCCGCTCGTTCACCGCCGGGAACATCGCGAACCTGCTCTCCGCGCTCGGCCGCGGCGGCCTGCAGTTCATCCTCATCATCTGGCTGCAGGGCATCTGGCTGCCCCGCCACGGCTACGACTACGAGTCGACGCCGCTGTGGGCCGGCATCTACATGGTCCCGCTGACGATCGGGTTCCTCATCGCCGGACCGGTCTCGGGCTTCCTCTCCGACCGGCACGGCGCCCGCTGGTACGCGGCCGGCGGCATGATCGTGGCCGCCGCGAGCTTCCTGCTCATGGGCTTCCTGCCCGTCGACTTCCCCTACCCGCTGTTCGCGCTCCTGCTCGCGGTCAACGGCCTCGCGATGGGCCTGTTCTCCTCGCCCAACCGCGCCTCGATCATGAACAGCGTCCCGGCCCGCCAGCGCGGCGCCGCGGCGGGCATGACGGCGACGTTCATGAACGGCGCGACGGTGCTCTCGATCGGCATCTTCTTCTCGATGCTGATCCTCGGGCTCGCCTCGACGCTCCCGGCGGCGCTGTTCGGCGGCCTGACCGGGCAGGGCGTGCCCGCCGACGTCGCGGGCCGCATCGCCGAGCTCCCGCCGGTGAGCACGCTGTTCGCGGCGCTCCTGGGCTACAACCCCATCGAGACCCTGCTGGGCCCCGGCGTGCTGGCCCAGGTCGGCCCCGAGCAGGCGGGCTTCCTCACGGGCCGCAGCTTCTTCCCGGAGCTGATCTCGGGGCCCTTCGCCGACGGCCTGTTCCTCGCCCTCGGCTTCGCGGCCGCCTGCTGCTTCGTGGCGGCCGTCGCGTCCCTGTTCGACACCGCCAAGCCCTCGCTGCAGGAGGCGGAGGCGCCGGGCGAGGCGCTGGGCGAGGAGTCGGACGACCCGGCGCCCGCCCCGTCGCGTCCTGTGGCCGTCGCCGGGCGCATCCTGGCGCCCGACGAGGGCCCCGCGGCGGCGGTGCTCACGCTCGTCGACGCCGCCGGGCACGAGGCCGACCGCGCGACCACCGACGACGCCGGGCACTTCACGCTCAGCGCCGACGGGCGCTCCGGCGACTACCTCGTGATCGCCAGCCCGCGCGGGCCCGGCGCCGCCGCCCCGGCGGTGACGCGCGTGACGGTCAACGGCTCCCCGGTGCAGATCGACGTCGTCCTGCGGGAGCGGGCGGCGCTGCCGCGCTGAGCCGCCCGGTCCTGTGCGCTGACCCACATGCGCGACGAACGGTAATCTGTTCGTAAAGCACTCTTGCGAACGTCGAGCCCGAGATGACCGGCTTCGACGAACCGGAACGGCGCCCGCGCACGCTCGGCGCCGCGACCGTGATCCTGACCGCCGCGGCGGGCGCGATCGACGTGGTGACCTACTTCGCCTTCAACCAGGTCTTCGCCAGCACGATGACCGGCAACCTGGTGCTGCTCGGCCTCGGGCTGGGGGAGGGCGACGTCGGGCAGATCGTCGACAACATCTGCGCGATCGGCGGCTACTGCGGCGGGCTGATCGCCGGCACCGTCTTCTGCGGGCTGGCGATGCGGCGCTGGCCGTGGCGCAACGCCGTCGGGGCGACGCTGACGTTCGAGCTCGCGCTGCTGCTCCTGCTCGGCGCCTTCTGGTACGGCGTGGACGACGACGGCCCGCTCGTGCCGTGGAAGGTCGTCGTGCTCGTCGTCGGCGCCGGGCTGGCGATGGGCATCCAGGCCGCGGCCCTGCGCTACGTCGGTCCGGCCGGCACGCCGACGAGCTTCCTGTCCGGCACGGTGACGAACTGGGTCTCGAGCCTCGTCGAGCTGCACAGACCGTTCACGTGGAACTGGAACTCCCCGCTGCGCCTGGTCGCCGTGGTCGCCGCGGCCGGGGGCAACGCCGTGGTGCAGCGCCTCGCCCCCGACTGGTCGTTCGTGGCGCCCGTCGTGCTCGTGGCGGTCGCGATCGTGCTGATGGCGGTCGTGACCCGCGCGAACAGCGGCGGCCTGACCGCCGGGGAGCCGCAGTTCGCCCCGGACCCGCGCGAGGAGGTGCCCGAGGCGGGCGAGGACGAGGCCGGCGACACCGTCGGCCCGGTGCACGGCCGCGTGCTGGGGGAGGACGGCGCGGCCCGCCCGGCCGTGCTGACGCTGGTCTCGAGCGACGGCGATCAGGTCGGGCGCGTGCACACCGAGCCCGACGGGAGCTACCGCCTCGAGCCGCCCGGCTCCGGGGAGTTCATGCTCGTCTGCACCCCGCACCGGATGGGCGGGCGTGCCGCGCGCCCCCGCGCCGCGGTGATCTCGGTCGACGGGCACCCCGTCGCCCACGACGTCGTCCTGGGCGCCGCCGCCGGCGAGCCCACGACGCCGGCCTCCCGGTGATCAGGGGCGACCTCGTGCACCCGGCCGGGCCCGCGAGGTGGATGACATCGCCCGTGATCTCCCGACCGGCGACCCCGCCCTCAGGCGGCGCGGACCGCCTCGATGTCGATCTCGATGCGCAGGGTCCGCCCGACCGCGAAGATGCCGGCGATCACCGACTGGTTCCAGCGGATGTCGAAGTCGTCGCGGGAGAGCTGGGTCGTCGCCGAGAACCCGGCGCGCTCGCCGCCCCAGAGGTCCGGGCCCGCGCCGTGGTAGACGACGTCGAGGGCGACGGGGTTGCGCACGCCCTTGAGCACCAGGTCGCCGGTCATCGTCCAGTGGTCCGGGCTGTGGCCGGTGATCGCGGTCGACGTGAAGTCGATGCGCGGGAACGCGACGACGTCGAGGAAGTCGCCGGCGCGCAGGTGCTGGTCGCGGGCGTCGTCGTCGGTGTCGACGCTCGCGGGGTCGATGGCGGCGTGCACGCGGCTGCTCGCGAGGTCGGTGCCCATCTCGATCGCGCCGGTGAAGCGGCGCAGGCGCCCGTGCACCTTGGTGATGCCGAGGTGGAACGCCGACGCCGCGATCCGCGAGTGCACGGGGTCGATGTCCCAGCGCCCGGGCGCGGGCAGGCTCAGCGCGCCCGAGCGCGTGAGCACCACCCGGCCGAGGTCGCCGGACCCGGCCGTCGGGCGCGCCGCGGGCGTGTGGCCGACCGCGGACGTGATCACGGTGGCCGGGCCCTCCGGCAGCCCCTCGACGAGGAACACCCCGTCACCGCCGACCGAGGCCCCGCCGATCTGGGTGCCGGCGGCGTCGATCACCGTCACCACGGCGAACGGCACCGGCCACCCGTCGCTGGTGACGGCGGAGCCGCGGATCCAGCCGCGGCCGCGGGGCGTCTCGGTCAGGGACGAGGTGGACTCGCCCGCGCTCACCAGCGCTCGCCGCCGGACTGGCTCTCGCGCTCGGAGGGGGCCTCCCCGTGCTGCCCGTGCCGCCCGCCGAAGCCGTTGGTGCCGTTGGCACCGCTCGTGCTGCTCGTGGCGCCGCCCGCGGCCGCGCCGTCGTCGCCGCGCGGCGCGTCGGGACGCGGCGGGGCGTCCGCCGCCCCGTCGACGGCCGGCGGCACCAGGCTCAGCACGACGTCCGACGGGTGGCCCGGGCCGATCTCGATTTCCGAGGCCACCGGGGCGTAGCCGCTCGCGGTGATCGTGTAGACGCCGTGGGCGACGTCGTCGAAGCGGAACGAACCGTCCTCGCCGGTGACGCGCGAGCCGACGACGTGGCCGTCCTCGCTGACCAGGGTCGCCAGTGCCTCGGCCACCGGACGCCCGGCGCCGGCGGAACGGACCGTGCCCGACAGCTGGGTGCGGGTGGCGAGGGCGATGTGGTGCGCGACGTGGCCCTCGGCGGGCACGCGGACCGTCTCGGCGACCGGCGCGAGGCGCGGGGCGGCGGCGGTGAGCGTGTAGGTGCCCTCGCTGAGGTCCGCGAAGCGGTAGCTGCCGTCGGCGGCCGAGCGGGTCACGGCGACGACGGTGCCGCGCACGTCGGTGAGGGTGAGCACGACGTCGCCCCACCCGCTGCTGACGCCCGTGCCGGCGCCGTTGGTGCCGCCACCGTGGCGGACGCCGACGGTGCCGCCGAGCGAGGCGCCGCCGCCGGCGAGGCCGACGTCGTGGCGCAGCGGGCGGTCGGCGACGGCCACGAGCGAGGCCTGCGGCTGGTGGGTCGACGAGGCGCAGATGACCAGGTAGGTCCCGCCCGTCGGCGGCACGAGCTGGTAGTGGCCGCCTTCGTCCGCGGCCGCGCGGTCGAGCTGGTCACCGGAGAGGTCGCACAGCGTCAGCGCCGCGCCGGGCACCGGCGCGCCGTCGCTCCGCGTCACCCGACCGAAGATCATGATCGGTTCCTGTCCGTCCACCGACGTCCACCTCTCTCGAACGCGCCGCGTCTGCGCGCCCCATCGTCCACCGATCACGCACCCCGCGCCGGGACGGTCCCTCGACGGGGAGCATTTGCTTGGATAGTACAAGCATCATCCTGCGGTGGCTCGCCGGCGACCGGTTGGCGCCCCGATGGTGGTGCGGTCCAGGCTGGGGGCATGCCCGAGCTCCCGTCGGACTTCCCCGCGCTGCCGCGTCCCGCGCTCGATCTCGACCCGGACCGCGACGCGATCGCCGACTTCTACGACTACGCCGACCTGCTGACGGCCGACGAGACGGCGACCCTGCGCCGCCTGCGCACCTACCTCGCCGAGGACGTCGTCCCGCTCGTCGAGGGCGCCTGGGAGCGCGCCGAGTTCCCGATGCAGCTGGTCAAGGGGTTCGCCGACCTCGACCTCGCCGGCCTGCCCTACGGGCTGGGCGCGAGTGCCGACGAGCCCGCGCGACGCCTGTTCCTCGGGTTCGTGGCCGCCGAGATCGCGCGGGTCGACCCGTCGGTCAACAGCTTCTTCGGCATCCACTCGGGGCTCGCGATGGGCTCGATCTGGGCCGGCGGGACCCCCGAGCAGCGGGAGCGCTGGCTGCCGGCGATGGCGCGGATGGAGTCGATCGGCGCCTTCGGGCTCACCGAGCCGCACGGCGGCTCCGACGTCGCGGGCGGCATGGAGACCACCGCGCGCCGTGACGGTGACCACTGGATCCTCGACGGCGACAAGCGCTGGATCGGCAACGCGACCTTCGCGGACCTGATCGTCGTCTGGGCGAAGGACCTCGAGACGAACGAGGTGCGCGGGTTCGTCGTCCCCCGCGAGACCGAGGGCATGACGATCGTCAAGATCGAGGGCAAGACGGCGCTGCGGATCGTGCAGAACGCCGACATCGCCCTGCGCGGCGTGCGGGTGCCCGACGACCACCGCCTCGCGGGTGGCTCGGGCACGTTCGCCGACGCGGGCGGGGTCCTGCGGGTGACGCGCGCCAACGCGTCCTGGGGCGCGACCGGCACGCAGATGGGCGCCTACGAGATGGCCGTGTCCTACGCGCAGCAGCGCGAGCAGTTCGGCCGCCCGATCGCCGGGTTCCAGCTCATGCAGGAGCTGCTCGTGCAGATGCTGGGCAACGTCACCGCCTCGCTGGGGATGGCCGTGCGCAACGCCCAGCTCCTCGACGCCGGGGGCGGGTCGGACGCGCACTCCGCCCTCGCGAAGGAGTTCTGCGCGACCCGCATGCGCGAGACCGTCAGCTGGGCGCGCCAGCTCGTCGGCGGCAACGGCGTGATCCTGGCCAACGGGGTCGCCCGCTACTTCGCCGACGCCGAGGCCCTCTACTCCTTCGAGGGCACGCGCGAGATGAACACGCTGATCGTCGGCAAGGCGGTCACCGGCCACAGCGCGTTCGTGCGCTGACGTGACCGCCCACTCGACGATCGCGGTCGCCCTCGCCTGCTGCTCGGCGCTGGCCTACGCGCTCTCGGCCGCCCTGCAGCGGCGCGAGACCGCCCGCACCGTCGACGCCGGCGAACGCACGGGCGCCGGCCTGCCGTTCTTCGGCGCGCTGCTGCGGCGGCCGTGGTGGTGGGGCGGCGTGGCGGCGATGGTCGTCGGGGCGATGATCCACGTCGTCGCGCTCGGCTTCGGGTCGATCACGCTGGTCCAGCCCATCGGCGTGACCGCCCTGATCCTCGCCCTGCCCCTGGACGCGTGGCTCGAGAAGCGCCGGATCCACAGGGCGGAGTGGGTCGGCGCCGTGGTGCTGGTGATCGGGCTCGCCGGGCTGTTCGGCCTCGCCGAGCACCAGCCCTCGCAGATGCCGCCGGACGCGGACCTCGTGCTCGGCACGGTGCTCGTCGTCCTCGTCGTGGCGGCGGTGGTCACGGTCGCGAGCGGGCGCGCGCCGGCGGTGCCCCGGGCGGTCGTCCGGGCCGCGGTCTCCGGGCTCTGCGCGGGCGCGACCTCGGGGCTGGTCCGCCTGACGTTCCGGCTGGTCCAGGACGGGCGCTCGCCGTGGCTCATCGCCGCCGTGCTCGCCGCGGCCGCGATCCTGCCCGTCGCGTCGATCATGCTGCTGCAGACCGCCTATCGCGACGGCGGGCTCGACGCGGGCCTGTCGACGCAGATCACGGTCGACCAGGTCGCCGCGATGGCGATCGGCATCGTCGTGCTCGGCGAGCGGTTCTCCCTCGGCGTCTCGGGGGCGGTCCTCGCCGGGGTCAGCGCGGTCGTCGCGGTGACGGGGCTCGTCACGCTCATCCGCTCCGGGCCCACCCCGGAGCAGCGGGCCCCGGCTACCGCAGGGACAGCACCACACCGGTGACGAGCGCCAGCACCGCCACCGCGATCCCGAGCAGCGGCACGGCCCGGGTCGCGGCGAGCGGGGAGGGCAGCGGGGAGTGGACGATCTGCGCGGTGCGGAACCGCCCGTAGACCGCGACGACCACCGCGAGCACCGCCGCCGCCCCGGCGAGCACGAGCGACGGGCCCGGGCTGTCGTGCGTGAGCTCCCGGACGGCGAGCAGCACGGCGTTGGCGCCGACGCCGAGCGACGTGCGGCTCCACGCGAGACCGGTGCGCTCGGCCTGCAGGCCGGCGTCCGACGGGGAGGTCACGCCGTGGCCCGCATCGCCACCAGGACCAGCCCGAACAGCGCGAGCACCACGAGCCCGCCGGCGAGCACCCAGGGCAGGCGCTGGCGGGGCAGGGGCATGCTGCGCCGGATCGCGGACTCCACCCCGCGCCAGCGCAGCACCCCGCCCGCGGCGGTCACGACCGCGAGCGCGGCGAGCAGGGCGCCCACGACCCCGCGGGTGCCCGGGACGGCGAACTCGGGGAGCAGCTGCACGACGGCCACGCCCGCCGCGAGCAGCGACAGCGAGGTCCGCAGCCAGGCGAGGAACGTCCGCTCGTTGGCGAGGGTGAAGCGGTAGTCGGGCTCGTGCTCGGTGCCGCGCTGCTCGTCGGGCGCCTCACCCACGGACTGTCTCCCTAATGTCGGGACATTTATCGCTCCATGGTGCCGGGAACCGCGTGCAGCGTCACGCGCGCCCAGGAGTTGTTGACGTAGCCCTTGGGGTTCCAGAGCTCGGCGGGGTCCGCGGGCTGCACCCCGCCCGCCGAGTCCCAGGCGCGGGCGACCACGCGGGTCGTGCCCGCGGGCAGGTCCAGGTCGTGGTGCCAGAGCCGCCAGCTCCAGCGGCTCGCCTGCGGCGCGAGCTCCGCCTCGGTCCACGTCGCCCCGTCGTCGGTGGAGACGTCGACCCGCACGACGCTCCGGTCGCCGCCGGCCAGCGCGTACCCGGCGACGCGGACGCTGCCCGCCGGCACCTCGGCGCCGTCGGCGGGGGAGAGCACGTCGGCGTTGACCGCGATCGGGCCGAGCGCGACGCCGCGTCCCGGCGCGGGGGAGGCGTCGGCGGGCAGGAGCCGGTAGGCGACCGACTGGTAGAAGCCCGAGGACGGCGCGTCCGCGACGGTGACGCGATCGAGCCACTTGACGCTGCGCGCCCCGATCCAGCCGGGCACCACGACGCGCACGGGCGCCCCGTGGGCGTCGGGCAGCGGCGCGTCGTTCATCGACCAGGCCAGCAGCACCTCGGGCGCCAGCGCCTTCTCGAGCGGGACGGACACCGCGTAGGGCTCGCCGGGCTCGTCGGCGACGTCGGCGCCGGTGAGGACGACGTCGCTCGCCGCCGGGTCGGCCCCGACGTCGCGGAGCACGTCGGCCAGGCGCACGCCGGCCCACCGGGCGGTGCCCGTGGCGCCCGGGCCCCAGGGCGTCTCGCCGGGGAGGTCGGCGACCTCCATGAGGCCCGACCGGCGGTTGCCCGCGCACTGCAGCGTCACGACCTCGGCGTGCTCCGCGAAGCGCTCCCGCAGCGCGCCGAGCGAGAACGTCGCCGGGCGCTCGACCATCCCGTCGACGCGCAGCGTCCACGTCGCCGGGTCGATCGCGGGCCGTTCGGCGGCGTGGTTGCGGTGGTAGAAGGACGCGACGGGCGTCAGCTCGCGGCCGGCGAGGGCGGTCCGCGCGGGCTCCGCGTTGTACGGCTGCGCCGAGTGGACGGTCATCTCCGCCGGCTGGGTGTCCATGCTGCTCCTGGGTTCGGCGACACCGGGTGAGGGCGTCGCGGGGCCGATTGATCCGACCGGGTGGACCTCGGATCCGGGTCCGTGATCGACCCGGCGGAGCCCGGTGAACACGATCACCGCGACGCCGCGATCCGAGGAGTGTTCCCAGGTCAGGGGCCGAATCACACGCATGGCACCGTGGGTCGGTGTGCTGCTCGGCACCCCCGGACGGAGTCGTAGGGTGCCGCACATGTCGCAGACGCCGATCTACGAGGAAGTCCGCCGGGCGTTCGGTCGTACCGATCGCGGCTTCGAACGGCGTGCGTTCCGCGAGGACGGAGCGGGCGGGAGCGAGGACCGTCCCTCCCGGCCGGTGATGCTCCGTGGCAACGGCGGTCGGCACCGGCGCTCGGGCGACTGAGCCCGCTGATCGTCCGCTCCCGGACGGCCGTCCCGGTGTCCCGTCCCGGTGTCCTCCCGGGGCCCCGACCGCGGGCCGCCGGGGCCGTGGGGCAGGGTTGAGGGCGCCCGCCCCGTGCCGGCGCGGGGGATCGTCGAGGTCAGCGAGGGCAGGATGAGCGAGCAGTCCGGACCCCCTGGGGCCCGCGGGCGCCACGCCGCGCCCGGGCCGGGTCCCGACGACGCCGCCGTGTCGCGGCACGGCGCCGACCCCGACGTCCCGCCCGACGTCCCGCCCGACGTCCCGCCCGACTTCCGGGCGCCCGACGCCCCGGCGTTCGGGGGCCGGCACGGCGCGGACCAGGCCGGTGGGTCCGCACTCCAGCAGCCTCCCCAGCAGCCTGGTCCTCCGGGACCGATGCCGTCGCGCCCGGCGGGCCCGCCCCCGGGCGCCGGTCCGCAGGGCCAGCCGGGTCAGCAGGGTCCGGGGGGTCCGGGGGCTCCGCCCCCGGGCGCCGGCCCGCAGGGTCCGCAGAGTCCCCAGGGTCCGCCGCCCTACGGCCCGCCCGGCGCGGGCCGGCCCGGTCCGCCGGGCGGTCCTCCCGGCCGCCCGCCGGGCGGTCCGTACGGGCCGCCCGCCCCGAACGGCTGGAGTGGCCCGCCGTCGCCCGGGGCGCCGTCCCCCGGTCGCGCACCCGCCGACGCGGCCCCGCCGTACGCGACGCCCACGGACGCGCCGGCGACCCGTGCGGCCCCGTCCGACGCCCCGACGACCCAAGCCACCACGACCCACGCGGCCGCACCGGAGGCGTCCTCGCTGTCGATCGTCAAGCTCAGCGGCGGCGCCGCGGCGGCGGTGACGACGGCCGGCGTGGGCTCGTTCGTCGGCGGTGCGATGGGCACCGTCGCCGGCGCGGGGATCGCCGCCGTCATCACGACCGTCGGCGACGCGGTGTACCAGCGCTCGATCGAGCGGACCCGCGACACCGTGCGGCGCCGCCTGCGCACCCGCCGCCCCGACGCCCCGGAGCGCGGTGAGCAGCGCGCCGACGACCGCACCATGGTCGCCAGCGCGATGGCCGTCGGTGACGGCGCGGCCGGCGACCGCACCCGGGTCACCGGCATCCCTCCCGCGGGCGACCGGACGCGCGCGACGAACGTCCCGGACGACACCCCGACCGTCGTCATCGGGTCGGACGACGCGACCCGCGTGACCCCCGGCGACGACCGGACGCAGGTCGTCGGGCCCGGCACGCGGGTGATGGACTCGCCCGAGGACGACGAGACCGCGCTGGTCGGTGCGCCCGGGGGTCCCGACGACCCGGACGACGACCCGCCCCCGAATCGTCCGCCCTGGCGGCGCTACGCGCTCCTCGCCGCCACCGCGCTGCTGATCTTCCTGATCGCGATGCTGGCCGTCACCGGCATCGAGCGGATCAAGGGCTCGCCGCTGTCCGGCGGGGAGTCCGGCACGAGCGTCGGCTCGGTGCTCGGCACGGCCCCGGAGACCTCCACGGCCCCGTCGGCGCCGGAGACCACCTCGAGCGCGCCCGAGGGCGGCTCCGAGGAGACCTCGGCGCCGGCCACCACGACGAGCGGCGCCGACGAGACCAGCGAACCGGAGTCGACGACCACCACGTCGCGCGCCCCACAGTTGGTCCCGTCCGGGCTGCTGCCGGGTAACAACTGAGCGTGCGCACCGACTTCGACCCCGACGCCGTGGGGGCCCGCGGCGTCTACAAGCTGCTGACCGCGGTGATCGTGCCGCGCGCGATCGCCTGGGTGGTGACGCGCTCGGCCGAGGGCGTCGACAACCTCGCGCCGCACTCGTTCTTCACGGTGGCGAGCACCGACCCGCCGATCGTGCAGTTCACCTCGGTCGGGGAGAAGGACTCGCTGCGCAACGCGCAGGCCACCGAGGAGTTCACGGTCTGCCTGACGCCCGAGCCGCTGCTCGAGCACATCAACGCCACCGCGACCGACTTCCCGTCGCACGAGAGCGAGATCGACGCGGCCGGCCTGACCCGCGAGCCCTCGCTGCTCGTGAAGACACCGCGGATCGCCGAGTCACCGGTGGCGCTGGAGTGCCGTCTCGAGCAGACCCTCGACGTCGGCAACTGCACGCTCGTCCTCGGCCGGGTCGTGCACATCGCGGTCTCCGACGACGTGCTCGTCGACGGCAAGCCCGACGTGCGGCGACTGGCGCCGCTCGCGCGTCTCGGGGGCGACGAGTGGTCGACGCTCGGCGAGGTCGTCGCGACCCCGCGGATCCGCTACAGCGACTGGCCCGGTCACTTCACGGAGTCGTCGGGGTCGTCGAGCAGCTGAACGCCCTCCGGGTCGGCGAGGGCCCGGAGCCGTCCGCGCGGGTCGGCGACGAGGCGCCGGGTGTCGTGGTCGAGCAGGCCCATCGTGCCGGTGATCGTGGCGGCGACGACGTCGCGGCGCCGCAGCTCGATGTCCATGCGGAACGTCTTGCCCTCGCCGAAGCGCAGGTCGAGCAGGATGTCGACGTCGTCCCCGGCGCGCAGCTCGGCGAGGAAGCGCACGGTCGTCTCGAGGATCACGGGACCGAGCCCGGCCGCGGTCATGTCGGCGATCTCGATGCCCAGGTCCCGGAGCGTCTCGGTGCGGCCGTGCTCGCCGTACTGGTGGTAGACCGCGTGGTTGACGTGCCCGTTCGCGTCGCACTCGTAGCCGCGCACCGTCACCGTCGTCGAGAACACCCGGCCTCCTCCGCCCGCCCGTGATCGCCGCGATCGTGGCAGGGTGCCCCCGTGCGCATCGGGATGGGGTTGAACTACAGCGGCGGGTTCGAGGAGACGGTCGCCGAGCTCGCCGAGCACGAGGCGGCCGGGCTCGACATCGCGTTCGTGCCCGAGGCCTACAGCTTCGACGCGGTGAGCCAGCTCGGCTTCATCGCCGCGCGCACGACCCGGCTCGAGATCGCCTCGGGCATCCTGCAGATCTACACCCGCACGCCGTCGCTGACGGCCATGACCGCCGCGGGCCTGGACTACGTCTCCGGCGGGCGCTTCACGCTCGGCATCGGGGCGTCGGGCCCGCAGGTCATCGAGGGCTTCCACGGCGTGCGCTACGACGCCCCGCTGGGCCGCACCCGCGAGATCGTCGACATCTGCCGGCAGGTGTGGCGCCGCGAGAAGGTGCAGCACTCCGGGAAGTACTACGACATCCCCCTGCCGCCCGACCAGGGCACCGGGCTCGGCAAGCCGCTGAAGATCATCAACCACCCGGTGCGCGACCGGATCCCGATCGTCCTCGCCGCGATCGGCCCGAAGAACGTGGCGCTGACCGCCGAGATCGCCGAGGGCTGGCTGCCGATCCTGTTCGTGCCCGAGCGCGCGCACGAGGTGTGGGGCGAGTCGCTGGAGGCCGGCACGGCGAAGCGCGACCCCTCGCTGGGCCCGCTGCAGACCTACCTCCAGGCGTCGCTGTGCATCACCGAGGACGCGGACGTCGCGCAGCAGATGCTCGACGGCATGCGCCCGTTCGTCGCGCTCTACGTCGGCGGCATGGGCGCCAAGGGCAAGAACTTCTACAACGAGCTCGCCCAGCGCTACGGCTACGAGGAGCAGGCCGCGAAGGTCCAGGACCTCTACCTCGACGGCAAGAAGGACGAGGCGGCCGCGGCGGTGCCCGAGGACCTCGTGCGCTCGATGTCGCTGATCGGGCCGCGCTCCTACGTCGCCGAGCGGCTGCAGGCCTTCGCGGGCGCGGGCGTCACGACGATCAACGTCACGCCGCTGGCGGGGACACCGGCGGAGCGGGTGTCGTTGGTCGGGCAGGTCAAGGAACTCGCCGCCGATCTCTAGGAGCCTCCCGAGATGCGTGTCTTCGCCGACGTCGATGAGCTGCGTGCTGCCGTGGGGGAGGACCTCGGGACGAGCGAGTGGGTCACGGTCGACCAGCGCCGCGTCGACATCTTCGCCGACGCCACCGACGACCATCAGTGGATCCACGTCGACCCCGAGGCCGCCGCGAACGGGCCGTTCGGGAAGACCGTCGCGCACGGCTTCCTCACCGTCGCCCTCATGCCGAAGTTCGGCTGGGACACCTTCGAGGTGAAGGGGGTGTCGATGACCGTGAACTACGGGCTGAACAAGGTGCGGTTCCCGGCGCCGGTCCCGGTGCCCAGCCGTGTGCGAGGTCACTGCCGTCTGGTGGACGTCACCGACGTCGCGAACGGCGTGCAGGCGACGATCGGGGGGACGGTGGAGATCGAGGGATGGCCGAAGCCGGCGTGCGTCGCCGAGGTCATCCTGCGGTACGCGCTCTAGCTCTTCGAGGAGGTCGGCCGTGGCCGATGCGGTGATCTGTGAGCCCCTGCGGACGCCGGTGGGCGGGTTCGGGGGTGCGTTGCGCGACGTGGCGCCCCAGGAGCTGGGGGCGACGGTGATCCGGGAGCTGGTCGCGCGGACCGGTCTCGCGGCGGACCAGGTCGACGACGTGATCTTCGGGCACTGCTACCCGACGATGGACGCGCCGGCGATCGGGCGCGTGGCGGCGCTGGACGCGGGGCTCGAGGTGTCGGTGCCCGGGATCCAGGTCGACCGGCGCTGCGGGTCGGGGCTGCAGGCCGTGCTGTACGCGGCGATGGCGGTGCAGACCGGCGGGGCGTCGCTGGTGCTGGCCGGGGGCGCGGAGTCGATGTCGGGCGCCACGTACTACAGCCAGGCGCCGCGGTGGGGCACCAAGGCCGGCGGGTTCGAGTTCAAGGACGCGCTGGCCCAGGGCCGTGTGCACGCCGGCGGGAAGAACCACCCGGTGTGGGGCGGGATGATCGAGACCGCGGAGAACGTGCGCGAGCGCTACTCGATCCCGCGCGAGGAGCAGGACCGCCTCGCGGTGCGGTCGCACGAGAAGGCCACCGCGGCGGTCAAGGACGGCCGGTTCGCCGACGAGCTGGTGCCGGTGACGGTGCCGGGGCGCAAGTCGGACACGATCGTCGACGCCGACGAGCACATCCGGCCGGACGCGTCGCTGGAGTCGCTGTCGGGGTTGCGGCCGATCATGGGGAAGCAGGACCCGGACGCCACGGTGACCGCCGGGAACGCGTCGGGGCAGAACGACGGCGCGGCGGTGTGCATCGTGACGACGCCGGAGCGCGCCGAGCAGCTGGGGCTGCGGCCGCTGGCGCGGCTGGTGTCGTGGGGCCTGGCCGGTGTGGGGCCCGAGGTGATGGGGATCGGGCCGGTGCCGGCGACCTCCGCCGCTCTCGGCCGCGCCGGTCTTTCTCTCTCGGACATCGACGTCATCGAGCTGAACGAGGCGTTCGCGGCCCAGGCGCTCGGGGTGGGGCGCGAGTGGGGCATCGACCTGGTCACCGACGAGCGCGTGAACCCCAACGGCTCGGGGATCTCGCTGGGGCATCCGGTCGGCGCCACGGGCGTGCGGATCCTGACGACGATGGTGCGCGAGATGGCACGCCGCGAGGCCCGCTACGGCCTGGAGACCATGTGCATCGGCGGCGGCCAGGGCCTCGCCGCGGTCTTCGAGCGCGTCGCCTAGTTCGAGCGATGCGGCGTTGCTGGCGTCTCACGCCAGGATCGCCACATCCTCGGTGACGCGACACGCCGAGCTCGTCGACGCACGGGGTGAGTCAGCGTGGCGGCCACGCTCGCGTTCAACGTCAGGAAATCCCCCAGCTCGCCCGAGCGGGGGCGTGCTGTTCATGATCCGCCCGGGTGCTCCTGCCGGTCGATCACATCGACCCGTCGGAGCACCCGGAGTGATCACCGCCCCTGCCAGCGGGGTTCCCGACGCTCGCGCGCGGCGGCCGCGCCTTCCGCGGCGTCCTCGGTGGCCCCGGCGACGCGGCGCATGGCCTCGCCGAACCGGATCGCGTCGGTCTCGCCCAGGTACGGGGCCCGGCGCGCCATCTCCTTGATCGCGCGCTGGGCGAGGGGCGCGCCGGCGAGGAGGCGGTCGGCGAGCGCCCGGGCCTCGGCGAGGAGCTCGTCGTGCGGGACCACCCGCGACACCAGCCCCATCTCGCGCGCCCGCTCGGCGTCGACGCGCTCCCCGGTGAGCAGCAGCTCCATCGCCGGCTGCCACCCGATGCGCTGGGGCAGGCGGATGGCGCCGACGATCGTGGGGATGCCGAGGCGCACCTCGGGGAAGCCGAACGTCGCCCGCTCGCTGGCGATCACGAGGTCGCACCAGGTCACCAGCGTCAGCCCGTAGCCCAGGCAGTGCCCGTTCACCGCCGCAATCACCGGCTTGTAGATCTCCCAGCCGCTCTCGAACGAGTTCACGGTGGGCCGCTCCCAGAAGGAGCCGGGGAAGTCGCCGGCCGGGTTGCCCTCGCCGCGCGCGTCGGCGCCGACGCAGAACGCGCGCCCCTCGCCGGTCACGATCCCGACCCATGCCTCGTCGTCGGCGCGGAAGCGGTCGAACGCCTCGTTGAGCCCCTCGCGCATCGCCCCGTCGATCGCGTTGAGCTTCTCCGGGCGGGAGTAGGTGATCGTCGCGACGTGCCCGTCGCGCTCGTAGGTGACGCGCTCGCTCTCCACGGTCCGACACCGTAGAGCCCCTGTCGCGACGATCTGGGACTCCGGAGCGAACGCTCCACGGTTCTGGGTCCTGCGGCCCGGGGAGCGCCGACGACGCCCGGGACGGGGTCCTCGAAGATCACGAGCGCGTCGTCCACCTCGCGTCGCCGGCGAGGGTGGATATGACACTCTTGATCACCACGATGGCGCGGCACCGCGACGCGAGAAGCACCTTCCGCGTCGTGGACGGCCCGCGCACCTGCGCACCGCGCCCCTCGCCGACCCGAGCCCCCGCCCCGCATTCCGGCGAAGGTCACCCCTCACCCGCTAGTTCGATCGACGGTGCCCTTCGGTCGACAACGCCGGGCCCCGCGAGTGTGACGCGCTCGTTGGGGGGACCCGGCTGGCGCTCGCCGCGGCAGCAGGCGCATGCTTGTACGCAGCAACCGATTGTACGGAGCATGCAATGGAATCTCCCCGGCTCCCGGCCCCGCCCGGGGTGGACGACCGCTGGCTCGTCTCCGACCGCCTCGGTCACCAGCTCATCCGCGTCATGCGCGCGGTGGAGCGGGCGAAGGCCGGGAAGTCCGTGGGTCCCGACGGGGTCGAGCGCGCCGCCTACGTGCTGCTCGCCCGCCTCGTGCTCGAGGGACCGCGCCGGTCGAACGCGCTGGCGGAGTCCGTGCACTCGGACCCGTCGACGGTCAGCAGGCAGGTCGCCGGGCTGGTCCGCGCCGGGCTCGTCGAGCGCCGCCCCGACCCGGAGGACGGCCGCGCCACGCTGCTCGCGCCCACCGACGAGGGCCTGCGGGTGTTCCACGCCAACCGCGACCGCCGCAACCGCGAGATCGGCGCCATGACCGAGTACTGGGACGAGGGCGACCGCGTCCGCCTCGTCGAACTGCTCGAGCAGCTGGCCGGCGACCTCGAGCGCCACCACGCCCCCACCCCGCCGTCGGCCGCCGTGCGCGGCCAGGAGGCCTCATGAGCACGCCCGCCACCACCGCGGCGCCCCCCACCAGCAGCACCGGCTTCACCCACCGCCAGATCCTCGTGATCCTCTCGGGGCTCATGCTGGGCATGTTCCTGGCCGCCCTCGACCAGAACATCGTCTCGACGTCGATCCGCACGATCGCCGACGACCTGCAGGGCCTGAACCTCCAGGCCTGGGCGACGACGGCGTACCTGATCACGGCGACGATCACGACGCCGCTCTACGGCAAGCTCTCCGACCTCTACGGGCGCCGGCCGTTCTTCCTCACCGCCATCGCGCTGTTCGTCCTCGGCTCGGTGCTGTGCACGATCTCGACGACGATGTACGAGCTGGCGGCCTTCCGCGCCGTCCAGGGCCTCGGCGCCGGCGGCCTCATGTCGCTGGCCCTGACGATCATCGGCGACATCGTCCCGCCGCGGGAGCGCGCCCGATACCAGGGCTTCTTCCTCGCGGTGTTCGGCACGTCCAGCGTCATCGGCCCGGTCGTCGGCGGCTTCCTCGCCGGCCAGGACACGATCCTCGGCATCACCGGCTGGCGCTGGGTCTTCCTCGTCAACGTGCCGATCGGCGCGATCGCGTTCCTCGTCGTCTGGAACGTCCTGCGCCTGCCGCACACCCGCCGTGAGCACCGGCTCGACTTCCCGGGTGCGGCCGCGCTGGCCGTCGCGCTGGTGCCGCTGCTGATCGTCGCCGAGCAGGGCCGCGAGTGGGGCTGGGGCTCCACGTCGGCGATCGTCTGCTACGCCATCGGTGCCGTCGGGCTCGTCGCCTTCTACCTCGCCGAGCGCGCCTACGGCGAGGACGCGCTGCTGCCCCTGCGCCTGTTCCGCAACGGCGTATTCAGCCTGACCTCGATCATCGCGATCATCACCGGCGTCGGCATGTTCGGCGGCATCGCGATCGTCCCGCAGTACCTGCAGATCGTCACCGGCTCCGACCCCACGCAGGCGGGCCTGCAGATGATCCCGCTGGTCGGCGGGATCATGGTCGCCTCGATCGTCTCCGGCCAGCTGACCAGCCGCACCGGGCGCTACAAGATCTTCCCGGTGATCGGCCTCGGGCTGATGACCGCGGGCATGCTGCTGTTCCACTTCCGGCTGCACGCCGACACCCCGTACTGGGAGATCGCGCTGCTCATGGTCGTGTTCGGCCTCGGGCTCGGGAACTGCATGCAGACCCTCGTGCTCGCGGTGCAGAACGCCGTGCCGGCCAAGGACATGGGCGTCGCGACGGCGTCGGCGACCTTCTTCCGGCAGATGGGCGGCACGCTCGGCGTCGCCGTCTTCCTCTCGGTGCTGTTCTCGACCGTCGGCGACCGCATCCGCGACGCCTTCACCTCCATCGCCCCGACCCCGGGGTTCCAGGCGGCCCTCGCCGACCCCGCGGCGCTCGCGAACCCGGCCAACCGGGTCGCGTTCGACCCGGTGACGGGCGCGGCGCAGGTCGCCCAGGACTCCTCGGTGCTGCAGCGGATGGACCCGCGCCTGGCCGAGCCCTACCTCGTCGGCTTCTCGAACGCGATGGACCTGGTCTTCCTCATCGCCGCCTGCGTCATCGCCGTCGGCTTCGTGCTCGTGCTGTTCCTGCGCGAGGTGCCGCTGCGCACCCAGTCCGGGATCCAGGCCCGCAGCGCCGAGGGAGCGGACGGGGCCGAGGGCGCGGCGCCGGCCGCCGCGATGAACACGCCGGCCTCGACGCCGCCGGTCCCGGCCGCGACGGCCGCCGACTGGGGCCCGCCGGACACCGCGGACGCCCGCCCGGTGCACGCCGCGGCGACCGGCCCGGCCGGCCCGACCGTCCACGGACGCATCACCGGCACCGGCGGCAGCCCGGTCACCGCGCAGGACGAGGTCACCGTCTCCCTGCACGGCCTCGACGGTGCGCCGATCCGGCGCACGGGCATCGACGACCGCGGCGGCTACACCCTCGCCGCGCCGGCCGCGGGGACCTACGTGCTCATCGCCGCCTCGCCCCGGCGCCGCCCGTTCGCGGAGCTCGTCACCGTCGACGGGGTGCCCGTGCGCCGCGACGTCGCGCTGGCCCGCGTCGCGACGCTGGGCGGGCGCGTCACCGAGACCGACGGGACGCCGGTCGCAGGGGCCACGGTGACGGTCACCGACCGGGCCGGCGGGGTGGTCGGCGTGCGCCGCAGCGACGCCGACGGCCGCTGGGACGCCGGGGAGCTGTCGCCCGGCGGCTACACGCTCACCGTACTGGCCCCGGGCCGCGGGCCGCAGGCCTCGCGCGTCGACGTCGACGACGAGGGTGCCCGCGGGGACGTCACGGTGCCGCCGGCGCGCTACGGCCTCGTCGGCGCGGTCCGCACCGCGAGCGGGGCGCCGGTGCCGGAGTCGCTGGTGGTGCTCGTGGGCCGCGACGGCGGCGTGGTGGCCTCGGCGGTCACGGGTGCCGACGGCCGGTTCCGCTTCGACGACCTCGCGCCCGGCCGGCACATGCTCACCGCGAGCGGGTTCGCGCCGGTCAGCAGGCAGGTCGTCGTGGACGGCGGTGTCACGCCCGAGGGCGTGGAGCTCCTGGTCACGCCCCCGCAGCCCGCCCCGTCGGGGCGTCACGAGGAGCGCGAGCCGGACGCCGACCTGACCCGCACGGGCCGCTGACGACGGCCGCCGGGACCACGGTCCCGGCGGCCGGCGGGTCCTACGAGGTGGCGGGCTGCTTGAGGTCCTCGGCCCGCTTCAGCGACGCCTTGATCTCGGCCTCGGCCTCCGCGCGCCCGACCCAGGAGGCGCCCTCGACGCTCTTGCCGGGCTCGAGGTCCTTGTAGACCTCGAAGAAGTGCTGGATCTCCAGGCGGTCGTACTCGGAGAGGTGGTGGATGTCGCGCAGGTGCTCCTGGCGGGGGTCGCCCGCCGGCACGCAGAGCACCTTGTCGTCGCCGCCGGCCTCGTCGGTCATGCGGAACATGCCGATCGCACGGGCGGAGACCAGGCACCCCGGGAACGTCGGCTCCTGGATGAGGACCAGCGCGTCGAGCGGGTCGCCGTCCTGGCCGAGCGTCTCCTCGATGTAGCCGTAGTCGGCCGGGTACTGCGTGGCCGTGAAGAGCGTGCGGTCCAGCCGGAGCCGGTTGGTCGTCTTGTCCATCTCGTACTTGTTGCGGACCCCCTTGGGGATCTCGATCAGTACGTCGAACTCCACGGCGTCGCTCACCGCTTCCTGTGCTCGGTTCTTCACAACGTCGGCCGCGACTCCTCGCGTGGACCCGCCCCCGTGGGTCGGCCGAGGGTCCCCGCCCTTCTCTAGTGTGGGGCACCGGCCGGGGTGACCCGGCACACCGTCGGGTGACCCGGCTCTCGTCCGGGTGAGGTGAACTGCAGGTGAGGAGGGGTGCGGGGCGTTGAGCGGCGACGGTCACCGCGCGGTCCCCGACGCGTCATCCGCCGTTCGCCGGTGGGGCCTGCGCCTCCTGAGCGTCGCGGTCGTCGTCGCCCTGCTGGCCGGTGTCGTCGTCGGCGTGACGCTCACCGCGCCGTCGTTCGCCCGCGCCGCGGGCCTGCCGGTGACGCTGCTCGGCGGCGAGGCCGCCGACCCGCCGGACCCCACGACACCCCGGCTGCGCCTCGCCGCGGTCGGCGCCGACGCGCCCGCGCCGACCCCGGCCGGGCTCGCGACGGCGCTCGACGCGCGCGCCGCCGCCCTCGGCGACCTCACCGGCGCCGTCCTCGACCCGGCCACCGGCACCGCGCTCTGGAGCCGCCGCCCCGACGACCCGCAGGTGCCGGCGTCGGTGACGAAGCTGCTGACCAGCGCCGCGGCCCTGCTGCGCCTCGACCCGACGATGCGGCTGACGACCTCGGTGGTCGCCGGCCCGACCCCGGACACGATCGTGCTGGTCGGGGGCGGGGACCCGACGCTCTCGTCGCTGCCCGCCGGGCGCCAGACCGTCTACCCCGACGCCGCGCGGCTCGACGACCTCGTCGCCGCGGTCAACGCGTCGCGGGCCGGCCAGCCGCCGGTGACGCGCGTGCTGGTGGACGTCTCGCACTACGAGAACGGCGGCGGCAACGGCGTCGCCGCCGGCTGGGACCCCACCGACGTCGCGAGCGGGTTCGTGGCGCCGATCGTGCCGGTGATGCTCGACGGCGGCCGCAGTGACCCGACCCTCCTCGACGTGCCGCGCACCGCCACCCCGGCCTCCGACGCCGCCCGCGAGCTCGGCGCCCGCCTCACCCGCGGCGGCGCCGCGCCGACGGTGGCCGTCGGCACCGCGCCGCCGAACGCGGCGGTCCTCGGCCAGGTGCAGTCGCCGCCGGTCACCGAGCTCGTGCGCACCGCGCTGCAGAACTCCGACAACGTCCTCGCCGAGGCCCTCGGGCGCGAGGTCGCCCGCGCCGTCGGGGAGCCGACGACCTTCGAGGGTGCCGCCCGGGCCGTGATCCGCGTGCTGGGCGAGGCGCAGATCGACACCGACGGCGTGGTGCTCTCCGACACCAGCGGGCTCTCGGTGAACGACCGGGTGCCCGCGAACGCCCTGTCCGGGGTGCTCGCGCCCGCCGCCGCCCCGACCGGCGCCGACCCGCGCACCGCCGCCCTGCGCCCCCTGCTCGACGGGCTGCCCGTGGCGGGCGGGGGCGGCACCCTCGCCGAGCGCTACGTGCCCGGGACGCCGAGCGCCGACGGCCGCGGGTGGGTGCGGGCGAAGACGGGGACGCTGACGGCCGCGAACGCGCTGGCCGGCGTCGTCGACACCGCCGACGGGCGCACGCTCGTCTTCTCGTTCATGAGCAACGGCGTCGACCAAGGCACCGCCCGCCCGCGCCTGGACGCGCTGGCCGCGGCGCTGCACGACTGTGGCTGCCGGTAGGAGCCGCCGCCTGCCGTCCCGGGTCGAGCTCCGCAGGCTCCGTCTCCCGCGACGTACGGTGGAGCGGTGACCGTCGACCTGACCTCCGCGCCCCGCGGCACGGGGCTGCCCGTCGACTGGGGCGTCGCGATCGCCACCGGCACGCGCCTGGTGCCCGCCGGCCCCGCGGTCTCGCCCGCCGAGGCCGCCGCCGAGGTGGCCCGGCTGCGCGAGGGCGCCCGCATCTCCGAGGGCCACGTGCGCGCGCTCACCGGTCTCGGCGCCGGCCTGCCGGTGCCCGAGGCCGACGTCGTCGACCGCCCCGGGTGGATCCACTCCGCCGTCGACGGCATCGCCGCGCTGCTGGCCGACGCGCCGCTGCCCGGCCCGCCCGACGGGATCGTCGGCAGCACCGTCGGGCGCGTGACGCGCTCGGCGGCCGGGCTGCAGATGGGCACGCTGCTGGCGTTCCTCGGCAGCCGGGTGCTCGGGCAGTACGACCCGTTCGGCGGCCCCGAGCAGGCCGGGCGCCTGCTGCTCGTCGCGCCGAACGTCGTCGCCGCCCGTCAGGCGCTCGAGGTCGACGGCGACGACTTCGCGCTGTGGGTGTGCCTGCACGAGGCCACCCACCGGCTGCAGTTCACCGCCGTCGACTGGCTGCGCGACCACTTCCAGGGCGAGGTCGCGGCGTTCGCCGGCGGCTTCGACCGCTCCGCGTCCGGGGCGGTCGACCGGCTGCCCGAGATCGTCAAGGCGATCCGCCGCGAGCCGCCGCGTGACGGGATGGCGCTGGTCGAGATGTTCCAGGGCCCCGAGCAGCGCGCCGTCCTCGACCGGCTGCTCGCCCTGACCACGCTGCTCGAGGGCCACGCCGAGCACGTCATGGACGCCGTCGGGCCCGCCGTGGTGCCGTCGGTGGCGACGATCCGGGCGCGCTTCACCCACCGGCGCCGCGGCGGCAGCCTCGTCGACCGGCTGCTGCGCACGCTGCTGGGCGTCGACGCGAAGATCCGGCAGTACGAGCAGGGCCGCGTGTTCGTCGACCACGTCGTCGCGCGGGTGGGCCTCGACGGCCTCAACGCGGTGTGGACCTCGCCGGACACCCTGCCCCGGCGTGCCGAGATCACCGACCCGGACGCCTGGGTCGCCCGCGTCCACGGCTGACCTCCCGTGGCGCGCGTGCCGGAGCCGGTCGCCGAGGTCCGGCGCGCGGTGCGCGAGGTGCTGGGTGACGCAGCGAACGTCCTATCGGCGCGCTCCCCTGAATTCGCTGCCTCTCCGCGCGCGAACTCCCCGTTGATCATCGCGTGCTCCGGCGGCGCGGACTCCCTCGCGCTCGCCGCGGCCGCGGTGGCCGTGGCGCCCGGCGAGGTGCACGGCGTCGTCGTCGACCACGGCCTGCAGGACGGCTCCGCCGCGCATTCCGCGCGGGTCGCGGGGCAGCTGCGCGGGCTCGGGGTGACGGGCGCGGAGGTCGTCGCCGTCGAGGTCGGCACCGCGGGCGGGCCCGAGGCGGCGGCGCGCGCGGCGCGGTACGCGGCACTGCGCGCGGTGTCGCGGACGCACGGGGACGCGCCGGTGCTGCTCGGGCACACGCTCGACGACCAGGCGGAGACGGTGCTGCTCGGGCTCGGGCGCGGCTCGGGGGCGCGCTCGCTCGCGGGCATGGCCGCGTGGGACCCGCCGTGGTGCCGACCCCTGCTCGGCGTGCGCCGGGCGACGACCCGGGCGGCGTGCGCGGCGCTGGATCTCCCGGTGTGGGACGACCCTCACAACGCTGATCCGCGCTACACCCGCGCGCGGCTGCGTCACGAGGTCCTGCCGGCGCTCGAGGAGGCCCTCGGCGGCGGTGTCGCGCCCGCCCTCGCCCGCACGGCCGCGCAGCTCGCCGACGACGACGCCGCGCTCTCCGCCCTGGCCGGGCAGCGTCTGGACGTGCTCGTGGACGCCGACGGGTCCCTCGACGCGGTGGCCCTCGCCGCGGAGCCTCCCGCCGTGCGCCGGCGCGTCCTGCGGTCGTGGCTGGCCGCGGCGGGCGCCCGGGAGCTGTCCGACGCCCACCTTCGTGCTGTGGACAACGTCGTCGCGCAGTGGCGTGGCCAGGGCGTCCCGCCCCTCCCGGGCGAGTTGGTGGTGGTCCGGGCACGTGGCAGGCTTCGGGTGCTCGAGGGCCCCGGCGACGACCCGGGTGTCCCGGCCCGCCCCGCCGGGCCGTCCCCGAACCGGTGAGGAGCCCGACAACGGTGTACGACGGCGACATCGCGTCCGTACTGATCACCGAGGAGCAGATCCAGGACAAGATCGCCGAGCTGGCCGAGGAGATCGCGGCCGGGTACGGCGAGGGCGACTCGGATCTCGTCCTCGTCGGCGTCCTCAAGGGCGCCGTGATGTTCATGACGGACCTTGCCCGCCGGCTGCCGATGCCCACGCAGCTCGAGTTCATGGCGGTCAGCTCGTACGGGTCGTCGACGTCGTCCTCGGGTGTCGTGCGCATCCTCAAGGACCTCGACCGGGACATCTCCGGGCGCCGCGTGCTGATCGTCGAGGACATCATCGACTCCGGCCTCACGCTGTCCTGGCTGCGCAAGAACCTCGAGTCCCGCGGGCCGGCGTCGCTCGACGTCGTGACGCTGCTGCGCAAGCCGGAGGCGGCCAAGCTCGACGTGGACGTCGCGTACGTCGGCTTCGACATCCCGAACGAGTTCGTCGTCGGCTTCGGGCTCGACTACGCGGAGCGCTACCGGGACCTGCCCTACATCGGCACGCTCGACCCGCACGTGTACGCCTGATCGCTGAACGTTCACTCAGTCAAACGGGACCCCGGGCGGAAGCGCTCGGTGACCACTGGATAGCGTCCGCCACATGGCGGGTTCGCGTCGCTCTCTGTGGCTCGTCAACGGAGCCATTGCTCTGGTGGTGCTGCTCGCCGCCGGGGGCACGATCGTCGCGCTCACGGCGAGCGGCGGTACCGACGACGCGGGCCTGCGGACCACCCCCGTCGGCCGCGGCACGGTGGCCGAGACGGTCACCGCGTCCGGCGCGGTCACCAGCGCCCGGAGCTCCACGCTGAACTTCGCCGGGGGTGGGCGCGTCGCGGACGTGCGCGTCGCGGTCGGCGACCGCGTAGAGGCCGGCGAGGTCGTCGCGACCCTCGACGCCGAGTACGCCGACGCCAACCTCGACGCCGCCCGGGCGCAGCGCGACTCCGCCCGCCAGGCGCTGCGTGACGCCCGCGAGGCGCGCGACAACCCGACGACCAGCGCGGCGGCGCCGGCGCAGCAGCCGGCGGCGGGCGCGGCGGGTGCTCCCGCAGCCGGCATGCAGCCCGTCGCACCCGCACCCGCCCCCGCTCCCGGCGGGCCGGGCGGTCCCGGAGGGCCCGGCGGCGCCGGTGGTCAGGGCGGGCCGGGCCTCATCGGCGGCAACGGCGGCCACGGTGGTCAGGGCGGAGCCGGCGGCGCGGGTGGTCCGCAGGCGCCCGCGGCGCCCCAGCAGCAACAGCAGAACGCACCGCTCATCGGCGTCAACGGACTGCGCAGCATGCCCACCGCCGACCCGAAGGCCGCACCCGCCGCCGCGCCGGCGCCGCCGACCACGACGCCTCCCGCCGGCGGTGGCGCCGCGGGCGGCGCGTCCGGGGCGGGCGCCGGAGCCGGTGGCGGCGCCGCCGCGACGACGCCCGAGGGTCAGGTCGCGTCCGCCGAGGCGCAGCTGGCGCAGGCGGAGGCGTCGGTGATCCAGGCCGAGAACGCCGCCGAGGACCTCGAGCTCTCGTCGCCGCAGGACGGCACGGTCGTGAGCCTCGACATCGGACCGGGCCAGCTCGTTCCCGCCGGCGGCACGACGACGAGCTCGACGTCGTCGGGCAACCCCACCGGCGGCACGCTGCCCGACGGCACGGCCGGGGGCACGGGCGCCGCGGCCGGTGCGGCGGCGGCGGGCGCCTCCGGGGCGAGCAGCGCCGGGGGTGGCGGCGCCACGGGCGGGGGCGGCTCGTCGGTCACGGGCTCGCCGAGCACGCCGGCCGCGTTGACGATCCTCGACCTCACGTCGTTGCAGATCCGCGCGGACGTCCCCGAGCTCGACGTGGGCCGGCTCGCGGTCGGCCAGCCGGTCGAGGTGTCGGTGAACGCGCTGCCCGGGCAGGCCTTGCCGGGCACCGTGACCGCGATCGACCTCCTGCCCGGCGCCGGCACGTCGGTCCAGTACGGCACGGTCGTGACGCTGACCGGGCCGCCGCCGAACCTGCGCCCCGGGATGTCGGCGAGCGTCGCGGTCACCGTGCAGGAGTCGCCGAACGTGGCGTTCCTGCCGTCCGTGGCGGTCATCCCGATCGGCGGCGAGGGGGCGACCGCCGGGACGGTGCAGGTGCTGGGGCCCGACGGCACGCCGCAGCCGCGCACCGTGGGCCTCGGGCTGAGCTCCGACACGACCACCGAGGTCCGCTCGGGCCTCGCGCCGGGCGAGCTCGTCGTCCTGCCCGGCCCCGACACGGCCAACCCGTTCGGTCCCGGCCAGGGCCCGCCGCCGAGCACCCAGGGCGGTCAGGGCGGCGGGGGATGACCGGGAAGGTCGAGCACGTCCTCGACGTCCGGAAGCTCTCGAAGGTCTACGGCGCGGGCGAGACCGCGGTCCACGCGCTGCGCGACGTCGACCTGACCGTGCGCCGCGGCGAGTACGTGGCGGTGATCGGCCAGTCCGGCTCCGGGAAGTCGACGCTGCTGAACATGCTCGGCTGCCTCGACGCCCCGACCTCCGGGCGCTACCTGCTCGAGGGCCTCGACGTCGCCGACCTCGACGAGCGCCAGCAGGCCGTGCTGCGCAACCGGCAGATCGGCTTCGTGTTCCAGGCGTTCAACCTCATCCCGCGCACCACCGCGCTCGCGAACGTCGAGCTGCCGCTGGTCTACGCAGGGGTGGGCCGGCGGCGGCGGCACGAGCGGGCGATGGCCGCCCTGGCGCTCGTCGGACTGCAGGGCCGCGAGGACCACCGCCCCAACCAGCTCTCCGGCGGCCAGCAGCAGCGCGTCGCCGTCGCGCGTGCGCTCGTCACGTCCCCGGCCCTGCTGCTCGCCGACGAGCCCACCGGCAACCTCGACTCGCAGAGCACCGCCGACGCGCTCGCCCTGTTCGACCGCCTGCACGCCTCGGGCCGGACGATCGTGCTGATCACCCACGACGACGAGGTCGCCGAGCGGGCGGAGCGGGTCGTGGTGGTCTCCGACGGGCGCCTGACGGAAGCCGGCGCGCGGCGATGAGCGTCGTGGAGATCGTCCGCTTCGCGGTCCGCGGCCTGATCGCCAACCGGCTCCGCTCGCTGCTGACGATGCTCGGGATCATCATCGGCATCGCGGCGGTCATCCTGCTCACCGCGCTGGGCAACGGGGCGTCGCAGTACATCCAGGGCCAGATCGCGGGGCTGGGCGCCAACAGCATCACGGTCCTGCCGCGCCAGCCCCCCGAGAGCGCCGGCACCAGCGGGCGCCCGCTGACCACCGGTGACGTGCGCGCGCTCGCCGACCCGCAGGGTGCCCCGGACGTCGCGTCGGTCTCGCCGGTGGCGCAGCTGTCGGCGTCGGTCGACGCGGGACGGTCGCGCACCGACGCCACCGTCGTCGGCAGCACCCCGTCCTACTTCCCGGGCGCCAACGTCCAGATCGGCACCGGGCGCGCCTACACCGACGCCGACGTCGAGGCCGGGCGCAAGGTCATCCTGCTCGGGCGGACGGTCGCCGACGACCTCTTCGGCGTCGGCTCCGATCCCGTCGGGCGCGACGTGCTCGTGCGCGGGGTGCCGTTCGACGTGATCGGCACGCTGGCGCCGGCCGGCCAGGGGCAGGGCCTGGCGAACCCCGACGAGAACGTCCTCGCGCCGATCACGGCCGTGCAGGGATCGCTGACCGGCTTCGGCGACCTCAGCCAGATCGTCGTGCAGGCGCGCTCGACCGAGGCGCAGGCCGCCGCGGAGAGCGAGATCAACAGCATCCTGGACCGCCGGCACGGCATCGAGAACCCGGACAACCGCGACTACCAGGTGCTCAGCGCCCGCCAGCTCGCCGACGTCCTCGACGACACGCTCGGCGCGTTCACGCTGCTGCTGGCGGCGATCGCGGCGATCTCGCTGGTGGTCGGCGGCATCGGGATCACCAACATCATGCTCGTGTCGGTGACCGAGCGGACCCGCGAGATCGGCATCCGCAAGGCCCTCGGCGCGCCGCCGTCGGCGATCCTCGGCCAGTTCCTCGTCGAGTCGATCATCCTGAGCGTGGTCGGCGGCATGCTCGGCGTCGCGGTGGGCTACGCCGGGACGCTGGTGCCGCTCGGCGACTTCCGGCCGGTCGTGCTGCCCTCCGCCGTCGTCGCCGCGGTCGGCGTCTCGGCCGCCATCGGCATCTTCTTCGGTGCCTACCCCGCCCGCCGTGCCGCGCGCCTGCGGCCCATCGAAGCGCTGCGCCGCGAGTGAGGCGCGCCCCCGGGAGGACCTCGTGACCCAGCCATCCGACGGCGACCGGCCGACCGACACGTCCTCGACCACCGAGCAGATCCCGGTGCCGCAGGCCGCGCGCCGCTCGGACCCGCCGCCGCGCAGCTCCCGCACGGCGGAGCAGGAGCGCCCGGACCCGGACCGCGCGGACCCGGACCGCGACGAGGACCGGACGCAGCAGGACCACGCCGCGACGGTGCTCGACGAGCCGGTGGACGACGTCGACCTCGCGACCCGCCTGCGACGTCCCGGCCTGGCGCGCTCGACGCGGATCCTGCTGCTCGTGCTCGGCGGGATCGTCTGCCTCGCGCTCGGTGCCTTCGTCGGCCGCGCGACGGCCCCGGACACCGGGCCCGGCTCGGTGCCCGACCTGCTCGGCGTCGTCGAGTCCGTGCAGCCCACCGGCGGCGGCTTCCCGATCGTCACGGTCCGCGCGGGCGACGGCACGCAGACCGCGCTGCGCACGACGGCCGGCACGAGCGTCGCCGTGCCCCGCCTCGACGGACCCGCGGGCCTGCGCGTCGGCCAGCAGGTGACCGTGCACGCGGAGCGCGGCACCGACGGCGCGATCACCGCGGTGCGCGTCGACGTCCCCGCGGGCCCCTGAGCGCGCCCCGGTGAGGGAGCGAGGGACTCCCCGGCTGCGTCACAGGCAGCGAGGGACGCCCTCGCTCCGCGCCCCGGCACCCCGCGCCACGCTGATCCACCCCCGCGAGGACGGTCACCGCTAGCCTGCCCCCGTGGCCGATCAGGGAGCTGCTGCAGAGATCGCCGCCGGGTACGCGACGGAGGGCGCGGCCCTCGAACTGGGCACCGTCGTCGTCGACGGCGCCGTCGACCCCGCGGCGAAGGTCCGGATCCCGTTCGCGACGCTGAACCGGCACGGGCTGGTGGCCGGCGCGACGGGCACCGGGAAGACGAAGACGCTGCAGAACCTCGCCGAGCAGTGCTCGGGCGCCGGGGTGCCGGTGCTGCTCGCCGACATCAAGGGCGACCTCTCCGGGCTCGCGCGCGAGGGCGAGAAGAACGACCGCGTCACCCAGCGCGCCACCGACACCGGCGACGACTGGGCGCCGACCGCCTACCCGGTGCAGTTCCTCTCGCTCGGCGAGGGCATCGGCATCCCGGTGCGCGCGACGATCACCGGGTTCGGGCCGATCCTGCTGTCGAAGGTGCTCGGGCTCAACGAGACCCAGGAGTCCACGCTCGGCCTGATCTTCCACTGGGCCGACCAGCAGGGTCTCGCGCTGCTGGACACCAAGGACCTGCGCTCGGTGATCCAGCACCTGCTCTCGGACGAGGGCAAGGAGCAGCTCAAGGGCATCGGCGGGGTCTCGACGTCGACGGCGGGCGTGATCCTGCGCGCGCTGGTCAACCTCGAGGCGCGCGGCGGCGACAAGTTCTTCGGCGAGCCCGAGTTCGACCCCGCGGACCTGCTCGTCGTCGAGCCCGACGGCAAGGGCCGCGTGACGCTGCTGGAGCTCGCCGACCAGCAGGCCGACCCGATGCTCTACTCGACGTTCCTCATGTGGCTGCTCGCCGAGCTCTTCGAGGACCTCCCCGAGGCCGGCGACATCGACAAGCCCAAGCTCGTCTTCTTCTTCGACGAGGCGCACCTGCTGTTCACCGACGCGTCGAAGGCGTTCCTCGACCGCATCGAGCAGACGGTGAAGCTCATCCGCTCCAAGGGCGTCGGCGTCTTCTTCTGCACCCAGCAGCCCACCGACGTCCCCAACGACGTCCTCTCGCAGCTCGGCGCCCGGGTGCAGCACGCGCTGCGCGCCTTCACCCCCGACGACCAGAAGGCGCTCTCCCGTACCGCGCGCACCTACCCGAAGTCGTCGGTCTACGACATCGAGACCTCGCTGACGTCGCTGGGCACCGGCGAGGCGATCGTCACCGTGCTCTCCGAGCGGGGCGCCCCGACGCCCGTGGCGTGGACGCGGGTGCGGGCGCCGCGCTCGCTCATGGCCGCGATCGGCGAGTCTGCCGTCACCGACGCGGCGAAGGCGTCGCCGCTGTGGGGGAAGTACGGCACGCCGATCGACCGCGAGTCGGCCTACGAGAAGCTCTCCGCGGCCACCGGCGCGACCGGCGCGCCCGCCCCGGCGGAGCCCGTCCCGGCCGACCAGCCCCCGCAGCCCGCACCGCCACAGGCCCCGCCGCCCGAGCAGGACGAGGAGCCCGGGCTGGTGGAGAAGGCGATGGCCAACCCGGCGGTGAAGTCGTTCGTGCGCTCGTTCGCGAGCCAGCTCGGCCGCGAGATCACGCGAGGTCTGTTCGGGACGGCGCGCCGGCGACGGTAGGCCCGTCCGGTCCGGCCGGTCGCGCGCGGACCGGTGTCGTGACCGGGGGGTACATTGAGCAGATCAGGGCCCCACGGACGTCCGTGCGTGCGCGGACCCCGAGCCGAGACGACTGACACCGACCGCAGGGTCCACCCGGGGAGGGTCGAGGGCCGCCTGGAGGCCGCAACCGCATGGACCGCAAGCGCCTTCTCCGCAATCCACTCATCTGGATCGTGGTGTTCTTCCTGGTCTACCTCGGGATCTCGTCGCTGCTCAGCGACACCCGCGGGTACACCGAGGCCCCGACGTCGCTCGCCCTGCAGCAGGTCGAGGCCCGCAACGCGTCCGAGATCACGATCGAGGACAAGGAACAGCGCCTGCGGCTGACGCTCACCAACCCGGTGCAGGTGCCGGGCGTCGAGGGCGCCCAGCCGACGACGACCAACCAGATCTACGCGCAGTACCCGGCCGCCGCGACCGACCAGGTGTTCGCCCTGGTCCGCGACAACCCGGCCCCCTCGGGCTTCGACACCCGGGTCACGCAGGACTCGTTCCTCACCCAGATGTTGATCTACCTGATCCCGCTGGGCCTGGTCCTGCTGCTGCTGTTCTGGATGATGAACTCCCAGGGCGGGGGCAACCGCGTCCTGTCCTTCGGCAAGTCCAAGGCCAAGCAGCTCAACAAGGACATGCCGAAGACCACCTTCGCCGACGTCGCGGGCGCGAACGAGGCGGTGGAGGAGCTCTACGAGATCAAGGACTTCCTCCAGAACCCCACGCGCTACCAGCAGCTCGGCGCCAAGATCCCCAAGGGCGTGCTGCTCTACGGCCCGCCCGGCACGGGCAAGACGCTGCTCGCCCGCGCGGTCGCCGGCGAGGCGGGCGTGCCGTTCTACACGATCTCCGGCTCGGACTTCGTGGAGATGTTCGTCGGCGTCGGCGCCTCCCGGGTGCGCGACCTGTTCGAGCAGGCCAAGCAGAACTCCCCGTGCATCGTGTTCGTCGACGAGATCGACGCCGTGGGGCGCCACCGCGGCGCCGGCATGGGCGGCGGCCACGACGAGCGCGAGCAGACGCTCAACCAGCTGCTCGTCGAGATGGACGGGTTCGACTCGCGCGGCGGCATCATCCTCATCGCCGCCACCAACCGGCCCGACATCCTCGACCCGGCGCTGCTGCGCCCCGGCCGGTTCGACCGGCAGATCCCGGTCGCGGCGCCCGACCTCGCCGGCCGGCGCGCCATCCTGCAGGTGCACTCCGCGGGCAAGCCGCTCGCGCCCGACGCCGACCTCGACGGCCTGGCCAAGCGCACCGTCGGGTTCTCCGGCGCCGACCTGGCGAACGTCATCAACGAGGCCGCGCTGCTCACCGCCCGTCTCGGGCAGACGCAGATCACGGGCTCGGCGCTCGAGGAGTCGGTCGACCGCGTCATCGGCGGCCCGGCGCGCAAGAGCCGCATCATCTCCGAGCAGGAGAAGAAGGTCGCGGCCTACCACGAGGCGGGCCACGCGCTGGCCGCGTGGGCGATGCCCGACATCGAGCCGGTCTACAAGGTCACGATCCTGCCGCGCGGGCGCACCGGTGGGCACGCGCTCGTCGTCCCCGAGGACGACAAGGAGCTCATGACCCGCTCGGAGATGCTGGCCCGGCTGGTGTTCGCCATGGGCGGGCGCTCGGCCGAGGAGCTGGTGTTCCACGAGCCGACCACCGGCGCGTCGTCCGACATCGAGCAGGCGACCAAGATCGCGCGCGCGATGGTCACCGAGTACGGCATGAGCGCCCGCCTCGGCGCCGTGAAGTACGGCCAGGAGCAGGGCGAGCCGTTCCTCGGCCGCTCGGCGGGACGCCAGCCGGACTACTCGCTCGAGGTGGCCCACGAGATCGACGAGGAGGTGCGCAAGCTCATCGAGGCCGCGCACACCGAGGCGTGGGACATCCTCAACACCCACCGCGACGCGCTCGACGCGCTGACCGGCGAGCTGATCGAGCACGAGACGCTGCAGCGTCGCGACCTCGAGCGCATCTTCGCGTCGGTCACCAAGCGGCCGCGCATCACGACGTTCAACGACTTCGGCGAGCGCCTGCCCTCGGACCGCCCGCCGATCAAGACGCGGCGCGAGCTGGCCACCGAGCGGGGCGAGCCCTGGCCGCCGCCCGGCGAGGCCACCGACACCGAGCGCACGGAGCGCACGGCCGTCGGGTCGGTCGCGGGCAACGGCAGCGGCAACGGGCAGGCCGCGCACGGCGCCAACGGCAGCTACGCCGGCGCCCACGCGGGCAACGGCCACGACGCGGGCTACGGCGCCGGGCAGCCGGGGCAGCCGGGGCAGCCGGGGCAGCAGGGCCCCGACGGCGGCTCGACGCCGACGCCCCCGGCGGGCATGCCGGCGACGGGCATCCCGGACGTCTACCGCACGGGCGCCAACGGGCGGCGGGCCGGCGAGAGCGGCGACAAGCCCTCGTCGGTGGCACCGAACTACGGCGCCCCGCCCGGGTGGACCCCGGCGACCGTGCCGCACGGCACCACCTGGAACCCCGGCGGCGCCGGCCGCGGCGGGGCCGGCCCGTACGGCGAGGCCGGCTCCGGCGGGTACGGCGACGGCGCGACCAGCCCGTACGGCACGTCACGCTCGGCTGGCGAGTCCGTCGCGAACCCGTACGGTGACCCGGATGGCCGCACCCGTGAGGGCCGCTCGGAGGGCCGCCATTCGGGGACGTCCCCGAGCTGGGGCCACGACGGCACCACCGGCACGGACGGCGGCACCGGGTCGACCGGCGCCTCCGACACCCCGCGCGGCTGACACGGCCAGGGCTGAGAGGGCCGGCGCGTCCTGACGGGCGGGCCGGCCGGGTCGAGGGAGACCGCGAGGGAGACGTGACCACCAGTCAGGAACTGGACGGCGACCTGGACGACGCCCGGGTGCGCCCCACCGACGACGGCACCGGCGGACCGGTCGGCGCCGAGGTCGCCCCGGCGTGGCCGGGGTTCGACGCCGAGCGCGCCGAGGCCGCCGTGCGCGAGCTGCTCATCGCCATCGGCGAGGACCCGGACCGCGAGGGCCTGCGGGACACGCCGGCGCGCGTGGCCCGCTCGTACCAGGAGCTCTTCGCCGGGCTCCGGGCCGACCCGGCGCAGGCGCTGGAGCGGACGTTCTCCGAGGACCACGAGGAGCTCGTGCTCGTCCGCGACATCCCGATGTTCTCGATGTGCGAGCACCACCTGCTGCCGTTCCACGGGGTGGCGCACGTCGCCTACATCCCGGGGCCGCAGGGGCACGTCACCGGCCTGAGCAAGCTCGCCCGCCTCGTCGACCTCTACGCGCGGCGCCCGCAGGTCCAGGAGCGCCTGACCAGCCAGGTCGCCGACGCGCTGGACCAGAAGCTCGACACCCGGGGCGCGCTCGTGGTGATCGACGCCGAGCACCAGTGCATGTCCGCGCGCGGCGTGCGCAAGCCCGGCGCCCGCACCACGACGTCGGCGGTCCGCGGCATCTTCAAGACGTCGGCCAGCACGCGGGCGGAGGCCCTCAACCTCATCCGGAGCGGCTGACGTGGGCGGTCCGCCCGACCCGACACCCCGTGCGCACCGCCTCCCGGAGCCGGGGCGCTGCGTCGTGATGGGCGTCCTCAACGTCACGCCCGACTCGTTCTCCGACGGCGGGCGCTGGCTCGACCGCGACCACGCGGTGGCCCACGGCATCGAGCTGCACCGCCGCGGCGCCGACCTGGTCGACGTCGGCGGGGAGTCCACGCGGCCCGGCGCGGAGCGCGTCGACGCGCAGACCGAGACGCAGCGCGTCGTGCCGGTGATCCGCGAGCTCGTCGCCGACGGCGTGCGGGTCAGCGTCGACACCACCCGCGCGGCGGTCGCGGCAGCGGCGGTCGAGGCCGGCGCCACGATGATCAACGACGTCTCCGGGGGCCTCGCCGACCCGCACATGGCCCGCACGGTCGCCGAGACGGGCATGCCCTGGGTGATCATGCACTGGCGCGGTCCGAGCAACCGGATGACCGCGCTCGCCTCCTACGAGGACGTCGTCGGCGAGGTGCGCGCCGAGATGGTCGAGCAGGTCGACCGGGCCGTGCTCGCGGGCGTCGACCCGTCGCTGCTGGTGCTCGACCCGGGCCTGGGCTTCGCGAAGACCGCGGCGCACAACTGGCAGTTGCTGCGCAAGCTGCCCGTGTTCACGGGGCTCGGCTTCCCCGTGCTGATCGGGGCGTCGCGCAAGCGGTTCCTCGGGGCGCTGCTCGCCGACGACGACGGCACCCCGCGCCCGCCCGACGGGCGCGAGATCGCCACCGCGGCCGTGTCCGCGCTCGCGGCGGCGAACGGCGCCTGGGGCGTGCGCGTGCACGAGGTCGGCCCGTCGCTCGACGCCGTCGCGGTCGCCGCGGCGTGGTCGTGGGGGACGTCGCCGGCGGAGGTCGAGCCGTGACCTCGACCGATCGGATCGTGCTGCGCGGGCTGCGCGTCCGCGGGCACCACGGCGTGTTCGAGCACGAGCGCCGCGACGGCCAGGACTTCGTGCTGGACCTGGCGCTGGAGGTCGACCTCACCGCCGCCGCGTCCTCCGACGACCTCGTCGACACCGTCGACTACGGCGCGCTCGCCGAGGGCGCCGCGGCGATCGTCGCGGGCCCGCCGCGGCGACTGATCGAGGCCGTGGCCGGCGAGGTCGCCGCCCGGGTGCTCGCCGACGACCGCGTCGCGGCCGTCGAGGTGACGCTGCACAAGCCGCAGGCGCCGATCACGGTGCCCTTCGACGACGTCGCGGTGGTGCTGCGGCGGGAGCGGGCGACCCGATGAGCCGCGCCGTCCTGTCCCTGGGCTCGAACATCGGCGACCGCATTGGCAACCTGCGCGGCGCCCTCGCCACCCTGCGCGCCGCGGGGGCCCGGGTGGTCGCCGTGTCGCCGGTCTACGCGACCGCACCTTGGGGCGGGGTCGAGCAGGACGACTTCCTCAACGCCGTCGTCGTCGTCGAGGACCCGGTGTCGCGGCCCCGCGACTGGCTCACGCGCGCCCGCGCCGCGGAGAGCCGCGCCGGCCGCACCCGTGACGTGCGCTGGGGGCCGCGGACGCTCGACGTCGACGTCCTCGACGTGGACGGGACCGTCGACGACGACCCCGAGCTGACGCTCCCGCACCCGCGCGCCCACGAGCGGGCGTTCGTGCTGGTGCCGTGGTTCGACGTCGACCCGGACGCCGAGGTCGCCGGCCGGGGGCGGGTCGCGGACCTGCTCGCCGCGCTGCCCGCCGACGAGCGCGACGGCGTGCGCCGCGACGACACGGCGCTGGAGGCGGCTCGGTGAGGAGGACGGCCCCGTGAGGACGCGGACGAGCCCGTCGCTGCTGGTCGTGGCGGCCGTCGCCGCCGGTCTGGCGGTCAACGTGCTCGTCCAGGCGGCCTACGGCGAGCTGCCGCCGTTGCCGCTGCTCGCGGGGCTGACGCCGCTGGTCCTCGGGGTCGCCGAGCTGGTGCTCGCGGCCGTCCTGCGCGCCCGCATCCGCCGCCGGCCCGGTGCCCGCCCCGTCGACGCGCTCGCCGCCGCGCGGGCCGTCGCGCTGGCGAAGGCGTCGTCGCTGGCCGGGGCGCTCGTCGGCGGCGCGTGGCTCGGTCTGCTCGCCTACGTGCTGCCGCTGCGCGACCGTGTGGACGCCGCCGGCGCGGACACCGCGAGCGCGGTGGTCGGCGTCGTCGGGTCGGCGGTGCTCGTCGGGGCGGGCCTGTGGCTGGAGCACAGCCTGCGCACGCCCGACGACCCGCGCAGCGACGACCCCCGCGACTCCGCGCGCGGCCGATCGTGACCGCGGTGCCGGCGGGCCGCGTCCGCGGGGGCGGCGGGGCGCCGGTGGAGGCTCGGTATCCTGCAGCGATGAGCACCCCGGACGGGGAGCAGCGCACCGGCGCCGGCCCCGACCGCCGACGCGCCGCGCTGCTGACCGCCGCGGCCGTGCTCGCCGCTCTCGCCGGCGTCGCCACGCTCCTGTCCGACGACGCCCGCCTGCTGCGCCTGGCCGTGGTGGCCGCGCTGTGGGCGGCGGTGCTCGCGGCCGTCGTGCTCGCCCGGCGCGCCCGCACCGAGGCCGACCTCGCCGCGCAGGCCCGTGAGACCGCCGACGAGCTCGCCGCGGCGGAGGAGGACGCCGGCGAGCGGCTCGCCGCCCTCGAGCGCGACGCCGACGACCGCGTGGCCCGCGAGGTCGCCGCCCGCGAGGAGGCCGAGCAGGACGCCGTCCGGGCCCGCGAGGACGCGGCGTCCCTGCGCGAGGAGCTCGAGCGGTCGCGCAGCGCCGACGCCGTGACGCTGCAGGGCGTCGGCTTCCCCGTCGCGGCCGGTGCGCCGCCGCGTCCCCGCACCCCGCGCCTGCGCGTCGTCGGCGACTCCGGCCCGCAGCCGGGCCTGCCGTCGGTCCCGCCGCCGGCGCCGCGCCGGCCCGTGGCGCCGGTCGCTCCTGTCGCTCCGGCCCCGCGGGTGCCGGCACCACCCGCCGCCCGCGCGGTCCCGTCCCCGCCGGTGCGCCCCACCCCGCCTGCGCACCCCGAGGCCCCGCAGGCCGACCCGTCGGTGCTGGCCGGCGGGTCGTTCGTCGACCAGTACGTCCGCTCCGCGGGCTACGACCGCCCGGCCGACCCGCCGCCCGACGAGCGCCCCCGCCGCGCGCCCGCCGACTCGGCGACCTCGGGCCGCACGGTGGCCGAGCTCCTCGCCGCGCACGCGGCCTCCGGCGGCACCGTCGGCCGGCGGCGTCGCGAGCCCTGAGGCTCGCCCGGATCGCCACGAACGGGCTGTTCGCTGCCTCTGTGCGTCCGAACTCCGCGTTCGTGACGGGCTCGTCGTGATCCGGACACCCCTGGGGCCGGTGGGGCGGGGCCGGAGTCGTTACCCTCCGGCAGGGTGATCGCCCCTCCCGTCCGCCTGGCGCCGCAACAGCGCCGGACGCTCGTGTGGCCGGTCGTCGGCCTGATCTTCCTCGGGATCTGCGCCCTCGTGACCGTCGGCCTCGCCAGCACCGAGATCGGGGTGGTCGGCGTCGTCATCGGCGTCGTGCTCGCGCTGCTGCCGGTCGCGCTGGTCGTCGCGACGTTCCTGTGGATCGACCGCTTCGAGCCCGAGCCGCCGCGCCTGCTCCTCGGCGCCTTCCTCTGGGGCGCGGGCCTGTCGGCGCTCGTCGCGGTCGTCATCAACTCCAGCGCGATCATCGCCGCGGAGCTGCTGCTCGGGCGCGGGCAGGGCGACGTCGTCGGTGCCGTGATCTCGGCGCCGCTCGTGGAGGAGTTCGTCAAGGGCGCGTTCGTGGTCGGCCTGCTGCTGTGGCGGCGCCGGGAGTTCGACGGGATCGTCGACGGCGTCGTCTACGCGGGGATCACGGCCGCGGGGTTCGCGTTCACCGAGAACATCATCTACTTCGGCCGCGCGTTCGCCGACGCCGAGGGCGCCGTCGGCCCCGCGGTGCTCGCGACGTTCGTGCTGCGCGGAGTCCTCTCCCCGTTCGCGCATCCCCTGTTCACGGCCATGATCGGGATCGGCGTCGGGATCGCGTCGCAGGCGCGGTCGCGGGTGGTCGGCACGCTGGCGGTGCTCGGCGGCTACGTGCTCGCGGTGGTCCTGCACGCGCTGTGGAACTCGTCGACGCAGCTCGGGGCCGGGTTCTTCGGCGTCTACGTGCTGATCATGCTGCCGCTGTTCGCCGGGATGATCGGGCTGGTCGTGTGGCAACGACGCCGCGAGGCCGACGTCCTCGCGCGCCAGATGCCGGGGTTCGCCGCCGCCGGGTGGATCGCGCCGAGCGAGGTGCCGCTGCTCTCGAGCCTCGCCGGCCGTCGCCGCTGGCGCACCGCGGTGCACCGCCGCGCCGGCGCCCAGGCCGCCCGGGCCGTCGAGGACTACCAGCACGCCGTCACCGAGCTCGCCTTCCTGCGCGCCCGCGCGGAACGGGGCGCGCTGCCGCCGCGCTCGGACTGGCACGCGGAACTGCTCGACAATGTCGTCCGCACCCGGCTCGCCGCGGTGAACGCGCCGGGCGTGCAGGGACCGACCGGTGGCCCGGCGCCCGGTCCCGGGGGCCCGCCGCCGAACTGGCCCGGCGCTCCCCAGGGGCCCGCCGGGCCCTACGGACCGGGCGCGCCCCCGCGCCCGCCGATGGGCTGAGCGCACGACCCCTCGGCGTGTCGCGCGGGCGAGCATGTGGCGATCCTGGCGCCAGGCGCCGGCGATGCCGCATCGCTCGCAAAGGGGCGTGAACCCGCTCACCGCGCCCGCCGCGGGGCGTCCGGACGGTTACCGTGGGCAGCAGTGATCGTCCGGTACCCGCGGGAGCGGGACGGGAACGAGCCGAACGAGTGAGGTGGCGCGTGGGCACCGACGGCGAGGGCGCCGGGCGGTGGGACGAGGGCAGTGACGCTGCCTTGCACCCCACCCCGCGCGAAGGATCCCGGCTCGCGGTGGGCGTCGTGTCCGCGGGGCGGGTCGGCGCCGTGCTGGGCGCCGCGCTCGCGAACGCCGGGCACACGGTCGTCGCCGCCTCCGCGGTCTCCCGCGCCTCGCGCGCCCGCGCCGAGGAGCTGCTTCCCGGCGCCGAGATCCTCCCGCCCGACGAGGTCGTGCGCCGCGCCGACCTCGCGCTGCTGGCGGTCCCCGACGACGTGCTCCCCGGCCTGGTCCGCGGGCTCGCCGCCTCAGACTGCCTGCGCCCCGGGCAGATCGTCGTCCACACCTGCGGCGCGGCCGGGGTCGGCGTCCTGGCGCCCGCCGCCGAGCACGACGTGCTACCGATCGCGCTGCACCCGGCGATGACGGTCACCGGACGCCGCGAGGACGTCGCGCGCCTGTCCGGTGCCTGCATCGGGGTGACCGGTCCCGAGGGCTCGGATCGATGGTCGACCTCCGCAAGCTCCGTCTCCGAGGACGCCGACGCCGCGTGGCTGGTCGGCGAGGCGCTGGTCGTCGAGATGGGCGCCGAGCCGGTCCGCATCCCCGAGGCGATGCGCCCGCTGTACCACGCGGCGCTGGCCCACGGCGCGAACCACCTGGTCACGCTCGTGCGCGAGGCCGCCGACATCCTGTCCGGCGCCGGCATCGAGCCCGCCGAGCGCGTCCTCGCGCCGCTGCTCTCCGCCGCCCTCGACAACGCGCTGCGCCACGGCGACCGCGCGCTCACCGGCCCGGTGGTCCGCGGCGACGCCGGCACGGTGGCCACGCACCTGCGCCACCTCGACGACCGCGCCCCCGACGCGGCCCCGCTCTACCGGGCCCTGGCCCGGCGCACCGCCGAGCGCGCCCGCGCCGGCGGACTGGTCGACCCCGCCGCCGCCGACGACGTGGTGGCCGCCCTCGAGAGGCCCCGACGGTGACCCGACCCTCCAGCCTGCGCACGAACGACCTCGTCGGGCGCGCCCGCCCGCAGTACAGCGCCGACCGGCTGACCGTGCACCGCGAGCCTGCCGGCCTGCGCCGCGTCACCCGCGCCCTGCGCATGGCTGGGCGCCGCGTCACGCTCGTGCCGACGATGGGCGCCCTGCACGACGGCCACCGCGAGCTCATGCGGCGCGCCCGCGGCGTTCCCGGCGCCACCACCGTCGTGTCGATCTTCGTGAACCCGCGCCAGTTCGGGCCGGGCGAGGACTTCGACCGCTACCCCCGCGCCTTCGAGAACGACCTCGAGATCTGCCGCGAGGAGGGCGTCGAGCTGGTCTTCGCGCCGTCGGTCGAGGACATGTACCCGGAGGGCTTCACCACCTCGGTCGACCCCGGCCCGCTGGGCGGCGAGCTGGAGGGTGCGGTCCGGCCCGGGCACTTCGCCGGGATGCTGACGGTGGTCAACAAGCTCTTCGCGATCTCCGTGGCCGACGTCGCGTTCTTCGGCGAGAAGGACTACCAGCAGCTCACGCTGATCCGCCGCATGGCGCGCGACCTCGACATCGACATCCACGTCGTCGGCGTGCCGACCGTCCGCGAGCCCGACGGGATGGCGCGCTCGAGCCGCAACGCCTACCTGTCCGCCGACGAGCGGCACGCCGCGGTGGCCCTGTCCGCGGCGCTCTCGGCCGGCCAGTACGCCGGCGAGCAGGGCCCGCAGGCCGTCCTCGACGCCGCCCGCGACGTCCTGGCCACCGAGCCGAGCCTGCAGGTCGACTACCTCGAGCTGCGCGACGAGGACCTCGGCCCCACCCCCGACATCGGCCCCGCGCGGCTGCTGGTCGCCGCGCGGGCCGGCACCACCCGCCTGATCGACAACGCCGCGGTGTCCCTCGTGAGGAGAGTCTGACGTGCAGCGCACGATGCTGAAGTCCAAGATCCACCGCGCGACGGTGACGGACGCGAACCTGCACTACGTGGGGTCGGTGACCGTCGACGAGGACCTCATGCGGGCGGCCGACCTGCTGCCCGGCGAGCAGGTCGCGATCGTCGACGTCACCAACGGCGCGCGCCTCGAGACCTACGTGATCACCGGTCCCGCCGGCTCCGGCGTCATCGGGATCAACGGCGCCGCCGCGCACCTCGTCTCGCCCGGCGACCTCGTCATCCTGATCTCCTACGGCGTCATGGACGACGCCGAGGCCCGCACCTACCAGCCGCGGGTGGTGTTCGTCGACGAGGCCAACCGCGTCCTCGACCGCGGCGCCGACCCGACGCACGTGCCCGACGCCGCCCCCACCACGTCGCTGCTGCGGCCGGGCACCGAGGCCCGCCCGGCGCGGCGCCACGGCGCTGCCGCGGGCCCGGCGATGACGACGGTGAGCGGCAGCTGGGGCGCGGAGCCGCAGGAGCAGGCGGGCCAGGGTCGCCGCCGCCGCGGCAGCGCCGAGACCACCGACGCCCGCCGGCTCGACGCGCTGCTCTCCGCGGACAGCTGAGGCCGGGGGACGTCGTGCTGCTCTGCATCGACGTCGGCAACACGCAGACGGCGCTCGCCCTCTACCCCGAGGACGGCCCGGCGGTCTGGGACGCCCGCCTGCGCACCGAGCCCCGGGCCACGGGTGACGAGATGGCGCTGCTCGTGCGCGGTGTCCTCGGGACACGGGTCGGCGACGTGACCTCGGTGGCCGCGCTCTCCACGGTCCCGGCGCTGCTGCGCGAGCTGCGCGGCATGGTCACCAGGCACTTCGCGGGGCTCGACCACCTGCTCGTCGAGCCCGGCGTGCGCACCGGCGTCCCGCTGCTCGTCGACAACCCCAAGGAGGTCGGCGCGGACCGCGTCGTCCAGGTCCTCGCGGCGTTCGAGCGCCACGGCGGGCCCTGCGTCGTCGTCACCTTCGGGACGTCGACGACGGTGGACGGGGTGTCGGCGCGCGGCGAGTTCCTCGGCGGGGCGATCGCCGCGGGCGTCGCGGTGTCCGCCGAGGCCCTGGCCATGCGGGCGGCGGCGCTGCGCCCGGTCGAGCTCGTGGTGCCGCGCTCGGTGCTCGGGCGCACCACGGTCGAGAGCATGCAGGCCGGTCTCGTGCTCGGGGCCGCCGCGCAGGTCGACGGCCTCGTCGCGCGGGTGAGCCGGGAGATCACCGCCCGCGATCCCGAGGGCCGCGCGCCCGTCGCCGTCGTCGCCTCGGGCGGGCTCGCGCCGGTGGTCGTCGACGAGTGCGCGACGGTTACCGAGCACGTCCCCGACCTGACCCTGCTGGGCCTGCGCACGGTGCACCGGCGCTGGCTCGAGCGGCGCGACGAGCGTTCCGCCCGCCGCGCCGCCCGCTCCTGAGGGTCAGGGGACCGGAGAGCCCAGCTCGTCGCGGCGGGGGTCGCCGTCGGGCAGCAGCAGGCGCAGGCGATCGGCGAGCTCGGGGTCGCCGCCGCCGGCGCGGGTGTGCGCGAGAGCCCACAGGGCCTCGACGTCGCCGCGGCGCAGGACGGCGCTGCGCACGGCCACCTCGAGGTGGTCGCGCTCCTCGCGCACCCCGGGGGCGTCGGACGTGGGGAGCAGCGCACCGCGGCGCAGCACCGCGGGCGGGGGCAGGCGGCGGTCGCGCAGGGCGGCGCGGACGTCGAGGAAGTCGGCGTCGACGCGGGCGCGCAGCCGGTAGGGCTGGGTGCTGAGGATCGAGGTGCCGAGCGCGTTGCGCAGGCGGTGCACCTCGGAGCGCACCGTGACGGGGTTGCCCGCGTCGCCGTAGAGCGCCTGCGCGAGGCCGTCGGCGGTGAGCCCGTCGGGGTGCAGGGCCAGCACGACGAGCATCTCGGCGTGCCGCAGGCTCAGCCGCACCGGGCGCCCGTCGAGCCGGGCGACCGGGCGCTCGGCCCCGAGGAAGGACAGCGACAGGGTCGGCCCGGACGACGACCGTGGGGCCACGCGCAGCAGCCAGCCCTCGGCGAGCGGCTCGACGACGCCCTCGCCGCGCTCGCCGAGATCGACGCGCCCGCCGCCGTCGGGGATGGTCAGGCGCTCGGGCAGCCAGTCGGCCGACTGGGCGGTGATCACGCGCCCGCCCGGGGCGAGCAGCGCGCCGGGGGCGCCGTGCAGGCCCTCGAGGTGGGGCTGGTTGCGGTGGCGCAGCCGCTCGTCACGCTCGACCAGCCGCGCCTGCAGGTGGACCTCGGCGAGCTCGGCGGCCGCCTTGACCAGCGCCAGCGTGCTCGGGTGGAACGTCTGCAGCGGGCCGGTGAGGTCGATGGCGGCGACGACCGCGCCGCTGTCGGGGTCGTGGATCGGCGCCGCGGCACAGGTCCACGAGTGGTAGAGCTTCACGAGGTGCTCGGCGGAGTGGATCTGGACCGCGTTGCCCGAGGCCAGCGCGGTGCCCATCGCGTTGGTGCCCACCGAGTCCTCGCTCCAGCGCGTGCCCTCGACGAGCTCGACGCTGTCGGCGCGCCGCAGGACCTCGGTGTTGCCCTCGCGCCAGAGGATGTGCCCGCGCACGTCGGTCACGATCATCATGTGCACGGCGTCGTCGGCGACGTCGAGCAGCGTGCGCCGCAGCAGCGGGAGCACCGGGGCCAGCAGGTGCCCGCCGCGGACGTCGCGGAGCTCGTCGCTCTCGTAGACGTGGCGCGGGCGACCGCGCTCCGGGTCGACGTGGGCCTCGAGCGAGCGCTGCCAGGACGCCGACACGACGTCGCGGGGCGAGGCGGGGCTCGCGGAGCCGGACAGCACGGCGTCGCGGATGCGTTCGAGCAGGCGGGCGCGTTCGAGCGGGTCGGAGGGCGTGAGCGGCCTCGACAGCGTCCCGGGGACCTTCAGGCGGGTCGCCCCGCGCGCGGCGCGCTGGCTCTCCGGCATCGGCGCCCCCTGCACTCCGAGCGTGACGGGCGGGTCGGCGCCGCCACGGCACCGATGCTGCTCGCCCGGGGACGAGGAAGCCCCCTCCCTCAGGATGGTCCTGCATCCCGTCTGGTTAGGCAACCCTTCATCAAACCCTCGTGCGCGGCTTCTCGGCAAGAGCAACGCCGCAGATGCGTTGCAACGCCGGTGCAACCCTCCCATACCTAGTGTCCGCGATCACGTAGTCCCACTGCGCAGGATTCCACGATGTGGAGGGAAACACCGATGGCCATCTACGCGGCACCGGGGTCGGCGGACAGCGTCGTCTCGTTCAAGCCCCGTTACGACCACTTCATCGGCGGCGAGTACGTCGCGCCGGCGAAGGGCCAGTACTTCGAGAACCCGACCCCGCAGACGGGGCAGACGTTCACCGAGGTCGCCCGCGGCACGGCCGACGACATCGAGAAGGCCCTCGACGCGGCCGAGGCCGCCGCTCCGGCGTGGGGCAAGACCTCCGTCGGCGAGCGCGCCAACATCCTCAACAAGATGGCGGACCGGATCGAGGCCAACCTCGAGAAGATCGCCGTCGCCGAGAGCTGGGAGAACGGCAAGGCGGTCCGCGAGACCCTCGTCGCCGACATCCCGCTCGCGATCGACCACCTGCGGTACTTCTCCGGCGCGATCCGCGCGCAGGAGGGTCACCTGTCGCAGATCGACGAGGACACGATCGCCTACCACTTCCACGAGCCGCTGGGCGTGGTCGGCCAGATCATCCCGTGGAACTTCCCGATCCTCATGGCGATCTGGAAGCTGGCCCCGGCCCTCGCCGCCGGCAACGCGGTCGTCCTCAAGCCGGCCGAGCAGACCCCCGCCTCGATCCACGTCCTCATGGACGTCATCGGCGACCTCCTCCCGGCCGGTGTGCTCAACATCGTCAACGGCTTCGGCGTCGAGGCGGGCAAGCCGCTCGCGTCGTCGCCGCGCATCCGCAAGATCGCCTTCACCGGCGAGACCACGACCGGGCGCCTGATCTCCCAGTACGCCTCGGAGAACCTCATCCCGGTCACGCTCGAGCTCGGCGGCAAGAGCCCGAACATCTTCTTCGACGACGTCGCCGCGCAGCAGGACGCGTTCTACGACAAGGCGCTCGAGGGCTTCGCGATGTTCGCCCTCAACCAGGGCGAGGTCTGCACCTGCCCGTCGCGCGCCCTCGTCCAGGGCGGGATCTACGACGAGTTCGTGGCGCAGGGCGTCAAGCGGGCCGAGCAGGTCAAGATGGGCAACCCGCTCGACACCGACACGATGATGGGCGCGCAGGCCTCGAACGACCAGCTCGAGAAGATCCTGTCCTACATCGACATCGGCCGCCAGGAGGGCGCCAAGGTCCTCACCGGCGGCGAGCGCGCCGACCTCGGTGGCGACCTGTCGGGCGGCTACTACGTGCAGCCGACCGTCTTCGAGGGCCAGAACTCGATGCGGATCTTCCAGGAGGAGATCTTCGGCCCGGTGCTCTCGGTCGCGCGGTTCGACGACTACGCGGACGCCATGAAGCAGGCCAACGACACGCTCTACGGCCTCGGCGCCGGCGTGTGGTCGCGCGACACCAACACGGCCTACCGCGCCGGCCGCGACATCCAGGCCGGTCGTGTCTGGGTGAACAACTACCACGCCTACCCGGCCCACGCGGCCTTCGGCGGGTACAAGCAGTCCGGCATCGGCCGCGAGAACCACAAGATGATGCTGGACCACTACCAGCAGACCAAGAACATCCTGCAGAGCTACTCGGACAACGCGCTCGGATTCTTCTGATGGACGCCGTGAGCACCAGTACCGACGTCACCGAAGCGGTGCCGGAGGTGCCGGGGTCGGGAACGGGTCGCGTCGCCCTGTCCCCGCAGGCCTCCGAGCTCCTGGTCACGCTCACCGACATCCACGGCCCGTTGATGTTCCACCAGTCCGGCGGGTGCTGCGACGGCAGCGCCCCGATGTGCTACCCGGACGGGGACTTCAAGATCGGGGGCCAGGACGTGCACCTCGGAGACCTGACGGTGGAGGGCCTGGAGAAGCCGATCGGCTTCTACATGTCCGCCTCGCAGTTCGAGTACTGGAAGCACACGCACCTCACCGTCGACGTGGTGAAGGGCCGCGGCAGCGGGTTCTCGGTGGAGGCGCCCGAGGGCGTCCGCTTCATCATCCGCTCGCGGCTGTTCACCGACGACGAGATGCGTGACCTGGGCGACCTGTAGCGCGGTCCCCGACGCACCGAGTAGGACCGAGGGGCGCCCCCGCTGCGCGCGACGCAGCCGGGGCGCCCCTCGCACGTCCGGACACCCCTCCCCGACGAAGGAGTTCGACGATGAGCACCCCGTCCGCCACCCCCTCGACGACCCTGCGCGAGCTCACCGGCATGCCGGCCGCGCCCGCGTCGCTGCGCGAGTCCGCGCTCGTGATGATCGACCTGCAGAACACCTACACGCGCGGCGTGATGGCCCTCGAGAACGTCGAGCCGGCCATCGACGAGGCCGCCGCCCTGCTCGACCGCGCGCGCAGCGCGGGCATCCCGATCATCCACGTCCAGCACGACGCCGGGGAGGGCACGCCCTACGACGTGCGCGCCGAGATCGGGGCGATCGTCGACCGCGTGGCGCCCCGCGACGGCGAGCACGTCATCGTGAAGAACTTCCCGAACTCGTTCGTCGGCACCGACCTCGAGGACCACCTGCGCAGCAGGTCCGCGTCGAACCTCGTGCTCGCGGGCTTCATGACGCACATGTGCGTGAACTCCACCGCCCGCGGTGCGTTCAACGCCGGTTTCGCGCCCGCGGTCGTCGCCGGGGCCACGGCGACCCGCGCCCTGCCCGGTCCCGACGGCACGGTTCCCGCGTCGTCGCTGCAGAGCGCCAGTCTCGCCGCGCTCTCGGACATGTTCGCCGTGGTCGTTCCCGACACCGCCGCGATCCCCGACTGACGCGCAATTCACGCCCGCTCCCACGATCCCGTGCGGAATCGCGGCGTGGATCACTCGACAACGTCCCGATCGCGGAAATAAGGTCCGCCCTATTCATTCCGAGGATCGGCTGCGGAGGTCGCCTGATGGCGCAGAAAGTCGTGGTGTCCCTCGTCGACGACCTGGACCAGTCGGAAGCCGACGAGACCGTCGAGTTCGGCCTCGACGGTGCCACGTACGAGATCGACCTCTCCGACGCCAACGCGTCGGCGCTGCGTGACAAGCTCGCTGACTACGTCGCCCACGCCCGGCGCAGCGGAGGCCGGCGGAAGTCGTCGGCGTCCGCGGCGTCGACGGCGACCGCGGCCCCCGCGTCGCGTCGCGGCGGCGGGCGCGCGGCGGTCGACCGCGAGCAGAACCAGGCCATCCGCGAGTGGGCGCGCAAGCAGGGGATGACGGTGTCCGAGCGCGGGCGCATCCCCAGCGAGGTCAGCGAGGCGTACCACAAGGCGCACTGAGCGCCCGCTGATCAGCGCAGGGCGTACGCGGTGAGCGCGGGGCGGTCGAGCGTCGCCCCGCGCCCGCCCGGGTGCACGGCGATGAGCCCGCGCTCGGCCAGCCCGCGCAGGGCGGTGTTCAGCGTCTGGCGGGCGATGCCGAGGCGCTGGGCGAGCAGGGTCTGCGGGCCGCCGAAGTCGACGCGGTCGCCGTGGTGGTCGAGCTCGAGCAGCAGGGTGGCGAGGCGGCGCGGCACCGGGTGGAACGAGCGCCCGGCGCGGGCGCGGTTGGACTGGCGCACGATCCGGACGAGGTCGCCGGCGAGGGCCAGCAGGGTGTCGGGGCTCACCCGCAGGGCGCGCAGGGCGGCGGCCGCGGGCAGCGCGAGGACCACCGAGTCGCGGGTCGCGACGGCGTCCTCGGTGCGCGGACCGGGGTCGACCAGCTCGAAGTAGCCGAAGGCGTGGCCCACCGACGCGACGCCGAGGTCGACGACGTCGCCGGCCGGTGACGTGATCCGCGAGACGACCGACCCGCGCAGCAGCACGAACATCGCGTCGCCCGCGTCACCCGCCCGGAACAGGGCCTCGCCGGACGCGTACCGCCGGATCACGGCCGCGCGGGCGAGGACCTCGAGGGCCTCGGGGTGCAGCGCGCGCAGCTGCGGGCACGTGCGCAGGGCGGACCGCACCCCGCGGCCGGCCAGCTCCGGCGACGTCACCGTCATGGACACCCTCCGTAGGTCGCGTCGTGATCTCTCACCTGTTCGGACCAGTGACGCTGTCGTCGCGACGACAGCGCGTCGATCATCGGTGCGCTTGGCTCCCACGTCGACGCTCCCGTCGGATCTGCGACAGCGGAGGTCACGGGACGCCGGGGAGGCCGACGTGCGGACGTGGAGGAACAGGCGGGCGGGGCTGGTCGGGGCCCTGCTCGCGACGGCACTGGTGGTGGCGGGATGCGGGTCCCCGGCCGCCGGTCCGGCCCCGGCGCCCGGGGCGCCGTCGGCCGCCGCCGGCGTCGTCCGGGGGCCGTTCGGCGGCCCGTCGTCGTCGGACACCACGCCGGGCACCGGGTCGACGTTCACGCCCGTGACGGCGTCGACGACGGCCGCGCCGATCCCGGTCCCGACCTCGGACGGACGCGTGCACCTGGCCTACGAGCTGGTGCTGACCAACACGATCGGCCAGCCCGCCACGATCGGCGGCGTCGAGGTGGTCGGGGACGGCCGGTCGCTGCTGCGCCTCGAGGGCGACGGCCTCGCGCCGTGGATCAAGCCGTTCGGCAGTGACCTGGGCACGCGCGTGCTCCAGCCGGGGCAGGGCGCGCTGGTGTGGCTGGACGTCTCCCTGGCGCCGACCGACCCCGTCCCGGCGCAGCTCCTGCACCGCCTCGACGTGCAGTTCGCCCAGCCGAACCCGCCGCTGGTCCCGGCCGCGCTCACCGAACCGGTGGCCCCGACGACCGTCGACCGCACGCCCCCAGTGAGCATCTCCCCGCCCCTGGCCGGCGCGGGCTGGCTCGACGGCAACAGCTGCTGCACGGTCACCGCCCACCGGGCCGCGGTGAGCCCGATCGACGGGCGGCTGTTCGCCCCGGAGCGCTTCGCCATCGACTACGTCCGGCTCGACGCGCAGGACCGCCAGATGACCGGCCCGCCGACCGACATCGCGAGCTACCCCTTCGACGGCGCCGACATCCTCGCCGTCGCCGACGGCCCGATCGTCGGCCTCGTCGGCGACCTCCCGCAGCAGCCGCCGGGCGCGGACCCCACCGGCCTGCGCCTCGACGAGTACAGCGGCGACCACGTCGTGCAGGACCTCGGGAACGGCCGGTACGCGCTGTACGCGCACCTGCAGAGCGGGAACCCGCTGAACCTCGCCGTCGGGCAGCAGCTGCGGCGGGGCCAGGTGCTCGGGAAGCTCGGCAACTCGGGCAACACCGACGGGCCGCACCTGCACTTCCACGTCATGGACGGGCCCGACCCGCTGGCGTCGAACGGGCTGCCGTTCGTGTTCGACAGCTACACCGTCGACGGCCGCGTGGTGTCCCAGGAGTCGCTGCAGGAGGGGGCGCAGGGGCCGGTGCCGTTCCGGGTCGACCGCGCCGGCGCCGGTCCGCGCGGCGGGACCATGCCGCTCGTGCTCGACGTGATGTCCTACCCGCCCGGTCCGTAGCGCGGGGCTTCCTCCTCCCGGGTGTTTTCGCGGGCGGCGAACACCGGGCGGGGATGACGCGGGCCCCGGGCATCGTTGGACGGGCAAGACCCCGTGCTCGATGGGCCGGGGGACAGGATCGGGCCCCGTCGCGGGTGGCGCCCGTCACGGTGGTGCAACCGTCACCGTCCCGTGACGTCACGCGCGACGACTAGGATGGCCTTACGGTGCAGTGGCAGTTCGGGCACCGTGGGGGTCCCGATCCGTCATCGGGCACCAGCCAAGGGGCCACCGGGACGTTCCTTCGGGGACACTCGGTGGAGGACCGCCGGCGCAGCAGTCAGGAGTGACGAATGTTCGAGAGGTTCACCGACCGCGCGAGGCGGGTGGTCGTCCTGGCCCAAGAAGAGGCCCGGATGCTCAACCACAACTACATCGGCACCGAGCACATCCTGCTCGGGCTGATCCACGAGGGCGAGGGCGTCGCCGCCAAGGCCCTCGAGTCGCTGGGCATCGCCCTGGAGGGCGTGCGCCAGCAGGTGGAGGAGATCATCGGTCAGGGCCAGCAGGCCCCGTCCGGCCACATCCCGTTCACCCCGCGCGCCAAGAAGGTGCTGGAGCTGTCGCTGCGCGAGGCGCTGCAGCTCGGGCACAACTACATCGGCACCGAGCACATCCTGCTCGGGCTCATCCGCGAGGGCGAGGGCGTCGCCGCCCAGGTGCTCGTCAAGCTCGGCGCGGACCTCAACCGTGTGCGCCAGCAGGTGCTGCAGCTGCTCTCGGGCTACCAGGGCAAGGAGCCCGCGGAGTCCGGCAGCCAGCGCGGCGAGGGCACGCCGTCGTCCTCGCTGGTGCTCGACCAGTTCGGTCGCAACCTCACCCAGTCGGCCCGCGAGGGCAAGCTGGACCCGGTCATCGGCCGGGAGAAGGAGATCGAGCGGGTCATGCAGGTCCTGTCCCGCAGGACCAAGAACAACCCGGTCCTCATCGGCGAGCCCGGCGTCGGCAAGACCGCCGTCGTCGAGGGCCTCGGCCAGGCCATCGTCAAGGGCGAGGTGCCCGAGACGCTGAAGGACAAGCAGCTCTACACCCTCGACCTCGGGTCGCTGGTGGCGGGCTCGCGCTACCGCGGTGACTTCGAGGAGCGCCTCAAGAAGGTCCTCAAGGAGATCCGCACCCGCGGCGACATCATCCTGTTCATCGACGAGCTCCACACGCTCGTCGGCGCGGGTGCCGCCGAGGGCGCGATCGACGCCGCGTCGATCCTCAAGCCGATGCTGGCCCGCGGCGAGCTGCAGACCATCGGCGCCACCACGCTCGACGAGTACCGCAAGCACGTCGAGAAGGACGCCGCCCTCGAGCGCCGCTTCCAGCCGATCCAGGTGGGGGAGCCCTCGGTGGCCCACTCCATCGAGATCCTCAAGGGGCTGCGCGACCGGTACGAGGCGCACCACCGCGTCTCGATCACCGACCCGGCGCTGGTCGCGGCGGCCACCCTGGCCGACCGCTACATCAACGACCGCTTCCTGCCGGACAAGGCCATCGACCTCATCGACGAGGCCGGCGCCCGCATGCGCATCCGCCGCATGACCGCGCCGCCGGACCTGCGCGAGTTCGACGAGAAGATCGCCGACGTCCGTCGCGAGAAGGAGTCCGCGATCGACGCGCAGGACTTCGAGAAGGCGGCGCGCCTGCGCGACGAGGAGAAGACCCTCATCGGGCAGAAGACCGAGCGCGAGAAGCAGTGGAAGTCCGGTGACCTCGACGTCGTCGCGGAGGTCGACGACGAGCAGATCGCCGAGGTGCTGGCCAACTGGACCGGCATCCCCGTGTTCAAGCTGACCGAGGAGGAGACCACGCGTCTCCTGCGCATGGAGGACGAGCTCCACAAGCGCATCATCGGCCAGGAGGACGCGGTCAAGGCCGTGTCGCAGTCCATGCGGCGCACCCGCGCCGGCCTCAAGGACCCGAAGCGTCCCTCGGGCTCGTTCATCTTCGCCGGCCCCTCGGGCGTCGGGAAGACCGAGCTCACCAAGGCGCTCGCGGAGTTCCTGTTCGGCGACGACGACGCGCTCGTCCAGATCGACATGGGCGAGTTCCACGACCGCTACACCGCCTCGCGGCTCTTCGGCGCGCCCCCCGGGTACGTCGGTTACGAGGAGGGCGGCCAGCTCACCGAGAAGGTGCGCCGCAAGCCGTTCTCGGTGGTCCTCTTCGACGAGATCGAGAAGGCCCACTCCGAGGTCTACAACACGCTGCTGCAGGTGCTCGAGGACGGCCGCCTGACCGACGGTCAGGGCCGCATCGTCGACTTCAAGAACACGGTCATCGTGTTCACGTCGAACCTCGGGACGCAGGACATCTCGAAGGCGGTCGGCCTCGGGTTCCAGTCCGGGCAGGACTCGGGCTCGAACTACGAGCGCATGAAGAACAAGGTGACGGACGAGCTCAAGAAGCACTTCCGTCCCGAGTTCCTCAACCGCATCGACGACATCATCGTGTTCCACCAGCTGCGCGAGGACGAGATCGTGCAGATGGTCGACCTGATGATCGGTCGCACCGAGAAGCAGCTCCAGAACAAGGACATGTCGATCGAGCTCACCGACGCCGCGAAGAAGCTGCTCGCGCAGCGCGGCTTCGACCCGGTGCTCGGCGCCCGTCCGCTGCGCCGCACGATCCAGCGCGAGATCGAGGACCAGCTCTCCGAGAAGATCCTCTTCGGCGAGGTCGAGTCCGGCCAGATCGTGCTCGTCGACGTCGAGGGCTGGTCGCCCGAGACCGACGACAACGGGGTCACCAAGCCGGCCCCGGAGTCGGCGACCTTCACCTTCCGCGGTGAGGCCAAGCCGACCCCGGTCCCGGACACCCCGGAGGTCGCGGCGGCGGAGTAACCCCGCTCGCCCGCACGTCCCGGAGCCCCGGTCCTTCGTCCGCGAAGGCCCGGGGCTCCGGCGTTTTCCGGGGTCGGCGAGGTGTCAGCGACGTGGCGTCGCGGACGCTGAGTGTCCGTAACGCCACGCGCTCGCTTCGATCTTGAGTGCTCAGGCCGAAGCCGGCTCGTACCGCACACGCGGCGCGGGAAGGAGCGCGGCGGTCGCCAGCGCGTCGAGGACGTCGGTGTGCAGGCCGTCGGGGTCGTCACGCCGCTGAGCCGGACGCACACTCAAGACCTGCAGGCCGGCTGCTCGGAGGCGGCGGTGGTAGGTGAGGGTCTCCTGCACCTGGTCCGGTGTGGCGAAGTGGTGCTCGACGGAGTCGACCTGCAGGACGAATCCGAGGTCCTTGACGAATCCGTCGGCGATGGCCAGGAACCGGCCGTCCTCGTCGTAGAGCTTCACGTTCCACTCGATCTCCGGCAGGTCGGCCCACTGGTGCCAGAACTCCCGGAGCTCGTACTCCGCCGCCGACCAGACGCCCTCGTCGACGGCCGCCAGGACCCGACGCGGAGCCGCCGATCCCTTGCGGCAGCCGTGATCGAGTTCCTGGAGCAGGTCGGCAGGGGTCGTCTTCCATTCCCGCACGGCTTCGGCCAGGACAGCGGAGATCGCCGTGAGGTCCTTCTGGCGTCGCGACCAGTCGGTGAGGCAGCGAACGACAGGGGCGACAGCGAGCCCGCCGCGTTTGATCGGCTTCGGAAGGCGCTTGGTCCGCTCGATCACGATCTTCGGCGTGCTCAGGACCCGACGCGGATCGTGGATGAGGACGTGCACGGTCGTCGGATCGTCACCGCTCCGGATGCCGTGGTGTCGGGCTCCGCCGAGTCCGGTCAGCATGGCCCCTTCGCCCGCGTAGACGAGCGCCGCGATCTCCCATTGCCGGTACGTGGGCTCCCCGCTGGACAGGAGGAACGTCGCCGGTGCCATGAGCTGCCACGGGCCGTCCTCCTGGGTTCGCCGGTACGCCGTGCGCTCCGGCACTCCCTGAGCAGTCAGCTCGTCGATCGAGATGACGCCCTCCCAGCTCGCAGCGCGCAGCCGCTCCAACTCCTGGGCCCACTTCCCTCGTCGCACGGATCGAGGATCGCGAACCCCGTACGAGCGTGTGCGCCGTTTCGGGTCGCCTGTGGACAACTTCGGGCACGTCGTTCTCGCGATCCGCGGCCTGTGGATCGAGGCGGTCGCATCGAGCGCGTGGCGTTACGGACATTCAACGTCTGCAGCGCCACGTCGCTGACAGGAGGCGGGGCTACGATCCCGGCCGGAGACGATCGATCAGCCGGGTAGAGCCCGGGGCGGGCAGAGGCAGGCAGAGGAGGCGCCGTGACGGGTCCGCCGGCCTTCCTCGCCGACACGCCACCGGGTGAGGCGCTGCTGTTCCTCTCCGCCCACCTCGACGACGCCGTCCTCTCGTGCGGCGGGCTCATGGCCGCCGTGAGCGGTCGGCATCCCCTGCTCGTCGTCACGATCTTCAGCGAGGCGGGGGAGCCGCCGCACACGCGGGCCGCGCGGACGTTCCTGCGCCAGTGCGGTGCCGACGACGCCGCGTCGCTGTTCGCGCAACGCCGCGCCGAGGACCGGGCGGTGCTCGACGGGCTCGGCGCGCGCACCGAGCACCTCGGCGAGGTCGACGCCCTCTTCCGGCGCCGCGACGTGCCGGCGCGCGTCGAGAGGATCGGTGTCCCCGAGCTCGTCCACCGCTACCCGACCTACCGGTTCGACATCGCCCTCGGCCGCGTGTCGGCCGGCGACCGGGAGCTCGTGGAGGCCGTGACCCCGCGCGTCCGGGCGCTCGCCGACGAGGCGGGGGCGCGCACCGTGTTCTGCCCGGTCGGCGTCGGACGCCACGTCGACCACCTGCTCACCCGGCGGATCGGCGAGGCCCTGGGTCTCCGGGTGATCCACTACTCGGACTTCCCCTACGACCTCACCCACCCCACCGACCCGGCCTTCCTCGCCGGCCACGGCACCACCAGGCGCGCCTTCACCGACGGCGCCGCCGACCGCGAGCGCCTGGTCCGCGGCTACGCCACCCAGGTCGACGCCCTCTTCCACGACGGCACGATCCCGGCGACGCCCGAGATCTACTACCCGGCGAGCGTCCCGTGATCCAGCCGCTCGACCCCGACCTGATCGACCCCTGGGACGCGCTCGCCCTCCGCACGGGCGCCCCGGTCTTCGCGCGCCCCGGCTGGCTGACGGCGTGGGCGGACGCGTTCGGCAGGCGCGACGATCTCCGGGCCCTCACGGTGCACCGCGACGGCGCGCTGGTCGGCGTGCTCCCCGTGACCGCCGGCCCGCTCGCCGTGCGCACGCCGACGAACTCCGAGACCGCGCTGATCGCGCCGGTGACCGCGGACGACGACGCCGCGGGCGAGCTCGCGCAGCGGCTCCTCGCGCGCCGCGTCGGCACGGTCGATCTCGATGCCGTCCTCGCCGACCACCCGCTGACCAGGGCCGTCCGCGCAGCAGCCGGGAGCACCCCGGCCACCGAGACCGTCCGCTGCTCGTCGCCCTGGGTCGACACCTCGGGCGACGCCGCCGACTTCCCCCAGCGCCTGTCGAGGAACCGCCGCCACGGGCTCAAGCGCCTCGCCAAGCGCCTCGCCGAGGCCGGCGAGGTCTCCTTCGACGTCCACCACGGTCGCGAGGAGGACCTCGGCGAGCTGCTCCGGGACGGCCTGCGCCTGGAGGCCCGCGAGTGGAAGCTCGCCGCCGGCTCGGCGATCGCGTCCAGCCCCGCCCGCGTCAGCTTCTACACGCAGGCGGCGCGGTGGGCCGCGGACGCCGGTGTCCTGCGCCTGGCCTTCCTGCGCCTCGACGGGCGGGCGATCGCGTTCGGCTACTGCCTGCAGCAGGGCCCGACGCTGCACTTCCTCAAGCTCGGGATGGACGACGACCACGCCAAGCTCGGGCCCGGCATGATGATCACGAAGCAGCTGATCGACCACGCCTTCGCCCAGCCCGAGGTCCGCGAGCTCGACCTGCTCGGCGAGAACGAGTCCTACAAGGCCGACCTCGCCAGCGGCGTGCGCGAGCAGGTGCGCCTGCGGGTCTACCCCACGCCCGGCCTCGGCACCGTCCAGCGCAAGGGCACCGAGGCGGTCGCCGACCTCCGCAAGGCCGCCGTCGCCCGCCTCTCCGGGCCCACGCGCGAGCGCCTCCTCGCGCTCAGGAACCGCCTGCAGCGCTGAACCCCACCCGGGGAGCGGGGGATCACCCCACCCCGGGAGGCGGGTCCCCACCGCCGGTCGGCGGGTCGGCACCAGTGGCTCGACGGCGATCACTCACGACTCTGGTTCCTGCCAGAACGGATCGCAGATCGCCCCAGGAGCCCGCCGTGAACGCCGTGACCGCCACCCGCCGGGCCGCCGACCTCGAGATCGTCATCCCCGCGTACAACGAGGCCGAGCGGCTGCCCCGCACCCTCGAGGCGACCGCCGCGTTCCTCGCGCGCCAGCCGTGGGACGTGCGGATCGTGGTCGTCGACAACGGCAGCGTGGACGACACGGCCGAGGTCGCCCGCCGGGTCGCCGCCCGCTGGGCTGGGACCGTCGAGATCGAGGTCATCGGCTGCTCGACCAAGGGCAAGGGCGCCGCCGTGGCCCGCGGGCTGTCGACGAGCACCGCGCGGTTCGTCGGGTTCATGGACGCCGACCTGAGCACGCCGGTCGAGACGCTGACCGCCGCGATGTACCACCTGCAGATGGGCGCCGGCGCCGTCATCGCCTCCCGCCACGCCCCCGGCGCCGCGTTCGCCGAGCCGCAGCCGCTGGGCCGCCGCGTGGGCGGCGCCGCGTTCCGGGCGCTGAGCCGCTCGCTGGTCCCCGGGGTGCACGACTCCCAGTGCGGGTTCAAGTTCTTCTCCCGCGAGCTGGTCGTCCGCGCGCTCGAGGAGTGCCGGGTCACCAACTTCGCCTTCGACGTCGAGCTCCTGCGCCGGGTGCGCCAGGCCGGCGGCGACATCGTCGAGGTCCCGGTGACCTGGACCGACGACGCCCGCTCCACCTTCCACCCGGTCCGCGACGGCATCCCCAGCTTCCTCGCGGTCCTGCAGCTGCACGCGGCCTGATGCGCAGCACGTGAGCGATATGGGTCGCCCCGGCGACCCATATCGCTCACCTGGGCGCAGCCCCTGGGGGGAGAACCCCACCCCGGTCGGCGGGTCCTCCCCGCACGGCGGCGGGTCCGCACCATTCGATCACCGGCGCGAGCGGAGCAGGGTCGTCCCCAGCAGCAGGAGAACGGCCCGAGGAGCACACCATGAGCGCCACGCAGATCATCGACCTCGCCGCCGAGCGTCGCGCCCGTCGCGAGGCCCCGGCGCCGTCCGACCACCAGATCGCCCGCCTCGCCGGCCGCCACGTGCTGGTGCTCAACTGGCGCGACGTCCGCCACCCGCAGGCCGGCGGCGCCGAGCAGTACATGCACGAGATCGCGCGCCGCTGGGTCGCCGCCGGGGTCCGGGTCACCTGGTACGCCGCCCGCCCCGAGGGCCTGTCGCGCCGCGAGGTCGTCGACGGCATCGAGATCGTCCGCTGCGGCGGCGAGCTCACCCTCTACCCGCGGGTGCTCGCCCGCCTGGCCCGCACCCGCGGCCGCTTCGACGCGATCGTCGACTGCCAGAACGGCATCCCCTTCTTCTCCCCGCTGGTCGCCGGCGACCTGCCCGTCCTGCAGGTGCTGCACCACGTGCACCAGGACCAGTTCGCCACCCGCTTCCCGGCCCCGCTCGCCGCGCTCGGCCGGTTCCTCGAGGGTCGCGCCGCCCGTCGCGTCTACGGCCGGCGCACCGTCGCCGCGGTCTCGCCGTCGACGCGCCGCGAGCTGCGCCGCCGGCTCGGCTTCCGCGGCCCGGTCGCGATCGTCCCCAACGGCAGCGCGCCGTTGCCCACGCGGCGCCCCCAGCGCGCCGCGGCCCCGACCGTCGCGGTGGTCAGCCGCCTGGTGCCCCACAAGCGCGTCGACGTGCTGCTGGGCCAGGTCGCCGAGGTCGCCCGCGCCGTCCCCGGCCTGCAGGTCGACATCGTCGGCGACGGCCCGGAGCGCCCGCGCCTCGAGGCGCTCGTCGCCGAGCTCGGCCTGTCCGGCACGGTCACCCTGCGCGGGTTCGCCCCCGACGAGGTCCGCGACGCGATCGTCGGCCGCGCCTGGGTCACGACGTCCACCAGCGACGCCGAGGGCTGGGGCTGCACGGTCGTCGAGGCCGCCGCGCACGGCGTGCCCTGCGTCGCCGTCGACGTGCCCGGCATCCGCGACTCCGTCGTCGACGGGGTCACCGGCCGCCTCGTCCCGGACGTCAGCGCGATGGGCGCGGCGATCACCGAGGTCCTCCGCGAGCTCGCCGACGACGACCGCGCGACCGTCTGGGAGTCCGCGTGCCGCGAGTGGGCGGGTGCGTTCACCTGGGAGCGCAGCGCCGACCTGCTCGCCGGCGCCCTGCTCGCCGACGCCCGCCCGGCCCGCTCCGACCTGGCCACCGTCGCCCGCTTCCGCCGCCCCGCCGGGGTCGACGCCCACGCGCTGACCGCGGGCCTGCGCAGCACCGACCAGGTCCACGTCGAGGGCAACGAGGTCGCGGTCCTGCTCACCGGCTGCGACGAGACCGACGCCGCCGCCGTGCTCGCGCGCCTCGGTGTCACGGGCGCGCAGTTCCGCCTCGCCGAGAAGCGCGACCTGCTCGCCGGCCCCTCCGCGAGCGTCGGCGTCGCGGCGTGAGCGGCCGAGAATTCGGGACTGTCCGTGACCGGGAGTCAGGCTTTAGAGTGATGGATCACGAGCAGAAGGCGACATCGTCACCGTCAGTGGCGACGCCACACCATGGTCGGCGAGGGGGAGGTGGGGGCGTGCGCGACGGCCACCGCACGCCGCCCGGCTCCGGACGGCCCGTTCCCCCGCCGCGACCCGCGGGCCCGCCGACGGGGCGCCCGAACGGCCCGGCACCGGGCCGCCCGATGGGTCCGCCGCCAGGCCGTCCCGGCGCCCAGCCCGGCGGCCGCCCACCCCAGCAGCCACCCCAGCAGCCGCCGCGCGGCCCCGGTCCGCAGCGCCCCCCGGCGCCTCAGGCCCCTCAGGGGCCCGGCGGGCAGGGCGTCACCCCTCTCGCTCCCGGCACCCCGCCCCCGGCCCTGGGCGACCCGAAGGGCAAGAAGGACAAGAAGGACAAGGGCACGAAGGAGAAGGCCAGGACCGCGACGCCGGCCCCGGCCGGCGCCCCGTCCGCGGGCACGATGCTGGTTCCGCTCGCCTCGCGCGAGAAGCTCGGCGAGCTGACCGTCGGGCGCGCGTGGCCGCTGACCATCGCCATCGGGGTCGTCGCCTTCGTCATCCGGGCGATCGGCCTCGGGCGCGCCAACGACCTGTTCGTCGACGAGCTGCTCTACGCCCAGATCGGCAACTCGGTCGCCGACGGCCACCTCCCGTCGTTCGAGAACAGCCCGTTCTTCCTGCACCCGGTGGGCTCGTTCCTGCTCGACGCCGTGTTCATCAAGGCCTTCGGTCTGGGCTCGCTGCCGGTGATGGACCTCGTCTACGGGTTGCGCTGGCTCACCGCGATCCTCGGCGCGATCACCGTAGTGCTGGCCTTCCGCCTGCTGCGCAAGGTCACGCCGCTGCCGATCGCGCTCGGCGGCGCCGCGGTGCTCGCGTTCGACCCGTTCGTCCTGCGCAGCGACAGCCGGGTGATGCTCGAGACCCCGGCGACCATGTGGACGCTCGCGGCCTGGCTGCTGCTCCTGGGGGTGCTGACCAACCCGGCGGACGCGCGTGTGCGGCAGTGGCGCGAGGTCGGGGTCGGCGTCGTCTTCGGGCTCGCCCTGGCCACCAAGGACATGACGGTCTTCCAGATCCTGGTGCCGCTCGTCCTCGCGATCTTCTGGCGGAGGACGCTCGCCGCGGTGCAGGTCGGGCGCATCGCGCTCGGCGCCGCGGTGCCCTACGTCGTCTTCATCGCGGTGATCGCCGCGAACGGCCTGCTCGGTGAGTTCACCACCCAGAAGCTCAGCGGCGTCCGGCGGATGTTCGGCATCGACCAGATGACCGGGTTCCACGCCAGCAACGTCAGCCTGCTCGACCGCCTGATCGCGGAGCTCTCGCGCTTCGGCACGAGCTACGTCCTGCTGGGGCTGTGCCTGTTCGCGGGCATCGGCACGGTCTTCGCGAAGCCGACCGGCCGGCGCCTCATGGGGCTCATCGGGGTCTCCACCGGCCTGTTCGGGGTCTACGCGGCGTCCGCCGGGGCGCTCGAGGAGCAGTTCGGCTACTACACCGTGGTCGTCTCGGTCGTCGTCTGCGCGACCGCGATCGCCGAGCTCCGTGACCGCAGGCCTCCGCTGCGCCGCCCGCTCGCGGTCGCCGGCGCGGTCTTCGTCGCCGCCACGCTGGTGCTGGGTGTCACCGCCCGCCTCACCGTCGACGACGGCTTCCCGCAGGCACGGGCGTACCTCGACACGCTGCCGCCGGACGCGCGGGTCGGCCTCACCGGTCCCGTCGCCCAGCTCGCGTTCCTGCCCCGCCCGAACTGGGGCGACTGGCCGAGCCTGACCGCGATGCGGGACAACGACGCCCAGTACGTCCTGACCTCGCAGCGCCCGCTGCAGCAGGGCTACGGCGACGCCGCTCCCGAGGTCCTCACCTGGCTCGAGCAGAACGCCGAGCCCGTGTTCGTCGCCCACGGGCCCTCCAACGGCGACACCGTCGTCTGGAAGGTCGACCGGGCCGAGCTCGACGCCGCGATCGCCGCCGGTCAGGACGTGCCGCCGGTCTCCGAGAGCGGGTGACACCGTGGCGCACGGATGGTCCGTCGTGGCTCTGGTGGTGGCGCTGACCGCGGTCCTCGCGGGCTGCGGGTCGGGCGATCGCGCCGAGGCCCGCCCGCCCGCGGGCGGCCCCGCGTTCGGTGTGCTCGGGTCCTCGTGCGATCCGGACCGGATCGACGCCCTGCGCCGGGCCGGTGTCACGACGGTCATGGTCGAGATGCAGTGGGCCGCGACCGAGCCCGCCCCCGGCGCCGTCGACGCCGGGTACCTCGCGGGGGTCCGGCAGCGGATCGCGACCTGCGCCGGCGCGGGCATGCGGGTGGTGCTCGGGGCGGGCATCCACAACCCGCCGTCCTGGGTGCTGGGTCTGCCCGGCGCCGGCTACGTCGACCAGTTCGGCACGACGTCGTCTCAGGGCGAGGCCAACCTCGTGTTCAGCGCCGCCGCCCGGGAGGCGGCCGCCGACTACGTGCGCCGGGTCGCGGCGGGCGTCGGCTTCGAGGGCGTGGCGGCGGTGCGGCTGGTGGGGGAGCTCGGCTACCCGGCGCCGGCGGACCCCGTCCAGGGGCCCTCGTTCTGGGCGTTCGACGAGGCCGCGCAGGGCGGCCCGGGGCTGGCGGACGGGGTGTCGCCCTCGCCGATGCCCGGCTGGCTCCCGGCCGTCCCGGTCTGGCAGGGCGCGCAGGTCACCGACGAGCAGGTGGCGGGGTGGTACGACTGGTACACCGCCTCGCTGATCGGCAGCGTCGTCTGGCTCGCCGACACCTGGCGCGCCGCGGGCTTCACCGGGGACCTGCACGTGCCGGCGGCCGGGCGCGGGGTGCTCCCCGACGACCGCCAGGAGGCGATCGCCAGCCGTCTGGACGGCAGCGGCAACCCGGACGGTGCCCTCGGTCGGGGCCTGGACTACCCCCGGCAGTTCGGCGTCCTCGCCGATCTCGCCGGCCGGGGCCGCGTCCTCGTCGGCTACACGGGCCTCGACGACGACACCGCGACCCGCGCCCGTGCCGCCGACGCCCCGCAGGACACGTGCGCGCCCGGCGACACCCCGGAGAGCCTGGCCGCGGCGGGCCTCGAGCGCGGCGCGGCGCAGCGCTGGACGATCGCGGTCGCGCGCGCCGCGGGGCTCGGCGTCGTGGGCGAGAACCCGGGCCCGCCCGGGCCGACGACGGGCGGCTCGCCGTACTCGGACAGCGAGGCCGACCAGATGGTGCAGGCCGCGCGGTACGCCCGCGACTGCGGCGTCGAGGCGCTGTACCTGGCGTTCGAGGACGACCTGTTCACGCCCGGCTCGGGGGTCGACCCGGAGTCCTACGGGCGCGTCATCGCCGGGGCGGGGTCATGAGGATCCTCCACCTCGGCTTCGAGCACCCGCGCATGCCCGGCGCCGGCGGCGGGTCCCGGCGCACCCACGAGATCGACCGCCGGATCGCCGCACGGGGACACGGGGTCACCGTGCTCACCACCCGATACCCCGGGGCGACCGACGCCGTCGTCGACGGCGTGCGCTACGTCCCGGTGGGGCCGTGGACGGGGACCAACCGGCTGAGCCGCCTCGCCGGGTACGTGCTCGGCCTGCCCGCCGCCGTGCGCCGCCACCGCGCGGGCGCCGACGTGGTCGTCGAGGACTTCTTCGCGCCGTTCTCCACCATGGCCGCGCCGCGGTGGACCGGGCGCCCGACCGTCGGCGTCGTCCAGTGGCTGCACGCCCGGGACAAGGCGCGCCAGTACAAGCTGCCGTTCCACCTCGTCGAGCGCGCGGGCGTGCGCCGCCACCACCGTCTCGTCGCCGTCTCCGAGGGCACCGCCGAGAAGCTGCGCGGGCTCAACCCCGCCGCGCGGGTCGACGTCGTCGGCAACGGCGTCGACCGCGCCCTGCTCGAGGCTCCGGCCGGGGTCGGCCACGACGTCGTGTTCCTCGGGCGCCTGGAGCTCGAGGGCAAGGGCCTCGACCTGCTGCTCACGGCCTGGAAGAAGATCGGCGCGCAGGTCGGCGGCGAGCTGCTCATCGCCGGCGGCGGCCCCGAGGAGCCCCGCGTGCGGCGCTTCGCCGAGGAGCTCGGCGTCGAGAACGTGCGGTTCCTCGGCTGGTGCGACGGACCCGGGAAGACCGCGCTGCTCGCCGGCGCGCGGCTCGTCGTCGTCCCGTCGCGGCACGAGACGTTCGGGATGGTCGCGGTCGAGGCGCTCGCGACGGGCACCCCGGTCGTCGCGTTCGACATCCCATGCCTGCGCGAGGTGATCCCGCCCGAGGTCGGGTGGACGGTGCCGCCGTTCGACGCCGACGCCCTGGCCGCGCGCCTGGTGGACGCGGCGTCCGACGCGGACCGGCTGGCCGCCATGGGCGCCGCGGGGCGCGACTTCGCCCGTGCGTACGACTGGGACGCGCTCGCCGCGGCGCAGCTCGCGGTGCTCGAGGAGGTCGCCGCCGGTGTCCCCGACGTCGGCGACCGGATCCCCGAGCCCCGCGCAGGAGTAGGGACAGCCCCCGCCCCTCGGGGGTCGGCTCCCTCGTCGGTCGATCTCCCCGGGACGACGCTGGTCCCACCAGCGAACGGGGAGGGCGAACCAGGATGCGAGCGCTTCGAGGACACCAGTCCGCAGCCACCGGGACCGCCGTCCTGATGATCGGCATCGTGCTGACCGCACCGCTGAACTACGGCTTCGGGCTCGCCCTGGCGTGGCTGCTGCCCACCGCGGAGTTCGGCGTGGTGAGCGTGCTGCTGACCGTGCTGCTCCTCGCGACCTCGGTGCTCGCCGCCGGCTTCCCGTGGGCGCTCGCGCGCACGATCGCGAAGGCCGACGAGGACACCGACTCCGCCTTCCGCGGCGCCCTGCTCGGCAACGTCGGCCTCGGGGTCGCCCTCGCCGGCGGGTTCGCCGCCGTCCAGCTGACGACCGGCGCGATCCTGCCCGGCGTCGGTGCCGGGCTGACGCTGCTGGTCGCGGGCACGATCGTGCTGCTCGCGCTCGGCCAGGTCCTGGTCGGCGGGCTGCAGGGCGCCCAGCGGTTCACCGCCGTCGGCACCGCCCGCATCGTCGAGGTGATCGTCAAGGTCGTGCTCGGCGTCGGGATCGTCGCGCTGCTCGGCTCCGGCGCGGTGGGCGTCGGCTGGGCGCTGCTGGTCGGCGCCGCGGGGGCCGCCGGCTGGGCCTGGTGGACGCTGCGCGACCGCCTCCCGAGCCTGCGCGGCGCGGTCGCCGGCTGGCGCTCGTTCGCCGCCGCCGCCCCGATGGCCGCGGGCACCACCGGCTTCGGCCTCATCGGCACCCTCGACGTCCTGCTGCTCGGCGCGCTCGGCCACGGCCACGGCGTCACGTTCGCCGCCGTCGGCATCTACCAGGTGGCCGCGATCCTGGCCAAGGCGCCGTTCCTCGCCGGCAGCGCGCTGTCCGAGGCCGTCTTCCCCTTCATCGCCCGCTCCCGTGGCGCCGCCGAGGCGCACGGATGGTTCGTCACCGCGTTCCGCTGGGTCCCGCTGGCCCTGACGCCCGTCGTGCTCGTGCTCGTCGTGACCCCGGAGACGCTGGTCGGGCGCCTGTTCCCGGCCGAGTACCTCGCCGCCGTCGGCCCCACGCGCGTCGTGGCGATCGGCGCGCTCGGCCTGATCGTCGGCGACATGCTGCTCAAGGCGCTGTTCGCCCGCGGGTTCGCCGGGCAGGCCGCGGCGCGCATCCCGCTCGCCGCGATCGCGGAGGTCGCGACGATGGTGGTGCTGGTGCCGGGCCACGGCGCGATGGGCGCGGCCGCCGGGTTCGCCGTCGGCGCCTGGGTCGGCGTCGCCGCGCTGGCCTCGGTGTACGTGCGCCACCACCGCCCCGGCCGCGTCCGGGCCCGCGTCGCCGTCGCCTGGAGCGCCGCGCTCGCCGTGCTCGCCGGGCTGCTCGTCGCCGCCGCCGTGGCCGGCGCCGGGCTCGACCTGCCGTTGATCGTCCTGGGCCTGGTCGGCTACGCGGTGCTCGCCGTCCGGTGGGGCGTCGTGCCCGCGCAGGACGTCGCCCGCGTCCGCGACCTGCTCGCCCGCCTGACCCGCCGTGCGCCTGTCGAGGAGGCCGTCGCGTGAGCATCACCAGCCCCGCCCCCCGCGACGAGTGGCGCCGGCTCCTCGCCGCCGACCCGCAGGCGGTCGCCACCCAGACCCCCGAGTGGCTCGACTGCCTGTGCGCTCGGACCGGGCGGGAGACGAAGCGCAGCGGAGCTCGACCCTGGAAGACCGTCGACGCCAGCAGGCTCTACGACCTCCCCGGCGGGCGCCGGGGGGTCCTGCCCCTGGTCGCGAGGACCGTCGCCGGGGTGCCGGTGGCCGAGGAGTCGTTCCCGTACGGATGGGGCTACGGCGGGCTGGTCGCCGAGGGCGGCGTGACCGCGGACGACTGCCGCGTCGTGCTCGCCGACCTCGCGCGCCGCCCGGTGGTCCGCACCGGGGTGGTCCCGACATCGCTCGCCGGCGCGGCCTGGGCGGACGCCGCGCCGGAGCGGGCGATCCGCGTGCCGTACACCGCGCAGGTCGTCGACCTCTCCCCGGGCTACGACCACCTGTGGGAGAAGGTGTTCAAGCGCCAGGTCCGCAACTCCGTGCGCAAGGCCGAGCGCTTCTCGCTCGACGTCCGCCGCGAGCGCGGCGACGACCCCGACGGCGTGGGCGTCCGCGCGTTCGCCGAGCTCTACGGTCAGCAGGTCGACCGCTGGGCCGCCCAGCGCGGGCAGCCGCTGTGGCTCGCGCACCGGGTCGCCGCCGCGCAGGACCGCCCCGGCCAGGTCGCCGCCGTTGCGGCCGCGATGGGGGAGCGGTGCGTGGTGTGGTCGGCGTTCCACGAGGGCCGGCCGGTCGCGGTCAACGTCGTCCTCCAGCACGGGCGCCACGCGCTCGGGTGGCTGTCGGCGATGGACGACGCGCTGTCCCGCGAGACGCTCGCGACCTACGTCCTGCACACCCGCTCGTTCGCCGACGCCGCGGCCGAGGGCGTGCACTGGTTCCACATGGGCGAGTCCGACCCCGGCTCCGCCCCCGAGCGCTACAAGGCCTACTTCGGGGCCGCGTCGATCTCCTACGAGGCGCTGCGCTTCGAGCGGCTCCCGCTCACGCGCGCGGACAAGGGCCTGCGCCACGTCGTCGCCAAGGCCTCGGAGATCCACGCGAGGCGTCGGGAGGCTGCTCGTGACCGGTGAGGTGGGCCTCCGGCTCGAACGGTGGAGCTACAGCGTGCTCGCGCGCCTGAGCGGCTCGTCGGCGACCCAGGGCTACCGGCCGGGCGTCCTCACCGAACTGGTCACCGGCTGCTCCCCGCTGCGCACGCTGCGGGCGACGCTGCGCTTCCGCGCGCCGGTGCTGGTGGGTCGCGGAGCCCGACTCTCGGTGGCGCGGGATGCAACGGTGCGCATGGCCCCGGGCGCGGTGCTGTCCGTGGGCACGTCACCCATGCCACGCCGCACGACGCAGATCCGGGTCGAGCCCGGTGCCACGCTCGACGTCCGCGGTGTCGTGACCGTCATGAGCGGCTCGCACGTCGTCGTCGACGACCGGGCCCACCTCACGATCGGTGCGCAGACCTTCCTCAACACCGGCACCACGGTCTGGTGCGCGGAATCCGTGACGATCGGTGACGGCTGCGCGATCTCGTGGAACGTCACCGTCTCCGACAGCGACGTGCACCAGCTGGTCCGTCGCGGCCGCGCAGCCCGCAGGACGAGGCCGGTGACGGTCGGCGACCGGGTCTGGATCGGAGCCGGTGCCACCGTCCTCAAGGGCGTCGACCTCGGTGCGGGCAGCGTGGTCGGCGCGGCGTCGGTGGTGCGCGAGTCGGTCCCGGCGCGCAGCCTCGTCAGCGGTCACCCTGCGCGGGTCGTCGACGAGGACGTCTCCTGGGAGCTCTGACCCCGCGCGCTCAGACCGGGTAGAGCGACGCCATCGTGCGCGCGGTCTCGGCCATCTGCTCGCGCAGCGCGGGCGGGCCGAGGACCTCGACCTCGGCGCCGAGCGCGAGCAGCTCCGAGCGGGCGTGCGCGAGCGACTCGATCGGGATCACGGCCCGCACCCAGCCCTCGTCGTCGGCGGGCCAGCTGCTCTCCGCGAGGGCGCGGGCGGTGTGCGGGCGCAGGATCACCGGCGCGAGCTCGAGGGCCCGCGGCGAGAAGCGGACCTCGGCCTCGGCCTGGTACAGCGCGTCGGTGAGCTCCTGGGTGCGCTGGTGCCAGTACTTCCAGAGGTCGAAGCCCTCGGGGCGGTCGAAGCGCACGTCGAGGGTCTCGAGCTCGAGGATGCGCGCGATGCGGTAGGTGCGGGGCTCGGCGTCGGCCTGGTCACCGGGCAGGGCGACCAGGTACCAGGTGCCCGCCTTGAGCACGAGCCCGAGCGGGGCGAGCTCGCGCTCCACCTCCGGCTCGCGCCCACCCGTCGCCCAGCGGCGGTAGCGCACGCGCAGCAGGCGCTGGTTCCACACGGCGTCGGCGACGCCGGTGAGCGTGGGGACGTGGTCGGCCTCGCGGAACCAGCCGGGGGCGTCGAGGTGGAAGCGCTCGGCGATCCGCCCCGCCCGGTCCGAGAGCTCGCCCGGCAGCGCCGCCTGGACCTTGAGCTGGGCGGCCGCCAGCACCCGGCCCAGCCCGAGCTCGGCGGCGGCGTCGGGCATCCCGGACAGCGCCAGGGCGTCGGCCTCGTCGGCCGTCATGCCCGTCAGGTGGGTGCGGTAGCCCTCCAGCAGCGAATAGCCGCCGTCCGGGCCGCGGTCGGCGTAGACCGGGACGCCGGACGCCGAGAGCGCGTCCATGTCGCGGTAGATCGTGCGGATCGAGACCTCGAGCTCGTCGGCCAGCTCGCGCGCGGTCAGGCGGCCGCGGTTCTGCAGCAGCAGGAGGACGGAGAGCAGGCGGCTGGCGCGCACACGTCAGTGGTACCCCATGGCTGACAGGAGCTGTCAGGCACGTCCCCCGTCCGGGCCTACGGTTTCCACCGACTGCTCGTCGGCGGGCTGGAGCTCGTCCGGGATGCCGTCCTCGTCGTCGTCGCGGAGCAGCGGATCGCCCTGACCGGCGCGGGCCGCCTCGAGCTGGGCGGCGACGGCCACGCCCAGCAGCAGCGCCACGCCGGTGACCGTCGCCCACAGCAGCAGCGCCATGATCCCGGCGAGCGGGCCGTAGGTGTCGCTGAAGTCGCCGGAGACCGCGACGTAGAGCGCCACGCAGCCCGAGGCCGCGAGCCAGAGCACCACCGTGAGCCCGGCGCCGAGCGCGAGCCACGACAGGCCGGGTTGATGTCGCCGCGGCGAGAACCGGAACAGCACGGTCACCGCGAGGACGAGCGCGGCGAGCCCGACGGGCCAGCGCAGCACGTCGAAGATCGTCTCGGCGACGTCGCCCCACCGGTAGACGTCCTCCACGGCGTCGCCGAGCGGGCCCCCGGCGATGATCAGGACGAGCCCCACCCCGAGCGACGTGCCCGCGGTCAGCGTGAGGAGGGCTGCGCGGGAGTACTTGCGCAGGAACGGCCGGTCGCGCTCGGTGCCGTAGATGCGGTTGGTGCCGCGCTCGAGCTGGGCGATGGCGCTGGTCATCGCGAGGAACGCGGTGATCAGACCGAACGCGACCGCGAGCTCGCCGACGTTCTCGCTGCGGGAGTCCTCGGGCTCGCCGTCCTCCTCGGGGAGCTCCGCGGGGCCGCGGGCGACGACGTCGGCGAGCAGCTGGTCGCCCGCGCCGGGGGACACCGCCACGACGGTGCGCGCGACGACCTGCGCGACCGACTCGGCGCCCACCGCCGTCGCCAGCCCGCTGCCGGCGATCACGAGCGGGACGATCGCGAGCGCGAGCTGCAGCGCGAACCCGCGGGCGTGGCTGAACCCGTCGCCGAAGCGGAAGCGCTGGAGGGCGTGGCGCAGCAGCGTGACGAGCCCGACGCGGCGCGCGGTGTGCCACGCGTCGTCGGCGGACAGCAGGTCGCCGTCCATGTCCGTGGTGACGGGCACCGCGCGCACAGAGCTCACGGCACCATCTTGCCCAGGATGCTGACCGGAGATGTCAGCCTCGATGGGGGAAGCTTCGTCCCATGGTGGACACGCTGACCCGCGAGCAGGTCATGGCGCACCGCATCGCCGCCCAGGGGCTGCACCGCGACCGGCCCCTCGATGCGCTGTTCTCGCTCGGCCTGCAGGACTCGGGGCCGACGGCGCGGCTCGCGCTCGCGGCGCGCACCGACGGCGAGACGGATCCCCTCGCGCGCGGGCTGGCCGACGGCTGGACCCACCGCGGCGCGCCGCACCACCACCCGCCCGCCGAGCGCAACGCGATCGCCGCCGCCGCGCACCCCTTCGACGACGCCGACGCGGGCGCGCGCCTGCACTGGAGCGGCCCCGAGCAGCGGCGCGTCGGCATCCCCGCCCGCGAGGCCGTCGACCGCGCCGCCGACGCGCTCGTCGCCGTCGTGACCGAGCCGATGACCAAGGGCGCGGCGAGCGGCGGGGTCACGAAGCTGCTGCCGGACGCCCTGCTCCGGGACTGCCGCCCGTGTGGGTGCGTCCACGTCAACGAGCAGCTCTTCCGCCTCTCGGCGTTCCCGGTCGGCGTGGGCCTCGACCCCACCGGCAGGACGCTGCTGCTGACGCCGCCGCCCGCCGGCTGGTCGCGCCCCGTGGACGGCGACGCCGGGCGCGCCGCGCGCCTGGTGCTCGACTACCTGCGGGTGCTCGGCCCCGCGGGCCCGCGCGAGGTCGCCGACTTCGTCGGGACGTCCGCCGCGGCGTTCGCGCCGGCGTGGGAGGCGGCGCTGCCGGGGCTGGTCGAGGTGGACGTCGAGGTGGGAGACGCAGCGCAGCGGAGCTCGACCCGTGATCGGCGCCGGGCCTGGCTGCCCGCCGACGACCTCGACGCCGCCCTCGGCGCGCCCGAGCCCGACCTCGTCCGGTTCCTGCCGCCGTGGGACCCGATGCTCCAGGCCCGCGACCGCCCGCTGCTCGCGCCCGACGAGGCCCTCCGCAAGGACCTGTACAAGATCATCGGGAACCCGGGCGCGCTGCTGGCCGACGGCGAGATCGTCGGCACCTGGCGGCCGAAGGCGTCGGGGAAGAAGCTGACGCTGGACCTCGCGCCCGTCGTGCCCCTGGCCCCGGACTTCCGGGCCCGCCTCGACGAGGAGGCGGAACGCGTCGCCGCCGCCCGGGGCCTGCGGCTGGCGGGGACCACGGGCGTGTAGCAGCGAACGGGTATCTCGCGGCCTCTACGCGCGACGTCCCCGTCGATCGCTCAGCCCAGGGTCGCGTCGATCGCCTCCAGCGTCGCCCGGGCGCCCGAGGCGAGCGCGGTCCCGCGCCCGTGGCGGATCTCCGGCTCGCGGACGTTGATCCGGATCAGCGCGCCCGAGGCGGCCGACGCGAGCTCGGCGTGGCGGCGGACGGTCGGCACGGCGGTGCCCGCGCCGAGCTCGACCACGACGAGCCGGCGCGCGTCGATCCCGCGCAGCCAGTCGCGGTGGGCGGCCTCCTTGGCGGCGTGGTGGCCGGGCACCCAGGTGCCGTCGCCGAACATGAGGATGTTCGGGCGCGCCACGCGACCGCAGCGCGGGCACGCCGGCAGCGGCGGCCGGGCGCGCATCGTGTCCTCGTCGATCGCCACGTCGACGTCGTCGGCGGGCCAGGTGCCCTCGTGGCACGGCCCTGTGCACTGGAGCATGCCGATCGCGCCGTGGCACTCGGTGACGTCCCCGTCGGCGAAGCCCGCCGCCTGGAACGCCCCGTCGACGTTCGACGTGAACACCCGCGCCGGCCACCGGTCGGCCCACCGGCGCAGGACCGCGTAGCCGGCGTGCGGCGCGGTCCGGCGGTAGAGCGCGAGCCGGTGGCCGTAGAAGCCCCAGGCGAGCTCGGGGTCGTCGTCGAAGTGCTCGGGGTCGGCGATCTCCTCGAAGCGCAGCCCGAGACGCCGGTAGGGCGGGTAGGCGCGCCAGAAGCCCTCGGGCCCGCGGAAGTCGGGCAGGCCCGAGTCGACGCCCATCCCCGCGCCGGCGCAGATCAGCAGCGCCGACGCCCCGCCGAGGCGCCCGGCGGCCTCGGCGACGGCGTCCGGATCGGCCTCGTTCAGGAGCCGGCGCCGTCGACGCGCAGCACGAGCTCGAACTCCAGCAGGTCGGCCCCGGAGGACACGGGCTGCTTGCGCTCGCCGGCGTGCGCGGCGGCCGCGGCGCCCCCGTCGCGCCAGTTGGCGAAGGCCTCCTCGGACTCCCACTTCGTGTAGACGAAGTAGCGGTTCTCGCCGGCGGTGGGGCGCAGCAGCTCGTAGCCGAGGAACCCGGGGGTGTCCTTGATCGACTCGCCCCGCGCGGCGAAGCGCTTCTCGAGCTCGGGGCCGCTGCCCTCGGGGATGTGGATGGCGTTGATCTTCACGACGGCCATGCCGTCAGCCTACGTCCCCCGGCAGCGCGAACCGTCCGTCGGCGAGCTGCTCCACGAGACCGTCGACGAGCAGCGAGTCGAGGCAGCCGGCGCGCTGGGCGGGGTTGGTGAGCCAGGCGGCCTCGAGCGCCTCCGCGGTGACGGGTCCCGGCGCGCCGCGCAGCACGTCGAGCAGGCGCCCGCGCACCTGGCGGTCGGTGCCCGCCCAGGTCTGGGCCTTGCGCACCGGCCCGTCCCAGGCGGGTCGGCCCCGGCGCTGCCAGGCGCAGCGGTCGAGGATCGGGCAGTCGGCACACCGCGGGCCGCGGGCGACGCAGACGGTCGCGCCGAGCTCCATCAACGCCGCCGACATCGTCGCCGCGTCGTCGTGCCGGGTCGAGCTCCGTTCCGCTGCGTCCCCCGCTCCGGCGCCCGGCAGCAGCACCTCGACGTCCGCGAGATCCCGCGCCGCCGCGGCCCCGGCCTCGGCGTCGCCGTGCACCGCCCGGGCCACCACCCGCCGCACGTTGGTGTCGACCACCGGCACGCGCTGCCCGTGTGCGAACGCCGCCACCGCCCGCGCGGTGTACGTCCCGATCCCCGGCAGCGACTCGAGGGTCGCGACGTCGTCGGGGACGACGTCGCCGTGGTCGGCGGCGATGGCCTGGGCCGCCGCGTGCAGGCGCAGCGCACGCCGCGGGTAGCCGAGCTTCCCCCACGCCCGCAGCACGTCGGACGCGGGCGCGGCGGCCATCGCCGACGGCCGCGGCCAGCGCTCCAGCCACGCCCGCCACGGCTCCTCGACCCGCGCCACCGGCGTCTGCTGCAGCATGATCTCGGAGACGAGGACGCCCCAGGCGGTGGTCTCCGGGCGTCGCCAGGGCAGGTCGCGGGCGTGCGCGCGGAACCACGGGACGAGGACGTCGGCGAGCGTGGTCCCGTCTGCGGTGGCCGTCGGCGCGGCGGACGTGGAGGACGTGGTGGTGCCCATCGACCGCCGATCCTGCCCCGAGCCCCCGCCGTCGCCACCGTCGGGTGAAACGGCCGGGCCACCGCGTGCCGAACGGTCGCGGTCCGCGAGCGCGACCCTACTTTCCGTGACGTGTGGGAGCCGGTCGGACCGCTCGCGCCGTCGGTCTACTGGCGGCGCCGGTCGCTCGCGCTCGGCGTCGTGGTCCTCGTCCTCGGCGGCTTCGTCTGGGCGCTCGCGGGTCTGGCGGGCACTGAGCCCGATCCGGCGACGGTCGAGGCGCGCGCCCGCGCGGCGGCGATGCAGGGCACCGCGGCGCCGGAGACCTCGGACACCGCGACCGACGTGCCCCCCGACGTCGCCCCGCCGCAGGACACCCCCGGCCCCATCGCCGCGGCGCTGCCCTCGGTGCTGCCGCCCGGCGACGCGCCGGGTCTCGCGCAGCCACCGGCTCCCGGCGACGCGCTGCTCGTGCCGCCGGGCGGCGGCAACTTCCGCGGCTTCCTCCCGCCCGGGGTGCCGACCGGCTCGGCGGGCCCGCTGCTGGAGACCCCCACGACGACGCCGCCTCCCGCCACGACCCCGGCACCGGCCCAGCCGCCCGCCCAGCCGCCCGCGCAGGAGCGGTCGGCGCCCGCCCCCGCGCCCGGCCCCTGCGCCGACGGCGATCTCCGCGTGACCGCGCGCACCGACGCGCCGAGCTACGCGGCCGGTCGCAAGCCGGTGCTGAGCCTCGTCGTCGAGAACACGAGCGACGCCGCCTGCGTGCGCGACCTCGACGCCGCCAAGCAGGCCGTCGCGGTGGTGAAGAAGGTCGGCGACGGGCTGTGGGGCAGCAACGACTGCTCCCCGGGCGACACCGACGACGTGCGCACGCTCGCCCCGGGCGAGGAGGCGGTGTTCTCGGTGACCTGGTCGGGCCGCACGTCGAACCCGGGGTGCGCCGGGGAGCGGACGGTCGTGCCGCCCGGCTCGTACCAGCTGCTGGCCCGGCTCGACGGGATCGTCAGCGACCCGGCGCCGTTCACTCTCGAGGGCTAGAAGTCGGGCCGGATCGTGCCCCGCAGCATCCCGGTGCGCTCCAGCGCCCCGTGGAGATCGTCGACCGCCGCGGCCGTCAGCCCCGTCGGTGTGCTCACCGGCCCGGGCGGCACGATCGCGCGGCTGATGCCCAGCCGCGCCGCCTCGGCGAGACGGCGCTCGAGCGCGACCACCCGACGGACCTCGCCGCCCAGCCCGACCTCGCCGATCGCGACCAACCCGGAGCGCACGGCCTCGTTGCGGAACGCCGACGCAATGGCGATGGCCACCGCGAGGTCCGCGGAGGGCTCGCGCAGCTTCATGCCGCCGACCGTGGCGACGAACACGTCCTTGTCGTGCAGGCGGATGCCGCACCGCTCCTGCAGGACCGCGAGGATCTTGGCGACGCGTCCGCTGTCGAGATCCGACACGACGCGCCGGGCCGGGGTGTCGCCGGATCGCTGGGCGACGAGCGCCTGCACCTCGGCCATCAGCGGGCGCTTGCCCTCCATCGCCACCGTGACGGCCTGCCCGGCGACCGTGCGCTCGAGGCCGCCGGTGAACAGTCCCGACGGGTCGGTGACCTCGGCGATGCCGCCGTCGTTCATCTCGAAGCAGCCGACCTCGTCGGTGGCCCCGAAGCGGTTCTTCAGCCCGCGCACCAGTCGCAGCGGGGAGTGGCGCTCGCCCTCGAACGACAGCACCACGTCGACCAGGTGCTCGAGCGTGCGCGGGCCCGCGACCGCCCCGTCCTTGGTGACGTGGCCGATGAGCACCACCGGCAGATCGCGCTGCTTGGCCAGCGCGACCAGCGCCGTCGTCACCGTGCGGACCTGTGAGACCCCGCCGGGCGTGCCCTCGGCGGTGGCGGTGCCGACCGTCTGCACCGAGTCGACGACGAGCAGCTCGGGGTCGACCGCCTCGACGTGCGCGGCGACCTCCTCGAGATCGCCGGTGGCGGACAGGAACAGGTGTGGCGCGAGACCGCCGGTGCGCTCGGCGCGCAGCCGGACCTGGCCCGCCGACTCCTCTCCCGTGACGTACAGCACGGTGGCCCCGCTGCGCGCCCGCCGGGCCGCGACCTCGAGCAGCAGCGTGGACTTGCCCACACCCGGCTCACCCGCGAGCAGGACGACCACCCCGGGCACCAGCCCGCCGCCGAGCACCCGGTCGAGCTCGGCCACGCCCGTCGGCCGGGCGGTCGCGGTCTCGAGGCTGACCTCGGCGATCTGGCGCACGGGACTGGAGGGGCGCGCGGCGGGCGCCGGCGCGACACCGGGCCGCCCGCTGCGGCCGGCGCCGGACATGTCCGGCGCCTCCTCGACCGTGCCCCACCCTCCGCAGTCGGGGCAGCGACCGACCCACTTCGCGGCGAGGTGGCCGCAGGCGGTGCATTCGAAGCGGCTGGCGCGGGCGCGTGCTGGCACGAGCGCACCGTACGACCGCCCCCCGACAGCGGTGGTGGCGCCGCGATGTCCGGCGACGGTCACGCCGTGCCGTCACGTGGCCGGACGATGCGCACGCTGGGTAGCACGCCTGGCGGTACCACGCGGTGTCCTCGCGGCGCATGGTCACTGTCAGTACTTCAGGGGGAGAAGCTCTTGTCCGGCGACGAGGTCCGAGCCTGCGCCCGGCCGCCCCACGCGCCGATCGTCGGGCGGCTGATCGGAGCCGCGCCCCCGCGGGGGACCGGATGACCGCCCGGCCGGGGTCCTACGTCCTCGCGATCGACCTCGGGACCACCACGGTGACGGCCGCCCTCGGACGTGCGGGCGTCGCCACCGCCGTTCCGCTCGACCCCCGGCACACCTGGATGTCGACCGAGGTGCGCTCCTCGCCCGCGGGAGCGGTCGTGGTGGACGAGCCGGACGACGCCCCGACGTCGCTCCTCGACCTGAGCGATCTCGACCCCACCGCGAGCCCGGGAGCGAACGGCACCGCACCCACGACGGCCGAGCGGGTGCGTGCCCTCATCGACGAGGTCCTGGCCCGGGTGGTCGCCCGCGAGGGCGGGCCACCCGGCGAGCTGGTGCTCACGCATCCCGCCACCTGCCCGTACTCGGCGCTGGCGCACCTCGTCCGGATCGCCCGCGGGGCGTGCGCGGCGTCGGTGCGTCTCGTCCCGGCCCCGGTCGCCGCCCTCCGGGGGCACCGCGACCGACTCCCCGACGGCGCACACGCCGTCGTGGTCCGTCTCGACGACCGGGGTGTCGAGGCGGCCGTCCTGCGGGCGGACCGCGCCGGCCCCGAGCTCGCGGGCCCGGCGAGCACGTTCTCGCCCGAGCGCCGTCCGTCCGTGACGCCGGCGGGCACCTCCTCCTCGACGGAGGCCGTGCACCGCGCGCTGCGCGACGCGGGGACGGAGCTCGGGGCCGTCGAGGACGTGCTCCTGGTCGGGAGGTGGAGCCGGGAACCGGGCCTCGCGTCGCTCTTCTCGGAGCTCCTCGGGCGCGCCGTCTCGGTCGACCCCGACCCCGAGATGACGGTCGTCCTCGGCGCGGCCGCGGCCGTCGGGAGCGATGCCGTGCGGGCACCGGTTGCCGGCGACGCGTTCGAGGCGTCCGAGCCGCCGGCCGCGCCGCCGGAGCTCGACGACGACGTCCAGGTGACCGTCTACCGCCCGACCCGCATCCGGCCGGAACGGTGGTACACGCTGCTCGCCTTCGTCCACCGCTCCGAGCCGACGATCGACGCGGACACCGGGCGGAGCCTCGACCCGCTCGCGATGGTCCGGAAGCAGGCCGACGGCCTCCTGGCCGACGAGGAGGGCGTCTTCGGCGCGGTCGTCGCGGACACCGCGATGCCGCTCGCCCGCGGCAGCACGCTGGTCGTCGAGCCGTGGCTGGACGGGGGCGTCGTCAACCCGCCCCGCGCGTGGCTCGCGTGGGAGGAGCCCGTCCACCGCCTCCCCTTCCGGCTCCGCGTCCCCGCCGAGCACGACGGGAGGAAGCTCGCCGGGGGCCTACGGGTGTACCTCGGCGTCGTCCTCGTGAGCGACGTCACCTTCACCCTCTCCGTGTCGGCGTCGGCCGCCCTCGCGGACTCGGCCGAACCCGTGTCGGCCCGCTTCTACCGGGAGATCTTCGCGTCCTACTCGCGGCGGGACGTCGCGGTCGTGCGGGCGGTGGCCGACTACGTCGCCGTGACCGGCGACCGGTACGTCATCGACAGCCAGACGCTGCGCAGCGGTGAACGATGGGAGCCGCGGCTGGACGAGCTGATCGAGCGGGCGGACGTCTTCCAGCTCTTCTGGTCGCGGCACGCGATGCGGTCGCCGCAGGTCCGCCGCGAATGGGAGTTCGCCCTGCGCCTGGGGCGCGAGGGCTTCATCCGCCCCGTGTACTGGGAGGAGCCCCGGCCGGCCGACCCGGCGCAGCGGCTGCCGCCGCCCGAGATCGGGGCGCTGCACTGGGCGCGGATACCCACGGCGCCGCCGTCGGGAGACCCCGTCGGGTCCCCTCCCGCTCGGGCGGGGACGCCCCCGCCCCTCGCCACCGCGTCGATGTCGCCGGAGCCGGTCGCGGGAGCTCCGCCCACGGCGCGCATCCCGTCGCCGCGCCCGCCCGCCGAGCCCCGGTCACCGATGCCGCCGCCCTTCGGGCCCCTGGGGCCCTCGGGAACCCCGCCTCCCGAGCCTGCCCGTGACCCGCGCCGTCGCACCCGGTGGACGCTCGTGGGCGGCGCCGTGACGGCCGCCGCGGCGGTGATCGGTCTGGCCGTCGGGGTCGGCAGCGCGATCGGCCCGTCGCCCGCCTCGCCACCGACGGTCGCGGCTGCCCCGACGTCCGCGCCGCCCGACGAGCCCGGATCACCGCCGGACGGGGCGTCGCCGACGGGTGTGGCGACGCTCGCCGTGGCGTTCCCGGAGATCGAGGACCCGGGCTCGCCGTGCCGACCCGTCGCCGTCGGGCCCGACCAGACCGCGACGGCGGCGGTGGAGTGCCCCCACGCCGAGGTGGCCCCGGACGCGAAGGTCGTCTACTTCGCGTGGGACAGCGTCGCCGACACGCAGAGGTGGCAGGCGAGCCAGATCCGCCAGGGGAAGAGCCTGGAGGGGACCGATCGCTGGACCGTCGGCGGGGTGCCCCAGGGCACGGTGCACGCTCGGTCCACCGCTCCCGGCGTCGCCACCTCCGCCGTCTACGACGACGTGCCGTACGGGTTCCTGATCACGACCGGGACCCTGGCGGAGTCCGCCGAGCTGCTGTCCGCGCTCCCGTTGCGGCCGAGCAGCCAGATCCCCGGCTGAGCGGTTCGCGGTCAGCCGACGGCGGGCTCGTTGGCGCTGACGATCACCGGGATCGTCACGGCGCCGGCGCGCTCGAAGGTGAACGTGACCGGGTAGGTCGGGCCGCCGGCCAGCGTCTGCGTGGTGCCGGTGAGGACCACCCGCATCGTGCCGCCGGCACCCAGCGCGGCGTCGGCCGGTCCGACCGGGCCGGGCTCGGCGCCGACCATGCGCACGGCGTTGCCGGCCGGGATGGTCGTGGCGCCCTCGGTGCGCACGTTCAGCGCGTAGGGCGTCGACACCGAGACCAGGCGGTCGGCGGTGGGGCCGTCGTTGACGACCGTCCCGCGGACGGGGACCTCGCTCCCCGAGGGCGTGGACCCGGTGGGCCCGGCCAGCAGGGAGACGTCCTGGACACCGATCGGCCCGACCTGCCCGGTGCTGCCGTCGGCCTGCGAGACGATGGTGTCGGTCTGGGTGACGGCCCCGGCGCTGCAGCCCGCGAGGGCGAGAGCCGCGGTCAGCAGGGTCGCGGCGACGATCCCGGGTCGGGGCCCGCGCGGGCGGCGGCTCATGATCCGAGCGTCCTCTCGGGTGGGGGTCAGGGCTCCAGCGGCAGCGACACCCTAGTACCAGCGCCGCACCCCGGCCGTCCGGGCGCGCGGCGTGACCGGGGGGAGCACGGCGCACTGCGAGTTGTCAAGTCCCTGACCTGCGAAGACGGCTCAATCCCCTGCAATGCCCGTGCGTCGGACGTGTTAACCTGGGAGAAGCGAAAGGGGCTCGGGACACATGGTTTTCAAGGTCGGCGAGACCGTCGTCTACCCGCACCACGGTGCCGCTCTCATCGAGGCCATCGAGACCAGGACGATCAAGGGCGAGGAGAAGAAGTACCTCGTCCTCAAGGTTGCTCAGGGCGACCTGACCGTCCGGGTCCCCGCGGACAACGCCGAGATCGTCGGCGTCCGCGACGTGGTGGGCCAGGAGGGGCTGGATCGAGTGTTCGAGGTGCTGCGTGCGCCTCACACCGAGGAGCCGACGAACTGGTCGCGCCGCTACAAGGCGAATCTCGAGAAGCTCGCGTCGGGCGACGTGAACAAGGTGGCGGAGGTCGTCCGCGATCTCTGGCGCCGGGAGAAGGACCGCGGCCTGTCCGCGGGTGAGAAGCGGATGCTGGCGAAGGCACGGCAGATACTGGTCAGTGAGCTCGCGCTCGCGGAGGGCACCGACGAGGTGGCCGCCGAGTCGCTGCTCGACCAGGTCCTGGCGTCCTGATCCAGCACGGACGATGACCGCGGAGACGCGGTGACCGTCGCGGCGATCGTGCCGGCGGCGGGACGTGGAGAACGGCTCGGCCTCGGCCGGCCGAAGGCGCTCGCGGTCGTCGGCGGGCTCGCGCTGGTGGCGCGCGCCGTCGACGGCCTCGTCGCCGGTGGTGTGGACGCCGTGGTGGTGGTCGCCCCGCCCGGTGACGAGGAGGCGGTGCGTGACGCCCTCGGCGCGCGGCGTGCCGTCGTCGTGCCCGGTGCCGACGACCGCGTCGGCTCGGTCGGGGCCGCGCTCGACGCGCTGCCCGGCGACACCGACGTGGTGCTCGTGCACGACGCCGCCCGGTGCCTGTGCCCACCCGAGGTGGTGCGCGCGGTGATCGACGCCGTGCGTGCGGGACACGCCGCCGTCGTCCCGGCGACCGCCGTCGCGGACACCCTCAAGCGCACCGGTGACGCCGGCGTCGTGACCGCCACCGTCGACCGCAGCGGCCTCGCGGCCGTCCAGACGCCGCAGGGTTTCGACCCGGCGACGTTGCGGGCCGCCCACGAGCGGGCCCGGACGCTGCGCGCGGGCGGCGGGCCGGTCGTCGCCACCGACGACGCCGGGCTCGCCGAGGACCTCGGCGTCCCCGTCGTGACCGTTCCGGGTGATCCTCGTGCGTTCAAGGTCACGACGCCGCTGGATCTCGCCATGGCCGAAGCGCTCGTGACGGCGGGGCCGGCGTGAGGGCGGGAGACGGAGCTTGCGGAGCTCGACCATGCGGATAGGCCTGGGTACGGATGTGCACCCGGTCTCTGCGGGTGTGCCGTGCTGGGTCGCCGGTCTCTACTGGGAGGGCGTCGACGGCTGCGCCGGGCACTCCGACGGCGACGTCGCCGCCCACGCCCTGTGCGACGCCGTGCTCTCGGCGGCCGGGCTCGGCGATCTCGGCGCGGTCTTCGGCACCGGACGGCCGGAGTGGGCCGGGGCGCCCGGGGTGCGCCTGCTGGGCGAGGTGCGCCGGCTCGTCGGCGCGGAGGGCTGGGTGCTCGGCAACGCGGCGGTCCAGGTGATCGGCAACGCGCCGAAGATCGGCACCCGGCGGACGGAGGCACAGGCGGCGCTCTCCGAGGCGCTCGGGGGCCCGGTGGCCGTGTCGGGCACGACCTCCGACGGGCTGGGACTCACCGGCCGTGGAGAAGGTCTCGCCGCCGTGGCGACGGCGCTGCTGATCGCGGCCTGACTTTCCCGAAACCGCACCCACGGCCCGCGCGGGCTTCTTACGATCCGCGCGAGGGGGTGGCCTGTGCCCGAGCAGCCGTTCAACCATCACTGGAACGCGGTGTCCCACCAGGCCATCTGGGACGCCCTGCAACCGCAGGCCGGCGACGGCTTCGGCGGTGCCGGCGGCCGGTGGCAGGGGCTGGCGGACCGGATGATCGCGGTCACCGACTCCGTCGGCCGCGCCAACGCCACCCTGGGCGTGGCCTGGGGCGGCGACGCCTCCGTCGCCGCGCAGGAGCGCATCGAGCCGCTGCGCCCGTGGGCCGACCAGGCGCGCGAGCTGGCGGCCCAGGTCAAGAACGTCAACGTCGAGCAGGGCGACCGGCTGACCACCGTGCAGAACGCCGTCTTCGACCAGGGGCCGCCGTCCGCGGGGTCGGCGATGGAGGCCGGCATCGACGGTTTCCTCGACGGCTCCACGCTTTTCGGCACCGTGCCGCCGGTGGGCCCGACCGCCCCGCTGACCGTGCCGATCGGCGGTGCCGACGCGGTCGCCTCGATGCTGCGCTACCAGCAGGCCGAGCAGTTCGCCCAGGAGGCGATGACCACCTACCAGCAGGCGAGCGGCCAGGGCATGGGGACGCTGCCGCAGTTCGTCGGACCGGACGGGTCCGCGGTGCAGCCGGGAGCGGGCCCGCCGGTCACCGCGACCCAGCAGGGGGCGCTGGGGCTGCCCGGCGGGGGTGTGCCGGGTGGCGGTGTGCCGGGTGGCGGTGTGCCCGGTGCGGGCGGTGTGCCGGGAGCCGGCGGGGGTGGTGTCGTGCCGGGCGTCGTGCCGGGCGTCGAGCCGGGTGGTGCGGTGCCCGGTGGCGCCGGTGGCGCCGGTGGTCCGGGTGGCGGCGGAGCGGGTGGGGCTGTTCCGGCTGGGGCTGTTCCGGCTGGGGCTGTTCCGGGTGGCGCCGTTCCGGGAGGTGCTGCGGGCGTGCCCGGCGGTTCGTCGACGACGGCAGCCGGGGTGCCCGCGGCCCCGGGTACGGCTGTTCCCGGAGCTCCCGGTGGCATTCCCGGAGCAGGAGGGGCCGGGGGAGCCGGTGCCGGCGGGGCGGGCGCACCCGGCGCGGGTGGCGCGGTGGTGCCGCCGGTGGGCGGTGTCCCGGGTGCGTCCGGGCGCGTGCCGGGTGGCGCGACGACCGGCGCCTCACCCGGCGCGGCGGCGGGCTCGGGGCGGGTCCCCGGGCTGCCGGGCGCCACGGGAGACGCCGGCGGGGCCGGGCGGGCCGGCGGTGCGGGCGGTGTCGTGCCCCGGCTGCCGGGCGCGGCGGTCGGTGCCGGCGAGGGCGGTGCGGCCGGGGGCCGTGCGGGCGGTCTCGGTGGCGCCGCGGGCGAGCCGGGATCCGGCGCGCGCGCCGGCGGGGGCGGCGCGGCGGGCGAGCTCGGCTCGGGGGCGCGCGCCGGCGTCGGCGGTGGGGCCGCGGCGGAGACCGTCGCGGCGCGGGCGGCCGGCGCGGCCGCGGCCGAGGGCCGGGGTGGCGCGGTCCCGATGATCCCGCCCGCCGGCATGGTCGGCGGCCAGGGCGGCGACGGGCAGCGCCGGCGCCCCGACTACCTCTCCGAGGACGATCCCGACGCCATCGCCGGCGTGCTGCCCGCGACCGCGCCGCCGGTGATCGGCGAGTGAGGGGCGTCCTGCCGATGGCGCTGGGCACGCAGTTCGCGGGCGCGCGGCTCGACGTCGGCCAGTACCTCGCGCTGTGGCGCCGGCTGGGGTTCGGCGCACGCCCGGTCGTCCTGCACGTCCTCGACCACGGCCGCACCTACGACGAGCGCGACGCCCTCGACGCCGCCGCGTGGGGTCGGCTGACGGCGCAGGGGCTCGTCGACGAGCGCGGCGACCCCGACCCCGGGCTCGCCGACGCGCTCGGGGTGCTCGCGCGCCCGGCCTGCGAGCTCGACGTCGTGGTGCGCGCCGACGGGCACGCGACCCGGGCGACGCTGGCGGCGGCGCGCGGCGCGCTGGGCCTCGTCGCGCGCCTCGACGACGACGGCCTGCTGCTCGAGACGACCGACCCGCACGACCTCGCCGGCGCCCTGCTCGCCCGCCTCCCCGACGTCCGCCCGGCGCCCGGTGTCCCGATGGCGCTGCCGGCGGACGCCCTGTTCGGGCCGGGGCTGACCCTCGACGAGCGCTCGCGACGCCTGCGCCGGGCGGGGGTCCCGCCGCACCACGTCGAGCGCCTCCGGGCCCTCTGGACGCCGGCGCCCGACCGGGCGATGACCTTCGGGGTCACCGCCCGCGACGCCGACGGCGCGCCCCGCCGCGGGCCGCGCACCGTCACCGTCCTCGACACCGCGGTCGGCTGCGTGGCGTGGGGCCTCGACGGCACCGGCGGCCGTGTCCTCGTCGATCCGCTCGACCGGTCCCGCCTGCGCGCGGAACTGAGCGCGCTCCTCGACGGGCACGCCCGCGACGTCGCCGGCCGACGCGGCCCGGCGTAGCCCGCGAACGCCGCGATCCCGGGCGGCGAGCGCGTGGCGGTACGGACGCTCGGTGTCAGCGACGCCACGCCGCTGACATCCGAGGCGAGCGTGTGGCATGACGGACGCCCAGTGTCAGGGGTGGCCCACCGCTGACATCTCGAGGCGAGCGCGTGGCGTTACGGACACTCAATGACAGCGACGCCACGCCGCTGACACCCCGCGATGCTTCGATCCGCAAAGCGTTTCCGTGAAAGAGGCCGCCTCCTCCCCGCCGGCGACGCGCCCCTCAGCGCAGCACCGCCCGCACCGCCGCCGGGGCGTCCGAGGGCTTGTGCAGCGGCACCGAGCGCCCGCCGCCCGCGGCGGCCAGGCGCGCGCAGGACGTACGCGCCTCCTCGTCGTCGACCGTCACCAGCGTGTGCACGCGCGCCGCGCCCGACCCGCCCGCGATCGGCGCCGGGTCCTCGCCCTCGTTCCACGCCCCGTCGGTGAGCACCAGGACGTCGGCGTGGGGGACGCGCGCCGCCGTCGCCTGCGCCAGGGCCACCCGCAGGCCCAGACCCAGGTCCGTCGTCGAGCCCCCGCGCAGGTCGAGCAGGGAGTCGAGCACCGCGGACGCGGGCGCGGGGGAGTGCAGGTGGCGCAGCACCACCGCGCGCGACCAGAACGCGACGACCGCGAGCTCGTCGTCACCCCGGAGGCCCGCCGCCAGGGCGCCCGCCGTCGTCACCGCCGTGGTCAGCGGCTTGCCGGCCACCGACCCGGACGCGTCGACCAGCAGGATCAGCGCCCGCGCGGGCGAGCGCCAGCCCCGCCAGCGCAGGTCCTCCGCGCGGATGGGGCGGTGGGCCAGCGAGCGCTCGAGGGTCGCGTCGAGGTCCAGGTCGAGGCCGTCGCCGGCGACGGTCGTGAGCCGGCTCGAGCCCCGCCGCTCGGTCTCGCCCGCCCGCGCCGGCGGCACGAGCAGCCGGACCGCCAGTCGCCGGGCGGCCGCGCGCAGCGTCGGGTCGGTGGCGCGGGCGAGGTCGGCGAGCAGGTCCACGGTCGTGTCCGGGTCCTCGTCGTAGGCGCCGGCGACGGCGGCCTCGTCGAGCACGCCGACCGTCGGGCTGACCTGCTGGAGGTCGTCGTGGCGGCGCTGCAGGTCGGCGCGGGTCTCGGTGCGCCGGGCCTGGTCGCGCAGCAGCTGCTCGACCTCCTTGGGGTCGGACACCACGCGCGGCGGTGCCCCGGGCGAGCGCCCCGACTCCTGCGGCGGCGACTCACCGGGGCTCAGGCTTTTCCCGGGTCCCCGTTCCCGGACGACGCGGGATCGGCCGGCGCGCTCGCCGCCCACAGCTCGGCGACGACCTCCTCGACCGTGCGTGTCGAGCCCTCGAGCAGCTGCACGCGCCCGGACAGCGCGGCGAGCGCGGCGTCGGTGCCCGTCGACTCCGCGGCCGGGGCGAGCCGGCCCGCGAGCGCCACGGTCCGCAGCTCGGCCAGTGACTCGGCGACGGCGACGAGGTCGAGCGCCCCGCGCACCGAGGACCCGAGGCGCAGGTCGGGGTGCTCGCGGGTGGAGCGCGTGGCGCGCACCGCCCGCTCGACGAACGCCGCGTCGACGACGCCGTGGTCGCGGCGCACGATCGCGGTCTCCTCGTCGGCGCTCTGGTGCGCGAACCCGACGCGGCAGGAGCGGTCGTAGAGCGCCGGGGTGATCCGCCCGGTGCCGACGGCGTCGGAGGGGTTCATCGCCGCGACCAGCCGGAAGCTCGGCGCGGCGTCGACGATCCCGAGCCGCGGCACGTGCAGCCGGCGCTCGGAGAGCACGCCGAGCAGCACGTTCAGCGTCTCCTCGGGGACGCGGTTGAGCTCCTCGACGTAGAGCAGCGCGCCCGAGGTCAGCGCGCGCACCAAGGGGCCCGGCACGAAGTTCTCGGGCGTGTAGTCCTCGGTGAGCACGCGGGACGGGTCGTGGTGCCCGACGAGGCGCGCCGGGGACAGCTCGGCGTTGCCCTCGACGAGCTCGAGGCCGACGCCGGCGCCCTCGGCGAGCGCGCGCAGCAGGGTCGTCTTGCCGGTGCCGGGCGGGCCCTCGAGCAGGATGCTGCGCCCGGCGGCGAGCGCGGCGGCGATGACCTCGGACTCGCGCACGCGCCCGACGACCCGGGCGTGGGAAGCGTCGATCATGGACCGGACCGGGAGCGGTCCGGCGGTGGGCAGACCGGGGGCGGCCCCGGCGTCCTGGGGCACGGAGCGCAGCGGAGCTGCGCCCTCGGGCTCTGGGGACACCGGGGCCGCGGAACCGTTCGTCACGGGTGTCGGTTACCTCTGTCCGGAGATCAGTCGAAGATCAGGACGCCGCGGATGTTCTTGCCGGCGTGCATGTCCTCGTAGCCCTGGGCGACCTCGTCGAGCTTGTACTGCTTGGTGACGAGCTCGTCGAGCTTGACCTTGCCCTTGTTGTAGAGGTCGAGCATCTTCGGGATGTCGGCCTTGGGGTTCGACGACCCGAACAGCGAGCCCTTGAGCTTCTTCTCGAACAGGGTGAGCTCGCCGATCGGGATCGGCACGCCGACCTCGGTGATGTCGCCGAGGCCGGTGACGACGACCGTGCCCTGCTTGCGGATCGAGGCGAAGGCGTTGCCGACGTGCTCGGGCTTGGTGATGCCGATCGTGACGATCGAGACGTCCGCGCCCTGGCCGTTGGTGTAGCCCTTGGCCACCTCGGTGGCCTCCTCGATCGACTCGAACGCCTCGGTGGCGCCGAGCTCGAGGGCCTTCTCGCGCTTGAACGCGACCGGGTCGACGGCGAGGACGTTCGCGGCGCCCGCGTGCGCGGCACCCTGGACGGCGTTGGCGCCGATGCCGCCGATGCCCTGGATGATCACGGTGTCGCCGGGCTTGACCTCGCCGGTGTTCACGGCGGTGCCCCAGCCGGTGCCGACCGAGCAGCCGAGCAGGCAGGCGACCTCGAGCTTGGTGTCCGGCGCGACCTTGATCGCCGAGTCGACCGCGACGGTCGTGTACTCGGAGAACGTCGAGATGCCGCACATCTGGCCGACGTTGGTGCCGTCCTCGAGGTGCAGGCGGGTGGAGTCCTCGGTCCAGCGGGTGCCGGCGAGCAGGCCCGCGCCGAGGTCGCAGAGGTTCGAGTGCCCGGTGGCGCACCAGCGGCACTGCCCACAGGCGGGCAGGAACGAGAAGAGGACCTTGTCGCCCGGCGCGAAGCCCGAGGTGTTCGGGCCGACCGACTCGACGATGCCGCCGCCCTCGTGGCCGCCCGCGAAGGGGTAGGTGCCGACGGGGATGTCACCGGTGGCGATGTGGTCGTCGGAGTGGCAGAGGCCCGAGGCGACCATCTTCACCCGGATCTCGTCCTGACGCGGGTCGTCGACCTCGACCGTCGCCGTCTCGTACTTGCCCGGGGCCTGGCGGACGAGAGACGTCCGGCACGTGATGGACAACGCTGACCACTCCTTGCGTAGCGAAACGTCGAATGACGAGCGCGACTCTATGTCCCCCCTCACAGGTTGGGAAGAGGCTTACCGAACGATCGATCGGTCGGGCTCCCTGCGTAGGCTGATGGGCCGACAACGACGGATCCGTCGTTCCGTAGGATCCGGGCGGTGAGCCTGCACCTGTACGACACCGCACGACGCGCGCTGCGGGAGTTCCGTCCGCAGCACGCCGGCACGGCGTCGATGTACGTGTGTGGGGCCACCGTGCAGGGCGTCCCCCACGTCGGCCACGTCCGGTCGGGTCTCGACTTCGACGTGCTGCGCCGCTGGCTCGCGCACAGCGGCTACGACGTGCTGTTCGTCCGCAACGTCACCGACATCGACGACAAGATCCTCACCAAGGCCGAGGCCGCCGGCCGGCCGTGGTGGGAGTGGGCCGCCACCCACGAACGGGCGTTCGCCGCGGCCTACGACGTGCTCGGCTGCCTGCCGCCGTCGGCGGAGCCGCGCGCGACCGGCCACGTCACCGAGATGGTCGAGCTGATCGCGCGCCTCATCGACCGCGGGCACGCCTACGCGGTCGACGGCGACGTCTACTTCGCGGTCGGCACCTGGCCCTCGTACGGCGAGCTCTCCGGGCAGCGCCTCGACGAGATGGAGCAGGGCGAGGGCAGCGACCCCCGCGGCAAGCGCGACCCCCGCGACTTCACGCTGTGGAAGGCGGCCAAGCCCGGCGAGCCGGACTGGCCGACGCCGTGGGGCCGCGGGCGCCCGGGCTGGCACCTGGAGTGCTCGGCCATGGCGACGCGCTACCTCGGGCCGCGCTTCGACATCCACGGCGGCGGGCTCGACCTCGTCTTCCCGCACCACGAGAACGAGCTCGCGCAGTCGCGCGCCGCGGGCGACGGGTTCGCCGAGTACTGGCTGCACAACGCCTGGGTGACGATGTCGGGCGCGAAGATGTCGAAGTCGCTGGGCAACACGCTGACGATCCCCGCGGTGCTCGAGCGGGTGCGCCCGGTGGAGCTGCGCTACTACCTCGTCGCGCCGCACTACCGCTCGACGCTGGAGTACTCCGAGGAGGCGCTCGCCGAGGGCGCCGCCGCGTACCACCGGATCGAGACCTTCGTGCACCGCGTGCACGACCGGGTCGGGGCGGTCGAGGTCGGCCGGATCAGCGACGCGTTCGCCGCCGCGCTGGACGACGACGTCGCGACCCCCGCCGCGCTCGCCGAGGTGCACGAGACGGTGCGTCGCGGCAACGCCGCCCTCGACGCCGGCAACCGCACCGAGGCACTCACGCTCGCGGGCGCGGTGCGCGCGATGACCGGCGTGCTCGGTCTCGACCCCGTCGTGTGGGCCGAGGCGCCCGGCGCCGGGGGCCCGGGCGACGCCGCCCGGCAGGCCCTGGGCTCGCTGGTCGACGCCCTCCTCGAGCAGCGCACCCGTGCGCGGGCCGACCGCGACTTCGCCCGCGCCGACGCGCTGCGCGACGAGCTCACCGCGGCCGGCGTCGTCGTCGAGGACACCGCGGACGGCCCCACCTGGACGCTCAAGGACGGTGCGTAGCCCTCATGGCCGGCAATTCCCGCCGCCCCGGAGCCCGGCGCAACCCGGGCTCCAAGAAGGGCCCCACGAAGGGCTCGGGCGGCAAGGGGCGCAAGAGCCTCGAGGGCAAGGGTCCGACCCCGCCCGCCGACAAGCGCCCGAACCACAAGGCCTACCGCTCCGGCGGGGCCGCGTCGTCGGCGCCGCGCAAGCCCGCGGGCGACGACCGGGCCCCCGCCCGGCGCGCCCCGGGCCGTCGCGAGGACCCCGACGGCCCGCAGACGGTGCTGGGCCGCAACCCGGTCGTCGAGAGCCTGCGGGCGCACAGCCCCGCGACTGCGCTCTACGTCGCCCAGAACATCGAGGTGGACGACCGCGTCCGCGAGGCGATCAAGATGGCCTCCGAGCGGGGCGTCTCGGTGCTCGAGGTGCCGCGCGGCGACGTCGACAAGATGGCCGACGGCGCCGTGCACCAGGGGCTCGCGCTCGCCGTGCCGGCGTTCGAGTACCGGCACCCCGACGACCTGCTCGAGGAGGCGCGCCAGCGGGCCCACCTCGACAAGGTGGAGCCCCTGCTGGTGGCGCTGGACGGGGTGCAGGACCCCCGCAACCTCGGCGCCGTGCTGCGCTCGGCGGCGGCGTTCGGCGCGCACGGGGTGCTGCTGCCGTCGCGGCGCTCGGTGGGCGTGACGCCGGTGGCGTGGCGGACCTCGGCGGGCGCGGCGGCACGCGTCCCCGTCGGGCGCGCCACCAACCTCAACCGCACGCTGTCGGCCTGGCTCGACGAGGGCCTGGTGACCGTGGGGCTCGACGGCGAGGCGGGCGCCGACATCGACCACCTCGACGACGTCGCCGGCCCCGACGCCGCGCGCGGGCCGCTGGTGATCGTCGTCGGCTCCGAGGGCAAGGGCCTGTCCCGCCTCGTGCGCGAGACCTGCACGGGCGTCGTGTCGATCCCGATGGCGGGCGAGGTGGAGTCGCTCAACGCCTCGGTCGCCGCGGGCGTCGCGCTCGCCGAGGTCGCCCGGCGGAGGCGCGCGCAGGGGTAGCAGCGAACGTGGCGTTCGCTGCTTCTAGGCGCGCAGACTCCCCGCTCGCTCCGGCTCCTCGGCGGACCCCGACTCCACGCACGTCCCCGCGTGCTCGCGCGGGACCGCGAGCTCGGTCTCGGCGTCCCGGCCGCGCAGGGTGCGCGAGTCGACGACGACCCAGCGCTGCGCCTCGCTGCCCGCGCGCTCGAGCGCCGCGCCGGAGGCGACGACGCAGCCGTCGATCTCCTTGGCGGCCTCGGTGAGCCGGGCGGCCTCGTTCACGGGGTCGCCGATCACCGTGTACTCGTAGCGGCGGGTGTCGCCGATGTTGCCCGCCACCGCCTCGCCGGCCGAGACGCCGATGCCCGCGGCGATGTCGTCGAGCTCGGTGGCGATCCGCCGGCCCAGCTCGCGGCCGGCGCGCAGGGCGCAGGCGGCGGCGTCGGCGCGCTCGATCGGCGCGCCGAACACCGCGAGCGCCGCGTCCCCCTCGAACTTGTTGATCCAGCCGTCGTTCTGCTCGACGACGTCGATGACGACGGCGAAGAAGTCGTTGAGCATCTCGACGACCTCCTGCGGCGGGCGGGTCGCCGCGAGCCGCGTGGAGCCGACGAGGTCGACGAACAGTACGGCGACCTCGCGGACCTCGCCGCCGAGCTCGACGTCGTTCTCGAGCGCGGTGCGGGCGACGTCCTCGCCGACGTGGCGGCCGAACAGGTCGCGGACCCGCTCGCGCTCGCGCAGCCCCGCGACCATCGTGTTGAAGCCGGCCTGCAGCACGCCGAGCTCGGTGGTGTCGAAGACGGGCACCTCGGCGTCGTAGTCGCCCTCCTCGACGCGGCGCTGCGCGCGGCGCACGGCCAGCACCGGCGCGGCCGTGGACATCGCCGTCAGCACCGTGACCAGGAAGCCCACGACGAGCGCGACCCCGCCGAGCACGAGCACGACGATCGCGAGCCGGTCGACGGAGTAGCCGCCGAGCGCCAGCGCCGACGCCGCGGCCAGCAGGACGCCCACCAGCGGCACCGCGGTGCCCAGCCACCACGAGCCGACCGACCGCAGCACGACCCCGGGCAGCGGGCGGCCCTGGGGCGGGCGGTCGTTGAGGACCCGCGCGACCTCGCGGCGCAGGACCCGCTCGACGAGCCGGTAGGTCACGGCGACCGTCGCGACCCCGCCGAGCGCGACCGTCACGCCGACCGAGAGCCCGAGCCGCGGGCTGGAGAACACGTTGATCATGACGAACAGGACGAGCGCCGCGGCCCACAGGACGCTCTGCACCGTCGCCAGCCGCAGCGGCCCGCGCAGGACGACGCGCCGCACGCGCTTGCGGTGCCGGCGGACGGCGGCGTCGTCGGCACCCGGCCCGGGTGCGGGCGGGACCCGCACGCGGAAGTGGCCCCAGATCGCCCCGACGAGGATCGCCGCGACCAGGTAGGCGCCGAACGCGACGAGGTTGCGCCACAGCGCGGCGGGGTCGAACGCGACCAGCTCGCCGAGCGGGAGCACCCACGCGGCCACGACCAGCACGACGCCGGCACCCACGATGTTCGGGGTGACGACGACCAGGCCGAGGGCGACCCGGGTGACCAGTCGGAGGCCGCTGTGTTCGGGGTCCTCGGCGCGCACGCCGCGGGTGGCTCCGGACATGGGGCGAACTCTATCGTCGGCCGGCGAGCGGGGCGGGGCAGCTCACCGGGCGGTGGCAACCGCCGTTCGGGCGACACGCCGCCGGGTCCGCAGCGAGCCGAGCCCGCGGCAGACCAGGTAGATCACGAACGCGATCGACGCGACGAACGGGCTGATCGGCAGCCCGGCGTCGAGCGAGGCCACGATCCCGCCGATCACCGCCACCTCGGCGAACACCACCGCGAGCACCGACGCGAGCGTCGGCGACGCCGTCACCTGCGCCGCCGCGGCGGCCGGCGTGATGAGCAGGCAGAGCACGAGCAGCGCGCCGACGATCTGCACGCCCAGCGCGACGGTGACGCCCAGCAGCACCGCGAACAGGATCGACAGCGCCCGCACGGGCACGCCGCGGGCGGCCGCCATGTCGGGGTCGAGGCTCGCGAACAGCAGGGGCCGGCGGACCACGGCGAAGACGAGCAGCACCGCGACGCCGACGACCGCCAGCGTGAGCACGTCGCCGACGTCGACGCCGACGATCTGGCCCACGAGCAGGCCGAACTTGTTGGCCGAGCGCCCGGTGTAGAGCGACTGGAACAGCACGCCGAGCCCGAGGCCGAACGACAGCAGCACACCGATCACGGAGTCGCGCTCGCGCTGGGCCCGCCCGAGCGCCCCGAACAGCAGCGCGACGAGCACGGCGCCCACGAGCGCGCCCCACCCGATCGCGTCGGTGCCGAACACCAGCAGGGCCCCGGCCCCGCCCGCGAACGCGAGCTCGGCGGTGCCGTGCACCGAGAACGCCATCCCGCGCCCGACGACGATCGGGCCGAGCAGGCCCGCGAGCACCGCCAGCACGACGCCCGCGATCAGCGCGTTGCGGACGAAGTCGAGCGCGAGCAGGTCGAGGGTGCTCACCGCGGCCCGCCCCCGGTGTGGACGAGGCGGTCCTCGGCGCCGACGACGACGATCCGGTCGCGCACCCGGACGACGTCGACGTCGGTGCGGTAGAGCTCGGAGAGCGTCTCCGAGGTCATCACCTCGTCGGGCGTCCCGATCCGGAACTGCCCGTCGACGAGGTAGAGGACCTTGTCGGTGACGGGCAGGACCGGGTTGAGCTCGTGGGTCACGAACACGATCGCCGTGCCGTGGTCGCGGCGGCGGCGCTCGAGGAGCTCGACGACGGTGCGCTGGCGGGCGAGGTCGAGCGAGTGCAGCGGCTCGTCGGCGAGCAGCAGGGACGGGTCCCCGACGAGCGCCTGCGCGATCCGCAGGCGCTGCTGCTCGCCGCCGGAGAGCGCGCCGACCGGCGCGTCGGCGAGCTCCAGGGCGTCGACCTGCAGCAGCGCCTCGTGGACGCGGCGCGTGCGCTCGGCCCGCCCGCGGAACGGCAGGCCGAAGCGGTGCCCGTCCAGCCCGAGCCCGACGAGGTCGCGACCGCGCAGGGGCGTCAGCGGGTCGACGCTCGTCTGCTGCGGGACGTACCCGACGTCGGCGCTGCCGCGGCGCGGCGGGCTCCCGGCGACCTCGCAGGTCCCCGCGGCCAGCGGGAGCAGGCCGAGCAGGACCGTGAGCAGCGTCGTCTTCCCCGAGCCGTTGGGCCCGAGCACGGTGACGAACTCGCCGGGCGCGACGTCGAGGTCGAGACCCGTCCAGAGCGTGCGGCCGCCGCGGCGGACCTCGGCTCCGGACAGGCGGATGGACGGACTGCTCACGATCGGTACCTCACGCGGTCGAACCTCAGGCCGGGGCGCCCAGGGCGCGGGCGAGCTCGGCGCGGGTCGCGTCGAGCCAGGTCAGGTAGTCCTGCCCGGCGGGCAGTGTCTCGGTCACGTTCACCACCGGCACGCCGGCCCCCGTGGCGGCGTCGCGCAGACCGGTGGTGATCGGGGTCTCGGTCTGCGGGTTGAACACGAGCGCGTTGACACCGCGGCTCGCGACCAGCTGGTTCGCCTCGGCGAGGGTGGCGGCGGCCGGGTCGGTCTCGTTCTCGATCGCCTCGCTGAACGCCGGCGGGGTGGCGTCGGCGACGCCCGCGGTGGTCAGCAGATACTGCGCGATCGGCTCGGTGGCGAGGACGCGGGCGCCCGGGCGGGCCTGCCCGATCTGCGCGAGGCGGGCGGCCTGGTCGTCGACGCGGGTGTTGAAGGCGGCGGCCCGCTCGCGCAGCGCCGCGGCCTGGGCGGGCTCGACGGCGGCGAGACGCTCGGCGACCTGGTTCACCACGCCCTTGACGGCGGTCGGGTCGAACCAGACGTGCTCGTTCTCCTGGGCCTGGTCGCCGCGCAGGGCGAAGGCCTCGATCGAGCGCTCGCGCACGGCCGGGTCGCCGTCGATGACCTGCTCGACCCAGTCGTCGTAGTGGCCGCCGTTGAACACGACGAGGTCGGCGTTCGTCAGCGCGGCGGCGTCGGCGGGCGTGCTCTCGTAGGAGTGCGGGTCGGCGGCGGGGTCCTGGATGATCGACCGCACCTCGACGCCGGGGCCGGCGATCGCGCTCGCGACCGATCCCCAGACGTTCGTGGTGGCCACGACCGTCAGCGTGCGCCCCGGGGCGGGGGCGGGCGACTCCGGGGCGGGCGCCGGCGCCGCGGACGGGGCCGGTGCGCCGCCGGAGCCCCCGCAGGCGACCAGGACCAGCAGCGCCCCGAGCAGGGTGGCCACCAGGGGCACGGAACGGACGGGCACGGGGCGTCTCCTCCTGTCGATCCAGCCGACACGATCGTGTCCGGCGTGCAAACGATAACGGTTATCGATTGCGAGTGGGAGTCGGGAGGTGGTCCGACCAGGTCACACCGGGCGCATCTGGACGTCCATCGGTCGCGTGGAGTGGCCCTAGATCGAAACAGTCGCTACCGTCGGGTGGTGGCCGAGGCACTCGAGGGGCGCCGATCGCGGCGCACCGCCACGCTGGCCTCGCTGGCGGCGGAGCTGGGCGTGTCGCGCACCACGGTGTCGAACGCCTACAACCGCCCGGACCAGCTCTCGCCGGCGCTGCGGCGCCGCGTGCTGGACACCGCACGGCGCCTCGGCTACCCCGGCCCGGACCCGGTCGCGCGGTCGCTGCGCACGCGCAAGGCGGGCGCCGTCGGCCTGCTGCTCACCGAGGCCCTGTCGTACGCGTTCCGCGACCCGGTGGCCGTCCAGTTCCTCGAGGGCCTCGCCTTGGCCTGCGAGGACAACGGCTCGGGCCTGCTGCTCGTCCCGGTCAGCCCCGAGGCCGACGACCCCGGCGCCGTCGCGCGGGCGGGCGTCGACGGCTTCGTCGTCTACTCAATGCCAGACGACGACGACAACTTCCATGCGGTGCTCGAGCGGCCCGTCCCCGTCGTCGTGTGCGACCAGCCGACCGCGGTGCCCGACGTCGACCGCGTCGGCATCGACGACCACGCCGCGATGGTCGACATGGCCCGCCACCTCGCGGGCCTGGGCCATCGCCGTGTCGGCGTGCTCTGCATGCGCCTGTCCACCGAGCGCAACGACGGCTTCGCGAGCGTCGAACGCCAGCAGCGCGCCCGCTACGAGGTCCAGCGCCGACGTCTCGCCGGGCTGCGCGAGGGCTTCGCCGAGGCCGGGGTGGACTGGTCGGCGGTGCCCGTGGTCGAGCGCTACGACCACAGCGAGTCGGCGGGGGCCTCGGCCGCCGAGCAGCTGCTCGCCCAGCACGACGTCACCGCCATCGTGTGCACCTCGGACATCCTCGCCCTCGGCGCGCTGCGCCACGCCCGCACGGCCGGGCGGGCGGTGCCCGACGAGATCGCGGTCACCGGGTTCGACGGCGTCCCCGCCGCCGAGCGCGCGGAGCTGACGACCATCCGCCAGCCCACCCTGGACAAGGGCCGCGCGGCCGGCGAGCTCCTGCTCGACCGCGGCGATCGCCAGCGCTCGCGCACGCTCCTGCTGCCCACCGAACTGCTCGCCCGCGCGACGTCGGGGCCGGCCCGCGAGTTCAGGTGACGCCCAGGGCCTCGAGGAATCCGGCGGCCCAGCGTTCGACGTCGTGCTCGAGCACCTGCTCGCGCATCCGGCCCATCCGCCGGCGGGCCTCGTCGGCGTCCTGGGAGGCCGCGGCGACGATCGCGTCGGCGACGCCGTCCAGGTCGTGCGGGTTGACGAGGTACGCGCCCTCGGCCAGCTCGTCGGCGGCGCCGGTGAACTCCGAGAGCACGAGCGCGCCGTCGCCGTCGGGCCGGGAGGCGACGTACTCCTTGGCGACGAGGTTCATGCCGTCGCGGTAGGGCGTCACGAGCATGACGTCGGCGGCGCGGTAGAAGGCGACGAGCTCGTCGCGCGGGGTCGACTGGTGCACGTAGTGCACGACCGGGCGCCCGACCGCGCCGTACTCGCCGTTGATCCGCCCCACGGTGAGCTCGATGTCGTCGCGCATCTCGGCGTAGTGCTCGACGCGCTCGCGGCTCGGCGTCGCGACCTGGATGAGCACGGTCCCGGCCGGGTCGAGGCGCCCGCTGCCCAGGACCTCGGCGAACGCCTGCAGGCGCACGTCGATGCCCTTGGTGTAGTCGAGGCGGTCGACGCCGAGCAGCACCGTGCGCGGGTCGCCGAGCTCGTGGCGCAGGGCCTCGGCGCGCTTGGCCGTGTCCGGCTCGCGGGCCGTCCCGTCGAGGTGCGAGGAGTCGACCGAGATCGGGTGGGCGTCGACGGCGACCGCGCGCCCGTCCGGTGCGGTGAGCCCGGCGCCGTCCCGGGTGGCGTCGGTGAGCCGGGTCGCGACGTGCCGGAAGTTCTCGGCGCCCCCGGCCGTCTGGAACCCGACGACGTCCGCGCCGAGCAGGCCCTCCACCACCGGGCGCCGCCACGGGAGCTGGGCGAACAGCTCGGCGGGCGGGAACGGGATGTGCAGGAAGAAGCCGATCCGCAGGTCCGGGCGGCGCTCGCGGAGCATCTGCGGCACGAGCTGGAGCTGGTAGTCCTGCACCCAGACGGTGGCCCCGTCCGCCGCCGCCCCGGCCGCGGCGTCGGCGAAGCGCTCGTTCACCCGCCGGTAGGCCTCCCACCAGGACCGCTCGAACCGCGGCGTCGCGACGACGTCGTGGTAGAGCGGCCAGAGCGTCGCGTTGGCGAAGCCCTCGTAGTAGGCCGCGACCTCGTCGGCGCTGATCGGGACCGGCCGGATCGCGAGCCCGTCGTCGTCGAACGGCTCGGGGTCGGCGTCCGGGCGGCCCGGCCAGCCGACCCACGCGCCGCCACGGGCGCGCAGGGTCGGCTCGAGCGCGGTCACCAGCCCGCCCGGGCTGCGGTGCCACTCCCCGTCGGCGTCGAGGTCGAAGGGCAACCGGTTGGCCACCACCAGCAGGTCAGAAGACCCGTGGGCGTCCTCGGCGTGCGTCACGTTCTCTGTCCTCCGCGGAGACTCCGGGCAGCAGGCGGCGGGCGAGCCGCTGCAGGGGCCAGCCGACCTGTTCCCCGACCGAGACCCCGGCCGCGAGCGCGAGTCCGAAGGTCAGGGCCAGCAGGATCGTGACCGCCCCGACGGCGACGCTGCCGTACGCGAGCTGCGAGAACCCGCGGTACATCGTCAGACCCGGTAGGAGCGGCGTGATCCCGGCGATCACCAGCACCAGAGGGGGTGTACCCAGCATGCGGGGCAGGAGCATCGCGACGAGACCGAGCGCGGCGGCCGCGAGGGCCGCGGCGACGACCTCCCCGGCGCCCAGGATGCCGAGGAGCCCGTAGCCGCCCCACGCCACGGCGCCCGCGGCCGCCGCCAGCGGCAGCGAACGCCACGGCGCATACGCCGACAGGGCGAACAGCATCCCGGCGGCCGCGGCGGCGAGGAGCGAGATCGGGTGCAGCGACGGCGCCGGGCTGGGCGGCACCACGGCCGCGTAGGCGCCCGCGTCGGTGCCCAGAACCGCCCCGACCAGCTTGATGCTGACGACGACGCCGACCAGCAGCCCCGCCGACGCGAGCACGACCTCGACCGCCCGGCCGGCCGCCGTCAGCGGGAACCCCGAGATCGCGTCCTGCACCAGGCCGACCAGGGACAGCCCCGAGAGCAGCACCACGATCCCGGCCGCGATCACGAACGCCGGCGAGTCGTCGAGCGTCCCGGACCACGCCAGCGTCGTCGCACTGAGCGTCACGATGGTGGCGCCGACCATCTGCTGGAAGAACATCGGCACGCGGCGCCGGCCCAGCCAGCGGGCGACGCCCCAGATGATGCCGGTGGCGACCGTGGCCAGCGCGGCGACGAAGAAGCCGCCGCCGAGCAGGAAGGCGACCGCGCCCGCGAACAGCGAGCGGGCGATCCCGGCCACGAAGCGCGGGTACGGGTGCGGCGCGCGCACGGCGTTGCCGAGGCGGGTGATCGCCTCCTCGACGCGCATCGGCTCCTCGCGGTCGACGATCGCGGCGATGATCTCGTCGACCTCGGTGAGGCGCGTGTAGTCCTGGGTCCGGTAGCGGACGTTGCGCATGGTGGTCACCGGACCGGCCTCGTTGCCGCGGTGACAGCACATGGTGATCGTCGAGAACGCGATGTCGACGTCACAGGCCGGCAGGCCGTACGCGCCGGCGATCGCGAGCATCGTGTCGTGCGCGACCGCCGCCCCGGCGCCCGAGGCGATCTGCACCTCGCCGATGCGCAGCGCGAGGTCGAGCACGCGCAGCACCAGCGTGTCGTCGGCGACCTCCGGCCCGGTGATCGCCGGGAGGAGGTTGTCGCGGACGGTCGGCGCGTCCACGGCGGCGCGACGGATGTCGTCCACGGGGAACTGTCGACGGAGCGAACCGCGGGCTCGCTGGGCCACCCCCACGGGCGGACCTTCCTCTCCCTGCTCGTCGGAGTGCTCGAACCGCGGACGGGGCACCCCGGGAAACTTCATCAAGGCCACCTGCCCAGACGTGCGGGAGTCGATCAGGGTTGCCGGCGGGGAGCGTGCGCCACGTCCCACCCCGACGGGCGGTGGCGACCCCCGCCCGACCACCGTGCCGACCGACAGAGATTACTTCCTGCACCTGTGGGCGGGGTCTCTCCGCACGCACGGGGCCTCGTACGATGGGTCCCCGTGCCGGCGTAGCTCAATCGGCAGAGCACTCGCCTTGTAAGCGAAAGGTCCGGGGTTCGATTCCCCGCGCCGGCTCCATCTGTGCCTGCGTCGCACACGCCGGGCGCGCCGCTCCGTGGTGATCAGCGGCGTCCTCACGCACCCGCGCGGCCGCGCCGTAGTGGATGACGTCGCTCGTGAACTCGCGTGGGACGCCGGATGGCGGCCCGGTGTACGTGGAACGAGCGAGGTGTACCGTCGCCGTTCCACGGTCGGCCAGACGGCCGTGCGGGAGGCGACAGGACTTGGCCCTGCACGAGGACGGCACGCCCGATCAGCGGCAGGCACATCCCATCGAGATGCCGGCGGCCGCGGTCGATCCGTTCGACGCCGTCAGCTGCGCCACCGGGATCCTCATGGAGCGCTACGGCTGTGACGCCGAGGCCGCCGCCCAGCGCCTCGCCGACTGGTCGCGCGACACCGCGATCGACGTCCCGCTCGTCGCCGCCTGGCTGATCGACGACATCAGCGCCATCTGGCGCCGCAACCCGTAGGCGCCGAGGAGGCCCCGTGCCGGACCACGACGACCCCCGTCCCACCGGAGGCTTCGAGGAGGTCGACCTGTCGGTGTGGATCGCCGACCAGGACGTCATCGACCTCGCCCACTACGCCCGCGAGGCCCGTCTCGTCCACGGCTCGTTCGGGCGGCATCTCGTCGACGGGGCGTAGCCGCCGGGGCGACACGCCACCCGGTGGGTGGATCTCCGCGGAGATCCGCTAACGAAGCCCTGACCTGCCTCGACGTCCCCGGCGAGACACGGACTCCGCGGGGAGAGGGCACATGATGATCACCGAGGTCCAGCACGTCGCGATCCCGGCGCCGCGCACGCCCGCGGCCCGCCCGGCCATCGTGCCGATGACCGTGCGGGCCGCGAGGGTCGAGCAGGACGAGCACCCGGAGCTGGTCGCCGCCCGGCTCGTGTCCCAGGCGGCGACCGTCTCGTGGGTCGGCCGGCTCGCGCTGCTCGTCGCGGTCGGCCTGGTCGCCGTCCTCGTGCTGGTCCCCTGATCAACGGGGACCGGGCGAGCGATCTCAGGGCGTGATGACGACCTTGAGGGCGAGGTTCGCCGCCGCGTTCGCGAAGACGTCGTAGGCCTCGTCGATCTGGGCGAACGTGAACGAGTGCGTGCCCATCTTCTCGGCCGGGATGCGCCCGGACGCGACCATCTTGAGCAGGGTCGGGATGGACACGGTGTCGACGAGACCCATGGTCATCGTGACGTTGCTGATCCACATGTCCTGCATCGGCAGCTCGACCGGCGTGCCGTGGACGCCGATGTTCGCGATCGTGCCGCCCGGCCGGACCAGCGAGGCCGCGGTCAGGAGGGTCTCGGGGTAGCCGACGGCCTCGATGGCCACATCGACGCCGAGCCCGTCGGTGAGCGCGACGACGTCGCCGACCGTGCCCGGGCCGACCTCGACGGCGTCGGTGGCGCCGAACTCGAGGGCCTTCTCCAGGCGGAACTTGTTCGAGTCCACCGCGATCACCTTCGAGGCGCCCCACAGGCCCGTCGTCAGCACCGCGGACAGCCCGACCGCGCCGGCGCCGACCACCGCGACCGTGTTGCCGGGGCGGACGCCGCCGGCGAGCACGCCGACCTCGTAGCCGGTGGGCAGCGAGTCGGCGAGGAAGATCGCCTGCTCGTCGGTGACCCCGGACGGCACGGCGTAGAGCGAGGTGTCGGCGTAGGGCACGCGGACGAACTCGGCCTGGGTGCCGTCGATGAGGTGGCCGAAGATCCAGCCGATGCCGCCGACGGTCTGGCAGTGCGAGGGCATGCCGCGCTGGCAGTACTCGCAGCGCCCGCACTTGGTGATCGCGGGGACGAGGACCCGGTCGCCCACGGAGAAGCCGCGGACGGCGTCGCCGACCGCCGTGATCGTGCCGACGGCCTCGTGGCCGAGGATGCGCCCATCGGTGACCGCGGCGACGTCGCCCTGCAGGATGTGCAGGTCGGTGCCGCAGATCGTCGTCGTCTCGACCTTGACCACGACGTCGGTGGGCTCCTCGACCCTCGCGTCGGGGACGTCCTCCCAGGCCTTGTTGCCGGGGCCGTGGTACACCAGTGCCTTCATCGCCACTCCCGTCGATTCGCTCCGGCGGTCCGGCCGCTCCCCGGTGCCGCCGCCCTCCGACGCTAGTGGCGCCGGACACAGGAGCCTGTCCCATCCTGGGACGTCCCGTCCGGCCCCCGACGACACCGAAATGATCACTGACCCGGTCCCGGGACAGATGCGCCTGCGGCGCAGGTGAGTGAAACGGGTCGCTGGGGCGACCCGTTTCACTCACCTGGGCGGAGCCCCTCAGGCGATGTAGCTGATCCCGAAGGCGTCGATCTTGCGGTACAGCGACGAGCGGGCGATCCCGAGCATCGCGGCCGCCTGGTAGCGGTTGCCCCGCGCCTCGTAGAGCGCCTGGATGATCGCGTCGGCCTGCGCGGTCTCGAGCATCGTCAGGCGCGGGCGGCTGGTGAAGCACAGCGCGGGCAGGTCCGGCGCCTGGACGACGCCCACCGGCTTGCGGGCGACGACGTAGCGCAGCACGTCCTCGAGCTCGTTGATGTTGCCCGGCCACGCGTAGCCCTCGAGCACGCGGATGACCTGGTGCGACAGGCGCAGCGAGCGTCCGCCGCCGATGGCGTGCAGCACCGAGAGCGCGATGTCGGCGAGCTCGTCGGCGCGGTGGCGCAGGGCGGGGACGCGGACGGTCTCGTGGAAGTGCCGCAGCAGCAGGCCGTAGGGGCGGCTCGCGTCCACCGACGTCGTGTCCAGGCACGCGACGACGACCGCGTGGGACGAGCGCGCCAGCAGCAGGCCGAGCTGCTCGTCGAGCCGCCGCGCGGCCAGCGGGGTCACGCCGTGCAGCCCCCGGAGCACGACGAGGTGCGGGCGCGCCGGCGGCCGGTGGACCAGGCGCTCGAGCGGCTCGACGGCCCGCGCCCCGTCGTCGGAGGCGTCGGTGCTGACGACGGTGACGGTGCCGTCGCGGTGCAGGCGGACGAACTGCTCGACGGCCAGCGTGCGCTTGCCGACCCCGGCCTCGCCGACGAGCACCTGGTGGCGGCGCTGCCCGAGGTTCGCGGCCAGCTCCTGGCGGGCGCGCAGCGACGGGGTGAGCAGGTCGCGGTTGGCGCGCACCCGGGCCTCGGCGTGGGCGCGCTCGTCGCCACGGACGTCGGCGGCGAAGTCGCGCCGCGAGGTGGGCGCGACGTGCGAGCCCTGACGACGCCGCGCCTCCGCCTCCCGGCGACCCCCCTCGTCGACGGCGGGCCGCCCGCCCACCACGCACCCGACGAGCCGGTCCTCGTGGCGGATCTCGCGCACGGCGACCTCCGCGCAGCCGCCCGAGGGCAGGTCGACGTGGTACGGCGCGTCCGGGCGCTCCAGGGCCAGGCCGGCGAGGGCGAGGTCGGCGAGCACCTGCTGGTCGGCGGGCGGGAGACGGCGCGCGCCGGCGCCCAGCACGAGGTCGTCGCCGTCGGTCGCCACCACCCACGAGGCGCCGTCGGCGGCTGCGGCGGCGAGGGCGTCGTGCACCGCGAGGATCCGCCCGCGGCGCCCGGCGGCGTCCTCGTCGGCGATCTCGCGGGCCAGCGCCCGGGCCAGCGGCAGGTCGCGCACCGCGCCGTCCTCGGCGTGGCGCACGACGACGACGGCGAGGTCGCCCGGGTCGACCGGCGCCGCGGCCCCGGCGAGGACGGCCAGCGCGGGGTGCAGGTGCTCGGGTCCCTCGACCGTCGTCGCGACGCCCTCGTGCAGGGCGAGCGCGGCCGCGGTGGTGCCGACGACCTGCTCGCCGTACGCGCCGCCCGGCACGAGGTGCAGCGCGTCGAGGATCTCCGCGAGCGCCGGGTCGCCGTCGCGGCGCACGAGCACCACCCCGTCGCGGTCGACGACGAGCAGGGTGGCGTCGAGGTCCGGGTCGCGGGGGTGCACGCGGTCGGCGACCCGGCGCGCCGCCGCCGTGCGCGGCCCGTCGTCCAGGGCGCCCGGCGCCGCGACGAGACGCGACGTGTCGACCCCGGACGAGCGCTCCCACGACGCGAGGACCTCGGGCCGCACGACGCCGGGGATCACCGCGTCCCGGCCGTGGCGCAGGAAGCGCCGCCGCGCGGCGTCCACCTCCCGCGCGTGGCCCACTCCCGCGACGGTAGACGGCCGACGCGGGCTCGGGGAGGGCTCAGGCGCGTCTCCTCGTCGCCGGGAAGGTTCAGGCGCGCAGGGTCTCGCTCGGCGAGCAGCCGTACCGCTCCCGATAGGTCACCGAGAAGCGCCCGGGGTGGGTGAAGTGCCAGCGGGCGGCGATGTCGGCGACGGTCTCGCCGCCGGTGCGCGCGTCGGCGGCCCGCAGCTCCTGGTGGGCGCGGGAGAGGCGCACCTCGCGCAGGTAGGCGAGCGGGGTGGTGTCCCGCCAGCGGCGGAAGGCCATCTGCAGCCCGCGCACCCCGAGGCCCGCGGCGGCGGCCACGTCGGCGACGTCGACGTCGGCGGCCGCGTGCTCCTCCAGGTACGCGATCGCCCGGCGCAGCGTCGCGGGCTCGGGCGGGCGGCCGTACTCGTCGGACGGCACGCCGCCGAGCTCGTCGAGCACCTGCTCGGCGCAGGCGAGGACCGTCTCGGAGTGCCGGTGCGCGCGCTCGAGCAGCAGCTCGAACGCCGCGTCCGGGGACACCTGCTCGTGCCGGGCCAGCAGGGCGCGGGCGGCCACGAGGACGTCGCGCGCCCGCACGCCCGGGTCGCCGGCGCCGGGGTGGTCGAGCGCGGCCAGCGTGCGCCCGGCGAGGCGCGCGACCTCGCCCGCGACCGCGCGCACCTCCGGACCGAAGGTCAGCGTGGCGTCGGCGGCGAGCGTGAGCGTGCCGCCCACGGGACCGAGCGGCAGCACGAGCAGCGACGCCGGGGCGCCGACCGTCTCGCGCCGCAGGGTGGGCCAGCGCGAGTCCGTCGCGACGTCGTCGACGACCACCGGGACCCCGGAGCGGGCGGCGGTCGCGCGCGGGCCCCGCCCGACGGCGTCGACGGCCGCGGCGGAGAGCTCCCCGGCCGACGAGGTCACGGTGGTGCCGTGCCGGACCGGCACCGCGATCTGCACCCACCGCACCGCGTCGGCCACCCGCAGCGCGTGCCGGCACAGGCGCGTCAGGTCCGGGACCGGGACCTGCTCCGCGTCGAGGCGCAGCGGGCCGTTCCGGGCCGTGTGGTTCGGCGCGGGGGGAGCGGTCGAGTCCATCGCGGTTCTCCTCGGGCGAGGGTCCGCCCGGCCATGGGCATCGCTCAGCCGGGCGAGCGGCTGGGACGTCAACCGATGGGCCGGCAATCATAACGCGCACGACCGAGCACGCCCGCGCCCGATCGGCCACCGCGCCGATACCCTCTCGCCCATGCCCATCGGGACCACCGCCGGCGAGGGCGGGGACGCCCGCGTGCGCCGCGCCGGCTGGCTCGTCACCGGGGCGGCGCTGGTGGTGGCGGCGGCGACGCTGCTGGTCGTGGGGCTGGTGCCGCCGGGTCCGGGCCGGACGACCGCCGTGGTCGTGGCCGTCGTCCTGGCGTTCGTGCTCGCGGCGTGGCGGTCGGTGCGGGCCCGCCGGGACACCACGACCGTCGACGGCCTGCGGCCGATCTCGAGCTGGCTCGCGGTGTTCGGGTGGGCGGTCACGGTGTTCTCCTCGCTCGTGGCCCTCGCCGACCCGACCCACGGCGGCCGCGCCGTGGTCGCGGGCGTGCTCGCCGGATGCCTGCTCGTGCTGGTCGGGCGCGCGAGCGAGCACGTCGGCACCCGGACCTGACCCGCTCCTGACCTGCGTTTCACTGGCCGGTCACCCCCCGCGGTGCCACCCTGGTCGGACCATGACCGAGGAGATCCCCGACGACGCCCCCGTGGACGGGCGTGCCGCGCGGTGGGCCGGGCACCGGGAGGCCCGCCGGCTCGAGCTCGTCGACGCCGCGGTGGCGGCCATCGGCGAGCACGGACCCGAGGTCACCACCGAGCAGATCGCCGCGCGGGCCGGCGTCTCGCGCCCCGGGCTCTACCGGCACTTCGAGGGGCGCGACGACCTGCAGAGCGCCATCGCCGCGCGCTCGGTCGAGCGCCTCGTGCACGTGCTCGAGCCGGTGTGGCGCCCGTCGGGACGGCCGTTCGAGATGCTGGCCAAGGCGCTGCGGGCGCACCTGGGCTGGCTGGAGGCGAACGCGAACGTCTACCGCTACCTCAAGCGCACCTCGTTCGGCACCGGCGGCGAGTCGGCGACGACCAACGTGCGCGCGACCGTCGCCGAGCACGTCGCGGGGATGCTGATCGACGGCTCGCTGGGGGCGGAGATCGCGCCGCCGGTCGCGCACCCGCTCGCCTTCGGGCTCGTGGGCATGGTCGACTCCGCGAGCGCGCACTGGCTCGACGCGCCGCACGGCGCCACGCGCGACCAGCTCGCCACCCAGCTCACCGAGGCGTGCTGGGCGGTCATCCGGGTGACGGTCGGCCCCGTCGACCCGTGACGGAGCCGTGATCTCCCGAGATCGGCCCCCCGACCGGGGGAACGCCGGTGATGCGGGACGATGGAGGCCCGCCGGAGAGAGGATGCCGAGGCATGGCGATGAGCCGCTCGTTCCCCACCGTCCTGTCCGACCGGCTGCCGGAGACGCGGGACTTCTACGTCGCGCTGCTCGGGTTCCGGGTCGCCTTCGACAGCGACTGGTACGTGGCGCTCACCCGCTCCGAGGGCGACGACGTCCACGAGCTCGCGATCTGGGCGGTGGGCCACGAGCTGGTCCCGCCGCCCTACCGGGCCGAGCCGGCCGGGGTGATCCTCACGTTCATGGTCGACGACGTCGACGCGGTGCACGCCGAGGCCCGGCGGCTGCGCCTGCCGCTCGTGGCGCCGCCCCGGGACCTGTTCCACGGCCGCCGCCAGATGCTCGTCACCGACCCCAACGGCATGCTCGTGGAGATCTCGAGCCCGAGCACGCCGTCGCCGGCCTTCACCGCCGAGCTCGCGCGCCGCGGCCGCACCGCGGAGCCCCTCGGTTGACCGACGACCCTGGGGTGGGGGAGACGCGCGAGGAGCGGGCACCGGGACGTCGGCGCGAGGCGAATCCGTTCACCGAGATCCTCGGGGGACGCGGGCAGGCGATCGACGCCTCGGTGCCCGGCGTGGTGTTCGTCGCCGTCTGGTTGACCGCCGACGCGCTGGCGTGGGCGCAGCCGATCCTCGTCGGCGGCATCGCCGCGGTCGCCGTCGCCGCCGTGATCGCGGTCTGGCGCCTGCGGCGGGGGGAGCGGCCGCGGGCGCTCGCCGTGGGCCTGCTGCTCGCGGTGGGGGCGGCGCTGCTCGCGCTGTACACGGGCCGCGCGGAGGACTTCTTCCTGCCCCGCATCGTCGCCAACGCCGGCAGCCTGATCGCGTGGCTGGTCTCGATCGCGATCCGCTGGCCGCTGCTGGGCGTCGTCGTGGGCACGCTCACCGGGCACCCCACGCTGTGGCGCCGGGATCCGGACCTCGTCCGCGGCTACAGCCGGGCGAGCTGGGTGTGGGCGGGTCAGTACGCGGTGCGGGTCGTGGTGTTCGTCGGGCTGTGGATCGCCGGTCAGACGGCGGCCCTGGCCGTCGCCCAGCTCGTGCTGACGTGGCCGCTCGTCGTGGTGTGCGTCGCAGCGTCCTGGCCGTTGGTTCGTTCGGCCCTGCCTCCCGGGCATCCGGGCCCACGGCATCCCGTCGTGCCCGCTGCTTGATCCGTTCGGGTCAGCGACGACGACCTTCTGCCAGGGCTGACTTGGTCCAAGGGTGAACGCTCTCACCGGTGGACAACGCGGCACCATGGTGGGCGTCGTCCGTTGTGGGATGCCGCGTCGGACGGCACCCCGACCTGCCCGATCCACCCCGATCCGTGCCCACCGGGAGCCATGTCACCTGCGAACCCTGAAACGAAGTCGGAGACCAAGTCCTCCGGCGTGGGACTGACCTTCCCCCAGATCATCGGTGCCGCCCTCGCGGCGGCCACCGCGTCGATCCTCGGGTCGTTCCTCGGCGTGCTCGGCACCATCGGCGGCGCCGCGGTGGCGTCGATCGTCACCACGATCGGCTCGGCGCTCTACCAGCGCTCGCTCGAGGTGACGCGCGACCGCGTCAAGGAACGCCTCGTCGTCGCCGGGCCGAACAACACCCGCGTGGCGACCGCGGTCGGCAAGGTCGCGGGCGTGCGGCCCGCCCCGAACCAGGGGCAGCAGCCCGGTCAGCCCGCCCAGCCCGGTCAGCCCGGTCAGCCGGCCCGTCCGGTCGCCGGGCCGCCCACGCCCGGTCCCGGCGTCCCGATGCCGCCGGGACAGCGCCAGGTGCGGCCCGGGATGCCGCCGGCCGACCCGACCCGCCGGGTGCCCGGCGCCGCGGGCCCGACGACCGGACGTCCCGGTCAGCCGGGCCAGCCGGGCCAGCAGCCGGTGCCCCAGACCCGTGTGGCGGTGCGCGCCGAGGGCGCCGACCCGACGCGGGTGCACGCGCGGGTCGACCCGAACGCGCCGGCGACGTCGCTGGCCCCGGGTGCGCCGGGTGCTCCCACCGAGGTGCGGCCCACCGCGTTCATCCCGCAGAGCCGCCAGCCGGGGACGCCCCCGGGCGGCGGGCCGACCGCGGTGATGGGGCAGCCGGGTCGTCCGACGGGCCCTGGTGGCCCCGGTGGCCCGGGTGGTCCCGGTGGCCCTCCGAGCGGGCCCGGCGACGCGGTGACCACGGTCGCGCCGCTCGAGCCGGAGCCGGCGCGCCGCAAGGTCACCCTCGCGGGCATGCTCGCGGCGCTCAAGGGCCTCGGGTGGAAGACCTGGGTGACCCTCGGCGGCGTCACGGCCAGCGTGTTCGTCATCGCCCTGCTGGCGACGTTCGGCGTCGAGACCGCCGCCGGGCGTCCGCTCTCCGGCGGGGAGAGCGGGACGTCGGTGGGGAGCCTCTTCGGTCAGGAGACCGGCACCTCCCAGGCCACCACCACCCAGGACCTGGGTACCGAGGACACCACCGCCCCGAGCGAGACGACGACCTCGCAGCAGCAGGACGAGCAGCAGGGCGGCGGGGGCAACACCGGCACCCAGCAGCCCGACACGAGCACGTCCCAGCCGTCGACGCGGTCCTCGCAGAACGGGCTCCTGCCGAACCTGGTCCCGCGGGACTCGGGCGGCGGGTCCGGCGGGGGTTCCACCAACGGCTGAGATCTCGCCCCGGCTCCCACCGACGGCCGGACGGACGCCTTAGCGTTCGTCCGGCCGTCGGTGTCTGTGCCGGCGGACGCGAGCGGAGTCGGAGGTGGGCATGGGGCGGCCGGCGCGCCTGGTGCTCGGTGCCGTCGTGGTGATCGGCCTGCTCGTCGGCGCACCGTCGCCCGCCCGCGCGGCGCCCGCCGAGGGCCCCGCGGAGCTGGGCGCGGTCAAGGACCGTCTCGACGCCCTCGCGGAGCGCCGCGGCGCGCCGGCGGCGGTGAGCGCGTGGTGGGTGGACCTCGCGACCGGCTCGGTCGTGCTGGCGCTCAACACCGCCCCCCGGGACGCGCGCAGCGCGGGGTACGTCCGGGAGGCGCGCGAGGTCGACGCGTCGGTGCGGGTCGTCGAGGGCGTGGCGGCGCCGACCCCGCGGGCGGCCCCCGCCCCGCCGGCCGACCCGCCGGTGTACGACCTCGTCGGCGGCGACGCGATCCGCGTCAACGGCACGCGGTGCTCGCTGGCGTTCACGGCGACCGCCCCGTCGGGCGACCCCCGCCTGATCACCGCGGGGCACTGCACGAACCGCGGCGGCGACGTCAGCGGGGCGAACAACGGCCCGATCGGGCCCGTGCGCAGCTCGGTGTTCGACCGCACCGGCGACTGGGGCGTCGTCGACGTCGGACCGGGCTGGCGCGCGACCTCGTCGGTGGCCGCGGAGGGGTCGACGACCCGGTCGATCACGGGGACCGCGACCGCGCCCGTCGGCGCCACCGTCTGCCGCTCGGGCTCCACGACCGGCTGGCGCTGCGGCAAGGTCACCGCGGTGAACGTCACCGCCAACTACGCGGCGGGCCCCGTGCAGGGCCTCGTGCTCACCGACGCGTGCAGCGAGGGCGGCGACTCGGGCGGACCGTTCGTGTCGGGCAGCTCGGCGCTCGGGCTGCTCTCCGGCGGCACGGGCGACTGCACGACCGCCGGCGGCACGAGCCTCTACCAGCCGATCGACGAGGTGCTCGCAACGGAGCGGCTCACGTTGTCGGTGGCGCGCTGAGGCGGTCCCTCAGCCGGCGGGCGGCCTCCTCCGGGTCCTCGGCCTCGGTGATCGCCCGGACGACGACGACGCGCGTGGCGCCGGCGGCGAGGACCTCGTCGAGGCGGGCGTGGTCGATCCCGCCGATCGCGAACCAGGGGCGCGCGGGGGCCGCGGCGGCGGTGGTGCGGACGAGGTCGAGGCCCGGCGCGGGGCGGCCCGGCTTGGTGGGTGTGGGCCAGCACGGGCCGGTGCAGAAGTAGTCGGCGCCCGCCTCGGTGGCGCCCGCGGCGGCCTGGTCGGCGTCGTGGGTGGAGCGGCCGATGAGCACGTCGTCGCCGACCACCCGGCGGGCCCACTCGACGGGCAGGTCGTCCTGGCCGAGGTGGAGCACGTCGGCGTCGGCGGCGAGGGCGACGTCGGCGCGGTCGTTGACGGCGAGCAGCGCGCCGTGGCGACGCGCGGCGTGTCCGAGGACCTCGAGCGCGGCGAGCTCGTCGCGCGCCTCGAGGCCCTTCTCGCGCAGCTGGATGACGTCGACGCCCCCGCGGAGGGCGGCGTCGGCGAACGCGGCGAGGTCGCCGCGCGCGGAACGCGAGTCGGTGCACAGGTAGAGGCGGGCGTCCAGCAGTCGTGCGCGGCGGTCGCTGCGGATCCTCGGTGCACTCACCGTGACGACGGTATCGCGTAGTTTCGGCGACCGTGCGGGACCGGCTCGTCGTCGTGGGTGCAGGGGCCGTGGGCTGCGCGGTCGCCTGGGCGGCGGCGCGCGAGGGGCTCGCGGGCGAGGTGGTGCTCGTCGACCCGGACCCGGGCTCCGGGGCCTCGCGTGTGGCCGGTGGCATGCTCGCGCCGATCAGCGAGGCGTGGCCCGGCGAGCGGGAGGTGCTCGAGCTGGGGGCGGCGTCGCTGGCGGCGTGGCCGTCGTTCGCCGCTGCGGTGGCTCGCGATGCCGGCTGCTCGGTGGGCCTGCGGCGCGAGGGGACCCTGCAGGTGGCCGTCGACGCCGCGGACGTCGAGGACCTGGACCGGGTGGCGGAGCACCTGCGCGCGTGGGGGCGGGTGGTCGAGCGCTTGAGCGGGCGCGCGGTCCGGCGCCTGGAGCCGTCGCTGGGGCCGTCGGTGCGGGCGGGGCTGGCGATCCCCGACGACCTGGCCGTCGACAACCGGGTGCTGCTGGGGGCGTTGTCGCGGGCGGGGGCCTCTCGCGGGGTGGTCGTCTCCCGGCGGTCCGTGGCGCGCGTCGTCGACGACGGGGAGCGGGTGACGGGGGTGGCGTTCGCGGACGGCGGGGAGCTGGAGGCCTCGCGCGTGGTCGTGGCCGCCGGGGCGTGGTCGGCGGGGCTGCACCCGGTGCTCGCGGGGCGGGTGCGTCCCGTGAAGGGGGAGATCCTGCGGGTGCGGGCGCGCCGGTCGTCGCTGCCGCCGCCGTCACGCACCGTGCGCGCCTCGGTGAGCGGGCGGCCCGTCTACGCGGTGCCGCGCGACGGCGGCGGGCTGGTGGTCGGCGCGACGCAGTACGAGGCCGGCTTCGACGCGGACGTGCTGGTGGGCGGCGTGCGCGACCTCGTCGCGGACGTCGAGCGCGTGCTGCCGGGGATCGCCGACTACGCGCTGGAGGAGTCGGCCGCCTCGTTCCGTCCGGGAACCGACGACAACCTGCCGCTGCTCGGGCCGGTCGGGCCGGTCGGGCCCGCCGGGCTCGTCGCCGCGACGGGGCACGGGCGCAACGGGATGCTGCTGGTGGCGGTGACGGTGTCCGCCCTGGTGGCGGTGCTGCGGGGGGAGCCGCTGCCGGAGGAGGCGCGGGCGGCGGCCGCCGACCGGTCGGCCGTCGCGAGGGGCTGACGTCCGCGCGTACGGTGGGAAACGGACACCACGGGAGCCCGGGCACGGGCTGAGAGGGAGCCATCGGGGCTCCGACCGTCGAACCTGATCCGGGTCATGCCGGCGCAGGGAGGGAGGGCAGCGATGACCACCGTCTGGCTGAACGACGAGCGCCGCGAGATCGGCCTCGGCACCACCCTCGCCGCCCTGATGGCCGAGCACGGCGTTCCCGCCCGCGGAGTCGCGGTGGCCGTCGACGGGACCGTGGTGCCGCGCGCGAGCTGGGCGACGGTGGCGTTGCTCGAGGGCTCGCACGTCGAGGTGCTGACCGCGGTGCAGGGAGGCTGATCGTTCGTGGACCCGTTGGTGATCGGCGGCCGGAAGTTCTCGTCGCGCCTGATCATGGGCACCGGGGGCGCGTCGGGGCTGGCGGTGCTGGAGCGCGCGCTCGTCGCGTCGGGCACCGAGCTGACGACGGTGGCGATGCGGCGCCTCGACGCCGGCGGCGGTCCCGGGGTGCTGGCGCTGCTCGGGCGCCTCGGCATCGAGGCCCTGCCCAACACCGCGGGGTGCCGCACCGCCGCCGAGGCCGTCCACACGGCCCGGATGGCGCGCGAGGCGCTGGAGACCGACCTCGTGAAGCTCGAGGTGATCGCCGACGAGCGCACCCTGCTGCCCGACCCGATCGAGCTCCTCGACGCCGCCGAGCAGCTCGTCGACGACGGGTTCACGGTGCTGCCGTACACGAACGACGACCCGGTGCTGGCGGCGAAGCTCGCCGACGCGGGGTGCGCGGCGGTGATGCCGCTGGGCGCGCCCATCGGCACCGGGCTGGGCATCCGGAACCCGCACAACATCGAGATGATCACTGCGTCGTCCTCCGTGCCGGTGGTGCTCGACGCGGGGATCGGCACGGCGTCCGAGGCGGCGCAGGCGATGGAGCTGGGCTGCGACGCGGTCCTGCTCGCCACGGCGGTCACGCGCGCGTCGGACCCGGAGGCGATGGCGACGGCCATGCGCCTGGGTGTGGAGGCGGGCCGGCTGGCCCACGGCGCGGGCCGCATCCCCCGCCGCTACTGGGCCCAGGCCTCCAGCCCGCACGTGGACTGACCGAGCCCTCTCGCGGTACGAGCGATGCGGCATTGCTGGCGTCTCACGCAAGGATCGCCACAACCTCGCCAGCGCGACACGCCGGGGAGCCGCGTCGGCGAGGTGCGTGGTGTTCCAGCGTGGCGGCCACGCTGACGTTGAACGTCAGGAGAGCCCCCACGATCATCAGGTCGACCCGAGCGCTCGGACCTCCTCTGCCTGGCTCGGACACGATCGATCGTCTGCGCGCGCGAGCGCGCGTTCGTGCTCAGGCAGGCGCCTGGCGCAACGGAACCGATGTTCACGGCCGGGAGGCTCGCCTCGCGGGTTTGGCCTCATCGAGCGGGCGGATTTCCTGACGTTGAACGTCAGCGTGGCCGCCACGCTGAAACACCCCGCACCACGCCCACACCGGCGTGTCGCGCCACCGAGGATGTGGCGATCCTGGCATGAGACGCCAGCAACGCCGCATCGCTCGTACGGGGTCGGGGGTCAGCGCAGGGCGACGGGGAGGGCGTCGACGCCGTAGACGATCGACGTCTTGCGGAACGGCTGGTCGTCCAGCGTGCCCGCGTCGTCGGCCAGGTGCAGGTGCGGGAAGCGGCGCAGGAGGGCCGGGTAGGCCGTGCGCAGTTCCATCCGCGCGAGTTCCGCCCCGATGCAGCGGTGGATGCCGTGCCCGAACGCGAGGTGGGGCGTCGGCGGGCGGCGGGGGTCGAACGTCTCGGGGTCGGAGACCAGGCGCGGGTCGCGGTCGGCGGCCGAGAGAGACACGAGCAGCCCGTCGCCCTTGCTGATCTCCACTCCGCCGAGGGTCATGTCCTCGGTCGCGAAGCGGGGGAACGCGATCTGGACGACGGTCAGGTAGCGCAGCAGCTCCTCGACGAACCCGTGGACGGCGTCGGGCTCGTCGCGCACGAGGGCGAAGCTGTCGGGGTCGCGCAGCAGCACCATGGCGCCGAGGGCGAGCATCGACGCCGAGGTCTCCAGGCCGCCGGTGAGCAGGCCGTCGGCGAGCTCGGCGAGCTCGTCGGTGTCGAGCTCGTCGCCGTGCTCGCGGATCAGCTGGCCGAGCAGGCCCTCGCCGGGCTCGACGCGCTGGCGCTCCACGACGCCGCGCAGGTACTGCAGCGAGCCGGAGATGTTGTCGAACACCGCGCCGGCGCCGCCGAACAGGTCGAACCGCGCGGTCGACAGCGCCTGGAACTCGTCGCGCTCGTCGTAGGGGATGCCGAGCAGCTCACAGATCGTCAGCGAGGGGATCGGGGTCGCGAAGTCGCGGACGAGGTCGACGGGCGCGCCCGCCGCGGCCAGCTCCTCCATGGCGTCCAGGCGGCCCTCGACGATCTCGGTGATCCGCGGGCCGAGGCGCGCCAGGCGCCGGAACGTGAACTCCGGGGTCAGCAGGCGCCGCAGCCGGGTGTGCTCGGGCGGGTCGGTGAAGCCCAGCCCGCCGGGGTTCTGCCCGTCGGTGACGCCGGCCTGCCCGACGAGGTGGCCGAAGTCGTTCGACAGCCCCCGGGTGCGCCCGAGGACGGCGCGCGCCTCCTCGTGGCCGGTGATCAGCCACGCGGTGACCCCGAACGGCAGCGGGAAGTGCCGCACCGGGTTGTCCTCGCGGGCCTCCCGCAGCGCGGGCACCGGGTCGAGGCCGTCGCGCCGCAGTGGCATCAGAGCGTGGTCCGGCAGCAGCGTCACCGGGTCGAGGCCGCGGCGACTGCGCCAGGCGAGGTACCGGCGTGCCGCCCAGCCCACGACCCGTGACCGCAGCGCGGCCAGTCGTGAACGGTCCACCACTGTGTCCACTCTGCCCTCCCCGCACCGGACGACGCCGCTCGGGGGCCGAGGCTAGGACGTCTGAGTGCCCGATGGACCCGGTGGTGGGGGTGTGTCACCCCACCGTTCGTCGGGGTCGACCCGGGGGAGATGCCCGGGTGGCGCCTCCACGGCGTCGTCCGATTCGTCCGGTAACGCCCGCGACGGTACGCCTCCGACCGGGGCGCGCACGAGGGTCGGGGCCCGCAGACCGAGGCGCGCGAGCTCGAGCTGGGCGAGCCGGGACAGCACGTGGGGGTCGCCCCGGCGCCAGCCGACGGCCGCGTCCGGGACCCGCGCGAGCCGGCGCGGCGTGGCGTGGACCAGGGCCCGCAGGGCGAGCAGGTCGGCGTCGCCCGCCCCGCCGCGCAGGCCGTCGCGCAGGGCGAGCACGGCCCGCGCCGCGATCATCCAGCGCACCCGGAACCAGAGCCACGCGGCGACCACCGGGACGATCGCGAGCAGCGCGACCGCCCACGCCAGCCCCGTGGCGAGCGCCTCGACCGCCGCGATCTGCTGGTCGCCGGCCGCGACGATGTCGTCGCCCGCCCCGGCGCCGCTCGACAGGACGCGGGCCAGGTCGTCGCCGACGAACGGCACGCCCGACGCGGTGTCGGCGGCCCCGGCGAACGTGTCGCGCACCCGGGACCCCGCCGCGCCAATCTGCCGCCCGGGGCCCTGCAGGGTCAGCACGGCGTCGTACAGCAGGACCGCGAGCGAGACGACGACCGCCACCCACACGAGCACGGCGACGTCGGCGCTGAACTGGCGCGCCCGCCGCCGGGGGCGTTCGGCGTAGACGGGCCAGCCCGCGCGGGTCGGCCGCAGGACGGGGGCGTCGGCGGTCACGGCGGCTGTGTGCCCCCGGGCGCCGGGGAGCACACCCGCAAGTCGGATGACACGACGTCACCGATCGATCACCCTGGCGGGTGATGAGGCGGTAAGCGTGCGACAAGTCGACGACAAGCGGTGAGGACCACCCTGTGGGCATCCGACGAGCACGTGAGCCCCAGGAGCCCGGCGTGACCATCGCCCCGCCCGCCAGCGAGACCGCCAGCGACCCCGAGACCGACCCCGAGACAGGCCCCGCATCCCCGACCGACCGCGACCGCGCGCCGCTGCGCGTCACCGATCGCGCCCTGCTCGCCGACGTCCGGCGCCTGGCGCGCCTCGCCGACGGCATCGCGGCCGGGACGGTGGCCCTCGGCGAACGGCGTGCGCTGGCCGTCGGCGACTGGGCCGAGCGCGTGTGCGAGGCCGTGCGCCACCGGCACGAGAGCGAGGAGGCCGTGCTCTGGCCGGTGCTCGAGCGGCACGCCGGGCGCACGCTGGACCTCTCCGGGCTGCGGGACGACCACGTCGCCCTGCGCGGCCTGCTCGGCGAGGTCCGGCGGGCCACCCGCGGGATGGTCGGCGCCCTGCTGCTGCGCCCGATCGCGGTCGCGAGTGCCGAGGACTTCGCCCGCATCGGCCGCCTCGCGCGCCTGCTGGACGAGCTGGCCGAGCTCCTCGAGGAGCACCGCCACGACGCCGAGCGGGAGCTGGTCGGCGTGCTGCCCCGGGTGCCGCGCGCGGACTGGCTGGGCGCCGTGCGCGCCCTGCACACCGGTTCCCCCGACCCGGCGTTCACCGCGGCCCGCGCCCACGTCACGGCCGGTCCCGAGGACGTCGCCGCCGTCGACGCCGCGCTCGGCGGCCGGGGTCTGCCCGGTGTCCTGGCCCGGCGCGCCCTGCGCCGGCGCGAGCGGCTGGTGTTCGGCGCCTAGTCGTTCGCAAGTCGCGCGGCCGATGCTCGCGCCATGCCGATCACGAGGGTCGGCGACCGCCACGAACGGAGCACCCACGATGACCACCGCGACCCCGACCCGCCAGGACGACCTGCTCGGCATCACCCTCGGGCACCGCGCGATGTGTGCCGACAGCCGCCGCCTCGCCGACCTCGCGTCCCGCATTGTCACCGGCGCCGAACGCGTCGACCGGGCCCGCGCGGCCGCGATCGCGCGCTGGGTCGGGCGCCTCGCCGACGAGATCGGGCACCACCACGAGGCCGAGGACGACGTGCTCTGGCCGGTGCTCGAGGCCCGGGCGGGCGACCGCGTCGACCTCGCCGCGCTCACCGACGACCACGCGGCGCTCGACCCGCTGCTCGCGGAGGTCCGCGCCGCCGCCGGCGACCTCGCCCGGGCGCCCACCGACGCCGCGGCGGCCCGCGCGCTCGCCCAGCACCTCGCGGCGCTCGCCGACGTCCTCGCCGAGCACATCGCCGAGGAGGAGCGCGAGGTCTTCCCGATCATCCTGGCGCACGTCCCGCAGCACGAGTGGCGCGCCGTCGAGGCCGCCGTGCGCGACCGGGGCGGCGACATGGGCTTCGTCCTGCCGCGCGTCGCCGCCGTCGCGAGCCCCGAGCAGATGGCCGACCTGCGCCGCGCCGCCGGCCCGGTCCTGATGGTCCTGCTGCCGATCACCCGCCGGCGCCTGCGCCGGGCGGAGAAGCTGGTCTTCGGAGGCGCTTCGCGCTTGTGAGCGTTCCGGGTCGCCCCGGCGACCCGATTCACTCACGTGCGCGGAGCGCATCATCGATCGCCCACAGCGGCGAGACCGGGCCGACGCCGGCGCCGAGGGGGTACGACTCGGCGACGGCGCGGCGGATGTAGCGCTCGGCGGCCGCGACGGCGTCGGGCACGGTGGCTCCCCGGGCCAGCGCGGCGCAGGTCGCGCTGGCCAGGGCGTCGCCGGCGCCGTGGACGTGCGGGGTGTCGATGCGCGGGCCGGAGAACTCCCAGGTCTGCTCGCCGTCGAAGAGCAGGTCGATCACCTCGGGCGACCCGCGGAGGTGCCCGCCCTTGACCAGCACGTACCGCGGGCCCATCGCGTGCAGGGCCCGGGCGGCCTCGCGGGCGGTCTCGGCGTCGGTGACGGTGATGCCGGCGAGCAGGCGCACCTCGTCGAGGTTCGGGGTCGCGAGCGCCGCGCGGGGGAACAGCCGGGTGCGGATGGCCTCCATCGCGTCGTCGGCGAGCAGCTGCTCGCCGGCCATGGACGCGGCGACGGGGTCGACGACGAACGGGACGGCGCCGGGACCGCGCCCGATCCCCACCTCGTCGACGACGTCGGCGACCGCGTCGATGATCTCCCGCGAGGCGAGCATGCCGGTCTTGGCCGCGCCCACGCCGATGTCGGTGACCACCGCCCGGACCTGCGCCGCGACCGTCTCCGGGGGCACGAGGTGCACCCCGGAGACGCCGAGCGAGTTCTGCACGGTGACCGCCGTGACCGCGACGCACCCGTGCACACCGCAGGCGGTCATCGCGCGCAGGTCGGCCTCGAGCCCGGCGGCGCCGCCCGAGTCGGAACCGGCGATCGTCAGCGCGCGCGGTGGGGTCTCGGCCATCACGCCATCATCGCGTCCCGGTACGTGCGTACTTTCCGGCCCTATAGCGCCGGAAAGTGCTCACGACCGTTCCCAGGCCGCGACCGACCACACCGACGACACCGGGCCGTGGCCGGCGCCGAGCGGGTAGGCGTGCTCGACGGCGCGGGTGATGTACGCCTTCCCGAGCGCGACCGCCTCGACCAGCGCCATCCCGCGCGCCAGCCCGGCGGTGATCGACGACGCGAGCGAGTCGCCGCCGCCGTGGGTGTGCTCGGTCGAGCGGCGGGGTGAGGTGAAGCGGTGCTCGGTCCCGTCGGCCAGGACCAGCAGGTCGACGACGTCCGCCGAGCCCTCCAGGTGCCCGCCCTTGACCAGCGCCGCGCCCGCCCCGAGGTCCAGCAGCGCGCGGGCGGCCTCGCGCGCGGTGTCGTCGTCGACGACCTCGACCCCCACCAGCAGCCGCACCTCGTCGAGGTTCGGCGTGACGAGGGTGGCGCGGGGGATCAGGAGCGTGCGCACCGCCTCGAGCGCCTCGGGAGCCAGCAGCGCGTGCCCGTGCATCGACGCCGCCACCGGGTCGACGACGAACGGCACACGGGTCCCCAGCCCGACCTGGTCGCCGGCCTCCACCACGGCGGTGATGATCGCGGTCGAGGCGAGCATCCCGGTCTTCGCCGCGTCGACGCCCATGTCCCCGGCGACGGCGCGGATCTGCGCGGCGACGACCTCGGGCGGGATCGGGTGGAAGTCCTGGACGCCGACGGAGTTCTGCACGGTCACCGCGGCGACGGCGACCGCGCCGTGCACCCCGCAGGCGGTGAAGGCGCGGACGTCGGCGGTGAGGCCGGCGCCGCCGCCGGAGTCGGTGCCGGCGATCGCGAGGGCGACGGGCGGGGTGTCGGACACGGACGTTCCTCCCATGCCGGCATGACCCGGCTGGTCCAGCGGTCGGCGGCTCCCCGCCCTCTCAGCCCGGTCATGACGGGCTCCCGCGTGACGAATCGGCGCGGACGCTAACCGCGCGCGTCGAGGGGGAGCAACTCGTCGACCCGGTCACGCCACGGCCCGGAGTCCCCGACGACGGTCAGCGCCCGCGCCAGGTGCGCCGCGACGGCGTCGTCCCCGTGCCCGAGCACGCGCGCGAGCCGGGCGAGCACCAGGTCGATCGGCGCGAAGGCGAGGATCCCGGTGACCGACAGCCCCCACCGCCCCGCGAACGGCTCGAGCGCGGCGAACGCCTCGGCGGCGCGCTCGCGGTCGTCGAGCCGCGCGGCGACGAGCCCCTGCACGGTGAGCAGCCCGCCCCAGCTCCAGTCCCGCGGCACCGGCAGGCGTTGCGCCCACAGCCCCCGTGCCTCCTCCTCGCGCCCGGCGTCGAGCAGCGCGAGGGCGAGCAGGTCGTGCACGTAGCGGGGGAACGACCCGTCGATCCGGCGCAGCGCCGGCAGCGTCCCGGAGGTGTCCCCGCGGGCGAGCGCGAGCGTGAACCGCGCGACCTCGACGAGCACCCCCGCGTGCGGCACCCCGGCGGCGGCCAGGCGCCCGCCCTCCTCGGCGTAGGTGCGCTCGGCGACATCGTCGCGGCCGCGCGTCAGCGCCAGCATCGCGTCGTGCAGCCCGACGAAGGCCAGCGTCATCTCGAGCTGCCCGTCGGTGGCGGCGGCCAGGGCGGCGTCGGCGTGGTGGCGGGCGGCGGCGAGGTCGTCGCGCACCACGGCCGCGCAGAACAGCACGTGGTGGGCCTCGGCGCGGTGGTCGGCGTGCCCGCCCGCGGTCGCCGCGTCGAGCATCTCCCGGCCCACCGGCTCGATCCGGCCCCACCACTCGGGCTGCGAGTTGACGAGGAAGACCGTGTTGAGCGCGGTGCACAGCAGCCGGGTCCGCCCCGACGCGCGTGCCCGCTCCAGCGCCTCCCGGGCCAGCGCCGCGGCCCGCTCCGGCTCCACGAACTCCACCTCGCGGGCGAGGGCGAGGAGCAGCCGGGTGCGCATCCCGTCGTCCAGCGGACCGTCCAGCAGCGCGACGAACAGCGGCGCCATCCGCCCGCCCGTCCCGCGCACCGGCCACGGCATCGGCGCGTCGAGGCTGGTCAGGGCCCGCGCGAGGAGCCCCGGGTCGCCGGACGCCCGCGCAGCCTCGACGGCGATCTCGCGCTCGGCGTGGGCGTGCTCCCCGGCGCCGGAGGCGGCGAGCGCGGCGACCAGGGCGCAGCGCAGCCCGACGACCGCCGGCGACGGAGGGCCCGGTGCCACGAGCGCGCCCCGGCACAGCGCGACCGCCGACCGGAACGCCCCGCGCGCCATCGCGGCGTCGGCGGCCGCGGTGACGTGGGCGAGCATCCGCTCGGGGGCGACGCGGTCGCCGGCGGCGAGGGCGTGGTGGGCGAGCGCGGCGGGCCCCTCCGTGCCCGCCACCCCCGCCTCCAGCACGTCGAGGATCCGCGCGTGCCGGCGCGCCCGCCGCAGGCGCGGGACCTCGTCGGCGACGACCTCGCGCCACAGGTCGTGGACGAACCGCACCGCGCGGGCCCCGTCGTCCTCGCCGATCACCCCCGCGGCGACGGCCGCCTCGAGCCCGTCGAGCACCTCCTCCTCGACCTCGGCGACCGTGCGGCCCGCGACCGCGGCCTCCACGGCGAGCACGAGGTCGACGTCGGCGGAGCGCCCGAGCAGGGCCACGTGCGCCAGCACCGCCCGCGAGCGCCCGGGCAGCTCGCGCAGCCGGCGGCGCAGCACGTCGCGGACCCCCGCCGGCACGGTCCCGCCGTCCCCGGTCGTCGCCACCAGCCGGGCCACCTCGCGGACGAACAGCGGGTTGCCGCCGGTGCGGTCGGTGACGGCGGACGCCGTGGCGGCGTCGGCCCGCAGCCCGTGCCGCGCGAGCAGGGCCCCGACGGCGTCGGGGGCGAGCCCGCCGACGGTCAGCCGGTCGGACACGACGGTCGCGAGCGCGGCCCACGTCGCGTCGAGCGCGGCGGTGTCCTCCTCGCTGCGGTGGGTACCGACGACGAGCAGCCCCGCGCCCGCGCCCGTCGCGACCATGCGGAGCAGGCGCAGGGTCTCGTCGTCGGCGCGGTGCAGGTCGTCGAGGGTGACGAGGACGGGGGCGCGGTCCACGAGCGCCTCCAGGACCGCCCGGCCGCGGGCGAAGGGGGTGGCCTCGTCGGCGTCCGGGACGGCGGAGACGCCCAGGTCGCGCAGCACCTCGGTCCACGGCCACGCCGGCGGCGCGCCGTCGACCTCGGGGCACCGGCCGCGCGCGACCGTCCAGCCCGCGCGGGCGCGGCCCTCGGCGACGGCGTCGACCAGCGTCGTCTTGCCCGACCCGGCCTCGCCGGCGACGAGCACCAGCTCCACGGCGCCCCGGGCCACACGGTCCGCGGCGGCGTCGCAGCGGGCGAGCTCGTGGTCGCGGCCGAGGGGCGCGGCGGCCTCACGCGGGACCTCCGGCTGCAGCACGGTGCCCTCGAGGCGGACGAGCGCCGGCCCGGGATCGAGGCCGAGGTCCTCGCGCAGGCGGTCGCGCGTGCGGCGCAGCAGCTCCAGCGACTCCGGGGTGCGCCCGCCGCGATGCAGGGCGGTGGCGAGCAGGCGCACGCCCTCCTCCCGCAGGGGGTGGTCGTGGACGTGGCCCTCGAGCAGCGGGACGACGTCGGCGTGCCGGCCCAGCGCGAGCTCGGCGGCGGCGAGGCGCTCCCGCGCGGTCAGCACCAGCTCGTCGAGCCGGGCCGCCTCGGTGCGGGCCCAGGGCTCGTCGGCGAACTCGGCGTACGCGGGGCCGCGCCTCGTCTCCAGGGCGTCGCGCAGCAGCGCGGCGGCGCGGGCGGGCTCCTCGCCGCGGGCGCGCTCGACGAGGCGGGTGAGGCGGGCGGCGTCGAGCGCGTCGGGGTCGGGCAGGCGCAGCGCGTAGCCGGGGGCGGCGGTGACCAGGACCTGCGGCGGCGTCCGCGGCGCTCGTCCCGGCTCCAGGGCCCGGCGCAGGTGCGAGACGTGGACCTGCAGCGACGACAGCGCGTTCGGGCCCGGGCGCCCACCGGTGAGGTCGTCGACCAGGCGGTCGGCGGTGACGACCTCTCCGCCCGCGACGGCCAGCCGGGCGAGAACCGCGCGCCGGGCCGGCCCGCCCAGCTCGACCGGGCTGCCGTCGACGGCCGCGCGCAACGGGCCCAGGACACCGATCTCGACGGCGGACCGGTCTACCCCCACCGGCCGAGCCTAGGTCGTTCCTCCGGCCCCCGGCAGCGTCACCCGGCCGGGGTCATGTCGTGGTCCTCACGCGTCGGTGAGCTCCGCGGGCACCGCGATGACGTCGACCATCGCCTCGCCGCGCAGCACCGTCACCGGCATCGAGCGCCCGATCGACGGCGCGAACAGGCGCCGTTGCAGCCCCTGGGCGTCGCTGACCGGCTCGCGGTCGGCGGAGACGACGAGGTCGCCGGCGTGCAGCCCGGCGCGGGCCGCGGGGCTGCCGGGGACGACCTCGGCCACGCGCAGGCCCTTCCCGCGGCCCAGGCGGGCGGCGATGTCGGCGGGCAGCGGCGCGGGCGCGCCGACGAGACCGAGGTAGCCGCGCCGGACGCGGCCGTCCTCCCGCAGGGCGTCGAGGATGCGCCGGGTGGTGCCGGTGATCGGCACGGCGAGGCCCAGCCCGACCCCGGCGACCGCGGTGTTGATGCCGACCACGCGCCCCGACGCGTCGGCGAGCGCGCCGCCGGAGTTGCCGGGGTTGAGCGCGGCGTCGGTCTGGATGACGTCCTCGACGACCCGGCTCGCCCGGCCGCTGCGCACGGGCAGGGCGCGCCCGAGTCCGCTGACGACGCCGGCGGTGACCGACCCGGCCAGCCCCAGCGGGTTGCCGACGGCCACCACGAGCTGGCCGACCACCAGCTCGGCGGCGTCGCCCAGGGGCAGCGGCGGCGGGGTGGGGTCGCGCGTCGTCAGGACGGCGAGGTCGGACAGCGGGTCGGTGCCGCGCACCACGACCCGGCCCTCGGTGCCGTCGGCGTAGGCGACGGAGCCGTCGCGGTTGCCGGCGACGACGTGGGCGTTGGTGACCAGGACACCGTCGTCGACGACCACGGCCGACCCGCTGCCCCGGCCGGCGCGCACCGCGGCGACCGACGGGCCCACGGCGGCCGCGACCGTGCTCACGGTGCGGGAGTAGGCGTCGAGCTCGTCCATACCTACCGTGCTTACACCGTTGCAGGCGTTCCGGTCGGCGTGTCCGCTGAGGGCGGAACCGGGGTGCGGAGGTGCGCCCGGTGACGAACGAACGGCGCTCTCGCGGCTTCGGAAGCAGCGAGAGCGCCGTTCGTTCGTTCTCGGCGACGGCCCCGGGGCGTCGGGCGCCTCTAGTGACCGAACGGATCCGGGTCGACGCCCGGCATCCACGAGTTCCCCGGGACGCCCCAGGCGTGGTCGCGCACGGCGCGCTTGGCGGCGCGGCGGTGCCGGCCGACGAGGCGGTCGAGGTAGAGGTACCCGTCGAGGTGGTCGGTCTCGTGCTGGAGGCAGCGGGCGAGATAGCCGGTGCCCGTGACGACGACCTCGGCGCCGTCGACGTCGACCCCGCGCACCTCGGCCCACTCGGCCCGGCCCGTCGGGAAGGACTCGCCGGGCACGGACAGGCAGCCCTCCTCGTCGTCGTCCGGGTCGGGCATGGTCCCCGAGGGCGCGTCCGCGGTGAGGACCGGGTTGACGACGACGCCGCGCCGGCGCTCCCCGTCCAGCTCGGGGTCGGGGCAGTCGAAGACGAAGACGCGCCGGTCGTCGCCGATCTGGTTCGCGGCGAGGCCGACGCCGTTGGCGGCGTCCATCGTCTCGTAGAGGTCCTCGACGAGGGTGCGCAGCGACTCCCCGCCGATCTCCTCGGGGGTCACGGGCCGGGTCGGCCGGTGCAGCACCGGGTCGCCGACGATCACGACGGGCCTGACGGTCACGGCCGCACCGTAGTGCCCGCCGTTCGACGGCTTCCCACGCGTGGAGCCCCGCGCTGTCGGGGCGCCGTGATTGAATGGAGGAGCCCGAATGACAGGCGTGTCATTCGAGGCCAGCGGGACGCCGTGGTGGGCAGGAGGCGAGAAGCGTGGCGGACGCGGTCCGGGTGCATCCCCCGCAGGACGAGCCGTCGGACGGGCTCGACCGTCGCGACCGCGAGATCCTCGCGTTCGAGCGCCAGTGGTGGAAGTACGCGGGCGCCAAGGAGCAGGCGATCCGCGAGCTCTTCGACATGTCCGCCACCCGCTACTACCAGGTGCTCAACGCCCTGGTCGACCGGCCGGAGGCCCTTGCGGCCGACCCGATGCTCGTGAAACGCCTGAGGCGCCTGAGACAGAGCCGGCAGCGGGCCCGTGCGGCGCGTCGCCTCGGTGTGGAGCCTCGTTGATGGTCTCCTGACTCCCTGACGCGGCATTCCGCCGAGCGAGCAGGAAGCGGACGACGGTCCGCGGTGGGGAGCAGGACATGACTGGGCCCGGGTCCGCCGACGCCTCGCGCATGCGCATCGCGGGCATCGTGCTGCTCGCGATCGCCGGTGTCGCCGCGGTGGTCGGCCTGCTCGCTCTCGGGGGCGAGGGGCCGTCGAGCCCCACGGCCGCGCCCGCGAGCCCGGCGGCGCCGCTCCCGGGCGCGACCGGCAACGGCTCGCCCGCGCCGGCGCCCGCTCCCGCCCCGAACCAGGCCGGCGTGCCCGGCCAGGGTCTGCCCGGCGGCCCCGTGCCGCCCGGCGGACCGGTGCCGCCCGGCGGTGTCGGCGGCACCCCCGCACCCGGCGGTGCCGGTGGGCCCGCGGTGGGCGCGCCGATCGTCCCCGGCGGCGGCGCCGGCGGCGCTCCGGCCGGCGGTGGCTCCGGCGGGTCCGGGGGCGGTTCCGGTGGAGGCGGCGGTGGCGGCGGTGGCGTGAACTCCGCGGTCGCGGTGCGGGTCTTCAACAACTCGACCATCCAGGGCCTCGCCGACCGCGCGGCCGGCGAGATGCGCGCCCAGGGCTGGAACGTCGTCGAGGTCGGCAACTACCCCAGCGGCGTCATCCCCGAGAGCACCGTCTACTACCGCCCCGGCACCGGCGAGCAGGGCGCCGCCGACGCCATCGCCGGCGAGTTCGGGCTGCGCTCGATGCCCCGGTTCGACGGCATCGCGAACGCCTCGCCCGGCGTCATCGTCATCGCGACGAACAACTGGGGCCAGAGCCGCGGATAGCGGTACTCCCCGGTCGAGCGCGTGGCGTTACGGACACTCAACGTCAGCGACGCCACGCCGCTGACACCTCAGTTCTCGCCCGCGTACGCCTCGAGCTCTGCGAGCTGGCGGGGGTCGAGCGACGGCTTGACGGCCTCGCGGGCGGTGGCGAGGTCGCTCGCCGACACCTCGGTCGACTCCAGCGAGGTGCGCATCGCCGTCAGCGCCGCCTCGCGGATGAGCGCGGCGCAGTCGGCGGCGGAGTAGCGGTCGAGGTCCTCGGCGAGGGCGTCGAGGTCGACGTCGTCGGCGAGGGGGGTGTCGCGGGCCGAGGCGCGCAGGATGTCCGCGCGCGCCGCGGCGTCCGGAGGCGGGACGTACACGCGGCGCTCGAGGCGCCCGGGGCGCAGGAGGGCCGGGTCGATGAGCTCGGGCCGGTTGGTGGCGCCGAGGACGACGACGTCGCGCAGGGGCTCGGCGCCGTCGAGCTCGGTGAGCAGGGCGGCGACGACCCGGTCGGAGACGCCGGCGTCGGTGGAGCCGCCGCGGCGGGGGGCGAGCGCGTCGATCTCGTCGAGGAACACCAGCGCCGGTGCGGCGGCCGCGGCCCGCCGGAAGAGCGTGCGCACGGCGCGCTCGGACTCGCCGACGAACTTGTCGAGCACCTCGGCGCCCTTGACCACGAACACGTTCAGCGAGCCGGTGCCCGCCAGCGCCCGCACGAGGAACGTCTTGCCGCACCCCGGCGGCCCGTAGAGCAGCACGCCCCGCGGCGGCGACACCCCGAGCCGCGCGAACGAGTCGGGGTAGCGCAGCGGCCACAGGATCGTCTCGGTGAGCGCCTGCTTGGTCTCCACCATGTCGCCGACCCGGTCCAGGGTCAGCCCGCCCGACGACAGCGTCTGCGACCCCGACGACAGCGACGCCGGGCGCACCGAGCTCACCGCGCCGAGGAGGTCGTCGGTGGTCAGGGAGGGGTCGCCCTCGTCGCCGCCCACCCGCAACGCGGCCCGGACGGCGGCCTCCCGGCGCAGCGCGACGAGGTCCCCGGCGACGAACCCCGGGGTCCGCGCGCCGACCGAGGCCAGGTCGACGTCCTTGGCCAGCGGCACCCCGCGCAGCAGCACCCGCAGCAGCTCGGCGCGGTCGCGGTCGCCGGGGGCGGGCAGGGTGAGCTCGCGGTCGACGAGGTCGGCGCCGCGCACCCGCGGGTCGAGCGCCTCCGCGCGCGAGGAGGTGAGCACCAGCGCCGTGCCCGGCGTCCCCGCGGCCCGGCGCAGCGCCTCGAGCACGAGCGTGGACAGCGGCGGCGGGTCGGCGGCGGGCAGCAGCACCTCGGCGTCGGTCACGAGCAGCACCGTCGGGGCGCTCGCGGTCGCGTCGTCGACGGCCTCGCGCACCCGGGCCGCGGCCGCGCCCGCCTCGATCGCCGCGACGTCGGGGGCGAACAGGCACACCACCCGTGCGTCGACGTCCGCGGCGACCGCCCGCACGAGCGTCGTCTTGCCGACGCCCTCGGGCCCGCTGACGAGCACCCCGAGCCGCGGCGCGGCGCCGAGGCGCTCGAGCAGCTCGGGGCGGCGGAAGACCAGGTCGAACCACTCGCCCAGGCGGCGGGCGGGCTCGGCCTGGCCGACGAGGTCGGCCACGGCGACGGCCGGCTCCTCGACGACCGGCGCGGCCGGGGCCGCCGGGGCGACGGGCGCGGAGACCGGCGCGGAGACCGGGGTCGCCGCGACCGGGCGGGGCTCGACGACCGTCGGCGTCCCGGTGCTCGCCCCGTTGCGCCAGCGCACGACCGTCGTCGGCGCCACGACCAGCGCCGAGGCGGGGTCGGCGCCGCTCGGCGGCTCGGCGGCGGTGACGGTGACGAGCTCGGTGGTCCAGGTGCCGCCGAGCGCGGCAGCGAGCCCGCGGCGGGCCCCGGCGGCGTCGGCGCCGGGGATCGGGCTGAGGTCCTGGGGCAGCAGCGAGAGCGTGTCGCCGGAGAGCATGACCTTGCCGGTCAGCGCCAGGCGCAGCGTCTCGGGCGGCAGCGACGCGGTGGCCAGGCGCGAGCCCGCGACCTCGACCTGGCGCGCGACGGCGACCGGCGCGGCGGCGACCCCGACGGTCGACCCGTCGACGACGCCCGCGTTGACCATGGTCGTCTCGTCCAGCACGGCGGTGCCCGGCGCGGCGGGGGCGGCCGCCGGGGCGACGAGGGCGGCGGTCGCGCGCACGCCCGTCACGCGCACCGCGTCCCACGCCTCGAGGCCCAGCGCGGTGATCACCTCGGGGTGCAGGCGCACGACGCCGCGCCGCGCGTCACCGGCGGAGGTGCCCAGGCGGGCGAGGAGGTCGACGCCGACCGGGGCGCTCACGGGCGGTCGTCCCGGTGCCGGCGCAGACCGAGGCGGCGCGAGCCGCGGGGCCGCGGCCGGCGGTCGCGCACCCCGTCGCCCGTGCCGTTGGTGCCCCGCTCCCGGGGCCGCTCGGTGGACCGTTCGGGCGGGCCCGGCGGCGGGAACGGTGCCGTCGGGTCGCCGCCGCGCCGGTCGCGGTCGCGCCCGATGTTGCGGGCGGCGCTGCCGGCACGGGCCGCGGCGCCCGCCACCCGCCGGCGCAGGTTGCGCCGCGGCGGCGCGAGGCCGAGCCGGCGGTGGGCGCGGCGCACGGCGCGGCGCTGGCGCGGCGGCACGTGCCAGACCTCGGGGTGGCGGCCCAGCCAGCGGTAGCGGCTGACCGCCCAGGGGATGTGCAGCAGGTAGACCGCGACGGCCACGGCGTAGACGACGAACGGGAACGTCACCAGCGCCGCCGCGGCGAACGCGACCGCGACCAGCAGCGGCGCCACGAGCGTCGGCGGCACCCGGACGCTCTTGAGCGAGGCGGTCGGCACCCGGCTGATCATCAGCGTCCCGACCATGATCGTCCAGACCGCGATCACCGCGGGCAGCGACCAGAACCCCGGGCCGAGCTGGATCTCGAGCGCCAGCGGGGCCAGCGCCACCAGCGCCCCGGCGGGCGAGGGGACGCCGACGAAGAACTCGCCCGCGTAGGGCGGGGCCTCCTCGTCGTCGGAGAGCGTGTTGAACCGGGCCAGGCGCAGCGCGGCGGACACCACCAGCACCAGCGCGACCACCCAGCCGATCCGGATGTCGTTCAGCGTCCAGAGGAACAGGATCAGCGCGGGGGAGACGCCGAAGGACACGCAGTCGGACAGGGAGTCGAGCTCGGCGCCCATGCGGCTGGTCGCGTCGAGCAGGCGGGCCAGGCGGCCGTCGAGCGCGTCGAAGATCGCGGCCAGCGCGATGCAGGCCAGGGCGGCGACGCGGTTCTCGGCGAGCATGAACTGCACACCGGACAGCCCGGAGCACAGCGCCAGCACGGTGACGGCGTTCGGCAGCAGCCGCACGCCGCGCCCGCCGCCGCGCCCCGCCGCGGTCTCGGGAGTCATCGGGACCTTCTACCCGGGTCCGGCTCCGCGGCGCTACGTGCCCCGCTGCCCGGAATGGGCAGATCGGCGAGCACCGTCTCGCCGCCCACCGCCCGCTGCCCGGGCTCGACGCGCACGGTGCTGCCCGGGGGCAGGAGCAGGTCGACCCGCGAACCGAAGCGGATCAGCCCGTAGACGTCGCCGGCGCGGACCTCGTCGCCGGGCGCGGCGTCGCAGACGATGCGGCGCGCCACGAGCCCGGCGATCTGGAGCACCGCCAGGTCGTGCCCCTCGGTGCCGTGCACCCACACCGCCGTCCGCGCGTTGGTGTCGCTGGCCGCGGGGAGGTCGGCGGAGAGGTAGCTGCCCGGGCGGTGCTCGACGGCCCGGACCTGCCCGTCGACGGGCACGCGCTGGACGTGCACGTCGTAGACCGAGAGGAAGACGCTGACCCGCGGGCGCGGGCCGGGCGGCAGGCCCCGGGCGACGAGATCCTCGGGCGGCTCGGCGGTGTCGACGAGGCTCACGGTGCCGTCGGCGGGCGCCACCGCGATGCCGGGGCGGCGGGGCGTCGTGCGGTGGGGCGAGCGGAAGAACGCGGCGACCCCGGCCGTGACGGCCAGCGCCCCGAACGTGCCGCGCCCGCGCAGGGCCCGGGCCCCGAACGCGGCGGCGGCCACCGCGCCGATGACGGGCGCGCCGCCGGGGTGCAGCGGCGGGATCGTGTCGCGCACGAGGGCGAGTGCGTGGCGCACCGTGCCGCCGAGACCCGTGGGGGTGTCGTGCTGGGCGGGGGACTGGTCGGAGTTGACCATCGTCGGTACGGATCCCTCTCCTCGACGGCGCGCGAGGAGAAAACCTATCGGCCTGGCCGTGTCCGGGACGAGGTGGGAAGGGCCGGATGGGGCCGGGGCCGCCAACCCCCGAGTCGGCGACCCCGGCCGGGAACCGCTCGTCCGCTCCCCAGCGACAAGCGGTTGGTCCTCATCCGGTCGGTGCCCGGACACACGCAGATGCGGGTCCATGACACCTGTCACACATGGTGCCCGATGTCGCGCGACTGCGGAAGTCCGAGTCGCCCCAACGGTCCAACGGGATTGCTCGACGGGACGCTCGACCAGGGCTCGAGGGGCTCCATCGAGCCCCCTGAGGATCACCCGTCCAGGAGCCAGACCTCGACGTCCTCGCCGGCCTCCACGCGCGTGACCTGCGCGTCGACCACGACCAGGCAGTCGGCGCGGGCGAGCGCGGCGAGCAGGTGCGACCCGGCCGCGCCGACCGGGGCGACGGTGCCCGCGATCGCGTCGATCCGCCCCCGCCGGAACTGCTGGCGCCCCGCCGGGGAGTCCAGCGGCTCGGCGAGGCGTGCCCGCACCCGCGCCCGGTCGGGCTGCGGGTGCCCCGTCGCGCGGCGCAGGACGGGCCGGACGAACACCTCGAACGAGACCAGCGAGCTCACCGGGTTGCCGGGCAGCGTCACCACCGCGACCTCGCCGACCGGTCCCGCGTGGTGCCCGGCGCCCTGTGGCATGCCCGGCTGCATCGCCACCTTGGAGAACGTGACGCCCCGGCCGGTGAACGCGTCCTTGACGACCTCGTAGGCGCCCGCGCTGACCCCGCCGGAGGTGAGGACGAGGTCGACGGGGTCGTCGGCGCGGGCGGCGAGGGCCTCGTCGAGCGTGCGGGTGAACTGCTCGACGTCGTCGGGGACGAAGCGCAGCAGCTCGCCGCGCCCGCCCGCGTCGTCGACCGCGGCGGCGAGCATGGGGCCGTTGGACTCGTGGATCTGCCCGTGGCGCAGCGGCTCGCCCGGCGCGACGAGCTCCGAGCCGGTGGACAGCACGAGCACCCGCGGCCGGCGGCGCACCCGCAGCGAGCCCGCCCCGATCGCGGCCGCGAGCCCGATCTGCGCGGGCCCGAGGACCGTGCCGGCCGTCAGCACGACCTGGCCCGACGTGACGTCCTCGCCGGCGCCGCGCACGTTCTGGCCCGCGGCGACCGCGCGGTCGACCCGCACCCGGTCGGTGCCGCCGTCGGTCCACTCGACCTGCACCACCGCGTCCGCGCCCTCGGGCATCGCGGCTCCGGTCATGATCCGGTGCGCGGTGCCTCGCGCCAGGGGCGGGCCGTCCGTGCGCCCGGCCGGGATGTCGGCGGCGACGGGCAGCTGGACGGGGGTGTCGGCGAGGTCCGCGCCGCGCACCGCGTAGCCGTCCATCGCCGAGTTCGCGAACGGCGGCAGCGGGTGGGGCGCGACGAGGTCCTCGGCGAGAATCCGCTCGCGGGCGTCCGCGAGCGGGACCGTCTCGGTCGCTGTCGGGCCGAGCAGCGCGGCGACGGTGGCGGCGTGCTCGGCGACCGGCCGCATCGCCGCGGGGTCGCCGTGGTCGTGACCGTGTGCGTGCCCGTGTCCCGTCACGGCGGGCATCGTGCCGCGCGGGCCGGCGTCCCTGCTCGTCGGGGCGCGCCGATCTGCCCGGCACGGCGCGCTCGCGGCGTTAGGGTCACCGCGTGGCGGACCGGAGCGCGCAGGACCTGACCGGGCAGCGGCTCGGCCACTTCCGCGTCGACGGCGTCATCGGCCGCGGCGGCATGAGCGTGCTCTACCGCGCCACCGACACCCGGCTCGGGCGCCGCGTCGCGCTCAAGGTCATCGACGAGGCGCTGGCCGCCGACCGCGAGTTCCGCGAGCGCTTCGTCGACGAGGCCCGCAACACCTCCGCCGTCGACCACTCCCACGTCGTCCCGCTCTACGACTTCGACGAGACCGACGGCCACCTCTACATCGCGATGCGCCACGTCGAGGGCCCGGACCTCGCGAGCGTCATCGACAACCGCCCGCTGACGGTCGCGCGGACGCTGCGCCTGCTCGGGCAGGTCGCCGACGCCCTCGACGCGGTGCACGCCCGCGGCCTCGTGCACCTCGACGTCAAGCCGGCGAACGTGCTGGTGACGACGCGGGAGTCGGCCGGCGAGCACGTCTACCTCGCCGACTTCGGCCTCACCCGCCGCGGCGCCACCGGCCACCGGACCTCGGGCGGCGACTTCCTCGGCTCCCCGACCTACGCCGCCCCCGAGCACCTGCGCGGCGAGCCCGTCGACGCCCGCACCGACGTCTACTCGCTGACCTGCGTGCTGTTCACCTGCCTCACCGGGCGCGCGCCGTACCTCGGGTCGGTCACCGAGGTCATCGACGGCCACCTCGCGGGCGACGTGCCCTCGATCGCCGACCTCGTCGGCCTCGACCCGCGCGTCGACGACGTCGTGCGCCGCGGGATGGACCCCGACCGGCCCCGGCGTCACGAGAGCGCCAGCGCCGTCGTCGAGGCGGCCCGGGGCGCGCTGACCGGGCCGGGTCCGCGCCCGCTGGTCGGCCCGCCGCCTGCTCGCCGCCCGGCCGGACCGCCCCCGCACGGACGTCCGGTGCCCCCGGCGGCCGCGGTGCCGCCCGTCGCCCCGGTCGCTCCCGTGGCCCCCGTCCCGCCGGTGCCCCCGGCCGCGGCAGCGCCCGCGGACCCCGTCGCCGAGGCTCCCGCGACGCCGGTCGAGGAGCCCGCGACGTCCGTCCCGGACGACGTCGCGAGCCCGGCGGCCTCGTCGAACGGCGTCCCGCCCCGCGCTCCGTCCGGCCCGCCCGCGGGCCGAGCCGTCCCGCCGTCGACCCCGCCGACGACCCCGCCGTCGACCCCGCCGTCGACCCCGCCCCCGGGTCCGCCCCCACCGACCCCGCCCCGGGGCGGTCCGGCCGGGCGGCCACCCGGTCCGCCGTCCGGGCCCTTCCCGGCGCCGGGTCGCCCGCCGTCGGGCCCGTTCGCGGCGCAGGGTCCGCCCGGCCCGCCCCCGGGGAGCCCGCCGCCCGGTCCGCTGACGCGCTCGTCGGTCGCGCCGCCGATGCGGCTGCGCGACCCCATGCCACCCGACCGCGACGGCTCCTTCGTCCGCGCGGCGTCGGACCGTCCGAAGCCGCTGGTCCTGATCATCGGCGGCGTGGCCGTCCTCGCGGTCGTCGTGCTGCTCGTGCTGCTGCTGCTCTGAGCGGCACGCCCTGCACGACACCGGGGTGGGGGTCGGTTGCACTCCCCCGACCCGAGTGCCAACATGGATTTGGCACTCGGTATCGTCGAGTGCCAGGTCGGGACGGTGAGACCGGTGGTCTGGATGCCGGTCGTCCGTCGCGGGCACCGAGCCTGGCCGAGTACGTGTCTCTCATCGGAGGACCACCCGCATGGCCAAGATGATCGCGTTCGACGAGGAGGCCCGTCGCGGCCTCGAGCGGGGCATGAACAGCCTCGCGGACGCCGTCAAGGTGACCCTCGGCCCCCGCGGCCGCAACGTCGTCCTGGAGAAGAAGTGGGGCGCCCCCACGATCACCAACGACGGCGTCTCGATCGCGAAGGAGATCGAGCTCGAGGACGCCTGGGAGAAGATCGGCGCCGAGCTCGTCAAGGAGGTCGCGAAGAAGACCGACGACGTCGCCGGTGACGGCACGACCACCGCGACCGTCCTCGCCCAGGCCCTCGTCCGCGAGGGTCTGCGCAACGTGGCCGCCGGTGCCAACCCGATGTCGCTCAAGAAGGGCATCGAGAAGGCCACCGAGGCCGTCTCGCAGCAGCTCCTGAAGTCGGCCAAGGAGGTCGAGACCAAGGAGCAGATCGCCGCCACCGCGTCGATCTCCGCCGGCGACTCGCAGATCGGCGAGCTCATCGCCGAGGCGATGGACAAGGTCGGCAAGGAAGGCGTCATCACCGTCGAGGAGTCGCAGACCTTCGGGCTCGAGCTCGAGCTCACCGAGGGCATGCGCTTCGACAAGGGCTACATCTCGCCCTACTTCGTCACCGACCAGGACCGGATGGAGGCGGAGCTGGATGACCCGTACATCCTCCTCATGTCCTCCAAGATCTCGTCGGTGAAGGACCTCCTCCCGCTGCTGGAGAAGGTCATGCAGTCCGGCAAGCCGCTGGCGATCATCTCCGAGGACGTCGAGGGCGAGGCCCTGGCCACCCTGGTCGTCAACAAGATCCGCGGCACCTTCAAGTCGGTCGCCGTCAAGGCCCCCGGCTTCGGTGACCGCCGCAAGGCGATGCTGGCCGACATGGCCATCCTCACCGGCGGCGAGGTCATCTCGGAGGAGGTCGGCCTCAAGCTCGAGACCGCCGACCTGAGCCTGCTGGGCCGTGCCCGCAAGGTCACCGTCTCCAAGGACGAGACGACGATCGTCGACGGCGCCGGCTCCGCGGACCAGATCCAGGGCCGCGTGCAGCAGATCCGTTCCGAGATCGAGCGCAGCGACTCCGACTACGACCGCGAGAAGCTCCAGGAGCGTCTCGCCAAGCTCGCCGGCGGCGTCGCGGTCATCCGCGCCGGTGCCGCGACCGAGGTCGAGCTGAAGGAGCGCAAGCACCGCATCGAGGACGCGGTCCGCAACGCCAAGGCCGCGGTCGAGGAGGGCATCGTCGCCGGCGGCGGCGTCGCGCTCCTGCAGGCCTCGGTCGGCGACGTCTTCTCGGGCCTCGGGCTCGACGGGGACGAGGCCACCGGCGCCAACATCGTGCGCACCGCGCTCGAGGCGCCGCTGAAGCAGATCGCCCACAACGCCGGCCACGAGCCCGGCGTCGTGGCCGAGAAGGTCCGTGGACTCAACACCGGTGAGGGCCTCGACGCCGCCACCGGCGAGTACAAGGACCTGATCGCCGCGGGCATCATCGACCCCGCCAAGGTCACCCGCTCGGCGCTGCAGAACGCCGCGTCGATCGCCGCGCTGTTCCTGACCACGGAGGCCGTGGTCGCGGACAAGCCGGAGAAGGGCGGCGGCGCTGCTGCCGACCCGACCGGCGGCATGGGCGGCATGGACTTCTAGGAGTCCCTGCCTCCACGGCATCAGAAGGGCCGCACCCCACCGGGGTGCGGCCCTTCGTCGTTCCCGGGGTGGCGTGGTGGGGAGCGAGGGACTCCCTGCCTGCGTGGGAGGCAGCGAGGGAGTCCCTCGCTCCGCCGGGCAGGACCGCGCGCCAGGCACGCGGCGGCGAGCGGCACGGTCCGCGAGTCTCGGAGCCCGACGATCATGTGCACCGGGCCGGTCGCGGGGACCCGACGCCGCCGGCAGCCCACCGAGGATCTGGCCGAGGGTTCCCCTCGCCGATCTATCCGACCGAAGGTGCCCTTCGGTCAGAACCCGTGGCGGCCGCGGTCAGTACCCCGGCATCCGCTCGCCGTCGGTCTTGTCCTCGTCGAAGACGGCGACGTGCAGGACGTCGATGCCCGGGGTGAGCACGGTGATCGTGACCGTCAGCGCGCCGCCCACGCCCGGGGTCACGTACTCGTAGTAGCCGCCGAACGCGCAGGCGCTGTCGCCCCGGCACTCCCACGGCGTCGACCGGGGGCCCTCGGCGAGCACGCGCCCGGTCGCGTCGACCACCCGGATCTCGAACTCGGCGGCCCCGGCGACCTGGGACGGGGCGTCGAGGTCGACGAGGATCGTGTGCTCGGCGCCGGGGTGCTCGACGGTCATCGCGAAGGGCTGGGTGACCGGCACCCCGCCCGTCTCGACCGCCACCTCGTACAGCGTGGTCTGCGCGGTCGACTGGTTGACGACGTACGCGAACACCCCGAACACCAGGCTCCCCACGAGCAGGCCCAGCAGGCGCCGGTCGAGCAGGGCGCCCCGGAGTCCCTGCCCGCGGCGCAGCACCCAGACCCCGAGGGCGTAGAAGCCGACCCCCAGCCCGACGCAGACGATCAGCAGGATCCAGCTGGTGGTCACGGGCGAACTTCTACCGGATCACGTCACCGGGTGGTGGCGGGCTCCGCCTGCTGCGCGGCCTCCTCGTCGGCCGAGGTCTCGTAGAGGTCGCGGCGGAAGCGCTCGCGGATGGTGACCACGGCGAGGAAGGTCAGGGCGGCGGTGCCGATGATGTACAGCGACACCGACCACGAGGCCCCGGTGGCGGCGAGCAGCGCGGTCATGACGAACGGCGCCAGCCCGCCCGCGAACACCGACGCGAACTGGTAGCCCAGCGATGCGCCCGAGTAGCGGACGTCGGCGGGGAACATCTCGGCGTAGAGCGTGGCCTGCGGCCCGTACATCGTCGCGTGGATCGTGAACCCGACCAGCAGCGCGAGGAAGACCAGCGGCACCGAGCCCGTGTCGATGAGCCAGAACAGCGGGAACGCCCAGATCGCCATGCCGACCGTGCCGGCGAGGTAGAGCTTCTTGCGTGTGCCCATGCGGTCGGTGAGCGCGCCGAAGAACGGCATCGTGATCACCTGGGTGAGCCCGGCGCCCATCACGCACAGCAGGATCGAGGTCCGGCTCATCCCGACGGTCTTGGTGGCGTAGTCGAGCACGCCGCTGATGAGGATGTAGAAGGTCGCGTTGACGACGAAGAACGCGCCGGTCGCCTGGAGGATCTCCTTCCAGTACTTCCGCACGGCCTCGACCAGCGGCGCCTTGCGCAGGCCGGCCTCGCGCTTCGCCGTCGCCGAGCTCTGCTGGAGCGCCTTGAAGACCGGGGTGTCCTCGATCTTGAGCTGCACGTAGAGCCCGATCAGCACGAGCACCAGCCCGGACAGGAACGGGACGCGCCATCCCCAGCTCGTGAACTGCTCGTCGGTCAGCGTCGCGGTGAGGATGAGGAAGAACAGGTTGCCGGCGACGGCGCCGAGCACGGCACCGGTCTGCACGAGGCTGCCGTAGAAGCCGCGGCGCTCGACGGGCGCGTGCTCGGTGAGCAGCAGCGCCGCCCCGCCCCACTGCGCGCCGACCCCGAGGCCCTGCACGAGCCGGGCGACGACGAGCAGGACGGGCGCCCAGATGCCGATGGCGGCGTAGCCGGGCAGCACGCCGATCGCGAACGTCGCCACGCCCATGACCAGCATCGCGGCGACCAGTGGGGGCTTGCGGCCGTACCTGTCGCCCGCGTGGCCCGCGATGATCCCGCCGAGGGGACGGGCGACGAAGCCGACCGCGAACGTCGCGAACGACGCCAGCGTTCCGGCCACCGGGTTCGACGACGGGAAGAACTGCGGCCCGAGCACCAGCGCCGCCGCGGTGGCGTAGATCAGGAAGTCGAACCACTCGAGGGTCGTGGCGAACACGGCCGCCGTCGCGAGCCGCCCCATGCGGGGCGGAGCGTCGGGGTGGGTCTGGGTCACGGCGGCTGCCCTTCGGTCGCGACGGTGCGAGCGTTCACAAGAACGATCGTTCGTACCGTACGAGCGTGGCGGCGCTCACGGCAAGAGCGGCTCAGTGCGCGAGCGGGCTCTCGAGCAGCGCCAGGGCGTAGCGCGCCTGCTGCTCGGCGAGCTGGCCGCGCGAGAGCCGCCCGTCGGGCCGGTACCACTGGGCGACGCCCGCCAGACCCGAGAGCACGGTGCGCGCGGCGTCGGCCGGGTGCGGCGTGCGGAACTCGCCGGACGCCGCGCCCTGGGCGACGATCTGCTCGAAGACCGCCTGCGTGGCGTCGCGGTCGACGACGAGGCGCTCGCGGTCCTCGCCGTCGAGGTAGCGCACCTCGTTGGTGGACACGACCATCGCGAGCTGGTGGTCCACCACGAAGCGGACGTACGCGCGCACCGCCTCCCGCATGCGCGACACCGCGTCGTCGCCGGCCTCGTCGACCGCCACGTGCAGGCGCGTCACGAGCTCGTCGTTGGCGTGGCGCAGGACCTCGGCGAGCAGTCGCGACTTCGAGGGGAAGTAGTTGTAGAGGTTCGACAGGCTGGTGCCGGCGCCGCGCGCCACGTCACGCATCGAGGCCCCGTGGAACCCCTTCGCCCCGAACGCCTCGAGCGCGGCGTTGAGGATCGCGGCCTCGTTGCCCCGGCCGGTGTCCCCGACGAGCGAGACCGTCGAACGCGCGTTCATGTCGGCCAGCGTAAGGGCCCGCGAGGCCCCGCTTGACGGGTCGGCGCGCCGGATGATGGATTGGCATACGAACAGTCGTTCGTGTGGAGGTGGCGGGGTGGCCGATCGCTGGTTCGAGGACTTCGCCGTCGGGGAGCGGTGGACCAGCCCGCCGCGCCCCGTCACGGCCGAGGACCTCGCCGACTTCACCCGCGTCAGCGGCGACGACCACCCGCTGCACGCCGGGCCCGACGCGATCCTCCAGGGACCCTTCGGGGTGGCCGTGGCGATGGGGCTGCTGCAGCGTCTCGACATCCACGGCGACGCCGTGCTCGGCCTGCTCGACACCCACTGGGCCTACCGGCGACCCGTGCGCGTCGGCGACGTGCTGACCCTCGAGGTGACGATCGTGCGCTGCCGGCGCACGTCGGCCGGCGACCGCGGCGTCGTCACGCGGGCCATGCGGCTGCGCAACGACGCCGGCGAGACCGTCCAGGAGGGCACGACGGCCGCGATGATCGCCGCGCGCCGCGAGGGGCCCGACGCCGTCGGGCGCGCGTTCGGCACGGTGGCCTGGGCGGAGGCGCTGGCCGACGAGGTCGATCTCGCCGACGACCTCGCGGGCTGGGACGGCACGATCGGGCTGCGCAGCGGGGACGACAGCGGCGGGGACGAGGCGCACCTGCGCGTCTACCGCGGGCGGGTCATCGAGGTGTCCCGCCGCGCCCCGCGGGGAGCGACCTTCACCCTCGGCGCCGACCCCGCGACCTGGCTGGAGCTGGTCGAGGCCCCCGACAACCCCTTCATGCGCCTGGCGATGGCCGGGCGCTTCACCGTCACCGGCGACGGCTACGAGTACCTGCGGCTGACCTCCGCGCTCCACCGCCTCGCCGACGCCGCCCGGGAGATCGCCTGATGCGCGCCGACTACCTGACCGTGGGCGGCACCCTCGCCTTCGTCGAGCAGCACGGAGCCGAGGACGCCCCGCCCGTGCTCTGCCTGCACACCGCGGGGCAGAGCGGCGTGCAGTGGCGCCACGTCGCCCCGGCGCTCGCCGCGCGCGGGTACCGCGTCGTCGTCCCCGACCTGCCCGGGCACGGCCGCTCCGAGCCGGCGCCGGGCGGACCCGTCACCGACCTCGGTGTCTACGCCGACTGGTGCCTCGCCCTGATCGACCGGCTGGGCCTCGAGCGGCCCGCCGTCGTCGGCTGCTCGATCGGCGGCAAGATCGCCCTCGACGTCGCCGTGAAGTCGCAGCACCTCGCCGCCGTCGTCGCCATGGCCGCCGACGCCCACACCGGCGGGCGCCCGTCGGTGTCGGGGCTGCGCCGCGAGCTCTCGGACGTCGCCGCGCCGAGCCGCACCGACCGCACGTACCTCGGCACACTGGCGGTCGTCGGCCGCGACGTCCCGCGCGAGCGCGCCGAGCTCATCGCGACGATGCACCGACGGGAGGACCCGGCCGTGTCCACCTCCGACCTGCTGGGCTGGGCCACCCACGACCTGCGCGACGCCCTGCCCCGCCTCACGTGCCCGGCCCACCTCGTCGTCGGCGACGACGACCTGTGGCTCGACGTCGAGCGGGTCCGCGCGGCCGCGGCGCGCATCCCCGGCGCGCGCTGCACGGTCCTCGCGGGCATCGGGCACTATCCGATGGAGGAGATCGCGGACTTCGACGCCGTCCTCGACGGCTGGCTCACCGAGCTGACGGCGGTGCCGGCATGACCGAGCGAGGGGTGACCCCGCACCCCGTCGGCCCCTTCCCCGCGCCGGGCGCGATGCCCACCGACCTCCCCGACCTGCTCGGACGCCTCGCCCACCGCGACCCCGACGCCACGGTCGTGCTCGACACGACCCCCGACGGCGCCACCCACGCCGTGAGCCGCGGCGAGCTGTGGCGACGGGTGCGCGCGCTGGCCGAGGAGCTGCGCGAGCACGGCGTCGGGCCCGGCGACGCCGTCGCGGTCTGGATGCCGAACTGGAGCGACGCGCTGGTCTGGCAGTTCGCGGTGGCCGCCCGCGGCGCGCACGTCGTCGGCGTCAACACCCGCTACGGGATCGAGGAGTCCGGGCACGTGCTCGGCCGCGCGCGCCCGCGGCTGGTCGCGCTGGCCCGGGGCTTCCACGGGCTCGACCTGCTCGAACGCCTCCGCGCCGCCGCCGACCACTCCGGCGTGACGCCCGAGGTCGCCGTCGTCACCGGGCCCGGCGGGCCGGTTCCCGACCCCGCCGCGTGCGACGTCGGCGCCGGCGCCTGGACGCCGACGCGCGCCGACGGCCCGGAGCCGGCGCCCTCCGACCCCGGCGCGCTGGCGGTCGCGTTCACCACCTCCGGCTCGACCGGGCTGCCGAAGCTCGCCGCGCACACCGGCGCCGCCGTGCTGTCCCACGCGGTGGCCGACGCCGCGGTCCTCGGGATCGGCGAGGGCGACGTGGTGCTCGGCGCGCTGCCGATGTCCGGCGTGTTCGGCTACAACGCGGTCATGGCGGGGCTCGCCGCCGGCGCGACGGTGCTCTTCGAGCCGACCTTCGACGCCGACCGCGTGCTCGACCACATCGCCGCCCACCGCGTCACCCACCTCGGCTCCGGCGACGACCTCGTGCTGCGCCTGCACGACGCGTGGACCGCGCGCCCGCGGGACCTCTCGAGCTGGCGCTGGTGGGGTGTCGCCGACTTCCAGGGCCGCAGCCAGGAGCTCGCGGCGTGGCTGCGCGACGAGGCCGGGACGCAGGTCAGCGGGGTCTACGGCTCGTCGGAGGTCTTCGCGCTCACCGCCGCCTGGCCCGCCGACGAGCCCGCGCCCGCGCGCTGGGCCGGCGGCGGGCGCGTCGTGCACCCCGACATCGCGGTCCGCGTCGTCGACCCCGACACGGAGGCCGTCCTCGAGCCCGGACGCGAGGGCGAGCTGCACTTCCGCGGGCCCAACGTCGTCGACGCCTATCTCGGCGCGGGGGCCCCGGACGTGTGGACGGCGGACGGCTGGTTCCGGTCCGGCGACCTCGGCGTGCTCGTCGACGAGGGCGTGTTCGTCTACGTCTGCCGCCGCGGCGACGCCCTGCGCCTGCGCGGCTTCCTCGTCGACCCCGCCGAGATCGAGCTGCGGCTCGCCGCGCACCCGGGCGTCGACACGGCGAAGGTCGTCGGCGTGACCGGCGCGGACGGGGCCACGTCCGCGGTCGGTTTCGTGGTCGGCGCGGCGGGGGCGACGCCGACGGGCGACGATCTGGTGGCGTGGTGCCGGGAGACGCTCGCCGGGTTCAAGGTGCCGGCGGCGGTGCACGTCGTCGACGCGATGCCGACGACGTCGGGCACGAACGGCACGAAGATCAAGGCGGCCGAGCTGCGCCGGTGGGCGGCGGAGCGGGCGGTCGAGAGGGGCTGACGTGCGAGGTGTCTACCTGCCCGGGGGACGACGGGTCGACCTGCGCGAGGTGCCCGACCCGGAGCCCGGGCGCGGCCAGGTCGTCGTCGAGATGCGCGCCTCGACGATCTGCGGCAGCGACCTGCGGGCGATCTACCGCGAGCACCTCGGCCAGGGGCCGGAGGCCTACCAGGACGTGATCGGCGGGCACGAGCCGTGCGGGCAGGTGGTCGCCGTGGGCGCCGAGGTGGAGCGGATCCGGGTCGGCGACCGCGTCGTCGTCTACCACATCAGCGGCTGCGGGCAGTGCGACGAGTGCCGCCGCGGCTACCAGATCAGCTGCACCTCGCCGCGGCGCGCGGCCTACGGCTGGCAGCGCGACGGCGGGCACGCCGACCTGCTGCTGACCGAGGAGCGCGACCTCGTCGCGCTGCCCGACAGCCTCACGTTCCTCGACGGGGCGTGCGTGGCCTGCGGGTTCGCGACGGCCTACGAGGCGCTGTGCCGCGTGGCGCTCGCGGGCGGCGAGCAGGTGCTCATCACCGGCCTCGGGCCGGTGGGGCTCGCGGCCGGGATGCTCGCGTCGGCCATGGGCTCGCCGTGGGTCGTCGGCACCGACCCGTCGCCCGACCGGCGCGCGCTGGCCCGCGACCTGGGCGCCGTGGACGTGGCGGTCGACGGCTCCGACACCGACGACGCCGAGCTCCACGACCTGCTCGGTGACGGCGCCGAGGTCACCGTCGACTGCTCGGGGGCGGGCGTCGCCCAGCTGACCGCCCTGCGCCACACCCGCCGCCACGGCCGCTGCGCGCTGGTCGGGGAGGGCGGGACGCTGACCGTCGACGTCAGCGAGGTCCTCATCCACCGCCAGCTCACCGTGCACGGCTCCTGGGTGGCGCCGACCTGGCGGATGACCGAGCTGCTCGAGCGCCTCGCGCGGTGGGACCTGCACCCCGAGCGGGTGGTCACCGACCGGTTCCCGCTCGCCGACGCGGCCCGCGCGTACGAGGTCGCCGACGCCGGGGCGCGCGGCAAGGTGGGGATCGTGCGCGACTGAGCCTGTACCGACGGCGTCCGCTCGCCTACCGTGCGTGGCGTCGGGGGCGAGCGGAAGGAGCGCGGATGAGCCAGGTGTCCGATCCGACGAGCACCGAGCGCCACCGGTTGCCCGTTCGGACGCTGGTCGCGGCCAGCATCGGCAACGCGATCGAGTGGTTCGACTGGACGATCTACGCGACGTTCGCCGTCTACTTCTCGTCGCAGTTCTTCGACAAGAGCTCGCCGACGCTGGCGCTGATCGGCACGACGAGCACCTACGCGCTCGCGTTCTTCTTCCGCCCGCTCGGCGGCATCCTGCTCGGGCGCCTCGCCGACATCCGCGGACGGCGCTGGGCGATGCTCGTGACGATCCTGCTGATGGCGGGCGGCTCGTTCGTCATCGCGGTCCTGCCGACCTACCAGGCGGTGGGCTGGCTGGCGCCGATCCTGCTGCTGCTCGCCCGGATCGCGCAGGGCCTGAGCCTCGGCGGCGAGGTCTCCAACGCGAGCGCCTACCTCGCCGAGATCGCGCCGGCGAGCCACCGCGGGCGGTACTCGAGCTTCTTCTACATCTCCACCGGCATCGCCCTGCTGGCCGCGAGCGTCCTGGGCCTGGTGCTGACCACCACGCTGTCGCGTCCCGAGCTCGAGTCCTGGGGCTGGCGGATCGCGTTCCTCGTGGGCGGCGTCCTGGGCCTGGTCGGCATGTGGCTGCGCCGGGCGCTGGCCGAGACCGAGCAGTTCGAGGAGAACCGCGAGCGCGCGAAGGCCGTGCGCAACCCGCTGATGCTGACCCTGCGCGAGCACCCGAAGGCGGTGCTGCAGCTCTTCGGCTTCACGCTGCTCTCGACGCTGTGCTTCTACACGTTCTTCAGCGCGCTGACGCCGTACGCGGTGCAGTTCCGTGACGCCGCGGGCGGCGAGGTGTTCCTCGCGCTCTCGATCGGCACCATCGTCTTCATCGCGCTGCAGTACCCGATGGGCTACGCCGCCGACCGCTACGGCCGGCGACCCCAGCTGCTCATCTGGTCGGCGCTGATGACCGTGATCACCGTGCCGTTGAGCCTGCTCATCACCGAGCGGCCGCCGCTGATCAACCTGATCATCGTGTTCACGGTGGGCCTCGGGCTCTACACGTTCATGTCGTCGATCGCGCCGGCGATCATGAGCGAGCTGTTCCCGACCGAGCTGCGCGCCCTGGGCATCGGGGCCTGGTACAACCTCACGGTCGCGCTGTTCGGCGGCACCGCGCCGCTGCTGATCTCGGCGCTGTCGAGCGCCGACCGGCCGCAGCTCTTCTTCTGGTACGTCTCGGGCGGCGCGCTCGTGGCGTTCCTGATCATCCTGACGCTGCCGGAGACGAAGGGCCGCCAGCTGACGTAGCGGTTCCGTAGCGGACGAACCGGGCAGCCGGTGGCACTCTGGAGCCATGGGCCTGCTGCGGACACTGCTCAACCTGATTTGGCTGGTGCTGGCGGGCGTGTGGATGGCGCTCGGCTATCTCGTCGCCGGCATCATCTGCTGCATCCTCATCGTCACGATCCCGTGGGGGATCGCGTCGTTCCGCATCGCGCTGTTCGCGCTGTGGCCCTTCGGCAGCAGCATCGAGCGCCGGGCCGACGCCGGCGTGGGCTCGACGCTGGGCAACGTCATCTGGTTCGTCGTGGCCGGGTGGTGGCTCGCGATCGGGCACGTCGTCACGGCGATCCCGCTGGCCGTGAGCATCATCGGCATCCCGTTCGCCTGGGCGAACCTCAAGATGATCCCGGTGTCGCTCACGCCGCTGGGCCGGCGGATCGTCGACACCGACGACCCGCGCGGCTTCGGGGTCGACGGCCACCGCGCCGCCCCGCCGGTCGGCGCGCGCTGAGCGATCGAGCGCGTGGCGTTACGGACACTCAATGACAGCGACGCCACGTCGCTGACACGTCCTCAGCCGTAGACGGGGAGGTCGTAGCGGCGGCGGATGCTCGAGCCCAGCTTGCGCACGTCGACGCCGTAGACGTGCAGCGAGATCGTCGTGGTCGGCGCGGTGTTGGTGACCTGGTGGATGTCGCCGGGCGGGAGCAGGCCGGTGACCGTGCCCGGGCCCGCGACGTCCTCGCCGTCGACGACGAGGCGGTCGGCGACGCGCAGGTAGCGGGTCTCGTGCTCCTCGCCGGTGTGGACGCCGACCACGCACCACGAGAGGTGGTCGTGGATCGGGGTCGTCTGGCCCGGCAGCCACACGAGCGCCACCAGCGAGAACGCGCCGTCGTCGGCGACGTGCAGGAGGTGCTGGCGGTAGTGCTCCGGGTCGCCGACGCACTGGGCCGGCGAGAGCAGTCGTGGATCGCCGAGGTACGGGGCCAGGGCGTCGCCGACCGCGTCGACCCGGGCGAGGCCCGGCGTCGAGTGGCGGACGGCGACGTCGAGGTCGGAGGTCAGCGCGGCCAGCGGGGTGATGACGGAGGTGGTCATGGTGCGCTCCACGAGGTTCAGGCTGCGACGTACGCCGGGCTCCCGGCGCGCAGGTCGGCGGTGAGGGTGGTCTCGTAGCCGTCGGTCTCGACGGTGAGGATCGGCAGCACGGACGCGAGCACGACCCGCATCCCGGTGTTCTCGGTCAGGACGTCGGCGACGAGGCGCGAGTAGCACTGCTCGCGGCCCAGGACGGCGACCGCGGCGAGCAGCCGGCGCCCGACACCCTGGCCCTGCCAGGCGTCGACGACCTCGATGGCGAGCTCGGCGTCCCTGAGCCCCAGTCCGATGAGCCGGGCGATGCCGATCGGCTCGCCGTCGGCGTCGAACGCGGCGACGGCGAGATGCCGGCGCCCGTCGACGGCGGCCAGCTTGCGGCGCACGGCGCCGCGCAGGCGCGGGGTGGCGCCGTGGAAGCGCAGGTAGCGGCTCTGGTCCGACAGCCCGGCGAACACGGTGTCGAGCACGTCGGTCTCGTCGGGACCGAGCTCGCGCAGCGTCACCCCGGGAGGGCGACCGCGGGGTCGGAACAGGGGTTGCTCGCCCGCCGGCACGATCGACGTGGCCGGAGTGCTCGTGACGAGGTGCAGGGCAGCCATGAGGGGACCTCCGGTGACGGTGCCGGACCTCGGTGCCCGGCGACGTCACAGAGCGTGCTCCGCGCCGCTGCCCCTCCTCGTCGGTGAACGCTCCCCATCTCGCGACCCGGCGGTACCCATGCCGGTCCCCACGCCGGGAGGTGGGCAGGGCAACGGCCCGGGATGGGCAAGCTCCACACCCGCGACTACCGCCGTCCCGACCAGTCGCCGCCCGGCGGCGTGCTCGTCGTCGGCGCCGGGTCGTCGGGCCAGCAGATCGCCGCCGAGCTCGCGCGCGCCGGCCGCACGGTCCACCTCGCGGTCGGGCGCCACAAGTGCCTGCCGCGCCGCTACCGCGGTCACGACACCTACTGGTGGATGGACCGCATGGGCACCCTGTCCCGCACCCGGGACTCGCTGTCCGACCCGTCGGCGACCCGCACACCCAACGCGGTGCTCGCCGGCGGGACGCGGGACCTGGACCTGCACCGGCTCGTCGCCGACGGCGTCGTCCCGCACGGCCGGCTCGTCGCCGTGCGCGGCGGCACGGCGGCCTTCGACGACTCCCTGCCCGCCTCGGTCGCCGAGGCCGAGGAGAACGCGGTGCGCTTCCGCGCCCGGGTCGACGGCTACGTGACGCGCACCGGGCTCGAGGCACCGCGCGAGCCGGCGCGGCTGCCGCGCCCGGCCCGGCGCTCGTCGAGCTTCCTCGACGGCGTGGGTCCCGACGCCTAGTACCTCGCCGATCAGCTCGTCGCGCGCCGCCCGCGCACCCGCGCCGCCTCGCGGGTGAGGTGGTCGCGCTCGGGCACGCTCGCCGCGGCGCGGGCGGCGTCGGCGTAGAGGCCGGCCGCGCGCTCCAGGTCGCCGGCGTGCTCGTGGAGGTGCGCGGCCACGGCCGCGTACCGGGGCACGTCGGCGTCCACGGCGGCCAGCGCCGCGAGACCGGCCCCGGCGCCGTCGGCCTCGCCGACCGCCACCGCGCGGTTGAGGCGCACCACGGGGCTGTCGGTGAGCGCCAGCAGCTCGTCGTACCAGCCGACGATCTGCGTCCAGTCGGTCTCGTCGGCGCTGCGGGCGTCCGCGTGCAGGGCGGCGATCGCGGCCTGCGCCTGGTACTGGCCCAGCCGGTCGCGGGCCAGGGCGGCCTGCAGGATCGCGACGCCCTCGGCGATCAGCGTGGTGTCCCAGCGCGTCCGGTCCTGCTCGGCGAGCGGGACCAGGCGCCCGCCGGGCCCGGTGCGCGAGTCGCGGCGCGCGTGGTGCAGCAGCATGAGCGCGAGCAGGCCCGCGACCTCGGGCTCGTCGGTCAGCGCGGCGAGCTGGCGGGTGACGCGGACGGCCTCGGCGGCCAGGTCGAGATCGCCGCTGTAGCCCTCGTTGAACACGAGGTAGAGCACCCGGAGCACCGTCGCGAGGTCGCCGGGCTGGTCCAGCGGCAGCCCGGTGATCCGCTTCTTGGCCCGGCTGATCCGCTGGGCCATCGTCGCCTCGGGGACGAGGTAGGCCGCCGCGATCTGCCGGGTGGTCAGGCCGCCGACCGCGCGCAGGGTCAGCGCCGCCGCGGCGCTCGCCGGCAGCGTGGGGTGGGCGCACAGGAAGTAGAGGCGCAGCGTGTCGTCGGTCGCGGCGGCCGGGCCGGCGGGCGGCTCGGCGTCGACGGCCACCTCCCGGCCCCGCCGCGACGTCTCGGCGCGCGTGGCGTCGAGGAACTTGCGCCACGCGGCCTGGACCAGCCAGCCCTTGGGGTCGCGGGGCGGGTCGTCGGGCCAGGTCTCCAGGGCCCGGATGAGGGCCTCCTGCACGGCGTCCTCGGCCGACGCGAAGTCCGCGCCGCGCCGGCCGAGGACCGCGATCACCGCGGGGACGAGGTCCCGCAGCTCAGTCGGCGTCAACGAACTTCCCCGGCGCCGCGGTGAGGAACGGGCGGACCTCGAGCCACTCGGCGATCGGCTCCCCGCCGGCCCCGGGCGCGGCCGACAGCTCGCCGGCGAGCTCGAGCGCGCGGTCCCAGGACTCCACGTCGATGATCATCCAGCCGGCGATGAGGTCCTTGGTCTCGGCGAACGGGCCGTCGGTGACCGGCGGCCTGCCCTCGCCGTCGAAGCGCACGAACGCGCCCTCGCCCGAGAGCGCCTGGCTGTCGACGAACTCGCCGGTCTCCTGCAGGCGGTGCGCGAAGTCCGACATGTACTGCATGTGCGCGTCGACCTCGTCGGGCTGCCACTGGTCCATCGGCGTGTAGTCCATCCCGGGGTGCCCCGGGCCGCCCTGGTAGTGCTTGAGGATCAGGTACCTCATGGTCGTTCTCCTCCGTCGTGAGTGCGGCTCGTACCCCGGGGACGGAGCGATCACCGGATTCTCGACAGCTTGCCCTCACGCATCCCGGAAATGTCGCGCGGCCTCCTCGCGGGAGCCGACGCCGAGCTTCGCGAGCACCGCGGAGACGTGGTGGTCGACGTCCTCGCGCCAGCCGGGGCGCAGGTCGTCGAGGAGGTCGGCGTCGGCGTGGCCGGGGACGACGGCGAGCAGGTCGAGCAGCTCCTGGGCGGGGCGGGGGAGGTCCGCGACCCGGGCGAGGACGGCGTCGCGCACCGACACCGGCAGCCCCTCGCTCTGCGCGGCGACCAGCTCGGTGACGAGGAACGGGTTGCCGAGGGTCGCGGCGTGCACGCGCAGGCCGGCGGCCCCGGCGAGCGCCGTGACCGCGCCGACCGACAGCGGGCGCAGCGCCGGGCGCCGGGTCGATGCCGCGGGCAGGGCGCCGAGCAGGCGCTGCAGCTGCGAGCCGGGGTCGACCTCGTCGTCGCGGTAGCTGAGCACCAGCACCGCGGGCAGACGGGCGACCCGGCGCGCGGCGACGGCGAGGACGTCGAGCGTCGCCTCGTCGGCCCAGTGGACGTCCTCGACGACGAGGACGGTCGTGGGCTCGCCCAGCGCGGACAGCACCGCGTCGTGCACCGCGTCCGTGTCGCCCGCCAGCGCGGTGCGCAGGGCGGGCGCGCCCGCGGCGGCGTCGTGGAAGGGCCCGAGCGTGCGGGAGGTGACGAGGTCGTCGCACGCGCCCTCGAGGAGGCGCACCGACGGGTCGAGCCGGTCGGTCCAGGTGCGCAGCACGGTCGTCTTGCCGAGCCCCGCCTCGCCGGCGAGCAGGACGGTGCGGCCCTCGCCGGCCCGCGCGTCCGCGAGTGCCGCGTCGAGCTCCGCGAGGACCTCGTCGCGCTCGAGCACCCGCACCCCCACGGGGACACGGTAGGCGGTGCTCATGGCCGTGGAGCCAGGTCGAGCAGCATCCGGATCGCCGGGCCGAAGCGCGTCGGCGCCTCGCCGACCGTGCGGAACCCGCAGCGTCCGTAGAACGCCTCGGCGCGTGGGTCGGCGGTCACGACCATCCGCGCCGCGCCCTCGTCACGCGCCCGCCGCGCGGCGTCCGCGACGAGCCGGGCGCCGATGCCGCGGCGCATGAGGGCGGGGCGGACGAACAGCGCGTCGAGCTCGGCGTCGCCGTCGGGCAGCGCCAGCACCGTCGCGAAGCCCGTGACGACGTCGTCGACCTCGTGCACACGGACCCGCCCGCCCCGCACGTCGCGCAGCGGCACCTCGATCGCGTCGGGGTGGGCGAGCAGGTCGTCGCGGTGGTCGGGCCACATCAGCGAGGCCTCGCGCATGAGGTCCTCCAGCGCGGGCACCTCGTCGACGCGTGCCGCGCGCACGTGACCTTCTCCGGTGGTCATCGCGTCCCCCTTGCCGGTCGTCCTCAGGCGATCGTGCGCGCGCTGTCGAGCAGGTTGAGCGCCAGCGACAGGCGTCGCCCGAGCCGGCGCAGGTCGTCGATCCGCGGGGCGCCGTCGCCGATCGCGCGGTCCGGGCCGGCGTGGTCGAGCTGCCAGTGCGTCGTGAGCACCGCGGCGAGGCGCGCGCGCTCGGCGTCCGGCGGCGGGACGAGGCACAGGGCGTCGACGACCTCGCCGGCGTCGGCGGCGACGTCACGGCCGACGGCGCGCCAGTGCAGGCCGCGGGCGACGTCGAGGGCGTCGGGCTGGCTGAGCCGGCGCCACAGGAACGCGGCGGTCGCGTAGCGGTCGATCCGCTCGGTGTCGGCGGCATCGAGGACGCCGAGGCGGACGTCGAGCTCGGGGTCGGTGATGGTGGGCATGGCGTCCTCCTCAGGCGGCCAGGGCGGTGGGGGTGTCGTCTGCGGTGTCGTCGAAGCCGCGGATCTCCTCGACCTCGGGGCGCATCGCGCGGCTGAGCGTGGGCAGCAGCTCGCGCAGCTCGGCGAGGTCCCAGCGGTACGAGGCGATCCGCTCGGTGATGGCGGCGAGGTCGGCGGAGAGCCGGTCGCGGCTGTCCTGGTAGTCGCGCAGGGCGTCGTCGCGGGTGCGGTCGGTGGAGCCCAGGAGCGCGCGGGCGAGCAGCTCGGCGTCGCGCAGCGCGTCGGTGATGCCGTGCGCGGTCAGCGGATCCTTGAAGTAGCCGGCGTCCCCGACCAGCGCCCACCCCGGGCCCCCGGCGCGGCGGACGAACCCCGGGACGCCCGGGAAGCCCCGGACGCGCAGCGGCCCCGGGTCGAGCTCGCCCAGGTCGCGTGCCAGCAGCGTGCGGTAGGCGCCCTCCAGGTCGCCGCGGACGTCGTCGAAGCGCGCGGTGGGCACGCCGGCCCAGACGCAGGCGTCGCCGCCGGTGGTCGGGATGACGCCCGCGGTGAACCCCGGCCGGTAGTGCCAGCGGTAGCGGTCGGTCCCGAACCCGGGCAGGTAGGAGTAGAGGACGGCGCTCGACGCCGTGCCGACGTGCTCGACCGGCGCGTCGACGGCCTCGGCGACCGTGGAACGCCGCCCGTCGGCGCCGAACACGACCTGCGCCCCGGCGCCGCGCGCGGCGTCGACGAGGACCGGGTCGAGGACCGTGCGGCGCGGGGCGCGCAGCGGCGTCGTCCCCGGGCGCGCGCCGACGGTCAGGACGTCGTCGCCGTAGTGGAACTCGGTGCTCGTGACGGCCGGGGTGCCGGCGGCGACGATGGTCGGCAGCAGCCCCCAGCGCTCGAGCTGGACGACGGCGCCGCGCATCAGCGCGTGGGTGGACAGGGTGTCGGTACCGGGCCGGGCGGACTCGAGGACGAGGACGTCCCGGCCGCCGCGGGCCAGCAGCATCGCGGTCGCGGCGCCGGCGGCGCGGCCACCGACGACGATCGCGTCGTGGCGCCGGATCGGGGTGCTCATGGCGGGCTCTCCCAGGGGTTGGAGGCCACCGGTGGCCGGGGCGGGTCGCGCCCGGCCACCGGAGGGGACTCAGGGGGTGATCACCTCGACGGACACCGGCACGCCGCGGGTGATGCTGTCGAACACCACCGAGCGGTCGGTGCCGCGCTGCACGACCTCGCGGAGCTTCTCCGGGGTCGCCTCGCCGGCGATGTGGATCGTGATGCGGATCTGCTCGAAGCCGTTGCGCACGCCGTCGTCGAGACCCATGGCGCCCTGGACGTCCAGGTCGCCCTCGAGGGCCGAGGAGACGGCGGTGAGCTTCACCTTGCGGGCGGCCGCGGCGTAGACCAGCGACGTCGTCACGCACGCGGCGAGGGCGTGCAGCAGGAACTCGGCCGGGTTGGGGCCGTCGTCCTCGCCGATGAGGATCGCGGGCTCGCCCGCGTCCAGGGTGAAGGCCTCCGCGCGGGAGGTGTCCTCGCCGCCGGCCGCGTAGAAGTCCTTGATCGTGCTGCGGTTGTGCGAGCCGCCCATCCACTGGTTGCGGGCCCGGAAGCGGAACCGCGCGAGGTCGGGCTGGGCCTTCAGCACGTCGAGCGTGGCGAAGAGGTTGGTGGTGTCCACGCCGTTGCGGACGGTGTGGGTGATCGTCTCGGTCATCGTGTGCTCCGGGGGTTCGCGGGGCCGTTCTTCGGTGTCACCACCGTCGGTCCTGGGCACGGTGCGGGCATCGGCAGCGCATGCCCAAGCCGGGACGGCAGGTGCCCACGTCGCGGGCCGCGTCACCGACACCCGTGTCGAGTTGGGTGGCGGAGCCGGAGAAGTAGGTGGTCGTGGCGCTGACCGCTCGCCCTGCCGGCCCTTAGCGTCGGGACAGGACACCGCCGGAGCGCCGTCAGGAGGAGCCATGACCAGCCCGACCACCACCGACTTCGTGACCCGCCTGATGGACCTGTGGTCGACCCCGCTGCCGGCGGACGACGCGGCCGCGCGGGCCGCGTTCGGGGAGCTGTACACCGACCCTGTGCGGATCAACGGGACGGACATGTCGCTGGCGGACCTGCTGACCCGCGCCCGCGCGACCCAGGGCGCCTACGGCGACCTCGACCGCGAGATCCTCGAGCGCGTCGAGGCCCCGGGCAAACTCGTCGTCGCCTTCCGCATGCTCGGGACCCACACGGGCCCGATCGCGACGCCGATGGGCACGGTGCCCGCCACCGGCCGGCCCGTGGACATCCGCGTGATCGACGTCCTCACCCTCACCGACGGGCGGATCAGCGAGATCGTCATGGTCGCCGACGAGCTGACGAACCTGCACCGGCTGGGCGTGCTCGCGCTGGCCGGGTAGGACCGGTTCTCTTTTCGGGGATTGCTTCGATTTTCGAAGCGTTCCGCGGTCAGACGGGGACGCGGGGTCGTCCGCCGAGGCGGGGTTGTCGGTGGGGGTCGATCCAGTCGGGTGGGGTGAACCAGGGTCGGCCGTCTTGGATGGTGACGGTCCAGTGGCCGTGGTGCAGGAGTTGGTGGTGGTAGCTGCACAGCAGCACGAGGTTGTCGATTCGGGTGGGGCCGTGGTCGCGCCAGTGGTGGATGTGGTGGGCGTGGCAGCGGCGGGGGCGGCGGGTGCAGTCGGGGAAGGCGCAGCCGCCGTCTCGCAGGTTCAGCGCGCGGCGGATGGCGTCGGTGACGGTGCGTTGGAGGCGTCCGACGTCGAGGGGTTCTGATTTCGGGCCGAGGACGATGGGGACGATGTCGGCGTCGCAGGCCCAGCGGCGCAGGGTGGCGGGGTGGACGGGGGCGCCGGAGTCGAGCAGTCCGTAGCCACGGTGGCGGCCGCGGGTGGTGAGGGTGTCGGTGAGCCAGCGCTGGTCGAGGGTGATCGTGAGCGGTGCCCGCCCCGGCCGCGCGGCCCGCGCGGTACGTCCCGCCGGGTGCCCGGTCGGCTCCGGGCGGCGGGGCGCAGGGATCAGCGCATCCGCGACCGTGTCGCCGGTCGTGCTGTCGCCGGTCGTGCTGTCGCCGGTCGTGCTGTCGTCGGTCGTGCTGTCGTCGGTCGCGTCGTTGGTCTCGCCCGGGTCGCGGCGGGTGTCGGTGGCGATGCCGTGGGGGCCGGTGGCGTCGTTGACGAGGTCTTTGAGTCCTTCGATGCGCCGCAGTTTGAGTTCGCGCTGGTCGTCGGGCCCGCACGGGGTCGCGAGGGTGTCGATGGTCTCGACGAACGCTTCGGCGTCGACCGGATCCGACATCCGCCCCCGGAACAGCAACATCCCGTTGCGGCGGCGCACGAACCACAGCTCGTCATCCCGGCCGGCGTCCTCCTCGGGGGGTTCTTCGCCGTCGGGGTCGAGGTGGGCCAACACCCGGTCCGCGACCGCCTGCAGCCCTTTCGGTCCGAGCCGGGTCGCCTCGTCGGCGAGGGTCTGCTCGGCGGCGGTCCAGTCGTGGACGGGCAGGGAGTCGACGCGGTCGAGCCGTCGCATGGTGGTGCGGATGATCGCGATGTGCGCCGGCCCGACCTCCCCCGCCGCCGCGACCGTCGCGGTGGCCGGCAGCCGCGGCGGCAGCGGCTCACCGGACAGCGAGCTGCGGGGGCACAGGTCGCGGGCCTCGCCGACGAGGCGTTTCGCCTCGGTGGCGGGGATGCGCCACAGGGTCTCGAGCAGTCGGCGGGTGCAGCGGTCCCCGGAGAGCTCGGCGACCTGGGCGCGGTCGAGCTCGGCGACCTGCTCGAGACGGGCGTAGCCCTCGCGGCGGCGGGTGATCTCGCCGAGGCGGGCGCGCTCGAGCACCTCCCGTTCCACCGGCCCGAGCACCCGTTCGCTCATGTGTTCGAGTCTACCAGCTCTGCGCGCCATCGGCGACAGCCGCGTCAGCTCATCTCGTAGGGTCGATACCGCCTCAGCGACCCCGCGACCGGCACCTTCCGCAGCTCAGCGACCGGATGATCATGAGGAACGCGCCGGTCGCGTGTGTCGTCCGCGCGGCCGGTGCGCGAGCGGCACGTTCCGCCGATGCCTGCGTTTTCGATCATGCTGCATGTGCCGCTCGGGCCCGGTGCGTCGGCGATCGGCCGCGCCGCGGTGACCTGGGCAGCGGCGCCGACCGACAGGAGCGATCGCTGCCGACGGCCGGGCCGCACCCCGCGCGCAAGCTCCTCGGTACGACGACCGCCCCTGCGGAGGAGGCCCGATGAACCCCGCCCTGAGCTTCTACCAACCGCAACCCCCTGCACCACGACGAGGACTTCGCCGCGGCGACCCGCTTCGGCGGCCTCGTCGTCCAGGGCGGCGTCACCACGGCCGTGCTCAACGCCGTCGTCGCCGAGGACCTCCCCGGTCCCGGCAGCGTCTTCCTCCAGCTGGACCTGCGCTTCCTCGCGCCGGTGCGCCCGGGCGACGTCATCACCGGGTCGGCCGAGGTCACCGCGGCGCGGGCCGACAAGCCGATCACCGCGCTCGCCGTGCGGGTGACGCGGGACGACGAGGTCGTCGCCGTCGAGGGCGCCGCGGTCTGCTGGACGGCGCGACCTCAGCCGACCGCGACCGACGACCGGGACGGCACCACCAGCTCGTCGGCGACCCACTGAGCCACACCCTCGGGCCACGGCGCCGGCAGACCGAGCACGACGTGGGTGAACCCGGCGTCGAGCGCCTCGCGGATCGCCGCGCGGACCGCGCCGGGGTCGTCGTAGGAGACGGGCAGGTGGATCGAGCGGGTGATCGTGGCGGGGTCGCGGCCGATCTCGGCGCAGTAGCGGTCGAGCAGGGCGCTGCGCTCGACGCAGTCGGCGATGTCGCCGCCCGGGATGTTCCAGACGTCGGCGTGACGGGCCACCACGCGCAGTGTCTTCGCGGCCCGGCCCCCGACGAGGATCGGTGGGTGCGGGCGCTGCACCGGCTTCGGGTTGCCGAAGGCCCCGGTGAGCTGCACGTGCTCGCCGTGGAAGTCGAAGGGTTCCGGCTCGGTCCAGAGCCGGCGGATCACCGTGCAGGCCTCGTCGAGCGCCGCCACCGAGTCGCCGAAGTCGTGGTACGGCAGGCCGTGCGCGTCGTACTCGCGGCGCGCCCACGGGATGCTCGGGCGCGAACCGGCGCCGATGCCGAGGTCGAGCCGCCCGCCGGACACGATGTCGACCGTCGTCGCGATCTTCGCGAGCAGCGCCGGGGGCCGGAACCGGTTGCTGGTGACGAGCAGCCCGAGGCGCAGGCGCTCCGTCTGCGCCGCCATCGCCGCGAGCAGCGTCCAGCCCTCGAGGATCGGTCCCTCGGGGTCGGCGCCCCCGATCGGCTTGAGGTGGTCGAACAGCCACGCGTGGTCGATCTCCGGGATCGCGTCGGCCTCGCGCCACACCCGCGCCACGTCGGCGTAGTCGACCTGTTGCGGCGCGGTCACGATGCCGAAGCTGGGTGTCGTCATGGCGTCCTCCTCGTACGGCCGCCTATCCTGAGCCGAGGCGGAACCGTGTTCCGTCAACGCTACGGAACATAGTTCCGTTTGTCGACGAGGGGACGGATGGCGGACAAGAGGCGGGCCGACGCCCGGCGCAACGAGAGCGCGCTGCTCGACGCCGCGGCGGCGGTGTTCGTGACCTCCGGGGTCGAGGCGCCGGTGCGCGACGTCGCGGCGAAGGCCGGCGTCGGCGTGGGCACGGTCTACCGCCACTTCCCGACGCGCGCCGACCTCGTCGTCGCCGTCTACCGCCACCAGGTCGACGCCTGCGTCGCGGCGGGCGAGGAGGCCCTCGAGCGGGCCGGCGGCCGGTTCGACGCGCTGGCGGGCTGGATCGACCGGTTCGTCGACTTCCTCGTCACCAAGCACGGCCTGGCCGGCGCGCTGCAGTCGGACAGCCCCCAGTTCGAGACGCTGCACGCCTACTTCCTCGACCGGCTCGTGCCGGTGTGCGGGCGCCTGCTCGACGCCGCCGCCGCGGCGGGCGAGATCCGCGACGACGTGCCCCCGCTGCAGCTCATGCGGGCCGTCGGGAACCTCTGCATCGGCGCGGACGACGCCCGCTACGACGCCCGCCGGATGGTCGGCGTGCTGCTCGACGGGCTGCGCGCGACCTAGCTCGAGGGATCGGGCCGCTCGGACTCCGGCTCGTCCTCGGCCTCGGTGCCCGGGATGGCGGGACCGAGCAGGTCGTCGGCGTCGACGATCCGGTAGGCGTAGCCCTGCTCGGCGAGGAAGCGCTGGCGGTGGGCGGCGTACTCCGCGTCCACCGAGTCGCGCGCGACCACCGAGTAGAAGTGCGCCTGGCGGCCGTCGCCCTTGGGGCGCAGGAGCCGGCCGAGGCGCTGGGCCTCCTCCTGGCGGGACCCGAACGTCCCCGACACCTGGATCGCGACCGAGGCCTCGGGCAGGTCGATCGAGAAGTTCGCGACCTTCGACACGACCAGCACCGGGATCTCGCCCCGGCGGAACTGGTCGAACAGGACCTCGCGCTCCTTGTTCTTCGTCGAGCCCTGGATCACCGGGGCGTCGAGCGCGACGCCGAGCTCGTCGAGCTGGTCGAGGTAGGCGCCGATGACCAGCGCCGGCTCGCCCTCGTGGCGCGCGAGGATGCTCTTGACCACCGGGATCTTGGTGCGCGCGCAGGCGCAGAGCCGGTAGCGCTCCTCGGCCTCGGCGGTGGCGTAGATGATCCGCTCGTTGTCGGTCATCGTGACGCGGACCTCGACGCAGTCGGCGGGCGCCACCCAGCCCTGGGCCTCGATGTCGCGCCACGGGGCGTCGTAGCGCTTCGGGCCGATGAGCGAGAAGACGTCGCCCTCGCGGCCGTCCTCGCGCACGAGCGTCGCGGTGAGGCCGAGGCGCCGCCGCGACTGCAGGTCCGAGGTCATGCGGAACACCGGCGCGGGCAGCAGGTGGACCTCGTCGTAGATGATCAGGCCCCAGTCGCGGGTGTCGAACAGCTCGAGCGCCCGGAACTCGCCCTTCGTCTTGCGGGTCATCACCTGGTAGGTCGCGATGGTGACCGGGCGGATCTCCTTGCGCTCGCCCGAGTACTCGCCGATCTCGTCCTCGGTGAGCGACGTGCGCGCCACGAGCTCGCGCTTCCACTGCCGCCCGGCGACGGTGTTGGTGACGAGGATCAGCGTCGTCGCCCCGGCCTTCGCCATCGCCGCGGCGCCGACGAGCGTCTTGCCCGCCCCGCAGGGCAGCACGACGACCCCGGAGCCGCCGTGCCAGAAGCCCTCGACGGCGTCGGCCTGGTAGTCGCGCAGCTCCCAGTCGGACTGGTCGAGCTCGATGGGGTGGGCCTCGCCGTCGACGTAGCCCGCGAGGTCCTCGGCGGGCCAGCCGACCTTGAGCAGCGCCTGCTTGAGGCGCCCGCGCTCCGACGGGTGCACCGCGACGGTGTCGTCGTCGATGCGGTCGCCGAGCATCGGGGTGATCTTCTTGTTGCGCAGGACCTCCTCGAGCACGGCGCGGTCGTTCGACAGCATGACCAGGCCGTGCACGGGGGAGTTCGTCAGCTGCAGGCGCCCGTAACGGCCCATGGTGTCGACGACGTCGACGAGCAGGGCCTGCGGCACCGCGTAGCGGGAGTACTGCACGAGCGCGTCGACGACCTGCTCGGCGTCGTGACCCGCGGCGCGCGCGTTCCACAGCGCGAGCGGCGTCACCCGGTAGGTGTGGACGTGCTCGGGGGCGCGCTCGAGCTCGGCGAACGGCGCGATGGCCTGACGAGCGGCGGGGGCCGCCTCGTGGTCGACCTCGAGCAGCAGGGTCTTGTCGGACTGGACGATGAGCGGTCCGTTGCCGGGCTGACTCAACCTCTCGACCTCCGGGCTCGTCGGCGGGTGGTCCGTCCCATTCTCCTCCGGGGGACCGACACACCGTCGGGCGGAGCAGGGACGCCGCTCGGGGAGCGCTGAAGGCGGGCCGGACATTCCCCGTCACCGGACGGCTACAGTGGGCCCGCTCGAACCCGCCCTGGAGGAGCGACCACCGACCCGCTCGAGCTCACCTTCACGTCATGAGCTCGTCCGCTGCGAGGCCCTCACCGGTCCTCGCGCCGACCGCACTGGACGCCTGACCACACTGATGCGCCCGCTCGCCCTGCTCCCCGATCGTCGGACCGACGTGTCTCCGCGAGGCCGCACGGTGTCACCCACGTGCCACTCCACGAACCGGACGGCCGCGACCATAGCCCATCCCTGGTCACCGAGCGTCGACCAGGGACGCCTTCGGCGCGTGGCGTCGCCCGGCGAAGTCCGACCGACCGGCGGAACCGGGAGGACCCGTCCGTGACCACCCCTGAGCGAGCACCCGGGCGCACCCCCGTGCGGTACCACGATCCGCACGACGGGCGCCCCGGTGCCGACGACCGCTCCGGCGGCGACTGGACCGAGCGGCTGGCCCTGCGCAACTGGAGCCTGCCGGTCAAGCTGACGGCGGTCCTGCTGGTGCCGACACTGTTCGTGCTGACCCTCGGCGTGCTGCGCATCGTCGAGCAGACGCAGGAGGCGGCGTCCTACGACAGCGTCCAGCAGGCCGTGGCCCTCGAGGACGGCACGTCCCGCGTGCTGGGCGACCTCGCCGACGAGCGGTCGGCGGCGGCGGTCTACGTCGCGGCGAACCGCGCCGGCGGCTCCGGGCCCGTCGAGCAGCGCATCGAGGCCACCCGCGACGCGACCTCCGAGCTGCGCCGCTCCGCAGGCGCGGCCGACTCGCTCGACCAGCAGACGATCACGGCGTTCGACCAGGCCGACGACGAGATCGACCAGCTCGACCGGCTGCGCGACGACGTCATCGACGGCCGGGTCGACGCCGCCGGCGCGATCGCGCGCTACACCGAGACCATCGACACCCTCGAGGTGTTCGACCGCTCGCTCTCCCGCGAGGCCGCCGACCCGAGCGTCGCCGGGCTCGCCTCCGGGCTCTACTCGCTCTCGGTGGTGCGCGAGGAGGACGCCTACGTCCAGGCCGTCGTCGCCGCCGGCATCGCCGCGGGCCGCATCGACGCGCCCTCGATCGACCAGGCGCGCAACGCGACGCTGCGCCGCTCCATCGCCGTCGACGACTTCCGCTCGGCGGTCGGCACCGACAACGCCGCGCTGGCCGACGCCGTCGTCGGCCCCGACGTCGACAACCGCGACCTGCTCGCCCAGGTCGTGCTCGGCCGCGGTGCGGCGGGCCTGCCGCTGCAGGTCGCGGGCCCGGACTGGGAGCGCGCGTCCACCGCGGTCGAGGACCGCGACGCCGCGACCTCCGAGCAGCTGCGCGGCCAGCTCCAGGAGCAGGCCGGCTCGCTGCAGGCCGCCGCGCGCAACGACGCCGGCATCTCGTCGGTGATCCTGCTGCTGGCGCTCATGGCCGGCGCGGCGGTGGTCTTCTTCGTCACCCGCTCGCTGCTGCGCCCGCTGCGGCTGCTGCGGCGCACCGCGCTCGACGTCGCCGAGCGGCGCCTGCCGCAGGCGGTGAAGAGCCTGCGCGAGGGCGAGACGCCCGACACCACGATCGTCCCGACGCCGATCAACACCCGCGAGGAGATCGGGCAGGTCGCCCGCGCGTTCGACCAGGTGCACGAGCAGGCGGTCCGCCTGGCCGCCGAGCAGGCCGGCCTGCGCTCGGCGTTCAACTCGATCTTCGTCAACCTGTCGCGCCGCTCCCAGGCGCTGGTCGAGCGCCAGCTGCGGCTGATCGAGCAGCTGGAGAACTCCGAGGAGGACCCGGAGGCGCTCTCCAACCTCTTCCAGCTCGACCACCTCGCGACGCGCATGCGCCGCAACTCGGAGAACCTGCTGGTGCTCTCCGGCACCGACCTCTCGCGGCGCGGCAGCCGCCCGGTGCCGCTGGTCGACGTGCTGCGCGCCGCGGCGTCGGAGGTCGAGCAGTACCAGCGCATCGACCTCGCCCCGCCGCCGCAGGCCCAGCTGCTGGGCCGCACGGCGAGCGACGTCGTGCACCTCGTGGCCGAGCTGCTCGAGAACGCCACCACGTTCTCCGCCCCCGACACCCGCGTGCGGGTGCAGGCGACGCAGAACGGTGACGGCTCGGTGCTCGTCGAGATCCTCGACTCCGGCGTCGGCATGAGCGAGGAGGACCTGCACGAGGCCAACGTGCGGCTCGACTCGCCGCCGACCGTCGACGTGTCGGCGTCCCGGCGCATGGGCCTGTTCGTGGTCGGCCGCCTCGCGACCCGCCACGGCATCACCGTCGAGCTGCGCAACCGCGACGACGGCGGCGTCGCCGCCACGGCGCTGGTCCCGGCGTCCGCGGTGCTCGCGGGCAGCACGGACGGCCGCCCGGCGCTCGGTGCGGCCGGCGCCCGCCGTCCCGAGGGCGGCCCGAACGGTGCCCCCAACGGGGCTCCGAACGGCGCTCCGAACGGCGCTCTCAACGGCGCCCCGAACGGTGTGCCCGAGCAGGCGCGCGGCGGCGCTCCCGGCCTCCCCCAGCGGGAGCGGCGGGCGGTCGGCGCGCCGGGGGCGTTCTTCGCGCCTGGCGTCGACCCGGAGCAGGAGCAGGGCCGCCCGGCCCCGGACAACGGCGCCGAGCGCCGGCCGCTGCTGCCCCGCCGCGGGGCCTCGACCGGCGCGCCGGGCACCAACGGGCACGGGACGAACGGGCACGCGGGACCGGGTGGGCCCGGCCGCCCGACCGGCCCCGGCGCGCCCCCGCCCGGGCGTCCGGGCGGACCGCCGCCCGGGACTCCCGAGCGCCCGGAGCCCGAGCCCGCCGACGAGCTCGAGGAGCTCGAGGCCCCGGACGCGTACGACGACGACCTGGACGACGCCGACGACGACCGCGTCGCCAAGGTCGGCGACGAGGTCGTCGACGAGGAGTCGCAGCAGGTTCCGGAGCAGGCCCCCGAGCAGGCCCAGGAGCAGGGCCGTCACGGTTTCGTGGGCGGCACGGCGGCCGGGGGCGGTGCCGCCGCGCTGATCGGTGCGGCCGCCGCGCGCCGGCGCAGCCGCCGCCCGGAGGAGCCCGGCGAGGGCGTGCCCGCCGGCGAGGCCCCCGACGAGCAGGCCCCGGGCGAGCAGGCCCCCGACGAGCAGGCCCCCGACGAGCAGGCCGGGGAGGTCGCGCCGCCGGAGGTCGCGCCGCAGGCCGAGGACACCGAGGAGCCCGTCGAGGGCGCCGAGTCCCCCGACGCCGCGCCGCAGGGTCTGCAGGGCCCACCGCAGGGTCAGCCGCAGGGTCCCCAGCAGGGCCCGCCGCAGGGTCAGCCGCAGGGTCAGCCGCACGGCCCGCTCCCGGGCCGTCCGGGTCAGCCGGGCGGGCCCGGCGGACCCGGGGCGCCCACGGGCCCCGGCGGCTTCGGTGGCGGCGGCGCCGCGCCGACCCCCGGCGCGCCCGGCCGCCCGAGCGGCCCGGTGTGGGGCCCGCCGCCCGGCGGTCCCGGTGCTGGGCCCGGTCAGGGACCGCCTCCCGGCTGGCGTGGGGCTCCGCCCGGGCGCGGTCCGGCCGGTCCTGGTGGCCCGTACGGCCCGCCGCCGCACGGCGCCCCGCCGCGGCGGCCCGCGGACGGCCCGCCCATGTGGAACGGCGCGCCGGTCGTGCCGCCGCCCGGGCCCGCGGCCGGCGAGGAGCCGCCGCAGGAGGTCGAGGGCGCCGAGGTCCCCGCCGAGGTCGTCGAGGGCCAGGCGGCGCACGACGAGGCCGTCGCGCTCGCCGAGGAGCAGGCCGAGGCGCCCGCCCCCGTGGACGACGAGGTCGCCCCGGAGGAGACCCCGGCCCCGGACGCGCTGCCGAACCGCCGCGGCATGCTCCCGCTGCGTCCGCGCGTGGTGCGCCCGGCGGCGCGCCCGGCGTGGCAGGAGGGCTCGCCGGAGGCCGAGGCCGCGGCGCCAGCGGACGGGGCGGCGCCCGTCGCCCCGCAGCCGGGTGGTCCCGCGGAGACACCGGCGGAGGGTCTCGAGGCGCCGGCGTCCCCGGAGCCGGAGACCCCGCCGGAGCCGGGCGAGCCGCGGGGGATGCGGCCGTCGGGCCGGCGTCTCCCGCCGACCGGCGCGGCCTTCTCCCCGGGGATGGCCCCCCGACTGCGTCCGCGCCGCACGACCGGGGAGCCCGAGGACGCGCAGGCCGCTCCGGAGACCCCGGTGGCGCACGAGGCCCCGCTCGCCGAGCCGGTGACTCCCCCCGAGCCGCCGGCCGCGGAGGAGCCGCCGCGCCCGGCCGCGGGTCCCCAGGCCCCCGGTGCGCTCCCGCGCCGCGGCGCGCCGCAGGTCCCGCCCCCGCCGTCCGCGCCGCAGGTACCCACCGGCGGCGCACCGGACCGGCTCTTCGACCCGGCGCCGGCGGCCGAGGGCAACGGCCACACCCGCAACGGCGGCAACGGCGCGCCCGCGCGGGCGGTGCCGGAACGACTGCCCGGCCGGGCCGGGCGCCCGCAGCGGGAGCGGACGCCGATCTACGACGAGGTCGCGTCCGCGTGGTTCCGCGAGGCGCCGCCGGCCGCCGGGCCGGACGAGGCCGAGTGGGCCTCGACGTCGGGCGACGAGGGCTGGCGCGCGGCCGCGGCCACCGCCGACGCCCTCGACGCCGGCGTCAGCGGGGACGGCACGACGGAGTCGGGCCTGCCGAAGCGCCGGCCCCGCGCCCAGCTCGTGCCGGGAGCCGCGCGCTCCGGTGGGGGCGGGGCACCGGGCGACCGCCCGGCGGGGCCCGCGATCCCGCGGCGCAGCGCCGACGCGATCCGCGGACGTCTCGCGAGCTACCAGCAGGGCGTGGCCGACGGGCGGTCCACCCGCCGGGGCCGGCCGGGGGAGACCGAGGGCGAGCAGCAGGACGCTCGCCCCGGGGATGAGGAGGAGCAGTGACCGGAGCCCAGTCGCAGCCGAGCCGCTTCGGCTGGTTGGTCTCGAACTTCGCCGAGCGGGTGCCGGGGGTGGCGCACGCGGTCGTGGTGTCGGCCGACGGGCTGCTGCTCACGGCGTCGAACCGCCTGCCGCGGGACCGCGCCGACCAGCTGGCCGCCGTCGCGTCCGGCCTCATCAGCCTCACGCAGGGCGCCGCGCGCTGCTTCGAGGCCGGCGAGGTCGTGCAGACGGTGGTGGAGATGGAGCGGGGCATCGTCCTGCTCATGTCGATCAGCGACGGGTCGTGCCTCGCGACGCTCGCCGCCCCGAACTGCGACATCGGGCTGGTCGGCTACGAGATGACCTTGCTGGTCGACCGGGTCGGGCAGCTGCTGACCCCCGAGCTCCGTGCCGAGCTCCAGGGGTCGGCGGTGCGATGACGTCACGAGGGGGTGACGACCGGTGAGCGATGACCCCGGCGAGTCCTTCGCCGACGTCCTCAACGGCATCAGCGGGGCACCGAAGGCGCCGCGCGGCGAACGCCGCGGGCTCTTCCGGCGACGCCGCGACGCCGAGGAGGCGCCGGAGTCCCCGGCACCGTCGGCGCCCGCCGCGCCGGCGGGCGACGAGGCCGGACCGCCGAGTGACGGCACCGTCGCCCCCGACGGCTACCTGTACGGCGAGGGCGTGCCCGACGGCGCCCACGCCCTGGCGCCCGGGGAGCCGCCGACCGCTCCCTACGGCGTCCCGCAGGCCGGCCCCCCGCGGCACGAGCTCCCGGAACCCGAGCCACCGGGCGAGCGCGCCGACGACGTCGCGATCGTGCGTCCCTACGCCTGGACCGGCGGGCGGACCCGCCCGGTCTACGACCTCGCCGTCGAGACCCTCGTCTCGGTCGGCCCCGCGGGGCGCGAGCTCTCGCGGATCCCCCAGTACGAGCACCGCGCCGTGGCGGAGCTGTGTCGCGAACCCCGGTCCGTCGCGGAGGTGGCGGCGTTGCTGACGCTGCCCCTCGGCGTGGCCCGGGTGGTCATCGGCGACATGGCCTCGCAGGGCACCGTCGTGGTGCATCAGACCGCCTCGACCTCGGGCGACGTCCCGGACCTGGCGTTGATGGAAAGGGTGTTGAGTGGACTACGACGGCTCTGACGCGGGGGGCGCCGAGCCGGTCCCGACCACCACCTCAGCCAAGATCGTCGTGGCCGGGGGGTTCGGGGTCGGCAAGACCACGTTCGTGGGCTCGGTCTCCGAGATCGACCCGCTGACCACCGAGGCCGTGATGACCGACGCCAGCTCCGGCGTCGACGACCTCTCGGCGGTGCCGAACAAGCGCACCACCACGGTGGCCATGGACTTCGGCCGCGTCTCGCTCGACTCCGACCTGATCCTCTACCTGTTCGGCACCCCCGGGCAGGACCGGTTCTGGTTCATGTGGGACGACCTGGTGCGCGGCGCGATCGGCGCGGTGGTGCTCGCGGACACCCGGCGGCTCGCCGACTGCTTCGCGGCGGTCGACTTCTTCGAGGACCGGCGCCTGCCCTACGTGCTCGGCGTGAACGTCTTCGACGGCATCCTGCGCCACGAGCTCGAGGACGTCCGCGAGGCGCTCGCGATCGACCCGGCGGTGCCGATCCTGACCGTCGACGCCCGCGACCGGGAGTCGACGAAGCAGGCGCTCATCGCGCTCGTGGAGCACGCGATGCAGGTGTGGGCGGTCGGCGCGCGGGCCTGAGCGCGCCGGCTAGCGGTCGGCGAGCACGCTCACCGAGGTGATCCGGTGCAGCGCGAAGGACAGCGGGGTGGCGCCGACCGTGGTGCCGTTGGTCTCGCCGTCGTCCTCGACACCCTCGAGCACACCGCCGCCGACGCGCAGCGGGCGCACGACGCGCTGCGACGCGGTGCCGTGGGCGTCGACGTACCCGATCCACACGCTGCGCCCGGTGCGGGCGGCCTCGGCGAGGACGGCGACGGTGGCCGAGGTGGCCGTGCGCCCGGCCCCCGCCCCGGTCGGGCGGCCCCGGTTCGCGGTGGCGGCGCGGTCGCCGGCGCGGAGCTGGGCGACGAGCGCGGTGATCTGGTCCTCGGAGAGCGACGGCGTGGTGCCGACGGCGCGCTCGGGGCGCTTCGCGGGAGTGCGCCGGCCCCGGGGGCGCAGGTCGAGCACCCCGCCGACCTCGTCCTCGGCGACCGGTGACAGCCCGGCGGCGCGCAGCGCCTCGAGCACCTCGACCAGCGGCTGCGGGCTGACGAGCACGGTCGGCGCGATGCGGCGCAGCTCGAGGCGCTCGGCCTCGGGGTGCGCCATCACCTCGGCGACCAGCGCCTCGTCCTCCGAGCGCAGGAAGGACGCCGCCGCCCCGCCGCGCAGGCGCCCGTGGCGGCGCGCGACGTCGTCGACGAGGTACGTCAGGCCCTGGGGCACCGGGGTGGCCGAGCGCGTGGAGAACAGCTCGTGCAGGTCGGCCGCGGTCTGCCCGAGGTCGAGCGCGCGGCGCACCGAGGCCTCGCTGATCCGGTAGACGGTGGCGCTGCCCGCGGACTCGACGTCGGCGACGCGGTCGAGCGCGGCGGCGAGCTCGGGCTCGAGGCGCCCGGGCGCGACCGCGGTGAGGTCGGCCTGCAGCAGCACGTGGTCGACGGGGTCGGGCAGCGCGCGACGCAGCGCCGCGGCGGCGGCCGCGTCCGGGTCGTCGCCCGGGCCGCGCACCGGGACGAGCAGCTCGCGGGTCGCCGAGGTGATCGCGTCGTGGGCGACCAGCCCCATCGTCGTCGCCTCGCGCAGCACCGTGCGGACCATCTCGTCGCGCTGGCGCCCGCCCTTGCGCGGCGCGCGCCAGGCCAGGGAGGCGATGAGGTCGTCGGCGCTCGGCGGGCCCTCGCCGTCGTCGAACTCGCGCAGCCGGTCGAGCACGCGGCGACGCAGCGCCGGGGCCCAGGGCCGGCGGGCCTCGTCGGAGAGCGGGCCGATGAGCTTGTCGCCGACGTCGCGCGCCCCGACCAGCGAGGGCGCGCGCGGGGTGTCGAGCCAGCCCCGGGCGAGCATCACCCAGCGCACGTCGGGGCCCGCGGCGAACCAGCGGTCGACGGTGACGGTCGGCGTCCAGGCGGCGTCAGCCCCCTCGGAGACGGCGACGAGCCCGGCCCCGGCGAGCACCTCCACCAGCAGCGCCGCGTCCGCCTCGGTGAGCCCGAGGTCGCGGGCGACGCGGCGCAGGTCGCGCACCCCGAGCCCGCCGGAGCGCAGGACCGCGGGCGGGGCGTCCGACCACGCGGTCAGCACGGCCTCCGCGCGCCGCACCACCTCGAGGATCTCCCCGGCGGCGGTGGCGTCGACGTCGGCGGGAGCCCGCACGCGCGGCGCCGGCATCGGGTCGGTGAGGGCGACGTCGCCGAGCGGGCGGTCGCCGCGCACGCCGAGGGCGGCCTCGCGGGTGAGCTCGACGGTCTCGTGGTCGACCCGCACGAGCAGGCCCGCGGCGAGCAGCCGGCCCACCGGTCCGTCGTCGGGGCCCTGGGCGCGGCTGCGGCCGATCGGCCCGTCCGCCGACAGGGCCTCGACGACCGCGCGCTCGTCGGCGGACAGGGCGTCGACGACGGCGGCGGGGTCGTCGGCGGTGGCGATCTCCGAGAACTCCGGTGCGGGGCGCCCGAGCCCGCCGGGGTAGCGCACCGACACGTCGCGCAACGCCGGCACCGCGCGCAGGCCCGTGCGGGCGGCGGGGTCGGCGGCCGCGAGCTCCGGGACCGGCGTGGTGCCGTCGGGCCAGCACAGCGCGCGGCTCTCGAGGTCCGCGAGCGCGGCCCGGCCGGCCTGCGCGCGGTCCGGGCCGAGGAGCGCGAGGACGTCGCCCGCGGCCACGGCGCCCTCGTCGGCGCGCACCACGAGCAGCGCGTCGACCACCTGGAGGCCGAACGCGTCGAGGTCCTCGCACGCGCGCCCGACCGACATCCGCACGCTCGCGCGGGTGGCCACCACGCCGGTGTCGGCGGGGGCGGGCAGGGCGAGATCCGGGCGGGCGCGCAGCAGCGCGCCCAGGGTGTCGTCGTCCTGGGCGCGCAGGTGGTCGAGGAGGGTCCGGCCGGACATCACGTCCCACGGTAGTCGGGGCCGGGCGCGCACACCCCCGAGGTGCGGCAGACTGGGGCTCCGACGACCGGGAGGACAGGGAGAGATGGCCGACGACCACGCGACCGGAGCACAGCACGACACCCCGCCGCGCCAGGATCCCTGGTGGCCGGAGGTCGAGGGCGGCCACCCGATCACGGAGCTGATGGCGCCCACGCAGGGCTCGCCGTCGCCGTTCGGCGAGACGGAGTTCCCCCTGCCGGCCGACCAGCTCGGCTACGAGCACCCGGTCACGGAGATCAACCGCTAGACAGGGCGCGAAGCCGTGAGCTCAGCACGCCGATAGGGGAGCCGGACCATCGACATGAGCCCTGTCGCCGGTCTCCTGCTCGCGGCGGGCGGGGGCCGGCGCATGGGCCGCCCCAAGGCCGCCGTCGAGCTCGACGGCGAGCCGCTGGTGCGCCGCGCGGCCCGGGCGCTGAGGGCCGCGGGGCTCGCGCCCGTCGTCGTCGTGCTCGGGGCGGGCCTGCCCGACACCGCCGCGCTCCTCGACCCCGGGACCACCTGGGTGCCCGCGCCCGGCTGGGACACCGAGGGCCAGGCCGCCTCCCTGCGCGCGGGGCTGGAGGCCCTCGAGGAGACCGACGCCGTCGCCGCGCTCGTCACGCTCGTCGACACCCCGGGCATCGGGCCCGAGGCCCTCGCGCGGGTCGCGTCCCGCGCCGAGGGCCCCGACGTGCTCGCCCGCGGCGCCGTCGGGGGCCGGGCGGGCCACCCCGTGCTGATCGGCCGGGCGCACTGGGAGGCTGTGCACGCGGCGGCCGCCGGCGACGCCGGGGCGCGGGGCTTCCTGCGCGGCCGGGACGACGTGGCGGCCGTGGAGATCGGGGACGTCGCCGTCGACGACGACCTCGACACCCCCGACGACCTGCAGCGCTGGGTGGGGACGCGAAGCGGAGCGGAGCCGGACCGGTGAGTGCGGCTCGACGAGAGGAGACACGGTGACCGTCCCGGGACCCGGTTACGCGATCACGGCCCGCGTCGAGGCGCCGGCGAGCGCCACCGCGGCGGGCGACCTCGCCGTCGCCGTGGGGCGCGTCGGCGGCGTCATGACGGCGTTCGACGTCGTCGAGTCGCGCACCGACTCGATCATCGTCGACATCAGCTGCAACGCGCTGTCCGAGGAGCACACGGTCCAGATCACCGACGCCCTCGACGCGCTCGACGGCGTGCGGGTGCGCAACGTCTCCGACCGCACCTTCCTCGTGCACCTCGGCGGGAAGATCGAGGTCAACCCCAAGGTCGGCCTGCGCACCCGTGAGGACCTCTCGCGCGCCTACACGCCGGGCGTCGCCCGGGTCTGCCAGGCCATCGCGAAGCGACCCGACGACGCCCGCAGCCTGACGATCAAGCGCAACACGGTCGCCGTGGTCACCGACGGCTCCGCGGTGCTCGGGCTCGGCAACCTGGGCGCCGCTGCGTCGATGCCGGTGATGGAGGGCAAGGCGGCGCTGTTCAAGCGCTTCGCCGGCGTCGACGCCTGGCCGGTCTGCCTCGACACCCAGGACACCGAGGAGATCATCTCGATCGTCCGCGCGCTCGCCCCCGTCTACGGCGGGATCAACCTCGAGGACATCGCCGCGCCGCGCTGCTTCGAGATCGAGGAGCGGCTGCGGGACATGCTCGACATCCCCGTCTTCCACGACGACCAGCACGGCACCGCCGTCGTGGTGCTCGGCGCCCTGCGCAACGCGCTGCGCGTCGTCGGCAAGGAGATGAACGACTGCCGGATCGTCGTCTGCGGCGTCGGCGCCGCGGGGTCGGCGATCATCCGGCTGCTGCTGCCGCTCGCCCCGAAGGACCTGCTCGCCGTCGACGTCGAGGGGATCATCCACCCGGACCGCCCCGGCCTCCACGAGAGCCTGCGGTGGGTGGCCGAGCAGACCAACGCCGAGCACCGCACCGGCGACCTGCGCGACGCGATGCCCGGCGCCGACGTGTTCATCGGGGTGTCGGCGCCGAACCTGCTCTCCGAGGCCGACGTCGCCGGGATGGCCGAGCGCGCCGTGGTCTTCGCGCTGGCCAACCCGGACCCGGAGATCGACCCGGCGATCGCGCAGCGGCACGCCTCGGTGGTGGCCACCGGCCGGTCCGACTACCCGAACCAGATCAACAACGTGCTCGCCTTCCCGGGCATCTTCCGTGGGCTGCTCGACGCCCACGCGCGCGGCATCTCCGACGTCATGCTGCTCGCCGCGGCGGCCGCGATCGCCGACGTCGTCGCCGAGCCGAACCCGCTGTTCATCGTGCCCAGCGTCTTCGACAGCACGGTCGCGACCGCGGTGGCGTCGGCGGTGCGCAAGGTCGCCGAGTCCGACCGCGACGGCGACCGCGTCCCCGTCGGCGAGGCGCTGGCCGTCGGCGAGGAGACCGCGAGGGCGACGGAGGCGGCGGATGAGTAGGACACGGAGCGAAGCGGAGCTGGACCGATGAGTGAGAGCTCGGGGCTGACCCACGTCGACGCGACCGGCGCCGCGCGCATGGTCGACGTCGGCGACAAGGAGGTCACGCGCCGCACCGCGACCGCGACCGGCGTCATGCACACGACGGCCGAGGTCACCGCGGCGCTGCGCGACGACACCGTCCCCAAGGGCGACGCGCTCGGCGTCGCGCGGGTCGCGGGGATCATGGGCGCCAAGCGCACGCCGGACCTCGTCCCGCTGTGCCACCCCATCCCGCTGGCCGGGGTCACCGTCGACCTCGAGGTGGGGGACGACCACGTCGCCATCACCGCCACCGCCCGCAGCGCCGACCGCACCGGCGTCGAGATGGAGGCGCTGACCGCGGTCGCCGTCGCCGGGCTGACCCTGCACGACATGATCAAGGCGCTCGACCCGGCGGCGACGCTGGACGCGGTGCGCCTCGAGCACAAGGAAGGGGGCCGCTCCGGTGTCTGGACCCGACCCGACGGCCGCTGAGCCGCCCGACCCCACCCGGCGGGCGCGCGTCGTCACGGCGTCCAACCGCGCCGCGTCCGGCGTCTACACCGACCGCGGCGGCCCGATCATCGTCGAGTGGCTGCGCGGGCAGGGGTTCACGACGCCCGACCCCGTGGTCGTCCCGGACGGCGAGCCCGTCGCCGCGGCGCTGCGCGAGGCGGTCGCCGACGGCGCCCACGTCGTCGTCACCACCGGCGGCACGGGCATCTCGCCCACCGACGCGACGCCCGAGGCCACCCGGGCGGTCATCGACTACGAGATCCCGGGCCTCGCCGACGCGGTCCGCCGCGCCGGCGCGGACAAGGTGCCGGCGTCGGTGCTGTCACGTGGCGTGGCGGGGGTCGCCAAGCGCACCCTGGTGGTGAACCTGCCCGGCTCCCCGGGCGGGGTGCGCGACGGGCTGGCCGTGCTCGAGCCGGTGCTGGCCCACGCCGTCGACCAGATCCTGGGAGGGGACCACCAGTGAGTGCACCGGAGACCGCCCGCGTCCTGCGCGCGACCGTCACCGAGGAGCCGCTCGACGTCTCCGAGCACGCCGCGATGGTCGACGACGCGGCCGCCGGCGCCGTCGTCACCTTCGCGGGCGTCGTCCGCGACCATGACCACGGCCGCTCGGTGACCGCCCTGGACTACGAGGGCCACCCGAGCGCCGCGGCCGTGGTGGAGAAGGTCGCCGCCGAGGTCGCCGGGCAGTTCCCCGGGGTGCGCGCGCTCGCCGTGACCCACCGCGTCGGCCCCCTGGGGATCGGCGACGTGGCGCTGGCCTGCGCCGTCGCCGCCGAGCACCGCCGCGAGGCGTTCGACGCCTGCAGCGAGCTCGTGGACGCCGTCAAGCGCGAGCTGCCGGTGTGGAAGCGCCAGGAGTTCACCGACGGCACCGAGGAATGGGTCAACTGCCCCTGACCCACGCCCCGGTGGCTCGCCCTGTGGGGAGCGAGGGACTCCCCGGATGCGTGGGACGCAGCCAGGGAGGCCCTCGCACCGAGCCACCCGCCGCCGCTCCACCCCTCGGTGCTCGGGGCGGAGCCGTCAGCTCATCGAGAGCGTCTGCCCCGGCAGGATCATGTTCGGGTCGCTGATGACGTCGGTGTTCGCCGCGGCGAGCGTGCGCCAGGTCTGACCGTGCGACGCGGCGATCGAGCTGAGCGTGTCGCCGTTCTTCACGGTGTAGGACCCCGCCGACGAGGACGACGAGGACGACGACCCCGAGTCGCGCACCTGGCGGGTCTCCGAGCGGCTGCTGCTCGAGCTGCTGCCGGAGTCGTCATCATCATCGTCGTCGGAGTCGCTGGACGCCGACGACGAGCCCGACGAGCCCGACGACCCGGTGTTCGGCGAGTTGTCGGTCTGCCCGGTCTTGCGGGAGCACGTGGGCCAGGCGTTCATGCCCTGCTCGGCCTTGACGCGCTCGGCGACGCGGATCTGCTCCGAGCGGCTGGCGTCCTCGGGCTGGCCCGAACCGCCGAAGGCGCGCCAGGTCGAGTCGGTGAACTGCAGGCCGCCGCCGAAGCCGTTGCCGGTGTTGATGCCCCAGTCGCCGCCGCTCTCGCACTGGGCCAGCGCGTCCCAGTCGGTGTCGGCGTGCGCGGCCGGGGCCGCGAGCAGGGCGGCGGGGACCACGGGGGCGCCGGCCGCGACGACGGCGAGGGCGGCGCGGCCGACGCGGCCGGGGCGGCGCGCCGCGCGGTGACGTCCACGAGCGGCGAGTGCTGCGGGCAGCACGGGGTCAACGATGTCCACGCTTCTCCACGGGGCCGCGCGCGCGTCGCGCCGGGCCGTCGCGTGGGGGAGCGGACGGGGGAGCACCGGTCGCGGGCGCCCCTGTCCGGGCACAGATGATGCGGGGGAACGAGCCCGTCGGACAGGGGGAGCGCCCGGGCCTCGGTCGGCGCCGCCGCGCGGGCCGACGGACCGAGGTTAGATCTCCGGCGGCGTCACGGCGCGTGGCTCTCAGGTTCGTGAGAATCCGCGGAAGTCACGAACGGGTGACGAAAGTGCAGCTCCGGGGACTCGATGTGGCCGACCGTGAGCGGGACGGAACGCCGCGTACCTGAGACCTGTGAGTCAGCTCACATACACGACGGCCCCGGCTCCACGCGGGAGCCGGGGCCGTCGGGTGCGCGGTACGGCTGAGATCAGCGCAGGGCGAGCTGCTGCCCGACGCTGAGGTCGTCCGGGTTCGCCAGGCCGTTGCGCTCGGCGACGGACTGCCACGAGACGCCGTTGGCGGCGGCGATCGAGCTCAGGGTGTCGCCGGAGGCGACGGTGTGGGCGGCGCCGGGAGCGGCCGGGGCGGCCGCCGGCTGGGCCGGCTTCTCGGCGGGCGCGGCGGACCGGATGCCCTCGGAGTCCGAGTCGTCGGAGTCGGACGAGCTGGAGCTCGACGAACCGGAGTCGGACTCGGTGTTCGCCGAGTCGTCGGTGTTGCCGGTCTTCTTCGAGCACGTCGGCCAGGCGTTCATGCCCTGCTCGGCCTTGACGCGCTCCGCGACCTGGATCTGCTCCTCGCGGCTGGCGTCCTCCGGCTGGCCGGAGCCGCCGAAGGCGCGCCAGGTGGAGTCGGTGAACTGCAGGCCGCCGCCGAACCCGTTGCCGGTGTTCGTGCTCCAGTCGCCGCTGCTCTCGCACTGGGCGAGCTCGTCCCAGTCCGTGTCGGCGGACGCCAGGCCCGTGGTCAGGGCCATCGGTGCCGCGGCGACCGCGCCCACCAGGGCGAACTGGGCGGCGCGCCGTCCGAGGGCGCGCGCCAGCGACTCATCGGTGTTCCGAGCCATGACCTCTCTCCGTACCGCGCCGCACGGGCGGAGCCTCGCGAGCGGGTCGACGGCCGGTTCCACGCGGCCTCACCGCCCGTGGGTGCTCAGGGGCACCCGGGGCCCTGCTGTCCTCGCGCTCGTCCGGTCCGCCACTTTCGTTTCGGGGCAGGTCACCCGGGAACGCTGGACGAGCGTCGGCGCGGCGGTCCCGAGGGTGTCGGGCCCTCGGCACCGGTCGGGTGCTCGCAGAGGGCCGCCAGGGACGGTACGGAGCACACCGCGTCTTTCAAGCCGTGCTCATGCGACCGCCGTCACCCGCTCGTGACCGTTCGTGACGCCGTCGTGCTGGACGAGGGCACGGATCTCCTGCTCACGCACGGAGTCGATCTCTCGCGCAAGCGTTTCCGTCCGGCGCGTCGCAGATCCGTTCTGTGCGTGGCCTCACGCCATCCACACGGCCGTTCAGCCCAACGCATCTCAGGCGCGGGAGCGGTCACAGGCCCGTCCGGTGGCTACCCCACCGGCGCTAGGACATGCTGGAGCAGTGAGCGTGACCACCGAACCCAGCAGCCCGGACGACCTGGCGCGGGCCCTCGACACCACCGGCTACCTCGCCGACGAGGGCCTCGCGTCCGCAGCCTTCCTGGCGCTGCGCATGGGTCGCCCGCTCTTCTGCGAGGGCGAGCCGGGCACCGGCAAGACGGCCCTGGCGCAGGCGCTGTCCGAGTCCCTGGGCCTGCCCCTCGTGCGCCTGCAGTGCCACGAGGGCATCGACGCCTCGCAGGCCCTCTACGACTGGGACTTCCCGCGCCAGCTGCTGCACCTGCGCGCGCTCGAGGCGTCGGCGAGCGCCTCGCACACCGAGCTCGACGTCGACGCCGTCGAGTCCTCCCTCTACGACCGCCGCTTCCTCCTGGCGCGGCCGGTGCTGCAGGCCCTGCAGGACGCGCCGTGCGTGCTGCTCGTCGACGAGGTCGACCGCGCCGACGACGAGTTCGAGGCCTTCCTGCTCGAGGTGCTCGCCGAGAACTCGGTGACGATCCCCGAGATCGGGGTCGTGCGCGCCGAGACGCCCCCGCTGGTCGTCCTCACCTCCAACCGCACGCGCGAGGTGCACGACGCCCTCAAGCGCCGCTGCCTCTATCTCTGGCTCGAGCACCCGGACCTCGCCCGCGAGACCGCGATCCTGCGCCGGCGCCTGCCCGACCTCCCCGAGGAGCTCGCCGCCCAGGTCGCCCAGGCCGTGCACGGGCTGCGCGGGCTCGACCTGCTCAAGCCGCCCGGTGTCGCGGAGTCGATCGACTGGGCGCAGGCGCTGCAGCTGATCGGGGCCCGCCACCTCGACCTCGCGTCGGCGACGGCCACGCTGGGCGCGGTGCTGAAGTACCGCGAGGACGCGGACCGGGCGCGCGACAAGCTGGACGCCCTGCTCGCCTCATGACCACGAGCGACAGGGGTGGGAGCAGCGACACGCCGGCTCCCCGCCCCCACGCCGGTGCCGTGCTGGCGTCCGGGGTCGTCGAGGACCTCCGCGGGGGTGCCGCGCCGCCCGACGAGGACGCCGTCCTCGAGGACTTCGTCGCCTTCACCCGGCTCGTCCGCAACGCCGGCGTCCCCGTCACCACCGACCGCGTCGCCGCCTACCTGCAGGCGCTACGACTGTCGGACCTGGCCAGCGAGGTCGCCACCTACTGGGCCGGGCGTTTGACGCTGTGCGCCGACCCCGACGACGTCGTGCGCTACGACCACGCGTTCGCCGCCTGGTTCTCGGCCGACCCGCGCGACCAGCGGATGGGCCGCCCCGCGCCGCCCAAGCCGCGGATCTCGACGATGGCCGCGCTCACCGAGCCGCCGCCCGGCTCCGGCGAGGGCGACGACGAGGAGACCCCCGAGCTGCGAGTCGCCGCCTCCGGCGAGGAGGTGCTGCGCGACCGCGACATCGCCGAGCTCTCCATCGGCGAGCGCGAGCACCTCAAACAGCTGCTCGCCCTGCTGCGCCCCGCCCCGCCGAAGCGTCGCGCCCGGCGCCGCCGGCCCGCCCGCCGCGGCGAGCCCGATCCACGGCGCACGCTGCGCGCGGCGCTGGCCAACGGCGGCGAGATCGGCGACCTGCGCCGCCGCGCCCGCCGCGAGCGCCCGCGCCGGGTGGTGCTGCTCATCGACGTGTCCGGTTCCATGAGCCCCTACGCGGACACGCTGCTGCGCTTCGCGCACGTCGTCACCCGGCGCACGCCGCAGGCCGTCGAGACGTTCACGCTCGGGACGCGCCTGACCCGGGTGACCCGCGAGCTGCGCCAGCGCGACCCGGAGCGCGCGCTCGCCGACGCCGGGCGCGCGATCCCGGACTGGTCGGGCGGCACCCGGCTCGGCGAGGTCCTGCGCGCGTTCCTCGACCGCTGGGGACAGCGCGGGGTCGCGCGGCGCGCGGTCGTCGTCGTGTTCTCCGACGGCTGGGAGCGCGGGGGCGCCGACCTGCTCGGCGAGCAGGCCGCGCGGCTCGCCCGTCTGGCCCATCGGGTGGTCTGGGTGAACCCCCACGCCGGCAAGAGCGGCTACGCGCCGGTGCAGGGGGGAATCGCGGCGGCCCTCCCGCACGTTGACCGGTTGCTGGCGGGCCACTCCCTCACCACGTTGGCCGAGCTGCTGGAGGTGCTGCGGGATGCGTGACGTACTGCCCACGTTGGAGTCCTGGTGGTCGGAGGGCCGTCCGACGGCGCTCGCCACCGTCGTCGGGACCTTCCGGTCCGCCCCGCGACAGCCGGGGGCCTCGATGCTCGTCGGCAACGACGGCCAGGCCGTCGGGAGCGTGTCGGGCGGCTGCGTCGAGGGTGCGGTGTACGAGCTCGGCTCGGGCATCCTCGAGGGCACCGACGAGGCGACCCTGCAGCGCTACGGCGTCTCCGACGACGACGCGTTCGCCGTCGGCCTGACCTGCGGCGGCATCCTCGACGTCTACGTCGAGCAGGTCGACCGCGAGTCGTTCCCGCAGCTCGGGGCCATCGCCGCCGCCGTGCGCGAGCACCGCTCGGTCGCCGTCGCCACCGTCGTCTCGGGTCCCGCCGACCGGATCGGGCGCCGGCTGGTCGTGTGGCCCGAGGAGGTCGAGGGCAGCACGGGCTCGGCTCGCCTCGACGACGCGCTGCGCGACGACGTCCGCGGCCTGCTCGCGGCCGGGCGCTCGGCGCTGGTGTCCTACGGCACCGACGGCGAGCGCCGCGGCGAGGGCCTGCAGGTCTTCGTCGAGTCCTTCGCCCCGCCGCCCCGCCTGATCGTGTTCGGTGCCATCGACTTCGCCGCCGCCGTCGCGCGCATGGGCACCTTCCTCGGCATGCGGGTCACTGTCTGCGACGCCCGCCCGGTGTTCGCGACGTCGAGCCGCTTCCCGGAGGCCCACGAGGTCGTCGTCGAGTGGCCGCACCGCTACCTCGCCAAGGAGGCCGAGGCCGGGCGGATCGACTCGCGCACCTCGCTGGCCGTGCTCACCCACGACCCGAAGTTCGACGTGCCGCTGCTCGAGGTCGCCCTGCGGCTGCCCGAGATCGGCTACATCGGGGCGATGGGGTCGCGGCGCACCCACGAGGACCGCGAGCAGCGGCTCATCGAGGCCGGCGTGACCCAGGCCGAGCTGGCCCGGATGTCGAGCCCCATCGGCCTCGACCTCGGCGCCCGCACCCCGGAGGAGACCGCGGTGTCCATCGCCGCGGAGATGATCGCCCAGCAGTGGGGCGGACGGGGCACCCCGCTGTCCGACCGCGAGGGCCCCATCCACTCCGAGTCCAACGTCGAGCCGGCGATCTCCGCGGCCTCGCTCTAGACGACCCCTAGACCACCCGGGCGGTCAGGAGCAGGTACTCCCAGTCCATCGACCCGTCGCCGCGGTCGTGGCGGGCGGCGACGCCGGCGATGTCGGCGTCGAGCGCGGCCGTGCGCTCGGCGTCGTCGGCGACGTTGCGGTAGGCCACGATCGTCGGCCCGTAGGTCACCTTCCAGTACGTGCGGAAGGCCTCGGGCGAGCCGAACGACGACACCCGCACGGTCTGCGTGCGCGCCTCGACGTCGGTGACGCGGTCGCCGAGCAGGGTGCGCACGTGCTCCTCGTCGCCCCACAGCGGCGGGGGCTGAGCGCCCGGCGGGGGCGGCGGCGCGTACGGCTTCATCGTCTTGAACAGGTCGCCGACGAAGCCCGCGGGCGTCCAGCTGATGATCCCGATCCGCCCGCCCGGACGGACGACGCGGACGATCTCGTCGGCGGCCTGCTGGTGGTGCGGCGCGAACATGATGCCGACGCAGGACGTGGCGACGTCGAAGGTGTCGTCGTCGTAGGGCAGCGCCTCGGCGTCGCCCTCCTCCCAGCGCATCGCGACGCCGTGACGGGCCGCGAACTCGCGGCCGGCGACGAACAGCTCCGGGGTGAGGTCGGAGGCGACGACGTCCGCGCCGGCGAGTGCGGCGGGGACGGCGACGTTCCCGGTGCCCGCGGCCACGTCGATCACGCGCTCCCCGGGGCTGATGCCGGTCGCGGTGACGAGCCGCGGGCCCAGCTCGGCGATGAGCCGGGCGGCGACGTCGGGGTAGTCGCCGAGGCCCCACATCGTGCGGTGGCGCGCCTTGAGGGCCTGGTCGGCGGCGACGTCGGTGGCGGTGGTCGTCTCGGTCATGAGGTGCTCCCGGTCCGGGTGTGCGGCTGGTGAGGAGAAGGCTCCGCTCACGCAGCGCAGCAGTCATCGGGAGGACCTCCCTAGGTTCCGCCGGGATGACTAGGCCGTTCGGGACATTTCGTGGGTGATGATGATCACGTACCGTCACTGGAGTGGACCTTCTCGAGCGCGAGGCCGAGCAGCGCCTCCTCGCGCGCGCGTGGCAGGAGGCGCGCGCCGGGGCGGGTTCGGTCGTCCTGCTGGCGGGGGAGTCGGGGATCGGCAAGACCTCGCTCGCGCGGGAGTTCGCGGCCGGTCTCGACGACGGTTCCGGTGAGGTGCAGGTCCTGTGGGGCGTGTGCGACCCGCTCGGCGTGCCCCGCCCCCTCGGCCCGCTGCACGACGTCGCCGCCGACCTCGGCGAGCCCGTCGCGGGCCTCCTGCACGCCGGTGTGCACCCCCACGAGATCCACCGCGCGCTCCTCACGATGCTGCGCGACCGGTCGCTGCTCCTCGTCGTCGACGACCTGCAGTGGGCCGACGAGGCGACGATCGACCTGCTGCGCTTCGTGCTGCGCCGCGTCGGGGGCACGCGCTCGCTGGTGCTCGCCACCTACCGGGCCGACGAGCCGGATCCGCAGCCGGCCCTGCGCGCCCTGCTCGGCGACGTCGCCCGCACCCCGTCCGCGACGCGGCTGGAGCTCGGCCCGCTGTCGGTCGCGGCGGTGACAGCGCTGGTGGGCGGGCGCGGCATCGACCCCGGCCACCTGCACCGGCTCACCCGGGGCAACTCGTTCTTCGTCACCGAGGTCGTGAGCCAGGGCACCGGGGAACTGCCGGTGTCGGTGCGCGACGCCGTCCTCGCCCGGACCGCGGGCCTCGACACCGACGCCCGCGACCTCGCCGACCTGCTCGCCTGCGCGCCGGGCCCCGTCCCGGACACCCTGCTGCCCGCCCTGGGCGTCGGCATCGCGCCGCTGCGAACGCTGGACTCGGCGGGCCTCATCGGCCGCGACCGCCGCGGCGTCACCTACCGCCACGACATCTGCCGGCTCGCGGTCGCGGGCGCCATCCCGCCCGGCGGCGAGGTCGCGCTGCACCGCCGCATGATCGACGCCTTGGAGACGCTCCCGGACCCGGACCCGGCCGTCCTCGCCCACCACGCGCTGGCCGCGGGCGACGACGGGCGCGCGTTCCGGTACGCGGCGCGGGCCGGCCGCGGCGCCGCGACGGCGGGCGCGCACACCGAGGCCGCACGGTTCTTCACGACGGCCCTGGAGCACGCCCCGCAGGAGGCCCTCGCCGCGCGCGCCGGGCTCTGCGAGCTGCTCGCGCACGAGCTCTTCCTCACCAACCGGCTCGACGAGGCGATCGCGGCGACCCACCGCGCCATCCGCTGGCGGCAGGTCGAGGGGGACACCGACGGCGTCGGCGCCGGGCACCGGTCGCTGGCGTCGTTCGAGTGGTACCACGGCGAGCGCGCCCGGGCCGTCGAGCACGCGACCACGGCCATCGACGTCCTCGGTCCCCGCGCCGAGCCGGGCACGTCGGCCGCCGGGCTCCTCGGGCACGCGCTGGCGGCCCAGGGGTTCCTGGCGATGCAGGACAACGACCTCGCCACCGCCCGCGAGCTCCTCGAGCGCGCCCGCACCGCCGCGGCGGACGCCGCCGACGCGGCCGACGACGCCCTCGAGGTGCGGCTGCTGCTCCTCGACACCGTCGTGGCGATGATGACCGGGGACGCCTCCGGGCGGGACCGGCTCCTGGGCGCCCTCGAGGCCGTCGGCGACGACGTCAAGGTCGAGCACTCCACGTGCTGGACGCAGCTCGCCAACCTCGACGTGGAGCAGCGGCGCCTCGACGCGGCCGAGAAGGTGCTCGACCGGAGCCTGCCGCTGACCGTGCAGTGGGAGTACCCGATCTGCGAGCACTGGCAGCGCGGCGTGCGCTCGCGGCTGCGCGTGCTGCGCGGCGCCTGGGACGAGGCCGCGCACGACGCCCGCGGCGTGCTCACCGACTCCGGGTCGCTGCTGACGCACACGTGGCCCTCGCTGATGCTCGGGCTGGTCGCGCTGCGCCGGGGCGGCGAGGACGCCGACGCGCACCTCGCGCGGGGCTGGGACATCGCGGTCCGCTTCGGCGAGCCGCTGCGCCTGCTCCCGGCCGCGTCCGCGCTCGCCGAGCGGTGCTGGGTCACCGGCGCGCCCGACGCCCGCCTCGCCGACGTGCTCGACCTGCTCGCCGAGATCGGCGCGCGCCCGGGCACCGAGTGGTCGGCCGCGGAGCTCGCGCTCTGGCTGCGACGGCTCGGGCACTGGGCCACTCCGCCCGTCCCGCCCGCCGACGGGCCCTACCGCCTGCTGCTCGACGGCGACGCCGCCGGCGCCGCGCGGGCGTGGGCGGAGCTCGGCTCGCCCTACGAGCAGGCCCTCGCGCTGGTCGACACCGGCGAGCCGACGGACGCGTTCGCCGCCCTGGAGCTGCTCGACGGGCTCGGCGCGGACGCCGTGGCCGCCAAGGTCCGTCGCGACCTGCGCGCCCGCGGCGTCACCGGCGTACCCGCCCGCCCGCGGACCACGACGCGCACCAACCCGGCGGGCCTCACCGCGCGGCAGGTCGACGTGCTGCGCCTGCTCGCCGAGGGGCTGACGAACGCGGGGATCGCCGCGCGGCTCTACATCTCCGAGAAGACCGCCGACCACCACGTCTCGGCGATCCTCGGGAAGCTCGACGTCCCCACCCGGCGCGAGGCCGCCGCGGCCGCCCGGGCCCTGGGCGTGGTGCCGGACCGCCGGGTCAGGCAGCCCAGCTAGGCCCGTCCGGGAGCCGGCGACCGGCACGGTGGGCATGATCGAGGGGTCGACCGACTCGCCGGACGTGCCGCTCGCGGGGAGCTGCCGTCACGCGTCCAGCCGTGCCCTTCCGCCGGCGGGGATGGGCAGTCCCGCTCCCCTGGCGTGGGTGGGCACGCAGAGCAACATGGGGAGCAGGCACCGATGTAGGGAACCGGCTCGCGACGGCATGGTCATCCCATGTTCATCACCGAGCGTCACACCCTCCGCGGCGGCGAGGTCCGCACGGCCGTGCGCGACCTGGCGCCGGTCGTCCTCGGGCTCACGCCCTTCGCGCTGCTCATCGGCGTCACCGCCGTCCGCAGCGGCGTCGGCGCGGGTACCGGCATCCTCAGCGCCCCGCTGCTCTACGGCGGCAGCGGCCAGCTCACCGCGCTGACCCTGATGGCGGGCGGCGCCGGCCTCGGTGCCGTGCTCGCCGCGGTCAGCCTCGTCAACGCGCGCTTCCTGCTCTACGCCGCGGCGCTCGAGGCGCACTTCCGCGGCCAGCCACGCTGGTTCCGCTGGGTCGCCCCGCACTTCGTCGTCGACCCGACCTACGCGATGGTCACGCGCCGTCGCGAGCTGTCCGGCGCCGAGCTCGACGACCCCGTCACGTTCCGTCGTTACTGGACGGCGGCGGGCGTCGGTCTCGGGATCGCGTGGACCGCCCTGACCGCGGTCGGCGCCCTGCTCGCCCCCGTGCTGCCGACGTCGTCGGCGCTCGACGTCGCGGCGCCCGCGATGTTCCTCGCGATGCTCGTGCCCCAGCTGCGCGCCCGCACCGCCCGTGTCGGTGCCGCCGTCGCCGGGGTCACCGCCGCCCTCGCCGCGTCCCTGCCCGCCGGCCTCGGCCTGCTGTGCGGCATCGCCGCCGGTGTGGTCGCGGCGACCCTCACCGACCGGAGCGCGTCATGACCCTCCTCGTCCCGGCCGTCGCGACCTACGGCCTCCGGATCGTCCTGATCACCCTCGTCCCCGCACACCGGCTGCCCGCCGCGCTGCGCCGAGGCCTGCCCCACCTCGCGCCGGCCGCCCTCGCCGGCCTGGTCGTCACCGCGGTCGTCGGTCACGCCGGCCCGGCGGCGCTGGTCGTGCCGGGCCCCACCCACCTCGCGCTCGTGGTCGCCGGCCTCGTCGCCTGGCGCTTCCGGAACCCCGCCCTGCCCGTGCTGGCCGCCGTCGCGGTCGCGATCGTCGTGGAGGTCCTGTCATGACCGGCACGCTGCTCGGCGTCTGGGCCCACCCCGACGACGAGACCTTCCTGTCCTCCGGCCTGATCCTCGCGGCGCGCGAGCGCGGCGACCGCGTCGTCCTCGTCACCGCCACCCGCGGCGAGCAGGGCACCGACGACCCCGCGTGCTGGCCGCCCGAGCGCCTCGGACGGCTGCGCGAGCGCGAGCTCGAGTCCGCGCTCGCCGTCCTGGGCGTCGACGAGCACCGCTTCCTCGGCTACGGCGACGGTGCGTGCGCCGACGCCGCCGAGCCCCTCGCGGCGCGGCGGATCGCCACCGTCATCGAGGAGGTCCGCCCGGACACCATCGTCACCTTCGGTCCCGACGGCGTGACCGGCCACGAGGACCACCGCGCGGTGGGGCGCTGGACCACCCGCGCGCGCAACGCCGTCGCGCCGGAGGTCGAGCTGCTGCGGGCCGTGCTCGCGCCCGGCTTCACCCGCCGGTTCGCCGCGGTCAACGACGCGTTCGGCGTCTTCATGGACGACCCCGCGGCCGACGTCGACCCCGGCCTGCACCTGCGGCTCTCCGGCGACCGGCTGGACCGCAAGATCGAGGCGATGCTGGCCCAGGACAGCCAGACCCGCCGTCTGGTCGAAGGGGCCGGCCCGGCGACGTTCCGGCGGTGGTGGTCCGAGGAGGCCTTCCTCGTGGATCGACCGGCCTCGCCGCAGGCGGCCTGACCGGTGTGACCTGCGTCGCGACCTGCACCGATCGGGCACCACAGGAACCTGTCCGTCACCCTGCCGTCGCCCGCTGTCTCTCTGTAACGTGGGCAACATCGTCGTGCTGGTCGGCCATTCGGCCGGTCGGCAGAGAGGGGGCAGCGTGGTCCTCGTCGACAGCGTGACCCGGGCCGGGGAGTCGGTCATCGCCCATCGCCGCTCGCAGGAGCCGGTGGGGGGAGCCGTCGCCCCGACGCGGAGCCCGGCCGAACGGGCCACCTCACGCTCGAGCACGGGGACCCCCCGCCTCGCGAAGTTCCACGTCCCGGAGATCCTCTTCGGCCCCGGGTCGCTGTCCGAGGCGGCCCACGCCGCGGTGCGCCTCGGCGCGCGCCGGCCCCTGCTGGTCACCGACCCCGGGCTGTGCGCCGCCGGCTGGCCAACGCAGCTGTGCGCCCACCTGGCGGAGGCGGGCCTGCGGACCACCGTGTGGGACGGCGTCACGCCCAACCCGAAGGACCACGAGATCGCGGCCGGGCACGTCGTCTACCGCGAGCAGGGCTGCGACGTCATCGTCGCGCTCGGCGGCGGCTCGGTGATCGACGCGGCCAAGGGCATCGCGCTGCTGGCCGGCAACGGCGGGCTCATCACCGACTACGAGGGCGTCGACCGGATGGCGCTGCCCATCCCGCCGATGGTCATGGTGCCGTCCACCTCGGGCACGGGCGCGGACGTGTCGCAGTTCTGCATCGTCACCGACACGGCGCGCAACACCAAGATCACGATCCTGGGACGGGCGCTGGTGCCCGACATGTCGATCGTCGACCCGCACCTGCTCACCACGATGCCGGACTGGCTCAACGCCGCCACCGGGCTCGACGCGCTCACCCACGGCATCGAGGCCTACGTCTCGCGCGCCCACAACCCGCTCACCGACCACCACGCGCTGCAGGCGATCGCGCTGGTCGGCGAGAACCTCGAGCGCACCATGGACCACCCGGCCGAGGACAACGCGCGCACCAACATGGCCCAGGCGGCCCTGGAGGCCGGGCTGGCGTTCACCAACGCGATCCTCGGGGCGGCCCACGCGATGAGCCACCAGATCGGCGGGCTGCTCGACCTGCCGCACGGCGTCATCAACGGGGTGCTGCTGCCGCACGTCATCCGCTTCAACGCCGAGCCCGACCCGCACCGGTTCGTGCCGATCGCCCAGGCGCTGGGTCTGCCCGGGCGGGTCGCGCCGGACTCGACCGCGGGGGCCGTCGAGGCCGCGGAGTGGGCGGCCGGGGAGGTCCGCCGGATCGCCGACGAGCTCGGGGTGCCGAAGGGCCTCGGCGAGATCGGCGTCACCGAGGCCGACGTCCCGATCCTGTCGACGATGACGCTCGCCGACGCCTGCCTGTCGACCAACCCCCGCGAGGCCGACCAGGCCGACATCGAGGCGCTGTTCCGGGCGGCGCTGTAGTGCTGTCGCGCGTCATGTGGGCGCGGAGCGCTCCGTGAGCAGCCGGACGGAGACCGACCACCACGACCTCGACCAGCTCACCGGCATCCGGTCGGGCAAGCCGTCCTTCTACATCGAGTACCTGGCCTCGGCCGAGCGGCTGCGCCGGGTGATCCACGCCCTCGACCGGATCTCCCGCGCGCTGGTCCGCACCACCGAGGGACCGGGCACGCTCGTGCGCTCGGTGGCCGAGGCGGCCGCCGACCACCTCACCGCCCACTGGGTGGTGTTCGCCCTCGCCGACGGCGCGCTCCCCGAGGCCGCGCCGCGCCACCTGGTGCTCGGCCCGGCCGGCGACGAGGTCGACGCCGACGACCCGGAGCTGCCGCCGTGGGTCGTCACCCACCTGCACGCCGTGCGCTCGGGGGAGGGCCACCGCCACGAGGACAGCGGGGCCGCCACCAATGGTGCGGACGTCGAGCACGACCCCCACCACCTGCACGTCCCGGTGCACCTCGACGGCGACGTCGTCGGCGAGATCGTGGCCTGGACCGGCGCCGAGCGGGCGATCGACGCCACCGACGCCTCGGTGCTGCGCGTCCTCGCCGGGCAGACGGCCGCCGCGCTGCAGAACTCGGCGTTGCACCAGCGCACGATGCGCCTCTACGGCGAGGCCAGCCGGCACGCCGAGGACCTCGCCGCGCGCAACGACCAGCTCCAGCGCACCCGGGACGCGCTCACCGTCGCCCGCCAGCGCGAGGTGCTCGACTCCGAGCGCCACCGCATCGCGCGCGAGCTGCACGACTCGGTGACCCAGTACGCGCTCTCGGCCGGCATGCAGATCGAGGTCGTGCGCTCGGAGATCCGCGACGAGCGCCAGCGCGAGCGTCTCGAGACCGCCAAGGCGCTCACCCGGCGGGCCGTCGAGCAGCTGCGCTCGGCGATCTACGCGCTCAACCACTCCGGCGACCGGGGCCCGCAGAGCCTGCCCGCGATGCTCGAGGAGCTCTCGACGGTGCACATGCCGTCGGACCTGCGCGTCCAGGTGCGCATCGAGGGCCGGCCGCTCGCGCTGTCGTCGGCGGCCGAGCGCTCGCTGTTCCGGGTGGCCGGCGAGGCGCTGTTCAACGCGGCCGTGCACGCCGAGGCGACCGTCGCCGTCGTCCGGCTGGCCTACCGCAAGGACCGCCTGGTGCTGTCGGTGTCCGACGACGGCACCGGCGACCCCGAGCACGTGCGACGCTCGCTGCGCGTCGCCGCCGCCGGCGACCTCGACGGCTCCCACCGCGGCCTGGTGAACATGGCCGAGCGGGCCCGCGAGATCGGCGGCACCCTGCGCATCCGCCGCGCACCCCAGGGCGGCATCCGGGTCGAGGTCGGCGTGCCGCTGGCCCCCTGCCCGACCGCGGCGCCGTCCGCGCCCGCCGAGCCCACCGAGCCCACCGAGAACCCCTCACCGCACGCCGAGGAAGCCAGGAGCAGGTCATGACCGAGATCCGCGTGCCAGCACGCTCCACCGCCAAGCGCGGGGAGGTGCGCATCGTCCTGGTCGACGACCACGCCATCGTCCGGCAGGGCCTGCGCTCGGTGCTCGAGCGCGAGCCGCAGTTCGCGATCGTCGGCGAGGCGTCCAGCGCGGCCGAGGCGCTCGCCGTCGTCGCCCACCAGCGGCCGACGATCGTGCTGCTCGACCTCAAGCTCTCGACCAGCTCCGACTCCGAGGGCCTGCAGCTGTGCCGCCAGCTCACGCAGGCGCACCCGGGCGTGGGCGTGCTCGTGCTGACGACGTTCCTCGACGACCGCCTCGTCGTCGAGGCCGTGCACGCCGGGGCGCGCGGCTACGTCGTCAAGGACGTCGACACCACGGAGCTGACCTCGGCGATCCGCGCGGTCTCGCGCGGCGAGTCGGCGTTCGACTCGCGCTCCGCGGCGGCCGTCGTGCGCTCGCTCAACGGCCAGCAGCCCCACGGCGACCCGCTGACCGGCCGCGAGCTCGACGTCCTGCGCCTGCTCGCCCGCGGGATGTCGAACCGCACCATCGGTCGCGAGCTGTTCATCTCCGAGACGACGGTGAAGTTCCACGTCGGCAACCTCATGCGCAAGCTCGACGTCACCCGCCGCGCCGAGGCCGTCTACGCCGCCTCGAAGATGGGGCTGATCTGACGCACGGGGTGTGTCAGCGTGGCGGCCACGCTCACGTTGAACGTCAGGAAAGCCGCCACGATCACCGCAGCTCGACGTCCACGCTCGCGAGGACGTCGGGGTCGGCGATCATCTCGATCGCGACGATGCGGCCGCCGACGACGACGAGGTCGAACGCCGAGTAGACCGTCCCGCCCGGGGCGAAGGCGGCACCGAGCGCGCCGTCGACCAGCGCCGGCTGGGCGGCCCGGGCGCGCCCGCAGAAGACGCGGGCGACGGCGTCGGCGCCGTGCATCGCGTCGGTCACCGCCGGCGCCCCGGGGTTCGCGGCGGCCGCGGCGACGGCGACGCGGTCGGCCCGCAGTTCCACGTCGGGGTCGAGGACGCTGAGCAGCCCGGCGAAGTCGCCCTCGCGCGCGGCGGTGAGGAAGGCCTCGACGACCTCCCGGCGCCGGGCGGGGTCGGCGTCCGTCTCGGCCGACCCGCCGCGGACGCGCCGGCGCGCCCGGCTCGCGAGCTGGCGGGCCGCGGCGGGGCTGCGCTCGACGACGGTCGCGATCTCGTCGAACGGCACGGCGAACATGTCGTGCAGCACGAACGCCAGGCGCTCGGCGGGGTCGAGGCGCTCGAGCACGACGAGCAGCGCGCCGCCGAGCGCGTCGGCCTGCGCCGCGCGGGCCTCGGGGTTCGGCTCCGGGTCGGCGGCCTCCGGGGCGTCGTCGATCGGCGACTCCGCGCGGGTCCCCCGCGAGCGCAGCATCGACAGGGCGACGCGGCTCGCGACCGTCGTCAGCCAGGCGCGGAGGTTCTCGACCTCGGAGGTGTCGGTGCGCGCCAGGCGCAGCCAGGTCTCCTGCACCGCGTCGTCGGCCTCGGCCGGGCTGCCCAGCAGCCGCAGCGTCACGGCGCGCAGGTGGGGGCGGTGGGTCTCGAAGCGCTCGGCGAGATCGGTCTCGTCCATCGGTCACATCCCGTCGCTCGGGGGCGTCTCCCTGATGACCGCCGCGCACCGGCGGATGTGACCAGGGACAGGGAGACCGTCATGACCGTACGACTCGAGCACTTCACCCGCGCCCTCCCCGGCTTCGGCGAGGCGGTCGGCGCGATGATCGGCACCATCCGCGCCGCGGGGGTCCCGGACACCACGCTGGAGCTCGTCCACCTGCGCGTCAGTCAGATCAACGGGTGCGCGTTCTGCGTCGACACGGGCACGAAGGGCCTGCGCAAGAACGGCGAGCCCGACGAGCGCATCGACATGCTGCCGGTGTGGCGGGAGGCGCCGGGCTACTCGGACGCCGAGCGGGCCGCGCTCGCGCTGGGGGAGGCGGCGACGCGGATCGCCGACCGCCCGGACGCCGTCCCCGACGAGGTGTGGGACGAGGCGGCGCGGCACTTCGACGAGACGGCGCTGGCCGGTCTCGTCGCCCAGATCGCCCTGACCAACCTGTTCAACCACGCCAACGTGGCCATCCGCCGCCCGGTGGGCGCCTGGTGATGGCCTCCGGCCACGTGAGTGGAATGGGTCGCCCCGGCGACCCATTCCCTCACCTGGCCGTCAGGCCCTCACGGCAGCGGCGTCAGCAGGCGGTGGGGCCGGCGCAGGGCGACGCTGACGGCGTCGTCGCGCAGCGGCCGGTCGGGGTCGTCGTCGAGGTCGAGCAGCCGGGTCTCGAGCGACGCCGGGGCCGGGAGCGTCCCGCACGCCGGGCACACGGCGCCGGCGGCGAGGTCGGCGCCGCCGGCGGGGCAGTCGGCGTGGCGGAAGCGGCGCCGCCCGCCGCCCGGGCCCACGCGGTGGCGGTCGCCCCAGCGGGACAGCGAGTACAGCGCCGGCCAGAGGTCGAGCCCGGTCCCGGTGAGGACGTACTCCTCGCGCCCCGGGGCGTAGGGCCGGCGCTCGAGGATGCCGGCGTCGACGAGGGTCGCGAGCCGGTCCGACAGCACGGCGCGCGGGACGTCGAGGTGGGCCCGCAGGTCGGCGAAGCGGCGGACGCCGAAGAAGCAGTCGCGCAGCACGAGCATCGTCCAGCGCTCGCCGACCACCTCGAGAGCGCGGGCGAGCGCGCAGTCCTGGCGGTCGTAGTCGCGGCCCAGCGGCACGTGACCACGGTAGCAGTTCGGTTCAATGAACGAACCGGACCTGCTAGCGTCCCCGCTCGTGAGCTCGCCCCGCGCCACCCTCGCCGTCGCCGGCACCGCCACGTTCCTCGCGCTCGTGGTCTTCACCACGCCGCTGGCGACGCTGCCCTCGACCGCCGCGGCGCTCGGCGCCGGCCCCGAGGCCCAGGCCTGGATCCTCAGCTCGATGAGCATCGGCCTCGGCGTCGCGCTGCTGAGCGTCGGCGCGCTGGGCGACGACCTCGGGCGCCGCCGCGTCCTCGTGCTCGGCGCCGTGGTGCTGGCCGCGTCGTCGGTGCTCGGGGCGCTCGCGCCGAACGCGCTCGTGCTCGTCGTCGCGCGCATCCTGCAGGGCATCGGGGCGGCGGCGCTGGTCGCGTGCAGCCAGGGCCTGCTGGGCCACGCGTTCCCGGCCGGCACCCCGGAGGCGCGCTCGGCCAGCGGCATCTGGGGCGCCAGCCTCGCCGCCGGGATCGCGGTCGGGCCGTTCCTGTCCTCGGGCCTGGACCGGGCGGTGAGCTGGTCCGGCGCCTACTGGGCCGCGGCCGCCGCGGCCGCCGTGCTCGCGATCGTCACCCAGCGGCTCGTCCCCGAGTCCCGCGCCGCGGAGCCCCGCCCGATCGACCTGCCCGGCGTGATCGTCCTCGCCGCCGGGCTCGCCGCGCTGCTGGCCGGGCTCACCGAGGGCCGGTCCGGGTTCGGGCGGCCCGGCGTGCTCGCCCTGCTCGCGGCGGGCGTGGTGCTGCTCGCCCTGTTCGTGGTCGTCGAACGGCGCCGGACCTCCCCGATGCTCGACATGGGGCTCTTCGCGACGCCGGCGTTCGTCGCGGCGACGGTCGGCGCGCTCGCGACCGGGCTGGGGATCATCGCGTCGTCGTCGTTCCTGTCCACGGTCGTCGAGCGCGGGCTCGGCAGCACCGCGGTGGTCGGGGCGACGCTGCTGTTCGCGTGGTCGGGCACGAGCGTGCTGACGGCCCTGCTGGCGCGCCGGCTCCCGGCGGCCTGGTCGGGTCGCCTGCTGCTCGCGGGCGGGCTGGTCGTCATCGCCGCCGGGCAGCTCCTGCTCCTCGGCCTCGAGCCGGGCGACTCCCCGGTGACGCTCGCCCCCGGCCTCGCGCTGGCCGGCGCGGCGACCGGCGTCGTCAACGCCGCCCTCGGGCGCGAGGCGGTCGCCAGCGTGCCCCCGGGGCGCGGCGCGATGGGCGGCGGCGCCAACAACACCGCCCGCTACGTCGGGTCGGCCATCGGCGTCACGATCGTCGCCGTCGTGGCCACCCGCCCGTCCCTCGGCGCCGGGCCGGCCGCGCTCGTCGCGGGCTGGAACGACGCGGTGCCGATCGCGGTGGCGTTCTCGCTGGTCGGGGCGGCTGCGGTGGCGGCCTGCCGGCCCCGACGGGTGCGCACCCCCGTGACGACCGGGTGACGCAGCGCCACGTCCGGGGGAGGATCACGGGTATGGACAAGTCGCAGCTCGCCGAGACCCAGGGCCCGCTCAAGTCGCAGTACAAGGAGGACCCCGAGTCGGCGGTCGTCACGCTCAAGGCGGACGGGGACGTCGACGGCTCGGGCATCGCGTGTCGCGTGCAGACCTCGCAGGCGCTGGTCGAGGCCGGCCTGCACCCCGCCACCGGCGGTGACGGCACCCAGCTGTGCTCGGGCGACATGCTCCTCGAGGCGCTCGTCGCCTGCGCGGGCGTCACCCTGCGCGCGGTGTCGACGTCGATGGGCGTCGAGATCCGCGGCGGCAACGTGCACGCCGAGGGCGACCTCGACTTCCGCGGCACCCTGGGCGTCGCCAAGGACGCGCCGGTCGGGTTCCGCGAGGTCCGCCTGCGCTTCGACCTCGACACGGACGCGGACGCCGACACGCTCGCGACCCTGCACAAGCTCACCGAGCGGTACTGCGTCGTCTTCCAGACGCTCGCCAAGCCGCCGGAGCTCTCGGTCGAGATGACCCCGCGCCAGGCCGCCACCGCCTAGGCACGGCCCTCGGCGAGCCCCTCCGGAACGAACGAACGGCGCTCTCGCTGCTACCGAAGCAGCGAGAGCGCCGTTCGTTCGTCACGAGGCGGGCGCAGCCGGCCCAGCGCGCCGGGCCGGACGGGTCAGTCCGTGTGGTACGGGTCGTAGTGGATGTTGAGGAACGGCGTGCCCGCGTCGAGCAGCGCGCTCACGGTCGCCCGCACCATCGGCGGGGAGCCGCTGACGGTGATCTCGCGGTCGGCCCAGGCGCCGTAGCGGGCGACGACCTCGCCGACCGTCCCCGTCTCGGCCCCGTGCTGACGGCCGTCGTCCTCGACCACCGGGATCACGGACAGCCAGGGGTTCTCCTGCGCGCTGCGCCGGAGGGCCTCGATGTCGTAGAGGTCGGCCCAGGTGCGGCCGCCGACGAACAGGGCGACCTTGCGGTCGGTGCCCTCGACGATGAGCTGCTCGATGATCGACCGCGCCGGCGCGAGGCCGGTGCCGCCGGCGACCATGAGCAGGTCGGACCGCGAGCGCGGGTCGAGCGTCATCTGGCCCATGGGCGGGCCGATGCGCCACACGTCGCCGACGCGGGCGTGCGACACGATCGCCCGGCTGACCCAGCCGCCGGGCACCGTGCGGACGTGGAACTCGAGCACGCAGTCCGGGCCGGGGGCGTTGGCCGGCGACATCGAGCGCCACATGCGCGGGCGCTGCGGGGTCTCGACGCTGACGTACTGGCCCGCGAGGTAGGGCACCGGCTGGCTGGTCTGCACCCGGACCACGGCGAGGTCCTGGGAGATCCGCCGGTGCTCCATCACGCGGCCCATCCACACCGCCGGGCCGCGCTCGGCGTCGGCGGCCTCGCGCATGATCTGGGCGACGAGCTCGTAGGCGCCGGTCCAGGCGTCCTCGACCTCGCGGGTCCAGGCCGGCCCCGCGATCTCCGCCAGGGCGCCGAGGAGGGCCTCGCCGACCTTGTCGTAGTGCTCGCCGATGACCCCGAACTTCCGGTGGTCGCGGCCGAGCTGGCGCAGGAAGACCGACAGCTCGTCGGGACGGTCGACCATCTGCACCACGTGGACGAGAGCGCGCAGCAGCCGGGTGCGCTGCAGCTCCATCGTCACGGGGAACAGGTCGCGCGTCTCCGGCGCGATGCGGAACAGCAGCCCGTAGAACAGGGACCCGAGCTCGTCGGTGCGGTGCGAGACCGCGTTGAAGCTCGTGCGGATCAACGTCACCATCTGGTTGACGTCGTTGGACGACGAGGCCTCGCGGGGGGCGGGCAGGCCCATGCCGTCGGGCGCCCACGACGCGTCGGGAGCCGGCGCGGCGGACTGCGGCATGGGCGGCGGGGGTGCGGTCGGGACCGGACCGAACTGTGTCGGTCCCGACGGCGGGCCCGTGTGCCGGCCGCCGGTGAACGGCGGCGGCGGCGCGGCCGCCGGAGCGGACCCCGGATACGGGGACCGCGCACCGGACGGCGGACCGGACGGCCCGGGCGGGTAGGTCATCGAGCTCCCCTCGGACGCGGAGCGGTAGGAACCCGTGCGGTCTTGCCCGGGTGCGGTCGGCGGGTACGAGCGGTACGGCCCGTCGCGGTGGTCGTCGGCGATGTCGAAGACCGAGCTGTCGGACTCGTCGGGGCCGGTCGGTCGACCCGTGCCGAGGGGGCGGGAGATGCCGGTCGTGGACGTCTCGTAGCCGTCGGGCTCGGACCGTGATCCGTACCAGGCGTCGGCGGTGTGGGCGTCGTCACGGTCGGGGTGGGCGGCACCCGTGGCGCGGGACCGGCCGAGCGGTCCCCCGGCCAGGGAGCGATCGTCCCTCGCTGCGGTCACGTCTGGTCGACTCCTCGTCCCGGATGACTGATCTCCCCCGGCGTCGCGCCACCCTAGCGGTTGTCCTCGACCCAGAGACGCTACTCCGGGTCGAGCACACCGCCGCCCCGACGTGTGTTCGTGCGGTCAGCGTAGGGCCACGCCCGGTGAACGGGACCCGGGGGCGCCCACATCGGGTGACAGGGCCGAACGGGCGCGTCATCCGGCGTCGTACGACGACCGTTCCCCGTGGTCGATCTCGGCGCCCGTGGAGTCCGATCGGGGCGGGTCGCCGGACGGGCCTCACCCCGCGGTGGTGGCCCCGCCGTCCAGGGGTGACGACGGGGCCGGCGCGTCCCCGGACCCGCTGTCGAGATCCTCGAGCCCGCCGGTCCCGCGGCTCGCGACGGCCGCGTCCCCGGGGGTGCCGCCGCCGGCCCCGCTGCTCGTCCCCGCGTCCGCCCGGGGCGTCGGGCTCGACGGCGTGCTCGAGCGCGGCGTGCGGGTCGAGGTCGTGGTCGAGCGATCGGGTGTGGTGGATCTCGCCGTGGTGGAGGTCGGCCGCGGCCGCGAGGTCGGGGCCGTGGCGCGGGGCGGCGAGGCGGGCTGCGGGGCACGCCGCGCGGCCGCCGCGGCCGACGAGGGCTCCGGGACGCGGCTCGACGCGTCGGGGTCGAGCGCGTCGACGACGCTCGTGTCGACGGTCGGGACCGTGGCGGCGGGGGTCTCGGGGACCGGCGTCTGCTCGGCGGGGACCGCCGGCAGCCCGGGGAGCGCGAGCTCGGCGCCGGTGCGCTGGGCGTCGAGCCCCAGGGCGATCCCGACGCCCCCGACCGCGACGGCGGCCATCACCGCGGCGGCCGCCGGCACCGACGAGAGCCCGCGCCGGCGGGCCGCGGGCGCGGCGCGCCCGAGCATTCGGGCCATCTCGTCCGCGCGGGCGCGCATGTGCCGCGACGGGCGCGGACGGCGGCACCCCGCGGCTCCGGTCGCTCCCGGCCCCTCGGCGGCGACGACGGCGTCGACGTCGGGACGTCCGGGCGCGGCGATGTCGGCGATCGCCGGCACCTCGGGCACCGCGGGCGGGGTCCGGCCGGTGTCGGCCGGGCCGGGGACAGAGCCGGGGACAGGGCCCGGAGCGGAGCCGGGCCGGGGGCCCGGCGGGACCACCGGCAGGACGGCGGTCTCGCGGTCGTCGGGGGGCGGCCCCGCCGGACCGGAACCGGGCGCGCGCGTCCCACCTGTGCCGTTCGGCTCGTGGCTCGCGGGCCACGGGGCTCGCGTCACGGTGCACCTCCCGACCCCGGCGAGCGTGTCGTCCCCACGACGTCACGCGCTGTATACGAGGTCATCACACGTTGTCGACCGGACAGCGTGCCAGATGCGATCGACCGGCGACGGACGACCCGTGCGCTGGGACGATGCGACAGCCGGTCGAGAAGCGGACGGTGTGTGCGCAGGGTGGCCGAGCCACCCTCTACAGTGGGCCGCCGTGGAGCCGTCTCAGCGCGTCGGCCCGCGCGCGGTGTCGCGATCGGGACGCCGCGTGGCGGACGTCGCCCCCGCGAACCCGATCGTGGTGTTCGTGCTCCCGGCCCTCCATCAGCAGGTGCTCGGGTCGTGAGTGCGCCGCTGCGCCGAACAGACCATCACGGTTCGGATGTCCTCCGGGGAGATTGATCCGAACAGCGAGATCCGTTCCGGGCACCGGGGCGGCAGAGTGGACGGCGGCCGCGTGGGGACGGCTCGAGACACGGAGGTGGCATGACGCGCGGCTCGGCGATCGATGTCGTGAGCTCCGGGGACCGGACGTCCCCCTCCCCACACCCCCGGGACGGGCGGACCCCACCCCGGGTCCCCTCGGTCGGGGGGACCGCTGCTCCCGCGCCGACAGCTCCCCCCGCCGTCCCGGGCGACCCGCACGGCCCCGGACACCCGCACGGCACGCCGGGCTCCTCCGGCCCTTCCGACCCGGCCGGCCCCGACGCGCCGCCCGCCTCGGGCGGCTGGCCCGCCGGCGGTCGCGGCAACGGCAGGCCCTTCGTGGCGGCCGCCGGCGCGCCGAGCGCGACCCGGGTGAGCGCGCCCGTGGCGCCGCCGGCCGTGGCCCCCGCCGCCGGGCCGGCCGTCGTGCCGTCCGTCGCGGTGCCGCTGCCCGCCGACACCGCCCGGCCCGTCGACGTGACCGCTCCCGGGAGCACGGTCGAGGTCGGCTCCGGCGCGCAGGCGGTCGTGCCCGCCGCCCGGATCGGCGAGGACGCCCCCGCCGAGCAGCCCTCGAGCCGTCCGGGCGTCGACCCGGCCGAGGCCGAGGAGTTCATCCGGCTCTTCCACGCCGAGAACCCGAACGCCGGGCCCGCCGAGCCGCGCGTCGCCGCGGTGCGCGAGGAGATCGACCGCACCGGCACCTACGTCCACACCGGCGAGGAGCTGGAGTTCGGCGCCCGCGTCGCCTGGCGCAGCTCCGCGCGCTGCATCGGCCGCCTCTACTGGCGCAGCCTGCACCTGCGCGACCGCCGCCACGTCACCGCGCCGGACGAGGTCGCGGCCGAGTGCGTCGGGCACCTGCGCGAGGCCACCCGCAAGGGCCGCATCCGGTCGACGATCACGATCTTCGCCCCGGATGGGCCGTCGAGCCGCGGGCCGAGGATCTGGAACGAGCAGCTCATCCGCTACGCGGGCTACCGCGCCGGCGGCCGCGTGCTCGGCGACCCGCGCACCGCGGGCTTCACCGACACCGCCCGCACCCTGGGCTGGATGCCGCCGAGCCCGATGGGCCGGTTCGACGTCCTGCCGCTGGTCGTGAGCGGGGGCGGGGAGCACGTCAAGGAGGGCCCGCAGGTCCACGAGATCCCGGCCGACGCCGTGCTCGAGGTGCCGCTGACCCACCCCGACCACGCGTGGTTCGCCGAGATGGAGCTGCGCTGGCACGCGCTGCCGGTGATCAGCAACATGCGCCTGGACATCGGCGGGATCTCCTACCCCGCGGCGCCGTTCAACGGCTGGTACATGGCCACCGAGATCGCGGCCCGCAACCTCGCCGACGCCGACCGCTACGACATGCTCGCCGAGGTCGCCGAGGCCATGGGTCTCGACACCTCCAGCGACCGCACGCTGTGGCGCGACCGCGCGGCCGTCGAGCTGACCGCCGCGGTGCAGCACTCCTTCGACGAGGCCGGCGTCTCGCTCGCCGACCACCACGGTGAGTCCCGCCGCTTCCTGCGCTTCGTCGAGAAGGAGGAGGCCTCCGGGCGCAAGTGCCCGGTGGACTGGAGCTGGATCGTCCCGCCGATCTCCGGTGGCCTCACGCCGGTGTTCCACCGGTACTACGACGAGCCCACCGACACCGGCCCGATGTTCCGCCTCGACGACCAGGCCGCGGCGCGGGCGGGCGGCTGCCCGGTCTGAGCGTGTGGCCCTATCGGCGTGCTCAACAGGACTCGGACAGGCTCGGTGTCAGCAGTGGCCCACCGCTGACACCGCTCAGACGTCGACGACGAGCCAGCCGCCGTGGTCGTCGGCGACGGTGAAGGGGCGTCCGGTGCGCTCGCCGAGGGCGTGCAGGGCGGCGTGGTCGAAGGTCCGCAGGTGTCCGTAGACGGGTTCCGGGACGTCCTCGTAGGGCACGGCGACGACGACGCGCCGGCGGGCCACGCGGAGCATCTCGTCGAGCACGGTGACGGTCTCGGTGGCCGGCAGGTGCTCGAGCAGGTGCACGGCGGTCACGGTGTCCACCGAGCGCGCAGCGGCGGGTAGCGCGCGGGCGTCGGCGACCGCCGGGCGCACGGACTGGCCGCGGCGCTCGGCGACGGCACCGAGCAGCGCCATGGTGCCGGGGGTGTGGTCGGTGGCGACGACGTCGAAGCCCTCCTGCGCCAGGCGCAGCGGCAGGAAGCCGAAGCACGAGCCCACGTCGAGCACCGTGCGTCCCCGGATCTCGGCGATCGCGCGCTCGTGCACGGGCGCGAAGGCGGCGAGCGACGACTCGGGGGGCGCGTCGGGGTCGACGGGTGCCCGGGGATCGCGCAGGACGGCGAGGCTGTTGGCGTAGAACGTCGACCAGGCCGTGAGCGGGTCGCTGATCGTCGAGCGCACGATGCCCGTGAACACCCGCTCGAAGTCGGCGGCCGAGGTCACGAGCCCGGCGAGCTCGCTCGCGACGAGCCCGGCGATGTCGTCGTCGAGCTCGTCGGGGCGCAGGCGGTGCAGGACGAGCAGGCGCTCGCCGGGGCGGTGCACCTCGAAGTGTGCCGTGACCCGCTCGGGCGGGCGCGCGGCGACGAGGCGCACCGGGACCGCTGCCCGGTCCACGTGGCACACGACGACGTCCGCGTCCTCCCAGCGCCCGGGGTGCGACGCGGCCAGCGGGTCGATGCGCACGACCCCGGTGGCCGCCGCCGAGACGTCAGCCAGGCCCGTCACCGCCCGATCATCTCGGCCGCCATGTCGTGGCTGACCTCGGAGAGCCCGGTGAGGTCGCGGACGACACGGATGCGGTCGACGAACTCCGCGTACTGCGGCAGGTCGCACGCCCCGAGCCCCCAGGAGTAGCGCGGCTCCGGCGTCAGCCAGATCGTCTCGCGCGCCCGGCGCGTGATCTCGGCGAACGCCTCCATGTTCGGGTCGTTGCCGTTGCCCCGGCCGTCGCCCAGCACGATCACCGTCGAGCGCCGGTTCACCGCCGACCCGTGGTCCTCCAGGAACGTCCCGAAGGCCGTGCCGTAGTCGGAGTTGGCGTCGACGTCGATGAGGTCGCCGCCGAAGATCAGCCCGAGGGCGTCCTCGACGGTGTGGTCGGCGAACAGGTCGGTGACCTCCATGAGGTCGGAGACGAACGCGAACGACCGCACCTGGCCGAACATGTCCTGCAGCCCGTGCACCAGGTGCAGCGTGAAGCGCGCGGTGGCCCGCACCGACAGCGACACGTCGGCGAGGATCACCAGGCGTGGCTTGTCCTCGGCGCGCGACACCGTGACCGGCCGGAACGGGATGCCGTCGAAGCGCATGTTGCGGCGCATCGTGCGGCCGGGGTCGATGCGCCCGCGCGGGGACTCGCGGCGTTTGTGGGTGAGGGCGCCGTGCAGCGTCTTGGCCAGCCGGCGCAGGGAGTCCTCGAGCTGCTGGCGCTCGTGCTCCTCGGCGCGGTCGACCTCGGCCTTGTTGGCCTCGTCGGCGTGCCCGCCGTCGATCACACGCTGCTCGATCTCCATGAGCCGCTCGAGGTGACGCTTGATCGCCTCGGGGAGGTTCTCGAGCATCCCGGCCAGGCGCCGCCGCAGCGCCATCGCGTCGCTCTCGTCGCCCCCGTCGTCGATGCCGTCCTCGACGCCCTGCAGCCAGCCGAGCAGCGCCTCCTGCTGGGCGACGTTGAGGTCGGCGTCGACCTTCGTCCCCGCCGCGTCGGAGATCTCGCCGGGCAGCCCGCCGCCGTGCAGACGGTCGGTCTCGATCTGGACCTTCTCGCCGGTGCTCGTCTGGTCGGTGGCGCCGTCCTTGGAGAAGACGATCTCGTCGGTCATCGACGCCAGGTCGATCTTGTTGGCCTCCTGGTGCAGGTTGTACTGCTGCGCCAGGTCGTCGGGGTCGAAGAACTCCTTGATGTCCACCGGCTTGCCGTGGTCGTGCCCCTGCTGCGGGGTCTCTCCCGGCTCGTCGGAGAGCGTGAAGTTCTCGAGGTTGCCCTCGTCCGACAGGTCCTCGTGGCCGTGCCCGTGGCCGTGCCCGCGCTCCTCGTCACCGATCCGCACCAGGGCGAAGAAGGCGTCGAAGATCTCGTCGTAGGTCGCGTCGTCGCGGATGTCCTTGATCAGCGCGACGCGCAGCCCTGCCTTGAGCGTCTCGCGGTCGTGCAGGACGCCCGGTTCGCGCGCGCAGCGCATCGCGTCCACGACCTCCGAGGTCGAGACCCGGACCTGGCGGATGCGCAGCAGGCGGACGAACCGGTGGATGCTGGCCTCCATGCGGTGCCTCCTCTGACGTGCTCGCCGCTGCTAGAGGGCCCGCTTCTTGCCCAGCCCGAACGAGCGGCTGCCCTGCCCGGAGCTCACGTTGCGGGGCTTGGCCGGCTCGAGCTCGCCGCTGCGGGCCTTCTCCTTCTGCTCCACACCGGCCGCGTAGTGCCCGACGTGGCGGCCCTCCTGGTCCTTGGACGCCCGCACCGACCGGCCGTCGGGGCCGTCCTCCTCGTCGTCGTCCTGGACGCGCCGCGACGTCGCCGGGGCGGGGCCGCCGGAGTGGCCGTTGTCCTCGTGCCCGTGGCCATGGCCGTGCCCATGGCCGTGTCCGTGCCCGTGGTCGTCGATCTCGGCGTTCGGGTCGACCAGCTTCGGCAGCGCGCCCAGGGCCTTGGTGACGTCCTTGTCGTACTTGACGACCACCGACACCGTGTCGGACAGGATCGAGCTGTTCAGCTCCTCGACGCCGAGCACGGCGAGCGTGCGCGCCCAGTCGATCGTCTCGGAGATGCTCGGCGCCTTGCGCAGCTCGAGCTCGCGCAGCCCGCGCACGACCTCGACGAGCTCGCGCGCGGTGGCCTCGGGGAGCCCGGTGTCCTTCGAGCGGACGATCTCCAGCTCGCGCTCGGCGCTCGGGTAGTCGAGGAACAGGTGCAGGCAGCGCCGCTTGAGGGCGGCGGCGAGGTCACGCGTGTTGTTGCTGGTCAGGATGACGTAGGGCGCGTTCTCGGCCTGGAACGTGCCGACCTCGGGGACCGAGATCTGGAACTCGCCGAGCGTCTCGAGGAGGACGGCCTCCAACGCTTCGTCCGCCCTGTCGACCTCGTCGATCAGCAGCACGACGGGCTCGTCGGAGCGGATGGCCTCCATGAGGGGCCGCTCGGCGAGGAACTCCTCGGAGAAGAACACGCTGTCCTGGGCCGCGATGCGCTCGACCGACGTCTTGATGTCGGGAGCGTCCTGGACGATCTCGGCGATCTTCTCGCGCAGCATCTGGGTGTAGAGCAGCTGCTTGCCGTAGTCCCACTCGTAGAGGGCCTTGGTCTCGTCCTGGCCCTCGTAGCACTGCAGGCGCAGGAAGCGCCGTCCCGTGGCCAGCGCGAGCATCTTGGCCAGCTCGGTCTTGCCGACCCCCGCGGGGCCCTCGAGCAGCAGCGGCTTCTCGAGCCGCGTCAGCAGGAACACCGTCGTGGCGAGGCGCCGGTCGGCGATGTAGCCCTGCTTCGCGAGCGCGTCGACCACCTCGTCGACCGAACCGAAGGGCGAAGGGGGCTGCTCGGTCGTGCTGGTCACGCGGGGTCCTTCCTGGGAAAGAGGCAGATCGAGGGAAACACACCGGTGCCCGGTGGGCCAGCGCAGAGGCCGGCCGCACCGGGCACCGGGGTGGCGATCAGCTGAGCAGGTCGTCCAGGTCGCCGTTGAGGCAGTGGTCGACCACGGGGCGCACGGTCGTGAACGTGCACTCCTTGGGGTTGCCCGGGGTGCAGGCGTCACCGAGGACGTGGTTGGTGATGCGGTCCACGTCGGCGTCGTTGCCCGTGATGGTCTTCTCGTTCTCGTAGAACTTCGTCGGGCCCTGGCCCAGACGGTTCTTCGAGTACGAGTCCTGGGTGACGTCGGTGAACTTCTCCGGGATGCCCACGTCGCGCAGCAGACGGATGGACGCGGCGAGCGCGGCCTCCGCGGCCTGGACGTCGGTCATGTGCGTGGTGTCCACGCCCATGGCCTCGGCGATCCGGGCGAAGCGCTTGTAGGCGACCGGCATGTTGAACGCCCACACGCGGGGGAGCGCGATGGCGTTGTTCAGGCCGTGGTGGGTGTCGTAGAAGGCCGACACCGCGTGCGAGATCGAGTGGATGATCCCGAGGCCGCCGGAGTTGAACGCCTGGGCGGCGATGTACTGCGCGTACATCATGCCCTCGCGGCCGGGGAGGTCCTGGCCGTTCCAGACCGCCTCGCGCAGGTTCTGCGCGGTGAGCTCGATGGCGCGGATCGCGTTGCCGAGGCTCGGCTCGAAGTTCAGCCGCGAGACGTAGGGCTCCGAGGCGTGCGCGAGGACGTCGAACCCGCACTGGGCGGTGAAGTCGATCGGGCAGTCGAAGTAGAGCACCGGGTCGTCGATGGCCAGCGTGGTCACCGAGGCGTCGTCGAACGCGACGTACTTGTGCGGGTTGTTCGGGTCCGTCGTGGTGTCGGTGATGACGTAGGCCCAGGAGGTCTCCGAGCCCGTGCCGGCCGTGGTCGACACCGCGATGTGCGGCGGGTTCTTCGGGTTCTCGGACTTGTTGAAGCCCTCGAACTCGTTGACGTTGCGGCCGTCGTGCGCGACCGAGACGCGGGCACCCTTGCAGGCGTCGTGCGAGGAGCCGCCGCCGATGGACACGAAGCTGTCACAGGAGTTCTCCTGGTACAGCTTCACGGCGTCCATGGAGTTGTAGTCCTTGGGGTTGGACTCGACCTTGTCGTAGATGACGGTGTCGATCCCGTGGTACTTCATGGACTCGCTGATCTTGTGGACGATGTCCGTGCCGCGCAGGCCGGACGTCATGATCAGGGTCTTCTTGAATCCGAGCTTCAGCGCCTCCGGCCCGATCATCTCGTGCGAGCCGGGCCCGAGGAGCGCCCGGGGGAACGGGTGGAACTCCTTGATCGGGAAGGGCTTGAGCAGCTCGTCAACCTGCATGGCAGTCCTCTCGTCCGGGGTCGGTCCGGGAGCCCTGCCCAGCAGGCGGGCCCCTCGCGATCCGGCGCGACGCTAAGGGTGGCCCCGGTCACGGGGACAGAGGCACGCGGTGATCCCGACCACGGCGACGGTGCCCGTCCTGGACCTTCGGACAGGTTCCGGGCCTGCCCTCTCGACGGCGTTGTGGCCAGCAGGTTGTTGCCATTCATACGCGACAAGCGCGGTGGGTGGAAGGGGCGGCGGTGGGGAACCTCGGTCCGGTGGCAGAGGACTTGTCCGGGCGCACCGCGCTCGTCACCGGGGCGAGCCGGGGACTGGGCCGGGCCGTCGCCGCGGGGCTGGCGTCCGCGGGGGCCACGGTGGTGGGGATGGCGCGGGACGCGTCGGCCCTCGCCGAGGCCTGCGACGCGTTCGGTGGCCGGGCCCTCGCGCACGACCTCGCCGACGTCGACGGGATCGCCGCCCGCGTCGACGGGCTCGAGGTGGACGTGCTGGTCAACGCGGCCGCGGTGATGAGCTCCCCGCGCTCGAAGACCCTCGACGCGTCGCTCGCGGAGTGGCGGGACGTGCGCGCGGTCGACCTCGACGCGCCCTTCGCCCTGCTCTCGGCCCTGGTGCCGGGGATGGCGCGCCGGCGGTGGGGTCGCGTGATCAACCTGAGCGCGTGCCTCGGGCGGATGTCGGGTCCGGGCACGGCCGGCGGGCTCGCGCCCTACCGCGTCGCGAAGGCGGGTCTCAACGCCCTGACGCGCAACCTCGCCCACGAGCTCGCCCTCGGTCGGCGGGGCGTGCTCGTCGACGCCACCTGCCCCGGGCACTGCCGCACCGACATGGGCGGGCCGGACGCGCCCCGGTCCATCGACCAGGGCGCGGACACGGCGATCTGGCTCGCGTGCCGGGCCTCGACGCCGTCGGACCCGGCGCCCACCGGGCGGTTGTGGGAGGACCGGACCGAGGTGCCCTGGTAGCGGGGTGGTGGAGCGAGGGCGTCCCTGGGTGCCTGGGAGGCAGCGAGGGAGTCCCTCGCTCGCCGCCGGTCCGGGGCTACGAGTCGGCCAGGGCCGCGCGGGCGAGGTCGAGGGCGCGTTCGCGGGAGACGCCGAGCTCCGTGACCCGGCGCGCGTACTCGGCGGCGAGCTCGCGAGCCGGGTCGGTGGCGGTGTCGCCGCCGACGACGAACGTGCCGAGGCGCCCGCGGGTCTCGACGACGCCGGCGGCCTCGAGCTCGCGGTAGGCGCGGGCGACGGTGCCGGGCGCGAGGTTCAGGTCCCCGGCCAGGCGCCGCACGGCGGGCAGGCGGGTGTGCGGGGCGAGCGCGCCGGTGCGGGCGAGCTCGGTGACCCGCGCGCGCAGCTGCTCGTAGGGCGGGTCGGTCGAGTCGGGGTCGAGGTCGATGAGGTCCGTGCTCACCGCGGCGCGAACCCCCGCGACAGGGCGTCGAACGCCTCCTCGACCAGCGCGCCGAGCGCGTCGGCGTCGGCCTCGGGGCGGTCGTGCCAGGCGCTGAACACCGCGCGCATCGACGCCACCACCGCCCGGCCGAAGACCTGCGCGCGCAGCGACCCGGCGTCGTCGTCCCACCGGCGGGCGGCGTCGGCGGCGAGGGCCTGCTCCCAGTCGCGGTAGCGGACCGTGGCCCGCGCGGCGAGCTCCGGCACCTCCTCGATGAGCCCGAGGCGCCGGCGCAGCGCGGGCAGCTCGGCGTCGGCGTAGTGGTTCACGGCGAGGAAGGCGGCGCGGGCGGCGGCGATCGGGTCGCCGCCCGGCTCGTCGGCGAGCACCGCGACCAGCGCCGCCAGCCCGTCGTCCAGCTCGCCGAGGACGACGTCGAGCTTGGTGGGGAAGTACCGGAAGAACGTCCGCCGGCCGACGCCGCCGGCCACCGCGAGCTCGTCGACGGTGGTCTCGTCGAACCCCTGCGACGCGAACAGCTCCAGGGCGACGTTCTCGAGGCGCTGCGCGACCGGCACCGTGCGCGCGCTTCTCGTCGTCGGCACGCCGCCCATCCTCTACCACGGGGAGGGGCACGTCGTCCCCCCTGTCCGGAGGGGTGTATCCCACCCGGACCGGGCCTGGCGGTGGCACCGAGTGCCGCTTAGCGTTCCCTCCGCCCGAGGCACCCCTGGTGAGGAGGACGCGATGGAGGAGCAGGAGCTGGTCGAGGAGACCCTCGTCGAAGAGGTCTCGATCGACGGTATGTGCGGCGTCTACTGATGCCGACGACGGCGGCGGGGGCGGGACCGCAGGGCATGCACCGAGGTGCCTCCCCCGCCGGCGTCGACGGTTTCTCGCCCGACGTGCCCTACGCCATCTCCGGATCGGTGTCGGTGCGTCCGGAGACCTTCGGCGCCCTCGTGTACGACTTCCACACGCGGCGGCTGTCGTTCCTCAAGACCCGGCTCCTGGTCCGGGTCGTGGAGACGCTCGCCGACCACCCCGACGTCCACGGCGCCCTCGAGGCGGCCGAGGTTCCTGCACACCAGCGGGAGCAGTACCTCAAGGCCCTCGCCGGCCTCGCGAAGGCGGGCACGATCCAGCTCCGCCGACAGGGGGACACCACACCATGAAGCTCGTCGAGCACTTCGTCGAAGGCCTGACCTCACCGATCTGCCTGACCTGGGAGCTCACCTACGCCTGCAACCTGTCCTGCGTGCACTGCCTGTCGAGCTCCGGTCGTCGCGACCCGAACGAGCTGTCGACCGACGAGGCCAAGGCCGTCATCGACGAGCTGCAGCGCATGCAGGTCTTCTACGTCAACATCGGCGGGGGCGAGCCGACGGTCCGCAGCGACTTCTGGGAGCTGCTGGACTACGCGATCGCCCACGACGTCGGCGTCAAGTTCTCCACCAACGGCGTCAAGTTGGACAAGGCGCGCGCCGCCCAGCTCGCGGCGACCGACTACGTCGACGTCCAGATCTCCCTCGACGGCGCGACGGCCGAGGTCAACGACCACGTCCGCGGCCCCGGCTCGTACGACACCGCGATCCGGGCGATGGAGAACCTGCACGAGGCGGGCTTCGGCCAGTTCAAGATCAGCGTCGTCGTGACCCGCCACAACGTCGACCAGCTCGACGAGTTCAAGGCGATCGCCGACCGGTACGGCGCCCAGCTGCGCATCACCCGCTTCCGTCCCAGCGGCCGCGGCGCCGACTCGTGGGACGAGCTGCACCCGACCCGCGAGCAGCAGCGCCAGCTCTACGACTGGCTCGTCGCCCGCGGCGAGGACGTCCTCACCGGCGACTCGTTCTTCCACCTCTCCGCGTTCGGCGAGGAGCTGCCCGGGCTCAACCTGTGCGGCGCCGGGCGCGTCGTGTGCCTGATCGACCCGGTCGGCGACGTCTACGCCTGCCCGTTCGCCATCCACGACCAGTTCCTCGCCGGCAACGTCCGGTCCGAGGGCGGGTTCCGGACGGTGTGGCAGGACAGCGAGCTGTTCGCCGAGCTGCGCGGGCCGCAGTCGGGCGGGGCGTGCACCAAGTGCTCGCACTACGACGCCTGCCAGGGCGGCTGCATGGCGGCGAAGTTCTTCACCGGCCTGCCCCTCGACGGTCCCGACCCCGAGTGCGTGCTCGGCAACGGCGAGCGCGAGCTGGCGAAGCTGGAGATGGACACCGTCATCCCCAAGCCGTCGCTCGACCACTCGCACCGCACCAGTCCCCGCGAGAGGGCCGGGGGGCCGGTGCCGCTGACGCTGTCGGTGCGGCGGCCGGACCGTGCGTGCGACTCCGACCCCCTCGCCGGGGAGGGCACGCGCCTTCCCGCGGGTATCCGCGTCGGCTGAATTCTCCCCCGGTGCCGCGGGCGATCCTCGCGGCACCGGGGTGACCGCCGCCGGCGTACGCAGTTCCCGCCCGGACGCGATCGGCGGCTCTCCTGGGCGCCACGCTGCTCCGATGGCGACGATCGCGGTGAACGGCACGACCCTCTACTACGAGCTGCGCGGTGACGGTCCGCCGGTCGTGTTCATCTCCGGTGCACCGGGTGACGCGGGGTTCTGGACGGAGATCGGCGATCTCCTCGCGGACGAGTTCACGGTGCTGAGCTACGACCGCCGAGGGACCTCGCGCAGTCCGCGGCCGGAGAACCCGACCGCGACGACCATGGACGAGCAGGCCGACGACACCGCGGCGCTGCTCGAGGCGCTGGACCTCGCGCCCGCGGTGGCGTACGGGCACAGCGGCGGCGGGGTCATCCTGACGAGCCTCGCGATGCGCCGCCCCGGGGTGCTGCGCGGCGCGGTCTTCCACGAGCCGGCCTACTTCACGGTCACCGCGGCCGGCCGGGAGGTGCTCGACGGGCTCCAGGGGCTCGTCAGCGACGCCATGGCACGCGGGGGGCCGCGACTGACCATGGAGCTGTTCCTGCGCTGGGCCGACGGCAACGAGGTCTACGAGGCGCTCGACCCGGAGTTCCGCGCCCGGATGCTCGACGACGGCGAAGCCTCGTTCGCCGAGATGGAACCGATGCTGAGCTACCTGCCCACGCCCGACCAGCTCGGCCGGATCGCCGTGCCCGCCGTCGTGCTCGCCGGTGCCGACAACCGCGACCCGGCCGCGAACCTGCACTGCATGTACGGGGCGGCGCAGTGGGTCGCCGAGGGGCTGGGAGCGCCGCTGGTCGAGACGCCCGGGGCGCATCTCCCGCAGGCCACCCACCTGCCCGAGTACGCGGAGATCGTGCGCCCGCTGCTCGCGCGGCTCGCGGCGTCGTCCCCGGTCGCGACCTGACTCCGATCCGCGGAGCCCGCTGCGCCTTGTGCGGAGACAGGTCGGGCCGGACGTACCCACTTCCGATCCGGTTCCATGATCAGCTCGTTCACCGGACATGACCGGGTCATCACCGTCCGCGCCCGAGCCGGAACCCCTCGCCGCCCTGCCGCTGCTCGCGGAGGCGGGCGTCAGCGTCTACTGGGTCCCGCTCGACGGGCGGACGGCGTGGGTCGCCGACGTCGACAGCCGGCAGGTGTGGATCTCGCGGTCGGTGCCGCGGGAGGGACTGCTGCACTGCCTCGTCGAGGCGCTCTCCGTGATCGACGAGGGCGGCACCCCGGCGGACCCGCCCGGGCCGGGGCTGCGGCTGGTCCACGACAGCGACGGGGTCGAGGAGACGCCGGCGGCCCGGCCGGCGCTGCGGGTGCTCCGCGAGGGCTGAGGTCAGTCCGACGAGCTGCTCGACGAGGATCCGGAGTCGCTGCTCGACGATCCGGAGTCGCTGGACGACGAGGAACCGGAGTCGCCCGACGAGCCCCCGTCGCTCCACGACCCGGAGTCCGACCAGCTGCCGTGGTCGTGGTGACCGCCGTGGTGATGGTCGTGGTGGCTGTGATGGCCGTGGTGACCGTGGTGGTGCTCGTCGTGGTGGCCGTACTCCCACGTCGGGTCGGGCCACGGCCCGGGTCCGCCCCACGGACCACCGACGTGTCCGAAGCGTCCGGACGGCCCGGGTCCTCCGGACACGCGGTACCCGCCGGGTCCCGCGCCGGCCATGACCGACCGTGCCGAGCCGAGCATCGCCGCGCGGAAGCGGGAGCGGACGAGGTTGAGCGCCGCGAGCACGGTGAGCATGGTGGCGACGACGAACGCCAGCACCGCGGCGACGAACCAGCCGGTCGGGATCGAGGTCACCGACACCACGGCCGTGACGAAGGCGAGGACCGCGACGGCCTCGACGACGATCGCGACGGCGAGCAGGAGCCCGGCCCGTCCGGATCCGCCCCCTGGTGACGCTCCGTCGAACGGGAAGCTCATGAGCGAGGAGTATTACCCCGTTCGCCGTGACTGACAAGACGCTGAGTAGTCATCGCCGCGCGGGCATTCTCCGTGCGAGCGTGTGGCGATACGGACGCCGGACGTCAGCGGTGGCCCACCGCTGACGGTTCCCCCGCCCGCTCCACCGCGCAGGGGACGCCGCGTCGCTCCCGGGTTCCTAGCGTCGGGGTCACCCGAACGCCGAGGAGACCGCCGTGACCACGACCGCCACGACGCCGAGCACGACCACCACGCCCAGCACCGACGACCTCCGCGCCACCGCCGCGCGCCTCGTCGCCGGCGGCCGCGGGATCCTCGCCGCCGACGAGAGCCCGCGGACGATGTCGCGGCGCCTCGAGGACGCGGGCGTCGCGCCGACCGAGGAGCACCGCCGCGCCTACCGCGAGCTGCTCCTGGGCGCCGACGACCTCGCCGACGGCGTCAGCGGCGTCATCCTCTGCGACGAGACGCTGCGCCAGCACCTCGCCGACGGCCGCCCGTTCCCGGCCGCGCTCGAGGACGCCGGGATCCAGACCGGCATCAAGGTCGACACCGGCACCGTGCCCCTCGCCCGCGGCGAGGACGGCGAGACGCTGACCGAGGGCCTCGACGGCCTCGCCGGCCGGGTCGCCGAGTACGTCGCGCTCGGCGCGGAGTTCGCGAAGTGGCGCGCGGTGCTCCCGCTCGGCGCGGGCCGCCCGTCGCCCCGCGCCCTCCAGACCAACGCGGACGCCCTCGCGACCTACGCGCGCGTCTGCCAGGACGGCGGCCTGGTGCCCGTCGTCGAGCCCGAGATCCTCAGCGCGGGCGGGCACCGGATCGAGGTCTGCGCCGCCGCGACCGCCCGGACCCTGGCCACCCTGTCCCGCGCCCTGGACCGCGCCGGCGTCGACCCGGCGGCGATGGTGCTCAAGCCGAACATGGTCACCGCCGGCGAGGGCGCACGGCAGACCGCGGGACCCGACGAGGTCGCGCGCGCCACCGTCGACACCCTGCGCGCGACCATGCCCGACGAGCTCGCGGGCGTCGCGTTCCTCTCCGGCGGCCAGCCCTCGGCGATCGCCGCCGCGAACCTCGCCGCGATCCGCCGCCGCGGCGGGCCGTGGGCGCTGACCTTCTCGTTCGGCCGGGCGCTCGTGTCGCCGGCGCTGCTCGCGTGGCGCGGGGACCCGGCGGCGCAGGACGCGGGCCGGGCGGCGCTGCGCCGCGAGGTCACCCGGGCCGTGGCGGCCTGACGGTCACACCCGGCGCCACCCGAGCTCCTCGTCGGCCAGCAGGTGGCGGACGAGGAGCTCGGTGCTGGCGGTCGCGTCGGGGTGGGTCACGACGTGCCACGGGCGCGCGATCGGCACCCCCGGCATCGCCAGCTCCACCAGCGCGCCCTCGGCGAGCAGCCGCGCCACCCCCTCGCGCGCCACGAGCGTCACCCCCAGGCCCGAGCGGGCGGCGGCGATCGTCGCGCCGTGCGAGCCCATCACCATGCGCGGCGGGTCGCCGGGCAGGTCCTCGAGCAGCGCGGTGAGCGTGGCGCGGATGCCCGAACCGCGCTCGCGCAGCAGCCAGGTGGCGATCGCCGGGTCGAAGCCGTCGGCGGCGTCGGGGGTGCCGACGACGGTGAGGGTGTTCTCGCGGCGGGCGCGGACCCGCGCGTCGATGTCGCCCGGCGGGCTGCCCGCGACGACGACGTCGAGCTCGTGGTGGCGCAGCATCGACCAGACCGCGGCGCTGGGGGAGACCTCGACCCCGACGCCGACGTGCGGGTGGCGGGCGCGGAACGACGCGAGCAGCGCGGGCAGCAGGTGCTCGCCGGCGGTGGTGACGGCGCCGAGGCGCACGTGGCCGTGCTCCGGGTCGGCCTCGCCCCGCGCGGCGGTCGTGGCCTCGTCGAGCAGCCCGAGGATGCGCCGGGCGTAGTCGGCGTAGCGGGCGCCGGCCGGGGTCAGGCGCACGCCGCGGCCCTCCTTCTCCAGGAGAGCGACGCCCACCTCGTCGGCCAGCGCGCGCACGGCGGCGGACACGGTGGACTCGGTGACCACCAGCGCCGCCGCCGCCCCGCGCACCGACCCCTGGTCGGCGAGCGCGACGAACGCCCGCAGGCGCGCGGTGGTGGTCACCCGCCGAACCTATGTGAGCGCTTTCCCGCCCTATAGGGCAGGAAAGCGCTCACATGGGACTCAGCTGCGGTGGCCGCCGGCGAAGACGCGGCTGGCGCGCAGGTCGGCGGCCTGGAGGGTGGTGAGGTCGGCGAGGCCGATCGCGCCGCCGCCCTCGGAGAGCCGGCGCGCCTGGCGCATGCGGGCGCGGTCCAGCGCGTTGCGCACGCTGCGGGCGCCCGCGAACCACTCCTGCTCGCGGCGCAGCGCGAGGTACTCCCGCAAGGCCTCGTGCGCCTCGGCCGAGAACCCCAGCCCCTGCTCGGCGACCATCCCCTCGGCGATCGTCACCAGCTCGTCGGCGGTGAAGTCCGGGAAGTCCACGTGGTGCGCGATCCGGCTCTGCATCCCCGGGTTGGCCTCGAAGAACGTCGCCATCCGGTCGCTGTAGCCCGCGAGCACGACGACCAGGTCGTCACGGTGCTCCTCCATCGCCTGCAGCAGGATCTCGATGGCCTCGCCGCCGTAGTCGCGCTCGTTGCCGGGCCGGTGGAGGTAGTACGCCTCGTCGACGAACAGCACGCCGCCGCGCGCCTTGCCGACGATCTCCTTCGTCTTCGGCGCGGTGTGCCCGACGTACTGGCCGACGAGGTCGTCGCGCGTGGCGGTGACGAGGTGCCCGCGCCGCAGGTAGCCGAGGCCCCGGAGCAGGTCCCCGATCCGCTGCGCCACGGTCGTCTTGCCCGTGCCCGGATTGCCGGTGAAGCACATGTGCAGCGTCGGGCGGTCGGTGGCGACGCCGAAGCGCTCGCGGATCCGGTCGACGACCAGCAGCGCCGCCAGCTCCCGCAGCCGCTCCTTGACCGGCGCGAGCCCGACCAGCTCGCGGTCGAGGGCGTCGAGGACGTCGTCGACACCCGCCTCCCGGCGGACGGCGTCGAGGTCGACGACGGCGTCGGGAGCGAGGGTCGTGTCGGACTCCTTCGACGCGGGCTCCGGCGCGACGGCCGGGCGGGAGGCCCGCCCGCCCGTCGCGAAGGAGACGCGGCCGTTCGCTGAGTTCTCAGTGGTGACCATTGCCGTTCCCCCGGGCCGACGGCACCGCGGGCGCGTAGCGCGAGCCCGACGGCCGCTCGGTGGCGTAGGAGTGGATCGAGTAGTGCATCCGCCGGTCGACGCCCTCCTGGCGGTCGAGGCGGAAGCCGGGCTCCTCGCTCGGCCGGTTGACGATGAACGACAGGGCCACGGTCTGCCGGCCCAGCGAGGCGTCGTAGGCGTTGACGCGCACGTAGTGCTCGGGGTGCTCGTCGCGGCAGGCGCGCACCTCGTCGAGCACCGCGGCCGGGTCGGCGAGGTCGAACAGCGGCAGGCCCCACATCTCCCAGTAGGTGTTGCGGGGGTGCGGGTCGTCGGTGAACTCCACCGAGCATGGCCAGCCGTGCTCGAGCGCGTAGGCGATCTGCGCGGTGATCTCGTCGTCGGTCAGGTCGGGCAGGAACGAGAACGTCCCCTGGGTGATGCGCATGACCAGCTCCTCAGGCGGGCGTCGGGGTGGCGTCGACGGTGTCGGTGGACGCGTAGTCGAAGGTGACGTCGCCCCAGGTCGACAGCGCCATGTCCAGCGGCTTGTTGCGCTTCGCGGCGTCGCGGAGGATCTCCGGGCCCTCGGCGAGGTAGTCCCTGCCCTCGTTGCGCGCCTTGATCATCGACTCGACGGCGACGCGGTTGGCCTCGGCGCCCGAGGCGATGCCCATCGGGTGGCCGATGGTGCCGCCGCCGAACTGCAGGACGGTGTCCTCACCGAGGTGGTGCAGCAGCTGGTGCATCTGGCCGGCGTGGATGCCGCCGGACGCGACGGGCATCGTCGCGGGCATCGACACCCAGTCCTGCTCGAAGTAGAGGCCCTTCGACGGGTCGGCGTCGTAGCGGCCCTTGCGGAGCACGTCGTAGAACCCGTGGACCGACGCCGGGTCGCCCTCGAGCTTGCCGACGACGGTGCCGGCGTGGATGTGGTCGACACCCGCGAGCCGCATCCACTTGGAGATCACGCGGAAGCTCACGCCGTGGTTCTTCTGGCGTGTGTAGGTCGCGTGGCCCGCGCGGTGCAGGTGCAGGATCACGCCGTTGCGCCGCGCCCACTTCGCCAGCGACTGGATCGCGGTGTAGCCGACGGTCAGGTCGACCATGACGATGACGCTGCCGAGGTCCTTGGCGAACTCGGCGCGCTCGTAGATGTCCTCCATGTCCGCGGCGGTGACGTTGAGGTAGTGGCCCTTGACCTCGCCGGTCTCGGCCTGGGCCTTGTTCACCGCCTCCATGCAGGCGAGGAAGCGGTCGCGCCAGCGCATGAACGGCTGCGAGTTGATGTTCTCGTCGTCCTTGGTGAAGTCCAGCCCGCCGCGCAGGGCCTCGTAGACGACGCGGCCGTAGTTGCGCGACGACAGCCCCAGCTTGGGCTTCGTGGTGGCGCCGAGCAGCGGGCGGCCGAACTTGTTGATGTACTCCCGCTCGGTCACGATCCCGTGCGCCGGCCCCTGGAACGTCTTGACGTAGTGCGCCGGGATGCGCATGTCCTCCAGGCGCAGGGCCTTGAGCGGCTTGAAGCCGAAGACGTTGCCGATGATGGAGCTGGTCAGGTTCGCGATCGACCCCTCCTCGAAGAGGTCGAGGTCGTAGGCGATGTAGGCGATCCACTGCCCCTCGACACCGGGGACGGGCTCCACCCGGTAGCACTTCGCCTGGTAGTGCTCGAAGGTCGTGAGCCGGTCGGTCCAGACGACGGTCCACGTCGCGGTACTGGACTCCCCGGCGACCGCGGCGCCCGCCTCTTCGGGGGGCACGCCGTCCTGCGGCGTCACGCGGAACGCGCAGAGCAGGTCGGTGTCCTTCGGTTCGTAGTCGGGCTGCCAGTACCCCATCTCCGCGTAGGGGATGACGCCCGCACTCCATCGATCGGCCATGGCACGAGGGTGCGGCCCGACCGTGCGCAGGACAATCAAGTGTTCTCGGCGGACTCTTCGCTGTTCGGTTGAGTGTTCGGTTGGCTGTCGAGGGGGACGGTGACGGTGACCGTGGTCCCCGTGCCGGGTCGCGAGATCACGCGCACGGTGCCCCCGACCAGCTCCGCGCGCTCGCGCACCGACGCCAGGCCGTAGCCGCGGCTTCGGGTCGCGGGGTCGAACCCCACGCCGTCGTCGGCGAGCACGAGATGGGCCGCGTCGTCGGCGACGTCGAGGCGCACCTCGACCTCCTCGGCGCCGGCATGCTTGAGGACGTTCTGCAGGGTCTCCTGGGCGATCCGGTACAGCGCGACCTCGACGTGCTCGGGCAGCCGGCGGTCGTCGAGGTCGAGGACGACGTGCACGTCGGGCAGCCCGCGCGCCAGCGCGGCGAGGGCACCGGCGAGCCCGAGGTCGTCGAGCACCGGCGGGCGCAGCGCCCCGATCGCCGCGCGGGCCTCGTCGAGGGTGGTGAGGACGAGGTCGCACGCGGTGGTGAGGTCGGTCCGCGCGGCCTGCCCCTCGGACCGGTCGAGGAACGTGCGCACGGCGTCGAGGTGGAACGACAGCGTGACCAGCCGCTGGGAGATGCCGTCGTGGATGTCGCGCGCCAGCCGCTGCCGCTCCGCCTCCTGCGCGGCCACCATCTGCTCGGCGAACCGCCCGTGCGCCTCCTCGCGGGCCGCGAGCCGCCGGTGCATCCGCGCCTGGTGCACCGCGCCCGCGACCAGCCGCCCGATCGTGCGCAGCACGCGCACGTCGCGGTCGTCGAACTCGCGCCGGGCGACGGTGTGCACGTTGAGCACCCCGACCAGCCCGGCCGGCTCGCTCTCCATCGGCACCGACACCATCGACGTGTACTGCTCGCCGCGCAGCCCCGGGATCGCGACGTAGCGCGGGTCGTCCTGCTTGTCGGCGGGGATCACGACGGGCTCGCGGTGGCTCGCGACCCAGCCCGTCACGCCCGTCCCGAGCGGCAGCCGCACCGTGCCGACCTGGGCGTCGAAGGGCGGCGTCGCGCCGGCGAGGGTGAGCGAGGGCTCGGTGTCGTCGAGGACGTGCACGAAGCAGACGTCGGTGGCCGTGGCCTCGGTGATGACGCGCGCGACGGCGGCGGCGAGCGGCTCGACGCCCGGCCCGCTCGTGGCGGCCTCGATGATCGCGAGCAGGACGGCGTTCTCGCGCTCGGGGTCGGCGAGGCCGAGGCCCCGGGGGGCCGGATTCATGGTCCAGCTCCGCTGCGCTTCGTGTCCGTCACCGGAACACCCCCTCCCGCAGCGCCGCGGCGACGGCTGCCGTGCGGTCGGGCACGTCGAGCTTGCGCAGCAGCGCCCGCACGTGGCTCTTCACCGTCTCGTCGCCGATGACGAGCTGCGCGGCGATCGCCCGGTTGCTGTGCCCGGCGACGAGCAGCGCGAGCACCTCGCTCTCGCGCTGGGTCAGCCCGAGGTGCGCGCCCGGCCAGAACTCGTCGCGCTCGAGGCGGGCCGCCGACGCCGCCGCGCGGCCGGCCATCGTCACGTCGACGACCGTCGTGCCCGACGCCGCGAGCTCCAGGTGGCGCACGAGCTCCTCGCCGCCGATGTGCTTGAGCAGGTAGCCGGCCGCGCCGGCCCGCAGTGCCTGGTAGAGGTACTGCTCGTCGTCGTAGACGCTCAGCAGCACCACCTTCTGGCCGGGGGCGCGCTCGGCGAGGCTGCGGCACAGGTCGAGGCCGCTGTCGCCGCGCAGGCGCACGTCGCAGAGCACGATGTCGGGGGCGAGCGACACGGCGACGTCGAGGGCCTCGCGGGCGGTGTTGGCGCTGCCCACCACCCGGACCCGCCCGGCGAACGGCGCGAGCATCGCCTTGAGCCCGGCGACCACCATCTCGTGGTCGTCGACGAGGACCACGCGCAGCGGTGCGGTCGCCGTCATCCTGACCACCCTAGGGACGCTCCGTGGTCCCGTCTCCCCCGTCGGACCCCCCGTGACGGGGGAGCACACGTGGAGTGGCGGTCCCTAGCGTCGCGGTCGAGGAAGGGAGACCTCGTGCCCGACAAGTCCCTGCGCATCCGGCGCGCCGGCGGCTCCGGCCGCGACGCCGTGCCGCCGCGCCGCCCGGTGATGCTCGCGATCGCCGGGGACAGCGCCGCCGGCAAGACGACGATGACCAAGGGGTTGGTGGAGGCCCTCGGCCCCGAGCGGTGCGTCTCACTGTGCACCGACGACTACCACGCCTACGACCGGGAGGAGCGCAAGGAGCTGCCGTTCACCGCGCTCCACCCCGACTGCAACCACCTCGAGATCATGGAGCAGCACCTGCAGCTGCTCGCGACGGGTTCGCCGGTGCTCAAGCCGGTCTACGACCACGGCTCCGGGCAGCTCGTGCGCCCCGAACTGGTTGAGCCCGCCGAGTTCGTCATCGTCGAGGGGCTCTTCCCGCTGTGGAGCAAGCTCTCGCGGGCCTGCTTCGACGTCACCGTCTTCCTCGACCCTCCCGAGGAGATCCGCCGCGGCTGGAAGGTCGCCCGCGACACCAGCAAGCGCGGCTACACCGAGGAGAAGGTGCTCGCCGAGCTGGAGCGTCGCGAGCCCGAGTCCGAGGCGTACATCCGCCCGCAGCGCGCGAACGCCGACCTCGTCGTGCGGTTCGCGCCGATCGAGGGCCGCGACGACCCGCCGGACACGCCGCTCTCGGCGACGATGATGATGCGCCCGACCATCGACCACCCCGACCTCACCGAGGCCCTGCAGCCCGGGCTGTCGCGGGCGATGCACCTCAAACTCGAGCGCGACCCCGACGGGCGGCCGGTCGAGTCGCTGCACGTGCACGGCTACGTGCCGCGCGAGGAGAGCCTCGCCGTGGAGAAGGCGATCTGGACCTCGCTGGGCACGCCCGACACCGAGACCCCGGACTGTCTGGGGCGGTTGGGTGACGCGCGCAGCGAGCCGCTCGCGATCGCCCAGCTCCTGCTGCTCTACCACCTGACGGACGCCGCGCGGTGACGCTCCCGGAGGCGGTCGTCTTCGACGTCGACGGCACCCTCGCGGACACCGAGCGCGACGGGCACCGGATCGCGTTCAACGACGCGTTCGCGGCGCACCGTCTCGACCTGTGCTGGGACGTCGACCGCTACGGGGAACTCCTCACGATCACCGGCGGGCGGCGGCGCGTGGCGGCTGCGCTGCGGGAGCGGGGTGTCGAGGACCCCGACGCCGTGGCGACGGCGGTGCACCGCACCAAGACCGCGCTGTTCACCGAGGTGGTGCGGCGCGGGGAGATCGGGCCGCGCCCGGGGCTGCCGGCGCTCGTCGACGACCTGCGCGCCCACGGGGTGCGGATCGCGGTCGCGACGACGGGCCGGCGGTCGTGGGTGGAGCCGCTGCTCTCCCACCTGCTCGGCGAGGGCACCGCCGAGGTCGTGGTGTGCGGCGACGACGTGGCGGCGCTCAAGCCGGACCCGGAGGCCTACCGGCTCGCGCTCGCCCGCCTCGACGTGGACGCCGCGCGGGTCGTGGCGATCGAGGACTCGGCCCCCGGGCTGGCCGCGGCGCTGGCGGCGGGGCTGGCGACGGTGGTGGTGACCAACGACTACACCGCCGACCACGACCTCACCGGCGCCGCGATCGTCCGCGAGGCCTTCGACACCCCGACCCCGCTGACCGCGGCCGAACTGGGCACCGCCCTCGTCCGCACCCCCGCGTCCGCGCCTGGTGAGGATGTTCCAGCGTGGCGGCCACGCTGACGTCCGACGTCAGTTTCTCCACCAGCTCGACGTGATCACGGCCCCGTCGAGATCGTGGGGGCTTTCCTGACGTTCAACGTCAGCGTGGCCGCCACGCTGACACAGCCGCGGTCACCAGCACCGGTCACCAGGACTGGCTGGTGCCGGGGGTGGTGTCGGTGCCGCCCGGGGTCGTGCCGGTGTCGCCGCCCGGGGTGGTGCCGGTGTCGTCGCCGCCGTGGTCCGAGTCGTCGTGGTCGTCGTCGTTGTGTGAGCCGCTGCTCGAGCTGCCCGGCCGGTGGTCGGACGAGCTCGACGAGCCCGAGCTCTGCTGCGGGCGCGCGGCGCGGGTGGTCTCGCGGGTCCGCGGGGTCGCGCGCTCGGTGGCGGAGGACCGGGTGGACGGGGCGGTGACGGCGGCCGTCTCCGGGGTCGCGGGCGCCGGCTCGCTGGTGGTGGTCTCGGCGACCGCGACGGGCGCGGGCGGCGGGGCGACCGCGGGCGACTCGGCCGCCGCCGGGGACACGGCCCCGAACAGCGCGATCGCGCCGCCACCCAGCGCGCCGATCGCGATCGCGCCGGCGGCCAGGGCGACCGCCAGGCCGTGGCGCCGGGAGCGCTTCGGCGCCGGGGCCGCGAGCCGCGGGGCGGCGAGCGGGGCGGCGAGGGGGCCGGACACCGGCGGGCCCACGGGGCCGGTCACCGGGTCCTGCGCGGAGGCGGCGGCGGGGCGCGGGTGCGCCGCCCGGGGCGAGGTCAGGCCGGGCGCGAAGGACGCGAGCCCGGTCATGACGTCGGTGACGGTGCGCCGGCCGGCGACCATCGCCGCGCCGACGGCGACCGCGTGCTCGGGCTCGACACCGGTGGTGACGGGGCGCCCGATCTCGCCGCCGAGCGCCGCGGCCGCCGACCCCATCCGGGTCGAGCGGCCCACGAGCAGCACGCCGTCGAGGTCGGCGGGCGCGACGTGCGCGCTCGCGAGGGTGCGCTTCAGGAGGTCGGCGATCACCCGGTCGCTCGGCTCCGCGTCCTCCTCGTGCGGCTTGGCCTCGGGCGTGCCGATGACGGTGAACCGGCCCGCCCGGTGGCGCAGCACCGCGGTGTCGACGCTGCCGACGCCGAGCTCGACGACCGCGACGGTCGCGCCGTCGGCGAGCGTGCGCCCGGCGGCGTACTCGGTGGCGGCCGCCTCCGCGGTGGACGCGAACCCGACCTGGCCCAGCCCGAGCGACCCGGCGACCGCGCCGAACGCCTCGAGCTCCGCGGGGCCCCATGTGGCGGGGTGGGTCAGCACGACGCCCTCGGGCGCGCCGCCCTCGCGCTCGGCGACGACGTCGACGACCCGCCGCAGCAGGACGCCGAGCAGCGCGCCCGCCGCGAAGGGGGAGCCGTCGAGGACGAACGGGTGCGGGTCGGTGAGGCGGGGGCGGATGCCGCGGGCGACGCGGGTGGGCTCGTCAACGGCCCGCGCCACGGCGGCGTCGCCGACGAGCGGGGCGCCCTCGGCGGGCCACAGCAGGACCGACGGCATCGCCGCGCTGTGCTCGCCCAAGGGGACGACGCCGGCCCAAGGGGCGCGGTGCACGGCGGCGGTGGTGATGGTGGCGCCGAGGTCGACACCGAGCTGGTAGGTCATCGTCGTCTCCTCCGGCGGGCTCCTGCTGATGTGATGATCAGCGTGCTCGCCGGAAGCCGGAGGAGGAGTAGGGAAGACCCGACCCGGCGCGGGGCGGACCCGCCGAAATCAGGTGGGAGTCACCCATCGGGCCGCCCGCGCGCCCGCCGCCGACGCGAGCGTCTCCAGCGGCCCGCGCCCGGCGCTGGCCCGCCACGCGAGCCCGAGCAGCAGCACCGCGACGACCTGGACGACGTAGCCGGGCACCGGGTCGTACACGTCGACCGGCGAGTTCAGGAACAGCAGGTGCAGCGTGTAGAAGGTCAGCGTCATCGCCCCGGCCGCGGCCAGGGGGGCGCGCACGACGGTCAGCGCGGTCCGCGCCGCCGGGCGCCGGACCCGGTCGAGCAGCAGCATCACCCCGAGCACGGCGAGCGCGATGCCCGTCGTGCGCGCGAGGTCGAGCGGGGTCGACGAGTGCGGGCTGTCGACGGCGAGCCACCACCACGTCGTGGTCGGCGTCGTGCCGTCGGGGCCGACGGTGAGCATCTCGCGCAGCTCCTGCGGCTCCAGGGCGGTCGACGCCTCGCTGATCCGCGCGAGCCCGCCGCCGGGTCCGAGCAGCAGCGCCGACGTCCCCGCGGCCGCCGCCGCGAGCGCCGTGCCGCCGCCGGCGAGCCCGGCCGCGAGCCGGGGCGAGCGCAGGCGTGCCCGCCCGACCGCGAGGCCGGCCGCGAGGTACGGGATCCAGGACAGCGCCGGGTAGGAGCCGGTGAGGAAGAGCTCGCGGACGAGCTCGAGCGGGTCGGTGACCAGCCACGACAGGGACGGGTTGTCCAGCGCCGGCGGCGGCAGGTGGCCGCGCACGAGCTGGCTCAGCACCGGGATCCCGGCCGCCCCCGCGACGGCGACGGCGACCAGCGCCCGGGTCGGGAGCAGCACCAGCGGGATCGCCAGCAGGAACAGCGCCGCGTAGTAGACGAGGATGACGGTCGCGACCTCGGGGTCGGTGAGGCTCCCGACGAGCAGCCCGAGCAGCCCGATCACCGCGGCCCGGGCCGTCAGCGAGGCCGCCGCGCGCCGGGCGTCCACCGCGCCGCGCACCCGCGCGCGGCCGGTGAGGAACGCGATGCCCACGCCGGCCAGCACCGCGAACAGCGCCGCGGCGTTGCCGGTGGCGATCGTGCCGACCCACGTCTCCTCGCCGCGCGCGTCGGTGAGGTACAGCGCGTGCACGGCCATCATCCCGAGCAGCGCGACACCGCGGGCGGCGTCGACGCCGAGCACGCGTCCCGTGTCCTCGGGGGGTGGCGCGGCGTGCCGGGGGCCGGTCTGCAGGGTGGCGGTCATGGTCCCTCCTCAGGTCGGCGGCAGCGCCCCGGCGCGGGTGAGTGCGTCGGTCACCGCGGGCAGCCCGGCGAAGGCGCGGGCGACGTCGTCGGGGGTCGCGACGCCGTGGGCGTTCGCGGCCAGGTAGGCGCGCAGGGCGTCGTCGAACGCGTCGGCGCCGGCGCGCTCGCGGGCGGCGAGCAGCACCGCGGCGCCCTGGGTGTAGACGCCGGTGTTGTAGGGCCCGAAGCCGCGCTCGGCCCACGCCGCCATGGGCAGGCCCAGGTCGGCGCGCCCGTCGTCGACGACGTAGTCCCGCTCGGCACCGGTGACGCGCGCCGCCGCATAGGTCGCGAAGGCCTCGTCGAGCCAGGGGTGGCGGCCCTGGTCGTTGCCGACGAGCCCGTAGAACCACTGGTGGGCGAGCTCGTGGGCGACGAGCTCGGGCAGCTCGCCGGGGGCGGTGTCGCCGAACTGCAGCGCGCCCGGGTACTCGATCCCCGAGGACTGCGACGGCGCGATCGCCACCCACAGGTCGTCGTGCGGCACCGGGCCGAGGAGCTCCTCGAGGCGCCCGAGCGCGCCGTCGATCTCGCCGGCCCAGCGCTCCGGGGCGACGCGGGTGCCGGTGACGGGCGTGAGCAGGTGCAGCCGGGTGCCGTCGGACAGGTCGCGCTCGAGCATCCGGTAGGCGCCGACCGCGACGCTGACGTCCCGGACGCCGTCGGCGCGGAACGTGTGCGTGGCGGTGCCGGGGCGCGCGCCGGGCACGACGCTGTCGGGACGGCCCACCCCGGACACCGCGGCCCCCTCGGGGGCGGTGACGCGCAGCGCGTCGAGGCGGAACTCCTCGCTGACGGCGGTCTCGCCGGGGATGCGCACGGCGTCGTCGCGGACCCAGCCCTGCCCGCGCACCCACGCGAGCAGCGGGAAGCCGGAGCCGAACCAGGCCGTGCCCGCCGACGTCCCGAGACGCTCGTCGGCGTCCGCACCGAGGCGCAGGGTGAACCCGAGGTCGGCGCGCACGGTCGTGCCCGCCTCGACGCACGCCGGCAGCGGCAGCTCGACGAGCGTCCCGGCGGCGCGGACGACCGGCGTGATCGGGCGCCCGTCCACCGCGGCGTCGGTGACCTCCAGCGCGTTGCCCTCCGACGCCGGCGACGGCGCGTTCGGCCAGCTCCGGAACACCAGCTCGCACACCCGCCGGTCGGGCGTGAACGTCACGGCCTCGCGACCGGTGGCGCCGCGCAGGTCCGGCGCGACGTCGTAGCTCAGGTCGACCGACGGGCGCTGCGGCCACGGCGCGGCCTCGGCGGGCGGGGTCGCGCAGCCGGCGAGGACGAGCACGAGGGCGAGGAGGACCAGGCGCCGCATCAGGCGGCGCTCGCGACCAGGTCACGCGCCAGGTCTCGGGCGTCGGGCGCCACCGGCAGCCCGGCGTCGGTGAACCAGTCGGGCGTCGCCTCGGGATGGGGCCCGACCACGCCGACGCGGCCGTCGCCGTACGGGGCGACGACGGCCGCCGGGGAGCCGTCGGCGTAGCGGGCGAGCACGTCGGCGCGGTCGTCGACCAGCAGCGCCGCCGGGTCCTGTGCGAACACCGCGCGGCGCTCGCCGCGCCAGTCGACCTCGATCACCGTGTCGTCCTCGGTGTCGAGTGCCTGGTCGGTGTCGCCGGGCAGCAGGCCGAAGCCGGGCGTCGCGCCGGCGAGGTAGGCGCCGAGGCAGAACCCGACGTAGCGCCCGCCGCCCGCGACGAACCCGCGGACCGCGCGCCGGTGCCGGCGCATCCGGCGCCAGCCCTGGCGCAGCGTGCCGCCCCCGGGCTGGGCGTAGAGCGTCGCGCCGGCGAGCACGTCCCCGGTGAGCGCGAGGTCCTCTTGCGGCCCGACGTAGCGCACGTCGAACCCCGACCCGTCCAGCACGGACGCGACCGCCTCCGGGCAGCCGGGCAGGCTCGCCGGGCCCCGGTACACCAGCGCCCTCACCGGATCGCCGCCATCGGGATCGTGTCCGGCTCGGTGACCCCGCGGGCCGGGATGCCGCGCCAGCGCCCGCCCTCGCCGAGCTCCTCGCCCTTCATCAGCAGCGAGAGCCGGTCGAGGTCGACGTCGGCGCCGACCGTGGCGTCGTAGAGCACCACCGACCGGGCCCCGACGGTGGCGCCGGGCGCGACGCGGACGGTCGACATCTTCATCACCCGGTCCTCGAAGAGGTGGGTCTGCAGGGAGACCGCGGGCCCGACGGCGGCGTCGTCGCCGATCTCGACGAGGTCGAACTCGGTGAGGTAGGTCGTCGCGATCCAGGTCCGCCGCCCGATGCGCGCGCCGAAGCGGCGCAGGGCGACGGGCAGGAACGGGGTACCGGCGAGCATCCCGAGCAGCGTCGGGACGGCCGCGGCCTCGTAGAGCCCGGTGACGAGCTCGGTCCGGCGGACGAACGGGTCCCACAGCGGCGCGACCCGCGGCCGGTAGGTCCCCGCGACGTGGCGCTTCACCGCGACGACGTAGGCGACGATCGCGATGCTCGCGGCCAGCGCGATCAGCGGCGCGAGAAGCGCGACGGGCAGCAGGTCGCGGCCGCGGGCGACCAGCGAGAGGGCCAGCAGGTAGCCGTAGAGCCCGACGCCGAGCAGCGACGCGGGCAGGCACGCCCGCACGAGCTCGACGGCCAGGCGCTGGCGCACCCGGCGGCGGTCCGGCCGGAAGGTCTCCTGCTCGTCGAAGTCGCCCGAGTCCTGCCGCTGCGGCAGGTGCATCGGCGGCGAGCCGAGCCAGGACGAGTCGTCCGGGACGCCCTCGGGCGGCGGCACCGTGTGCACGCCGACGAGCGACCCGTCGCCGGTCCCGACGCCCGACGGGACGAGCGCGGCGTTGCCGACGAACGCGCGGTCGCCGACCCGTGTCGGGCGCAGCAGCATCCGGCCGTCGGCGTAGGTGGCGGCGCCGACGCTCGCCATGTCGGCGACGAAGCTCTGGTCGCCCAGCGTCAGCAGATCGGGATCGAGGTGCGCGGCGGTCGAGACCTCCGCGCCGCGCCCGACCCGCGCGCCGAGCAGCCGCAGCCACGGCACCGTGTAGAGCGTCGCGTAGAGCGAGTTGGTGAACGCGAGGCTGTAGGCCAGCAGCGCGTCCGCGACCCACTTGCGCAGGCCGAGCGCGCTGCGCACCGGGTGGATGCCGACGGGCGTGCGCCGCAGCACGAGGCGGCGCCCGAGCGCGACGACGGCGCAGACGGTCACGACGAACACGGGACCCGCGAGCAGGGTGGCGACGAGCCCGGCGAGCACGCCCGCCCCGAGCAGCGCACCCCACACGACCAGCACCGAGGGCACGACCATGAGCACGGCCGCGACCTCGAGGCCGACCAGCCCGGCCAGCGCGCCGGGCAGGTGCCGCGGCCGCCAGCCCGGCAGCGGGCCGGCCGAGCGCATGGCGGCGAGGCCGGCGTCCTGCGTCGTGACCTCCTGGGGCGGCGAGCCCGCCCACGTGGCGTCGGCGGGGACGACCTCGTCGCGGCCGAGCGCGGACTGCTCGCCGAGCATCCCGCGCTCCGCGATCCGGCTGCCGGGGGCGAGCACGCTGTTGGCGCCGGCGACCGCGCGCCGTTCGAGGTGGATCGGGCCGACGACGACCCGGCCGTCCTCGACCGCCCACGGGTGCAGCACCGCGCCGTAGCCGACGGCGGCGTCGTCGTCGAGGTGCAGCAGGCGGGGCAGGCTCAGGTCGGTGGCCGCGACGTGCACGCGGCGCCCGACGCGCGCGCCGAGCAGGCGCAGGTAGGGCGCGAGGAACGGTGACCCGGCGAGCACCGGCAGCGGCGCCTGGCGCAGGACGAGGTCGAGCGTCCACAGGCGCAGGTAGGTGACGCCCCACAGGCGGTGGTGGCCCGGGCGGATGCCGGCGGCCAGCGGGCGGGCGAGCAGCACGGGCAGCACCCAGCGCACGCCGAGCCAGGCCGCGGCGCCCGCGACGAGCACCTGGGCGAGCACGGCCGTCGAGACGGTGCCGTCGTTGCTCGTGTACACCCAGCTCAGCGGCAGCGTGACCACGAGCAGCAGCAGGTAGAGCAGCACGGCCTGCGCCGCGCCCGCGGCGGCGATCCGGCGGCCCGTCGTGCGGACGGGTCCCGGGCGGGGTGCGGCCGCGGTGGTCTCGCCGGCCCCGGCGGTCCCGAGGTGGGCGGCGAGCCCGCGGACGGTCGGGTGCGCGTAGAGGTCACGGACGGCCGGACTGCCGCCGATCCCACGCTCGCGCAGCAGCGTGACGGTGGTGGCGGCGAGCAGCGAGTGCCCGCCGAGCGCGTCGAAGAAGTCGGCCTCGACCGAGAGCTCCCGCTCCGGGATGCCGGTGGACTCCGACCAGACCGCGGCGATCCGCTCCTCGAGCTCGCCCTGCGGGGCCACGACCGGTCCGGTGGCCGCGACGAGGCGGCGGCCGGCGGGCGGGGGCAGCTGGGCGCGGTCGACCTTGCCGCTGACCTGCGTCGGCAGGGCGTCGAGGACGTCGAGCGTCGCCGGGATCATGTAGGCGGGCAGACGGTCGCGCAGCAGGTCGGTGAGGCGCGGGGCCAGGGCGTCGGGCGTCGACGTCGTGACCACGTAGGCCGCCAGGTCCTCGTCCTGCAGGGCGACCACCGCGCTGCCGACCTCGGGGTCGGCGAGCAGCACGCTCTCGATCTCGCCGAGGTCGACGCGGTGCCCGCGGACCTTCACCTCGGCGTCCGCGCGGCCCAGGTACTCGACCTCGCCGTCGGCGGTCCAGCGCCCGAGGTCGCCGGTGCGGTACACCGCGGCGCCGGTGGCGGGGTGCGCGACGAACTTCTCGGCGGTCTTCTCCGGCATGCCGACGTAGCCGCGGGCGACCCCGGGCCCGGCCAGTGCGATCTCGCCGACCTCGCCGGCCGCGACCGGCCGGTGGCCGGGGTCGTCGGGGTCGAGGAGCTCGACGCCGTAGGTGGGCAGCGGGCGCCCGATGGTCACCGGCCGGCCCGGGACCAGCTCGCACCAGGTCGCGGTCACGGTGGCCTCGGTGGGGCCGTAGGTGTTGAGCATCCGGCGTCCGGGGCGCGCCCAGCGCTCGACCAGCTCGGCGGGGCAGGCCTCGCCGCCGACGAGGATCGTGCGCAGGCCGGGCAGGTCGCGGGGGAGCGTCGCGAGCAGGGTCGGCACGCAGTACAGGACGCTGATGCTCGCCGCCTCGAGGTGGTCGGCGAGGTCGGCACCGAGGCGGCGCTCGTCGTTCGGGCCGACGACGAGGGTGGCGCCGGCGGCCCAGGTCGGCCAGATCTCCTCGATCGAGAAGTCGAACGAGACCGTCATGCCCTGGTGCACGCGATCGTCGGGGCGGACGTCGTAGACGGTGGTCGCGACGGCGACGAAGTTCGTGATGCTCGACTGCGCGACCTCGACGCCCTTGGGGCGCCCGCTCGAGCCGGACGTGTAGATGACGTACGCGGCGGGGTCGTCGGGGTCGTCGGGGTCGTCGGGGTCGTCCCTGCGCCCGGGCCGGTGTGTCGGGGCGCGGTCGATCTCGGCGGCCTCGGCGTCGAGGGCGAGCTGCGGACGGCCCCGGTCGTCGCTGCTCAGCGCGGCGGAGGTGAGCACCAGGTCGACGTCGGCGTCGGAGAGGACGTAGGCGACGCGGTCGGCGGGCGACTCGGGGTCGACGGGCACGAAGGCCGCGCCCGCCTTGAGGGTGCCGAGCAGGGCGACGTAGGTCTCCGGCGAGCGCTCGAGGAACAGGGCGACGCGGGCGCCGGGGCGCACACCGCGGTCGTGCAGGACGTGCGCGAGCTGGTTCGCCCGGGCGTCGAGGTCGGCGTAGCTCGTCGGCCGTCCCTCGTGCTCGATCGCGGTGGCCTCGGGCGTGACGTCCGCGGTGCGCTCGACGACGTGCTCGAGCCGGGCCTCGGGGACGCGCGGCGGCGAGACGCCGGCCGGGAGCTCCTGGGTGGCGGTGGTGGCGGTCAACTGACGGTGTCCCTCCCCTCGGCCCGCGCTCGTGGGGATCTGCGGCAGGGCCGCCGGGGGCGATACCTCGGCCGCGCCGGCTGCGAAACGCGACCAGAGGGGACCGTCGACCATGTCACAGACGGGTAACGGCACCACGCTGCGTGACGTCGGTGGGCTCTCCGTGACCACCCGTCGCCACGACCGGGGGATCTATTCGTAGAAGTACGGCCCGCGCGTCTTGAACGTGCCCATCCCGATCGACCCGGTGACGAGGATGGTCGGACGGCCGGGAGCGGCCTGCGCGTGGTGGCGGTTCTTCACCGTGCCCCACGCCGAGCGCAGCTCGTCGGTGTCGACCGACCAGCCCTCGGGCAGCACGAGCACGACGCTGCCCATGCCGCCCTTGATCTCGAGGTCGATGCGCGCCGGCGACGTCGTGACCTCGCGGAAGTCGAGCTTCACGTCCGACATCGAGGCCTCGGCGACGATCCGCGACGGCACCCGCCAGGCGCCCGTGCGCTTCTCGGTCGACCAGCCGGCGGTGATCCGCAGCGGCTTCTCGTCGTCGGCGGGCCTGATCGCGGCGTGCTGTTGCCAGGGGAGCGTGGCGGGGAGGTCGGCGACGAGGGGCTCGAGCTCGGCGTAGGTGCGCGCGGCGTAGACCTGCGCGAGGCGCTCGTCGACCTCGGAGAGCTCGAGGCGGCCCTCGCCCAGCGCGGTCCGGAGGATCTCGGCGACGGCTTCGCGGTCGGCGTCGCCCGCCTTCAGGTCCCCTGACATACCGGACAATCTAGACGTCGCCGGCCGTGTCGTCCGGTGCGCGACTACCGTGCCGCGGGTGCTGGGCGAGGAGATCGTGCTCGGCCGGCGCACCGCGCCGAGCCGGGTGCTGTTCGGCCCGCACGTCACGCACCTCGCCTCGCCGCATCGCCCCCGAGCGCTCGGCGCGGACCACGTCGCCCACTACCGGGCCCGCGCGGCGGGAGGCGCCGGGGTCGTCGTCACCGAGGTCGCCTCGGTCGTCGCCGAGGACCATCCGTACGAGGACGCGCCGCTGGCGGCCCTCTGCTCCGACGGCTGGTCCGCGGTCGCCGGGGCCTGCCGGCCGTTCGGGACGCTCGTGCTCGCCGGGCTCGGGCACGCGGGCGGCCAGGGCTCGTCGGCGTACACGCGGGGGCCGCTGTGGGCGCCGTCGGCGGTGCCGGACCCGGCGAGCGGGGAGGTGCCGGCGGTGCTCTCACCGGCCGGGATCGCGTCCGTGGTGGACGGGTTCGCGTCGGCGGCGGCGCTCGCGGTGGCGGCGGGCTGTGACGGCGTGGAGATCCAGGCGGGCCAGCACGCGCTGCTGCGCCAGTTCCTGTCCGGGCTGACCAACCACCGCGACGACGCCCACGGCACCGACCGCGCGTTGTTGCTGGTGGAGGTGCTGGCGGCGGTGCGGGCGGCGGTGGGCTCCGAGGCCGTGGTCGGCCTGCGTCTGACCGTGGACGAGATGGCGCCGTGGGCAGGCATCACGCCTGTGCTCGCTCGCGCGGCGCTGGCCCGTGTCGCGGACTCGGTCGATCTCGTCGTGCCCGTGCGGGGCTCGGCGCTCTCGGTCGGCGCGACGCGGCCGGACGCGCACACGCCCCCGGGCTTCCTGCGCGCCGCGTGCCGCGAGGTCCGCGTGCCGGGCGTGGCGACGGTGCTGGCCGGCAGCGTGGTGGACGTGGACGTCGCCTCCTCGGCGCTCGCCGAGGGCGACGCCGACCTCGTCGAGATGACCCGCGCGCAGCTCGCCGACGCCGACCTCGTGGCCCAGGTCCGCGCCGGGTTCGCGCCGCGGCCGTGCGTGCTGACCAACCAGGAGTGCCAGGTGCGCGACGTCCGCAACCCGCGGATCTCGTGCACGGTCGCGGCGCCCGAGGTGCCCGAGCGGGTGGTGGGCCGGTCCGCGGAGCCCGTGCTCGTGGTCGGCGCGGGGCCGGCGGGGCTGGAGGCGGCGCGGACCCTGGCGCGCGCGGGCTGCCCGGTGCGGATGGTGGAGCGTCGCTCTTCCGTCGGCGGTCTCCTGCCCCTGGTGGCGGGCCTGCCCGGGCGGGAACGGTTCGCGAGGCTGGTCGGCTGGTACGCCGCGGAGCTGGCGGCGCTGGACGTGCCGATCGCCCTCGGCGTGGATCACGAGGTGTTCCAGCCTGGCGGCCACGCTGACGTTGGACATCAGGAAATCACCCACGATCTCGGGGTAGCGCCGGAGCGGGTCGTGCTCGCGTGCGGCGGTGTCGACCGGCCCGGTCGCGGGACGCCCCTGGCCCGGGCCCTGCGCGAGGGGCTCCCGCCGGGGCCCGTGGTGATCGAGGACCCGGTGGGCGACGGGGCGGCGGTGGCGTTCGCGGAGCTCCTCGCCCGTGACGGGCGCGAGGTCGCGATCGTGGCGCCCGGGCTGCTGATCGGGCCGGGGCTGGCGCGCACCGGCGACCTCGTCGACGCCCAGGCGCGCCTCGCGCGTGCGGGCGTGCGGCGGGTGACGGAGTCGGCGGTGGCGTCCTTCGCCGAGGGCGTGGTGACCGTCGAGGACGTCGTGACCGGCGCCCTGTCGACGCTGCCCGCCGCGGCCCTCGTCGACGCGGGGCCGCGGCGGGCGCCGTCGGTGCCGGCGCGGCCCGGGCTGGTCGTCGTCGGCGACGCCGTGGCGCCGCGGACCGTGGCCGAGGCGATCCGCGAGGGCCGCGCGGCGGCGCGGGAGCTGCTGGCGTGAGCGGGCTCGGCGACCCCGTCCGTCTCGGACCCCGCGTCGCGCGGAACCGGATCGTCTTCCCCGCGCACCTCACCAACGCGGCGGTCGCGCGGCGCCCCACCCCGCAGCACGCGGCGTACTACGGCGCGCGGGCCGCCGGCGGCGCGGGGCTGATCATCACCGAGGAGCAGTCGGTGGACCCCGCCGACCGGCCCTACGAGAAGCTCGTCGACGGCACCGATCCCGCGGTCGTGCCGGGCTACCGGGCGATCGCCGACGCGGTGCACGAGCACGGCGCGCTGGTGCTCGCGCAGCTCGGGCACAACGGCGGGCAGTCGTCGTCGATCTACTCCCGCGCGCCGGTGGACGGCGCGGACGACGAGCCCGACCCGATGTTCCGGGAGGTGCCGCGGGCGTTGTCCCCGGCCGGGCTCGAGCGGCTGGTGGACGGCTTCGGGCTGGTCGCGGCGCACATCGCGGCGGGCGGGCTGGACGGCGTCGAGATCCAGTGCTCGCAGGCGTCGCTGATCCGGCAGCTGTTCTCGTCGCGGTCGGAGCGGGCGCTGCCGTTCCTCGTGGCGGTCCTGGAGTCCGTGCGGGCGGCGCTCGGTCCGGACCGCGTGCTCGGCGTGCGGGTGCAGGGGGACGAGGGCATCCCGGGCGGGCTGGGGACGGCCGACGCCGTGGCGATCGCGCGGGCCGTCGAGCCGCACGTCGACTACGTCAACACCGCCGTCGGCGTGGCCACCCGGACCCTCCCGCTGATCGAGCCGCCGATGGGTGTCCCGGCGGGCTACGCCGCGCACGTGCCGTCGGCGGTGCGGGCGGCGGTGTCGGTGCCGGTGGTCGGCGTCGGGCGCTTCACGACGCCGGCCCAGGCCCGGGAGGCCGTCGCGTCGGGGTCGTGCGACCTCGTCGGGGTCGTGCGCGGGCAGGTCGCCGACCCCGGCTTCGCGGGCAGGACCCTGCGCGGTGAGCGCGTGCGCCGATGCATCGGGTGCAACCAGGAGTGCATCGCGCGCGTGGGGCTCAACCAGCGTCTGGGGTGCGCGGTGAACCCGGCGGCCGGTCGTGAAGCGAACGTGGCGTTCGCTGCTTCCACGCGCGCGAACTCCCCGGTCGCGCGCGTGCTGGTGGTGGGCGGCGGGCCCGCGGGGCTGGCGGCGGCGGTCGCGGCGGCGCGGGCCGGGCACGCGGTGACACTCGCGGAGCGCCGCGACGTCCTCGGCGGGCAGCTGGCGCTCGCCTCCCGGGCCCCGGAGCGCCGGGAGCTCGCGAACCTCGTCGCGGACCTGGCGCACGAGGCGCGCGACCTCGGGGTCACCGTGCGCCTGCGCACGGAGATCACGGCGGTCGAGAGCGCCGACGCCGTGGTGCTGGCGACCGGCGCCACCCCGGCGCTCCCGTCCTGGGCGGGCGGGCTCGAGCGGGTCGTCGACGTCACCGACGTCCTCGCCGGGCGGGTGGCGCCGAGCGGGCGCGTGCTGGTGGTCGACGCGGGGCGCGGGCACGCGGCGACGTCGACCGCGGAGCTGCTCGCGCGCCGGGGTGCCGACGTCGCGACCCTGACCCCGGCGCTCGTCGCGGCCGGTGACCTCGCCCCGACCCTCGACCGCGAGCGCTGGCGCCGCCGGGCCGCCGACGTCGGCATCGTCGAGCACACCGACCGTGTGGTGCTGGCGGCGCGCGAGGGGCTGGTGGTCGACGTGCTCGAGCACCTGACGGGGACCGTGACGCCGTGGCGCGCCGACTGGGTGGTGCACGCCGGGCCGCCGACGCCCGTCACGCCGGATCTCAATACGGAGGTCCCCGTCGTCCGCGTCGGCGACTGCGTGGCCCCCCGCGGCATCGACGCCGCCGTCCGCGAGGGCACGGCCGCCGGTACCTCTCTACGTGCGTGAGACGGGTCAGGTGTCCGTGCGTGGTTTCCGCCCGTATAGGGGCGAAAAGCACTCACATAGGGTCGGGTGCGTGCATCTGGCGGACGCGCGGTGGGCGGAGTGCGAGGACGTGCCGGTGCTGCTCGTGCCGGTCGGGGCCACCGAGCAGCACGGACCCCACCTCCCGCTGGGCACCGACACCACCGTCGCCGCCACCGTCGCCGCGCGCAGCGGCCTGCCGACCGCGCCCGCCCTGCCCTACGGCGCGTCCGGGGAGCACGAGGGCTTCCCCGGCACCGTCTCGATCGGCACCGAGACCCTCGCCGCGGTGATCGTCGAGCTCGGCCGCTCGGCGTGCCGGTTCGCCCGCCGGCTCGTGATCGTCAACGGGCACGGCGGCAACGTCGGCGCCCTGCGCGTCGCCGTGCCGATGCTGCGCGCCGAGGGCCGCGACGTCGCCTGGTTCCCCTGCGGCGTCCCGGGTGCCGACGCCCACGCCGGCCGCCACGAGACTTCCGTGATGCTCGCGCTCACCCCGGACGCCGTCCGCGAGGACCTCGCCGAGCCCGGCAACACCGCCCCGCTGCGCGAGCTCATGCCCGCCATCGCGGCCGGCTCGGTGCGCGACGTGAGCCCCAACGGCGTGCTCGGCGACCCCGCCGGCGCGAGCGGGGTCGAGGGCGCCGAGACGGTGTCGGTCATGGTCGCCGGGCTCGTCACCGCCGTCGAGCGCTGGACCGTCGACGAGGCGACCGGCCGCCTCACCTGAGCCGGCGCACCACCGCGTCGGCCAGCCGGTCCGCGGCGCCCGGCGCGTGGTCGAGGAACAGCGACGGCTCGGCGAGCTCCACCTCGAGCACCTGCGGGCCCTCCGGTCCGGGGAGCAGGTCGACGCGCGCGTAGAGCAACGGAGTCCCGAGGTGCTCGAGGACCCGCGCCGCGACCGCCGACTCCACGGGCGACGGCTCCCTCGCGCTGATGTCCTCCTCCGCGAACAGGCCCTCCACGAGCCCGCCACCGGGCGCCAGGATCGCGGCCTTGCGCACGGCGTGCGACGGCACGCCGTCGATCGCGACCACCGCCGTCTCACCCACCTCGTCGACCGCCGCCAGGTACGGCTGCACGAGCACCGACCGCCCGGCGTCGAGCAGCGCGGCCACGTGGTCGGCCGACCGCGTCCCCTCGTCCGGGCCGCAGCGCAGGGTGTCCCTCGACCCGGCCGACACGCACGGCTTCACGACGTGCTCGACGTCCCGGTACGGGTGCGCGGCGGGATCGTGACCCGGCTCCAGCACCGCCGACGGCACCACGGGCAGGCCCGCGGCGGCCAGCTCGAGCAGGTAGTGCTTGTCGGTGGTCCAGGCGAGCACCGGGGCCGGGTTGTGCAGGGCGGTCACCCGCGAGACGGCGTCCGCCCAGGCGAGGAAGGCGGCGTGGCGGGCAGGGTAGTCCCAGGTCGAGCGGACCACGACGAGGTCGTACGACGCCCACGCGACGTGCTCGTCGTCCCACACGGCGGGCTCGGCGTCGACCCCGAGCGCCCGCAGCCGCTCCTGCAGGAGTCGGCCCTCGTCGTCGAGGAGCCCGGGGACCTCACGGCTGGTGGCGAGGGCGACGCGCATGCCCTGATCGTCCCCGACGGGTCCGACAGGTTCGGCCCGACGACGACGGCCGTCCTCGCGTCGTTCACGGGCCCGGCGGACACTCGGGCGGCATGACCGGACTGCTCGCCGGCGACGATCTCCTGGCCCGCGCCGAGGCCGCGCTCGCGGTGGCGCTCCCCGACGCGCTGGGCGTCGAGTTCGTCGACCCGTACGCCCCGCTCGACGGTGTGGTGCTCCCCGTCGCCGGGATCGCCGTGACCCCCGCCGCGACCGCCCACTCCGCCGCGCTCGGCGCCGCGATCGAGCTCGCCGGGTACCTCGCGGTGCTCCCGACGCTGACGCCGGCGCAGCACGCGGTCACCCACCAGATCTCGACGCAGTACCTGCGCCCGGCGCCCGCGGGCCGGCGGGTCCGCGTGGTCGGCAGGCTGGCCAAGCGCGCCCGCGAGCTGGCGTTCGTCAGCGTCACCGCGAGCATCGAGGACGGTCCCGACCGGCCGGTCGCGCTGAGCCAGATCACCAAGTCGATCGTGGGCGCGACCTAGGCTCACGCCGATGGCCCGCCCGTTCGCCGACCGCGCCGCCGCCGGCCGCGCCCTGGGCGAGCGGCTGGCGGGCGCGGGCCTCGAGCGCCCGCTGCTCGTCGGGCTGGCGCGGGGCGGGGTGCCGGTCGCCGTCGCCGCCGCGGCGGTCCTGCCCGGGGCCGAGGTCGACGTGGGCGTCGCCCGCAAGATCACCGCGCCGGGACGTCCCGAGGCGGGGCTCGGCGCGGTCGCGGTCGACGGTGAGCCGGTGTGGTTCGACCGCGCGCTGCGCTCCGCCGGCCTCAGCGCGGATGCGCTCGCCGAGGTCGTCGCCGCCGAGCGCGCCGAGGCCGCCCGCCGGGAGGAGGCCTACGGCGCGGGGTGGCGCGACCGGGTGCCGGGGCGCGACGTGGTGCTCGTCGACGACGGGATCGCGACCGGCATGACGGTGCTCGCCGCCCTCGCGGCGATCGCCGCCGCCGGGCCCACGCGCCTCCTGCTCGGGGTGCCCGTGGCGTCGCCGCCCGCGCTGGAGCGCCTCGGCGGGTGGCGCGACGCGCTGGTCGCGGTCCTCGTGCCGGACGACTTCCGGGCCGTCAGCGACCTCTACGACGACTTCGGCCAGCTCACCGACGACGACGTGGGACGTGTCCTCGGTCGCTGACCGGCGCGGCGGCGCTGCCTAGACTCGCCCGCCATCGCCACCGCATCCGTCGCCGCCCCCGCCCGACCGTCGCGCCTGCCCGAGGGCTGGACCGTCGTGCTCGACCGTCGCGTGCTGCGCGTCGACGGCGGGCGCACGCTGGTCGGCGGGTCGCCGCCGCGCGTGCTGCACCTGTCGCCGGCCGCCCACCGCCGGCTCGCGGGCCCGTCGGGCACCCCCGCCGACGCGCGGCTGACCGTCACCGACGCGACCTCCGCGGCGCTGGCGCGCCTGCTCACCGACGCCGGCGTCGCACACCCGGAGCCGGCGCACCCCGACGCCCCGGACGCGGCGCACGTGTCGGTCGTCGTGCCCGTGCGCGACCGCCCGCGGGAGCTGGCGCGCCTGCTCGGGGCGCTGTCCGGGTCCGGAGTGGGCGAGATCGTGGTCGTCGACGACGGCTCCGCCGACCCCGCCGCCACCGAGCGCGCCGCCGCGGCCGGGGGAGCGCGCGTGGTGCGCCACGACGTGTCCCGGGGTCCCGCCGCCGCGCGCAACACGGGCGCCGCGGCCTCGAGCGGCGCGCTCGTCGCGTTCCTCGACTCCGACGTCGCCCCCGAACCCGGCTGGCTCGACCCGCTCCTGGGCCACCTCGCCGACCCCGCCGTCGCCCTCGCCGCTCCCCGCATCGTCGCGTGGTCCGGGGCCGTGACCAGCGATGCGGCATCGCTGGCAGATTCAATACAGCACGCCGATAGGGCCAGGCTCGCCACGTCGTCGCCGCGCGACACGCCGCGTGACGGGTCCAGCGGTTCGGCGAGGTCCGGGCCTGTCAGCGTGGCGGCCACGCTCACGTCCAACGTCAGAAAAGCCACCAGCTCGGTGGTGGCTCGCTACGAGGAGCGACGTTCCAGCCTGGACCTCGGCGCGCGGCCCGCCCCCGTGACCGCCCGCTCGCGGGTCGCCTACGTGCCGAGCGCCGCGCTCGTCGTCCGCCGCGAGGCGCTGGGTACCGGGTTCGCCGAGGACATGCCGGTCGCCGAGGACGTCGACCTCGTCTGGCGCGTCGCCGCCGAGGGCTGGCGGCTGCGCTACGAGCCCGCCTCCCGCGTCGCGCACGAGCACCGCGACGCCGTCGGCCCGTGGCTCGCGCGCAAGGCCTTCTACGGCACCGGCGCCGCGCCGCTGGCCCTGCGCCACCCGCGCCGCGTGCCGCCGGTCGCGCTCGCCCCGTGGACCGCCGCCGCCGCGACGCTGCTGGGGTTCCAGCACCGCTGGAGCACGGCCGCGGCGGGCGCGGTCACGGCCGTCGCCACCGCCCGCCTCGCGAAGGGGCTGTACGACGCGCGCGCCGGCAGGAATCGAGCGGGTGGAAAAACTGACGTTGAACGTCAGCGTGGCCGCCACGCTGGAACACCACGCGAGCTCCTCGGAGCCGCGCGGCTGGCGGCGGTGCTCGCCCCGTGGGGGCTCGGCGGCGCGCTGTGGCAGGCCGCCGGGGCGCTCACGCGGCACTGGTGGCCCCCCGCCGTCGTCGGCGCGCTCGTCTCGGCGAGGATTCGAAGAGCGCTCCTGGCAGCCGCCCTCGCCGAAGGCTTCGCCGACTGGGTCCGCTTCCGCGAACGCGGGACGGGGCCGGGAGACGCCCTCGGCCACCTCGTCGCTCACCGGCTCGACGACCTCGCCTACGGCGCCGGGCTCTGGTGGGGCGCGTGGCGCCACCGCACGCTCGCCCCGCTGCTCCCTGACCTGAGTGGAAAGGCACCGCAGTGATCGTCCGCACCGTCGCCGTCGGCCGCCCGCAGGAGGTCGCCGGCCCGCGGGACGGCGTGACCACCAGCACCGCCATCTGGAAGCGCGCCGTCGACGGGCCGGTCGAGGTCGGCCCGGAGAACCTGGCGGGCGACGAGCAGGCCGACCGGAAGAACCACGGCGGGCCCGAGAAGGCGGTGTACGCCTACGGCGAGGAGGACCTCGCGTGGTGGCGCGAGCAGCTCCCCGGGCTCGACGACCTCGTCTTCGGCCAGAACCTCACCACCGCCGGCTACGACCTGCGCGACGCGCGGATCGGCGAGCGCTGGCGCATCGGCACCGCCGAGCTCGAGGTCGTCCAGCCCCGCATCCCCTGCTTCAAGCTCGGTCTGCGCGCCGGCGACCCCACCATGCCCCGGAGGTTCATCGCGGCCACCCGGCCGGGCGTCTACCTCCGCGTGACACGGACCGGGACGATCACCGCCGGCGACCCGCTCGCCGTGAGCCACAGGCCCGACGACGGCCCCACCGTCGCCGACGTCTTCGCCATCTACCACCACCACCGCGACCGGGCGGCGCGTCTGCTCGACGCCCCCGGCCTGCCCTCCTGGTACCACGACTGGGCGCGGAAGCGGCTGGTGTCAAGAGACTGACGTCGCCCACTGGACCGGTCAGGCGAGGCCGCTCGGACGTGTCTGAGGGCGCCCCCGCGTGCCAAGGTTTCTCGGTCGGACTACCGGGGGACGAGGACGCAGCACATGACCAAGTTCGTGTACGACTTCGCCGAGGGTGACCGCGACCAGAAGGACCTGCTCGGTGGCAAGGGCGCCAACCTGGCCGAGATGACCAATCTCGGGCTGCCGGTCCCTCCCGGGTTCACGATCACCACCGAGGCCTGCCGGGTCTACCTCGCCGAGGGCAGCGAACCCCCGGGGCTGGCCGACGAGGTCACCGAGCACCTCGTCGCGCTCGAGAAGGCGATGGGCAAGCAGCTCGGCCAGGCCGACGACCCGTTGCTCGTGTCCGTGCGCTCCGGGGCGAAGTTCTCGATGCCCGGGATGATGGAGACCGTCCTCAACGTCGGGCTCAACGACCACTCGGTGCACGGGCTCGCGTCCCAGGCCGGCGACGACCGCTTCGCGTGGGACTCCTACCGGCGCCTCATCCAGATGTTCGGCGCCACGGTGCTCGGCATCGAGGCCGAGCACTTCGGTGACGCCCTCGAGGACGCCAAGAAGGCCAAGGGCACCACGAACGACCTCGACCTCGACGCCGGCGACTTCACCGCGCTCGTCGAGACGTTCAAGGGCGTCGTCCGCGAGCACGCCGGGCGCGACTTCCCGCAGGACCCGCGCGAGCAGATGGACCTCGCGATCCGCGCGGTCTTCGACTCCTGGAACTCCCCGCGCGCCCACATCTACCGCCGCCAGGAGCGCATCCCCGCCGACCTCGGCACCGCGGTCAGCGTGTGCTCGATGGTCTTCGGCAACCTCGGCATGGACTCCGGCACCGGCGTCGCGTTCACCCGGGACCCGGCGTCGGGCGAGCAGGGCATCTACGGCGACTACCTGCAGAACGCCCAGGGCGAGGACGTCGTCGCCGGCATCCGCAACACCCTGCACCTCACCGAGCTCGAGCGGATCGATAAGGCCGCCTACGACGAGCTGCTGGGGATCATGACGACCCTCGAGCGGCACTACCGCGACCTGTGCGACATCGAGTTCACCATCGAGCGCGGCAAGCTCTGGATGCTGCAGACCCGCGTCGGCAAGCGCACCGCCGCCGCCGCGTTCACCGTCGCCGTCCAACTGGTCGACGAGGGCCTCATCGACATGGACGAGGCCCTGCAGCGCGTCACCGGCCACCAGCTCGCCCAGCTGATGTTCCCCCGGTTCGACCGCGACGCCGAGAAGGAGCGGCTGACGACGGGGATGAACGCCTCGCCGGGTGCCGCCAGCGGGATCGCGGTGTTCGACTCGCCCACCGCGGTCCGCCGCGCGAAGGCCGGCGAGAAGGTCTTGCTGGTCCGCCGCGAGACCAACCCCGACGACCTCGACGGCATGATCGCCGCCGAGGGCGTGCTGACCAGCCGCGGCGGGCGCACCTCGCACGCCGCGGTCGTCGCGCGCGGGATGGGCAAGACCGCGGTCTGCGGCGCCGAGGAGCTCGAGGTCGACGTCCGCGCGAAGAAGATGACGACGCCCGACGGCCGCGAGATCGTCGAGGGCGACACGATCTCCATCGACGGCACCAACGGCGAGGTCTACCTCGGCGAGGTACCGGTGGTCTCCAGCCCGGTGATGGCCTGGTTCGAGGGCACGTCGCGCGAGCGCGACGAGCTCGTCGACGCCGTCGACCGGATCATGCAGCACGCCGACGGCGTGCGGCGCCTGCGTGTCCGGGCCAACGCCGACACCGGCGAGGACTCCGCGCTCGCCCGGACGTTCGGCGCCGAGGGCATCGGCCTGTGCCGCACCGAGCACATGTTCCTCGGCGAGCGCCGCGAGCTCGTCGAGAATCTCGTGCTCGCCGAGACCCGCGACGAGCGCGAGAAGCAGCTCCAGGCGCTCCTGCCGCTGCAGATCGAGGACTTCACCGCGATCTACCGGGCGATGGCGGGGCTGCCGGTGACGATCCGGCTGCTCGACCCGCCGCTGCACGAGTTCCTCCCCGACTACACCGACCTCTCCGTCGAGGTGGCCCTCGACCGCGAGCGCGGCCAGCTCACCGAGGAGAAGGAGGAGCTGCTCGCCAACGTCCGGCGCCTGCACGAGCAGAACCCGATGCTCGGCCTGCGCGGCGTGCGCCTGGGCATCGCGGTGCCCGGGCTGTTCGCGATGCAGATCCGCGCGATCACGCGCGCGGCGGCGACCCTGGCCGCCGAGGGCGTGACGGTGCTGCCCGAGATCATGGTGCCGCTGGTCGGCACCGTGCAGGAGCTGCAGGCGGTCGCCGCGGAGATCGCCGAGGTGGTGGCGGAGCCGGAGTCCGCGGTGGACGGCAAGCCGGTCGAGCACCAGGTCGGCACCATGATCGAGCTGCCGCGCGCGGCGCTCGTCGCGGCCCAGATCGCCGAGACCGCGCAGTTCTTCTCGTTCGGCACCAACGACCTCACCCAGACGACGTGGGGCTTCTCCCGCGACGACGTGGAGAGCTCGTTCTTCTCCGAGTACCTGGAGACCGGGATCTTCGGGGTGTCGCCGTTCGAGTCGCTCGACACCGAGGGCGTCGGGGAGCTCGTCGAGATCGCGTCGTGGCGGGGGCGCGAGGTCCGCCACGACCTCAAGCTCGGCATCTGCGGCGAGCACGGCGGCGATCCCGACTCGGTGCACTTCTTCCACCGCGCGGGGCTCGACTACGTGTCTTGCTCGCCGTTCCGGGTGCCCGTCGCGCGCCTCGAGGCGGGCCGCGCGGCCACCTCGCCGGAGGGCTGACGAGGCGATCTCGGGCCGTCGCGCCACGTGTGCTCCGCGTGACGGCCGCCCCCCTCCGAACGGAGGGGGGCAGGACTGTCTGGACCGGTCTCTTTCGGGCGTCGGATCACGGCGCGGAGCGGCCGGGACGCCGCAGAATCGGAGCTTGGCGGCCGATCGTTCCGCGCCTGCGGAATCTGCCGCCGAACGGGCTCCGACCTCGGTGTTTGATCACACCGACCGACCCCGCAGTGGATGTTGCGCTGCCCTCGCGAGGGGGGTGTGATGTGTCCGCCACCACGCCGGAGGTGGTCGGCAACCTGCGCTCGTCGCCGCTGGTGCCGGGCGCGGTTCTCACTACCACCACGTCCTCGGCGCACGACGGTCGGTCTCCGGTACCTCGTCGGGCGACCGAGTGAGGAGAGGTCCATGGCACGCATCCGGACCACCGTCGACGGCCTCGTCTACGAGGACGACGTCGAGCCCCGCATGCTGCTCGTCCAGTACCTGCGGGAACGACTCGGCAAGACGGGCACGGTGATCGGCTGCGACACGAGCAACTGCGGCGCGTGCACCGTCCACCTGGACGGCCTGAGCGTGAAGTCCTGCTCGGTGCTGGCGGTGCAGGCGAACGGTGCCGAGGTCCTCACCATCGAGGGTCTCGAGCGGGACGGCCAGCTGCACCCGATGCAGCAGGCCTTCCACGACAACCACGCGCTGCAGTGCGGCTACTGCACGCCCGGCATGATCATGCAGTCGATCGACCTGCTCGGGGACAACCCGGACCCGTCGGAGCAGGAGATCCGCGAGGGCATCGAGGGCAACCTCTGCCGTTGCACCGGCTACCAGAACATCGTGCGCGCCGTCCAGGACGCGTCGTCGAAGATGAAGCCGGGCGCCTCCGCCACCCAGCAGTCGTCCGCCCAGCCCGTGGCCGGGGGTGGCGCCTGATGACGACGACGGAGCAGCCGGCCCCGGAGATCGGGCGGGACCGGCGGCGCAAGGAAGACCGTCGGCTCATCACCGGGCGCACCCGCTGGACCGACAACCAGGCCCTCACCGGCCTGCTGCACATCTCGGTCGTCCGCAGCCCGTTCGCGCACGCGAACATCAAGGGCATCGACACGTCGGCGGCCAAGCAGGTCCCCGGCGTCGTCGCGGTGTACTCGGCCGCCGACATCGGTGCCGACCAGGTGCAGCTGCCCTGCGCCTGGCCGATCACCAAGGACATGAAGTCCCCGCAGCGCCCGGCGCTCGCCGGCAGCCGCGTCAACTTCGCCGGCGAGGGCGTCGCCGTGGTCGTCGCCCGCAGCGCGGCCATCGCCAAGGACGCCGCCGAGCTCGTCGAGGTCGACTACGAGGAGCTCGAGCCGGTCCTCGACATGGAGGAGGCGCTGAAGGACGGCGCCACCCTCGTGCACCCCGAGATCGGCACGAACGCCAACGCGCAGTGGGTGTTCGACTCCGGCGAGGCGGGCTCCGGCGGCAGCGTTGCCGAGGCCCTGAAGAAGGCCGAGTCGGACGACGACCAGATCATCGTGCGGCGCCGCTTCCGTCAGCAGCGCCTCGTGCCGGTGTTCATGGAGCCGCGCTCCACGGTGGTCGACCCCAACAGCGAGCAGCTGACGATGTGGTCGTCCACCCAGGTGCCGCACATCCTCAAGACGATGCTCGCGCTGACGCTCGGCCTGCCCGAGCACAAGATCCGCGTCATCGCCCCGGACGTCGGCGGCGGGTTCGGCGGCAAGATCGCCGTCGCGCCCGAGGAGGTCCTCACGCTGCTGGTGGCCCGCAAGCTGGGCAAGCCGGTCAAGTGGACCGAAACCCGCTCCGAGTCGCTGCTCACGGCCCACCACGGCCGTGACCAGGTGCAGGAGCTGGCCATGTCCGTCACCAAGGACGGGCAGATCACCGGCCTGGACGTGAAGCTGATCGCCGACATGGGCGCCTACCTCGGCCTCGTCGGGCCGGGCGTGCCGATCCTCGGCGCGTTCATGTTCAACGCGATCTACAAGATCCCGGCGTACCGCTTCGACTGCACCAACGTCTTCACCACCAAGACGCTCACCGACGCCTACCGCGGCGCCGGCCGTCCGGAGGCCACCTTCGGCATCGAGCGCCTGATGGACGAGGCGGCCCTCGAGCTCGGTATGGAGCCGCTCGAGTTCCGCGAGAAGAACTGGATCAAGCACGAGGAGTTCCCGTACACCACGGTCAGCACGCTGACCTACGACACGGGCAACTACGAGGCCGCCACCGAGCAGGCCAAGCAGATGTTCGACTACGACGGGCTGCGCCGTGAGCAGGCCGAGCGCCGCCGTCGTGGCGACGTCAAGCAGCTCGGCATCGGCATCTCGACGTTCACCGAGATGTGCGGCCTGGCCCCGTCCCGCGTGCTCGGCTCGCTGGACTACGGCGCCGGCGGCTGGGAGACCGCGTCCATCCGGATGCAGCCCACCGGCAAGGCCGAGGTCGTCGTCGGCGTCAGCCCGCACGGGCAGGGCCACGAGACGGCGTTCTCGCAGATCGTCGCCGACCAGCTCGGCGTGCCGTTCGACGACGTCGAGATCCTCCACGGCGACACCCAGTCGTCCTACAAGGGCCTCGACACCTACGGCTCGCGCTCGCTCGCGGTCGGCGGCATCGCCGTCGTCAAGGCGGCCGAGAAGGTCATCGAGAAGGCCAAGCCGATCGCCGCGCACATGCTCGAGGCCTCCGAGGGCGACCTCGAGTTCTCGGGCGGGAAGTTCACGGTCAAGGGCACCGACAAGGGTGTGGGCATCCAGGACATCGCGCTCGCGGTGTTCGCCGCCCACGACTACCCCGAGGGCATCGAGCCCGACATCGACGCCCACGCGACGTTCGACCCGGAGAACTTCTCGTTCCCGCACGGCACGCACCTGTGCGCCGTCGAAGTCGACACCGAGACCGGCTTCGTCGAGATGTACAAGTACGTCTGCGTCGACGACGTCGGCAACGTCATCAACCCGCTGATCGTGGAGGGCCAGGTCCACGGCGGCCTGGCGCAGGGCATCGCCCAGGCCCTCTACGAGGAGGCCGCGTACGACGACCAGGGCACGCTGCTCTCGGGCACGCTGGTCGACTACACGCTGCCCTCCGCGGCGGACCTGATCCACTTCGACACCGCGAACACCACGACCGCGTCGACCACCAACCCGCTCGGGGTCAAGGGTGTCGGCGAGGCCGGGACGATCGCCTCCACCCCGGCGGTCGTGAACTCGGTGCTCGACGCGATCCGGCACCTCGGTGTCAAGGACATCGACATGCCCACCACCCCGTACCGCGTCTGGACCGCGATCCAGAGCGCGTCGGGTCACGCCGGGCGCGGCGACGAGGCGAACGTGGCCTCGCCGGGCGCGGGCCTCGGCTCCACCGCTCGCGACATGCCCGAGGGAGGCAACCTGTGATCCCGGCCCAGTTCGACTACGTCCGGCCGACCACCGTCGAGGAGGCGGTGCAGGCCCTGCGTGACGGCGGTGACGACGCCAAGCTCCTGGCCGGTGGCCAGAGCCTGCTGCCGGTGCTCCGGCTCCGGATGGCCGACCCGTCGCTGATCATCGATCTCGGCGGGATCGCGGAGCTCAAGGGTGTCCGCGAGGACGGCGACAGCGTCGTGGTCGGGGCGATGACCTCGCACTACGACGTCGCCCGTGACGACACCCTGCGCCAGCACGTCGCCCTCATCCAGGAGGCGACGAAGACGGTGGCGGACCCGCAGGTGCGCCACCGCGGCACGCTCGGCGGGGCTCTGGCCCACGCCGACCCGGCCGGCGACCTCGCCGCGCCGGCGCTGGCCCTGGACGCGCAGTTCGTCATCGCCGGCCCGAACGGGACCCGCACGGTCGCGGCGGCGGACTTCTTCGAGGACTACTTCACCACCGCCATCGGCGAGGGTGAGCTCCTCACGGAGATCCGCTTCCCGAAGTACACCGGGTGGGGCGCGCGGTACGAGAAGTTCAACCGCGTCGCGCAGGCCTGGTCGATCGTCGCGGTCGCCGCCACCGTCAAGGTCGACGGCGGCTCGATCACCGACGCGCGCATCGGTCTCACCAACATGGCGGGCACGCCGGTGCGTGCCCGTGGTGTGGAGGCAGCGCTGGTCGGGCAGTCGGCAACCGAGGAGAATGTCCGTCAGGCCGCCCAGGCCGCCGCCGAGGGCACCAGCCCGACCGCGGACGCGGACGCCGGTTCGGACTACCGCGAGCACCTCGCCCGGGTGCTCACGGGCCGGGCCGTCCTCGCGGCCGTGGGCTGACCACGTCGACCACTCGCTGACGACCCGATCGTCACGACGCCCCGGCCCGCCCCCGCCTCGCGGGGGCGGGCCGCCGTCGTGATCCGCACCCTCCTGAGGAGGAGCACGTGAAGCTGGAGAACGAGTTCACCGTCCCGGTGGACATCGACACCGTGTTCGACGCCCTGAACGACCCCGAGAAGGTCACTCCGTGCTTCCCGGGCGCCACCCTCGACTCGCACGACGGTGACGACTTCACCGGCACCGTGAAGGTGAAGCTCGGCCCGATCTCGATGACCTACAAGGGCAAGGGCACCTTCGTCGAGCGCGACAAGACCAACCACAAGGTCGTCGTCGACGCCCAGGGCCGCGACTCCCGCGGCAACGGCACCGCCTCGGCCAAGGCGACGCTGACGATGGCCGACGCCGGCGGCGGCAAGACCAAGGTCACCGTCCTCACCGAGATGCAGGTGACCGGCAAGCCGGCGCAGTTCGGCCGCGGCGTCATGTCGGACGTCGGCGACAAGATCCTGGGTCAGTTCGCGTCCTGCCTCGCCGACGAGTTCGGCAGCTCGTCGAGCGGGCCGGCCGCCGCCACCGTCGCCGACACCGCCTCGAGCGGCGGCAACGGCACCGGCCCGGCCGCGGAGACCGTGGCCGCCGGCGGCTCGGACTCCGGGGCCGCCCCGGTCACCGCGCCGCCGTCCCCCACCCCGGTCGCGTCCGGCTCCGGCGCCCCGGCGGCCGCCTCGATGCCCTCGACGGTCGCCGAGGCCGCGAAGGCCGACTCGGGCGCCAAGCCCGGCGCGTCGGTCGGCGGCGTGGCGAGCGCCGCGGGTCAGGCCGCGGCGCAGCCGAGCCAGCCGCGTCGCCAGCAGGTCGAGGCGATCGACCTGCTCGACAGCTCGCGCGAGGCCGTGCTCAAGCGCCTCGCGCCCGTGGGCATCGGCGCCGGCGTGCTCGCCGCGATCATCGCGATCATCCTGATCGCGCGCGGGCGCTCCTCGTAGCCGTCCCGCCGTCCTGAGCGAAGGGCCCCTTCGGTCGATCTGTCCGACCGAAGGGGCCCTTCGCTCGTTCCGGAACGGGCAGCCTGGACCGGTGACTCCTCTCGACCCGCGCCTGTACCTCGTCGTCGACCCGGTGCACGGGCCCGCCGACCCGCTCGGCGTCGTGCGTGCCGCCGTCGAGGGCGGGGTGACCGCCGTGCAGGTCCGCGCGCCGCGGGCGACGGGGCTCGCGCTGTACGAGGCGACGCTCGGGGTGCTGATGACGCTGCGCGGCCGCGGGGTCGCCGTCGTCGTCGACGACCGCCTCGACGTCGCCCTGGCCGCCGACGCCGACGGCGTGCACCTCGGGCGCCACGACCTCCCGCCCGTCGCCGCCGCCCGGGTCGCGGGCCCGGACCTCGCGATCGGCTGGTCGGTGACCGGTCCCGACGACCTGGAGGGCGTCGACCCGGCGGTGGTCGGCCTGCTGGGGATCGGTCCGGTGTTCTCGACCGCGACCAAGCCCGACGCCGCGCCCGCCACCGGTCTCGGCGGCCTGCGCCGGCTCGCCGGCGAGGCGGCCGCGCTCGGTGTCCCGTCCGTCGCGATCGGCGGGATCGACGCCGGCAACGCCGCCGACGTGCTCGCCGCCGGCGTCGACGGGCTCGCCGTGAGCTCGGCGATCGCGGCGGCGCCCGACCCAGGCGCGGCGGCCCGCGCGCTGCGCGCGGTGATCGACAGGCGCGTGACAGGCTGACCGCCGTGCGCCCCGGACCCACCAACAGCCTCGTCGACGTCCCCGGCCTGCAGGTCGGGCACGCGGAGATCGCGGGGGAGGGGGCGCTGTCGGGCACGACGGTCGTGCTCCCGGGTCCCGAGGGCGCGGTCGCGGGTGTCGACGTGCGCGGCGGCGGGCCCGGGACCCGCGAGACCGACGCCCTCGACCCGCGCACGCTCGTGGAGCGCGTGCACGCCGTGGTGCTCACCGGCGGCAGCGCCTACGGGCTGGCCGCCGCCTCCGGGGTCGCCGACGCCCTCGGTGCCCAGGGGCGGGGCTTCCCGGTCGGGGGGCCCGGCGAGGTGGTGCCCGTGGTGCCCGCCGCCGTGGTGTTCGACCTCGGGCGGGGCGGGCGCTTCACCGCCCGGCCCGGGGCGGAGACCGGCGCCGCGGCGCTCGCGGCCTGCACCGACACGCCGCCCGCCGAGGGCGTCGTCGGCGCGGGCACCGGGACGCTGGTCGGCGGGCTCAAGGGCGGGATCGGGTCGGCGTCGTCGGTGCTCGCCGACGGCACGGTGGTCGCCGCGCTCGTCGTCGCCAACGCCGCGGGCTCCGCGGTCGACCCGGCGACCGGCGAGCTGTGGGGTGCCCGCCACCGCCGCGACGGCGACGCGGAGCCCCCGGCCCTGCCCGCCGACCGGGAGACCCTGCTCGCGGCGCTGCGCGCGGCCGCCGCCCCGCCGGCCCTGAACACGACGATCGGCGTGGTGGCGACCGACGCCGGGCTCACGGTGGCGCAGTGCGCCAAGCTCGCCGCCGTCGGGCAGAGCGGCCTCGCGCGGGCCGTGCACCCCGCTCACGGCATGACCGACGGCGACACGTTCTTCGGGCTCGCGACCACCGCCCGGCCCGCCCCGGACCTCGCGGGCGTGCAGGACATCCTCACCGCGGGCGCGGACTGCGTGACCCGCGCGCTCGTCCACGCCGTCCTCGCCGCCCGGAGCGTCGAGACCCCCGCCGGGCACTGGCGCAGCTACCGCGACCTCGTCGGCGGTGTGTGAGCGAGGGTCACCTTCGCTGCGTGCCACGCACTCGAGGTGACCCTCGCTCCCACCGCGGGGCACCATGGGGGCGTGGACGGGTACCGCGAGCGCCGGGTGGCGCCCGGTGTCGTGCTCTGGAGCAGCGGCGGGGCGCCCGCGACGATCCTGCCCGACGGCTGCCTGGACCTGATCTGGAACGGTCGCGGGCTGGTCGTCGCCGGGCCGGACGGGGGCGCGCGGTTCAACGACGGCGGCGGGCGGCGCCACGTGGGCCTGCGGTTCTCCCACGGTCGCGGCCCCGCGCTGCTCGGGCTGCGCGCCGACGAGCTGCGCGACACCACCGTCACCCTCGACGCGCTGTGGGGCGACGCCGACGCGCGCGAGCTCGGCGAGCGGGTGGCCGACGACCCGGCCGGCGCCCTGCTCGGCGTCGCGACCGCCACCCCGCCGGGCGCCGACGAGCGCTTCGGCGCGCGGGTGTTCGGCGCGCTCGTTCGGGGCCGTGACGTCGCCGGGCTCGCCGACGACCTCGGCACCACCCCCCGCACGCTGCACCGGCGCTGCCTGCCCGTGTTCGGCTACGGGCCCCAGCACCTCGGGCGCATCCTGCGCCTGCAGCGCGCACTGGCCCGCGCCCGCGAGGGCACGCCGTGGGCCGACGTCGCGGCCGTCGAGGGCTTCGCCGACCAGCCGCACCTGGCGCGCGAGGTGCGGGCGCTGGCGGGGACGACGCCGACCGGCCTACTGAGCGGGTAGGGGCGCGAACAGGTCCACCGACCCGCCGTCGGGGTCCTGCACGGTCGCGTAGCGCTGGCCCCAGAAGGCGTCCCAGGGCTTGAGCTCGCCGTGGTACCCGGCGTCGACCAGGGCGGCGTAGGTCGCGTCGACCTCCGCGGGCGAGTCGCAGGCGAACGCGAGGGCGCTACGGGGGCCGCCGGTCGGCGGGGTCCAGGACGGGTCGAACGAGCGGATGGTGTCCTCGGTGTCGAAGGCCAGGCGCAGCCCGCCGCCGAGGTCGACCTCGACGTGCGGCTGCGTGTCGGCCTCGGGCGGGGCGTCGATGCCCAGGCGGCGGTAGAACGCGAGCGTGGCGGCCATGTCGGCGACGACCAGCTCGACGACGGAGAGTCGGGGTGCCATGGCGCTCACCGTAGGGACCGCCCCTGCACGGGGGCTTGGAGCGATCGGACATGCTCGGCGCGTGCACCGCGCGCTGCCCTTCACCCCGCCGCTGTGCCCCGACAACCTCTTCGGCCACCTCGTCGCCACCGCCGTGCCCGGTGTCGAGGAGTGGCACGACGGCGCCTACCGCCGCACCCTCGCCCTGCCCGGCGGGCCGGGGGTGGTGGCGCTGACCCCGGGCGCCGACGAGGTCGCCGCGACGCTGACGCTCACCGACCCCGCTGACGCCGACGAGGCCGTGCGGCTGTCCCGCCGCATCCTCGACCTCGACGCCGACCCCGCGGCCGTCGACGCGACCCTGCGCGCCGACCCCGTGCTGACCGCGCTCGTCGACGACGCCCCGGGCCGGCGGGTGCCCGGCTCGCCGGATCCCGACGAGTTCGCCGTGCGCGCCGTCCTCGGCCAGCAGGTGTCGACCGCCGCCGCGCGCACCCACGCCGGGCGCCTCGTGCGCGGCCACGGCACGCCGCTGCCCGAGGGCTTCGCCGGGCCCGGCAGCACGCTGACCCACCTCTTCCCCGGCGCGCCGGCCCTCACCGCCGTCGACCCCGACGAGCTCGGCATGCCCCGCACCCGCAAGCGGACGCTGCTCACGCTGGTGCGGGCGCTGGCCGACGGGGAGGTGGTGCTCGACCCCGCGGACGTGCCCGGCGCCCGGGCCGCGCTCGGCGGGCTGCCGGGGATCGGGCCGTGGACGGTCGACACGGTCGCGATGCGCGCGCTCGGTGACCCCGACGCGTTCCTGCCCTCCGACCTCGGCATCCGGGTGGCCGCCGAGCGCCTCGGCCTGCCGGCCCGCGACCGCGACCTCGTCGCCCGCGCCGAGCCCTGGCGGCCCTACCGCGCCTACGCCACGCAGTACCTCTGGGCGGCGCTGGACCACGCCGTGAACGTCATGCCAGGCTGATCGAGTGGACACGGACGACGCGCTCTGGGGCGCGCTCGACCGGGTGGCGGAGACGCCGACGCTGCTCGTGGCCTGCGCCTTCGACGGGGCGCTCGCGCCGGACGAGGGCGATCCCGACCAGGCGCGCGCCGAGCAGGTGTCGTCGGAGGCGCTCAACGTGCTCGTGGCCCTGGCGGACACGACCGTCGCCGTCGTCTCCGACCGTGCGGCCGACGAGGTCGCCGAGCTGATGTTCCTGTCCGGCGCGAAGGGCGGCCTGCGGGTCGTCGCGCCGGAGGGGTTGCCCGCCCTGCGCGACGAGGTCGGGGCCACCGCGCTCGTCGGCGTCGGGGTCGCGATCGCCGGGGCGTCCGGCGACGTGATCGTGGGCGTCGGCGAGGACCTCGGCGCCGGGGCGCCCTACGAGGTCGAGGACGTCGACGACGTCGCCGACCTGCTCGAGGAGCTCGCCGGCCTGCGCCGCCGGGTCTGAGCGGGGTCTAGCTCGCCCGCTCCCGCAGCGCCGTCTTGTCGACCTTGCCGGTGTCGGTCAGCGGCATCTCCTCGATCACCGTGACCTCGCGCGGCGCGGCCATCGCGCCCTGGTGCTCGGCGACGTGCTCGGCGAGCTCGCCCGCGTCCACGGCCCCGTCGGCGACCACCGCCGCGTGCACGCTCTCCGACCCGTCCGCGTCCGGCGCGCCGAACACCGCCGCCTCCCGCACGGCGGGGTGCTCGACCAGCACGTTCTCCACCTCGGAGGTGTGCACGTGCCCGCCGACGACCACGACGACGTCGCCGAGCCGGTCGACGACGTGCAGGTAGCCCCGGTCGTCGAGGAAGCCGACGTCGCCGGTGCGCACCCAGCCGTCCGGGGTGATCGTGCGGGCGGTGAGCTCGGGCTGCTTCCAGTAGCCGTCCATGGCCATCCCGGTGCGCACCCACAGCTCGCCGGGCCGGCCGTCGCGCAGGCGCGCGCCGTCCTCGTCGCACACGGCCAGCTCGGTCGTCGGCAGCACGCGCCCGACCGTCAGCAGCAGCTCCGGGTCGTCGTGCTCCTCGCGGGACAGGATGCTGATGCCGCCCGCCTCGGTCTGGCCGTAGAACTGGACGAACACCCGCCCGATCCGGCGGACGGCCTCGGCGAGGCGGGAGGGCACCGCGGGCGCGCCGCCGTAGACGACGGTGCGCAGGCTGGTGAGGTCGCGGCGGTCGAGATCTGCGTGGTCGAGCAGCCGGTGCAGCAGCGGCGGGAGCAGCCACAGGTCGGTGATCCGCTCGCGCTCGATCGTCGCGAGGACCTCGGCGGGGTCGAACCCGTCGAGCAGGACGACGGTGCCGCCGCCGGCCAGCGTGCGGTCGGCGATGCCGCCGGCGGCGTGCGCGATGGTGGTGCAGACGAGCTGGCGGCCCGGGGAGTCGCCGAACATCCCCGCGAACCGGCCGGGTTCCTCGGTCATGCGCAGGTGGTGGCCGAACGTGTAGGTGATGCCCTTGGGGTGGCCGGTGGTCCCGCCGGTGTGCCGGATCTGCTCGACGTCCCCGGGGCGTGCCCCGCACGCGACGGGGCTCGCGTCGACGCCGGCGACGAGGGCGTCGTCGACGACGACGGTCGGCACGGGGCGGGCGTGCGCGAGCACCGCGTCCGCCTCGGCGGTGTGGCCGGGCGCGACGAGCACCAGGGCGGCGTCGACGTCGTCGACGATCCGGCCGCGGGCGCTTTCCGCGAGCCCGGCGTAGGGCTGGGTGACGCCGGCGCCCAGGAGGTTCGCGGCGTAGCGGGCGACGATCACCTCGGGCTCGTTGCCGCCGATGATCACCGCGAGGTCGCCGGGCGCCAGGCCACGCCCGGCGAGGACGCGCGCCGTGCGGTGCACGGCGTCGGCGAGGTCGCCGAAGCTCAGGCGCCGGTCGCGGTGCACGAGAGCGAGGTCCTCGCGGTGCTCCGAGAACGCCTGCAGGTGGGTCTCGACGTCCGCGCGCGGCATGGCCGACCTCCTCGATCGCCGGTGATCGTTAGCTGAAGCAACGATTACCCGATGATCGGGAGGTCGGCCCCCGGATGTGAGCGGTGAGTCAGAACAGCAGGGTGTCGCGCGCCTCGAGGTCGAGGAGCGTGCGCTTGCGGTCCAGGCCCCCGGCGTACCCGGTCAGGCTGCCGTCGGACCCGACGACGCGGTGGCACGGCACGACGATGGCGACGGGGTTGCGGGCCATGGCCCCGCCGACGCGCCGGGCGTCGACGGGCTCGAGCCCGCACGCGGCGGCGAGCTTGCCGTAGCTGACCGTCTCGCCGTAGCCGACCGAGCGCAGCTCCTCCAGGACGCGGCGGTCCCAGGCGGGGTGCGCGGACAGGTCGACGGGCACGGTGAACTCCCGCAGCGAGCCGTCGAGGTAGGCGTCGATCTCGCGGCGGGCGAGGTCGAGGACCTGCTCGGCGGCCTCGTCGCGGTCGGCGTCCCCGTCGACGGGGGAGAACCCGAGCAGGGTGAGGCCCTGCGCGGAGGCCTCGAGGTGCAGCGGGCCGATGGTGGTCTCGTGGACGACGCTCATGTCCTGTAGAACACCGCCGACGTCGAGCGCGTGGCGATACGGACGCTCAATGACAGCGACGCCACCCTATCGGCGTGCTCAGTAGGACGCTGACGTTCAGCCGCCGGCGAAGGGCGGGAGGACGTCGAACACGGCGCCGCCGGCGAGGACCGTGGTGCGGTCGTGCACCGCGGTCTCGTCGAGCAGGAAGCTCGCGGCGGCGAGGACGCGGGCGAGGGCATCGCCGTGGTCGGCGGCCAGGGCGGTGATCAGGTCGGCGACGGTGGCGCCGGCGGGGACCTCGAGGGCTTCGCTGCGCGTGCCGGCGGCGGCCTTGGCGCCGGCGAAGTAGCGCACCGTCACGGTGTTCGTGGTGACGCGGACGTCGGTCGAAGCGGTCATCATCCTCCGATCGCGCTCATGGGCCGGTCGGGCTGCAGGAAGCCCGGGTCGTCGATGCCGTGGCCGGGCTTCTTGCCCCACATGGCCACGCGCCAGGCGTCGGCGATCTCGTCGTCGGTGCCGCCGCCGCGCAGCAGGCTGCGCAGGTCGTTCTCGGTGGTGGAGAACAGGCAGTTGCGCACCTGGCCGTCGGCGGTGAGCCGCGTGCGGTCGCAGTTGCCGCAGAACGGGCGGGTCACCGAGGCGATGACGCCGACCTTCGCCGGCCCGCCGTCGTGGCCGGTCCAGCCGTCGACGAGGAACCGCTCGGCCGGCGCCCCGCCGCGCTCGGCGGTGTCCTCGCGCAGCGTGAAGCGGGTGCGCAGCGACGCCAGGATCTGCTCGGCGGTGATCATGCGGTCGCGCTGCCACGAGTGGCCGGCGTCGAGCGGCATCTGCTCGATGATGCGCAGCTCGTAGCCCTCCTCGAGCGCCCACGCGAGCAGGTCCGGCGCCTCGTCGTCGTTGAGCCCGGGCATCAGGACCGTGTTGATCTTGATGGGGTCGAGCCCGTGCTCGCGCGCGGCGCGCAGCCCGGCGAGGACGTCGCCCAACCGGTCGCGACGGGTGATCTCGGCGAACCGCTCGGGGCGCAGGGTGTCGAGGGAGACGTTGACCCGGTCGAGACCCGCGGCGGCCAGGGCGGCGGCGCGCCGCGTCAGACCGAGAGCGTTGGTGGTCACCGACATCTCGGGGCGCGGCGACAGCGCGGCGGTGGCCGCCACGATGTCCTCGAGCCCCTTGCGCAGCAGCGGCTCGCCCCCGGTGAAGCGGATCTCCCGCACGCCCAGCAGCTCCACGGCGACGCGCACCAGGCGCACGATCTCGTCGTCGGTGAGCGCCTGCTCGGTCGGCATCCACTCCAGGCCCTCGGCGGGCATGCAGTAGGTGCAGCGCAGGTTGCAGCGGTCGGTCAGCGACACACGCAGATCGGTGGCGACACGTCCCCAGGAGTCGACCAGGCGGGCGTCGGCGGGACGGCCGCTGGTGTCCGTGGTGGCGGTGGTGGCGGCCCCGGGGACGGCCGGCACTCCGAGGTCGAGAACGGTCATCACGATCCACCCTAACCGTGTCGGGCACCGGCGGTGAGCCACATCTCCGCAGGTCGGAGGCCTCGTCCGCAGATGCGGTGAGGTGCGGCGGAAGAAGATCGCAGGTGCGGCGGCCGGTGCGGGGAAACGGTCCGATCGGAGAGGCGCCTCACGTCCTGCTCCGAACCCTCGGGGTGTCCGCCGCGCCGGATGCCGACACACGGCCCGGGGTGCGCCGGTCAGCGGGGGAGCAGTCCTCGCACGGCGGCACGGGCGAGCCCGCGGGGGTCGGCGGTCCGGTCGGTGCCGCCGAAGGCCGCGAGGAACGTCGTCATCTGGCACGCCCCGAGCAGGAGCAGCGCCGCCGCCCGCGGGTCGGTCGCGGCGTCGACCCGGCCGAGCCGGGCCTCGGCCGCGAGGTAGTCCGCGAGACCGTCGACGGCCACGTGCGGACCGGTCCCGAGCCGCGCGAGCGCCGCCCGGTGTGCGGCGAGGATCGCCGGCTCCGAGAACAGCGAGGCCCCCATCGGGAACGTCTCGCGGTAGAAGGCGACCGCCTCGGTCGCCACCTCGACGAGGATCTCCTCGACGTCCGCCGTGCCCACCCGCGCGGGCAGGCCGTCGAGGACGTCGGTGAAGCGCGAGGGCACCCGCTCGACGAGCACGGCGACGAACAGCGCCGTCTTGTCCTCGAAGTGCTTGTACAGCGCGGCCTCGGAGAACCCGGCCTCGCGCGCGATCTCCCTGGTGGTGGCGCGCGCGACCCCCCGGTCCCGCATGACGGTGAGGGCCGCGTCGAGCATGCGGTCCCGCGTCGACCGGCTTGACGTGTCCCTCGGCACGTCGTCATCCTAGGTTGGTGAGTACTCACTCACCAAGGAGAGGGTCGTGCGGATCGTGGTGCTGGGGGCGTCCGGCCGGACCGGGCGCGAGGTCGTGACGCAGGCCCTCGCGGAGGGCCACGAGGTGGTGGCGGTGGCGCGCGCGGGGTCGGAGGTCCCGGCCGGGGCGACCGTCGTGCGGGCCGGCCTCGACGAGCCCGACGCCCTGGACGGCGCGGTCCGCGGCGCCGACGCGGTCGTCTCGGCGCTGGGCGCGCGCGGGCGGGGCCCGACGACGGTGTGCACCGACGGCGTCACCGCGGTCCTCGCGGTGATGGCGCGGACCGGGGTGCGCCGGCTGGTGGTGGTCAGCGCCTCCGGGCTGCCCGGCGAGGGCGACGACCTCGCCGTCCGCCTGCTCGTCAAGCCGATCCTGCAGCGGGTGTTCCGCCATCCCTATGCGGACTGGCCCGCATGGAGGAGATCGTCCGCGCGAGCGACCGCGACTGGACGATCGTGCGCCCGCCCCAGCTCACCGACGGTCCGCGCACCGGGAGCTACCGGCGCATCCTCGACCGCCACCTGCCGAAGGGGCACCGCGTGGCCCGCGCCGACCTCGCCGCGGAGCTGCTCCGCCTCGCTCGGGAAGGTGACGCGGTGGGGCACCTCGTGGCGGTCGCGGACTGACTCCTCGCTCGGACGGGTGACACGCCGGGTCCGCGGTTCCCCGGAGTGCGCGGGGACCGGCACTACCGTCGGCCACCATGTCCACCGGTCGGCGCCGCCTGGGCTGGCTGCTGCCGACGGTGCTGGTGGTCGTCCTGCTCGCCGGCGCCGGGACGGTGGCGGTCCTGCTGCGCGCGCCGCAGCTCCTGCCCGGCCCGGGAGCCGCCGTCGTGCCGGTGGTGCGCGCCGACGTCGTCACCGAGCTCCGCGCGCCGGGGACGGTCCGCAGCGCGGGCGACGCGGACGTCTCGTTCGTGACCAGCGGCGTCGTGCGGACGGTCGACGTCGCCACGGGCGCCGTCGTCGCGCCCGGGGACGTCCTGGCGACCCTCGACGACGGCCCGGTCCGCGGGCGGATCGCCGCCGCCCAGACCGCCCTCGCCGCCGACACCCGCAACATCACCGCCGCCCGCGCCGCCGTCCCCGTCGACCTCGTCGCGGTCGGGCGGTTCGAGGCCGACGCCGCCCGGGACCGCGCGGAGCTGGCCGAGGCGAACCGCCAGCTCGAGGGCACCGTGCTGCGCGCTCCGCGCGGCGGCACGGTGACGGCGGTCGCCGGGCAGGTCGGCGACCGCGTCGTCGCCGGCGCCCCCACCCCCGACGACGCCCCGAGCCGCCGGCCTTTCGTGCGCCTCGCGGACCTCAGCGCGCTCGTCGTCCGGGCCGCGGTGGCGCCCCGCGACGTCCCCCGCGCGGCGACCGGGCAGCCGGCGTCGGCGGTCGTCGACGGCGTCGGCGACCCGGTGCTCGGCGAGGTCGTCGGCGTCGAGCCGGCGCCGGGCCCGGACGGCGCCTACGGCGTCTCCGTCGCGGCGTCGCTGCCCCCGCCGACGCTGCGGGTCGGCCAGGTCGCCGACGTGCGGGTGGTCGTCGACCGCGCGGTCGGGGTGCTCGTCGTGCCGCCCGCCGCCGTGCGGCCCACGGGTCCGGGGCGGGGCACGGTGCTCGTGCGCCCGGCGGACGGCCGCGGCCCCGACCGAGTCGTCGGGGTCACCACCGGGATCGCGGACGCCACGTCGATCGAGATCCGTGCCGGGCTGCGGGAAGGTGACCGCGTCCTCGTCCCGCGCGACCCGGGGCCGCGGCCGTGACCGACCGCGACGACTCCGGGTACGACCACAGCGACGACTGGGAGGACGAGTACTACCGGGCCCGGGAGTACGCGACCGACCCGGGCTCGCGGCCCGACGGCGAGGACGAGCCGCCCGCGGGCCGGGAGCGGCCCCGCCCGCGGCGCTGGGTGACGGCCCTGGCGATGCTGACCGTGTTCGTGCTCGGCGTCGTCGGGGGAGTGATCGCCGACCGCTACCTCGCGGTCGGCTGCCTGTCCTGCGCGCCGCCCGCGGGCGTCGGCGTCCCGCTCGTCGGCACGCTCGAGAGCACCGGCGACGGCCTGATCGCCGTGCGGACCCCGGAGGGCAGGCTCGTGCCCGTGCGGACCTCGCCCGCCACCCGCGTCGTCGGCCAGGAGCAGCGCCCCGAGCAGGTCGGCGGCCTCACGCGCGGCACGCGGGTGAGTGTGCTGGGCGTGCCCGACGCCGACGGCGTCGTCACCGCCGAGAGCGTGGGGGTTCCGGCCGCGGGCCGGTGATCACAGAGCCCGGTCGAGCCAGTCGAGCACGTCCTGGCCCCACCACGTGCCGGCCCCGGCGTCGTTCACCGGCGTCGCGGGCGGGAGCGGTGCCGGGAGGAGCTGCGGGATCCCGAGATCGGGCACGAGACCCGGCGGCGGCGTGACGGGCGTGGTCGTGGTGGTGGTGGTCGTCGTGCTCGTCGTCGTGGACGTCGTCGTGTCGGCCGGGGGCTGCGACGGGCGCGAGGGACGGCTGGGCTGCGACGGCCGGCTGGGCTGCGACGGCTGGGACGGCTGGGACGGCTGAGACCCGGCGGTCGTCGTGGTGGTCGTCGGCTCGGTGGTGGTGGTCGTGGGTGCCGTCGTCGTGGTCGTCGGCTGCGTGGTCGTCGGCTCGACGGATGTGGTCGTCGTGGTCGGCTCGGTGGTCGTGGTGGTGGGCTCCGTCGACGTCGTCGACGTCGTCGATGTGGTGGTCGTCGTCGGGTCCGGGGTCACCGTCTTCGTCCGCGTCTCGGTGCGCGTCTCGGTGGTCACCGGCGCCGGCACGGCGGTCGTGGTCAGCCACAGGGCGCGCAGGACGGGGCCGTCGCCGCCGTCGGCGCGGCGCAGCAGCACGCGGACCGACAGCTCGGTGCTCGGACCGCCGAGGCGGGCCTGTCCCTCGCGGGGCACGGTGACCCAGGAGCCCCAGGTGCCGTCGCCGCGCAGCCCGCGCGCCTCGACGACCACCGACGCGCCGGTCGGGACGTCGGCGGTGGGGACGCCGGCGACGGAGTCGACGACGCCCGTGGTGCGCCGCGGCGCGAGGACCAGTTCGCCGTCGCGGGCGCCGGTGTCGTCGAGCCGGATGGCGCCGCCGTCGAGGACGACGCCGCGGTCGTCGCCGCCGTCGATCGCGAGCTCGGGCGACCAGCTCTCGGTGCGCGGCGGGTCGGTCGCAGCACCGGCCGTGCCCGCGGGCACGGCGAGCGCGAGCGCGAGCCCCACGGCACCGGCCGCGACGGCGAGGGCGCTGGCGCGCCGGGAGTCAGCAGGACGGGACATCGCGCGCCTCCACCTGGTCGGCCGGGACGAACTGGGCGGGCCCGAGGCGGATCCACCGGGTGCCGACCCCGGTGCGACCGCCCGCGGCGTCCACCGCGCACTCGTAGGACATGCGGGCCTGCGGGGCGACGACCCCGACGACGGCCGCGTCGGCGGCGGGCGCGGCACGGACCTCGAGGCGCGCGGTGCGGTCGATCGCGGTGCCCGAGGGGCCGGTGCCCGTCCAGAGGTAGGTGACGGTGACCCAGGCGTTGTCGGTGAGCCCGAGGTCGTCGCGGAACGTGCCGTCGGCGAGGTCGATGCCCGCGGGGTTGGCGATGCGGCGCCCGGAGCCGTCGCGGCCGCCGCGGTAGTCGTCGGTGAACGCGGCCTCGGCCTGCGGACGCCCGCGGGGCAGGTCGTTGAACTCCTGCCGTGTCGCGCTCTCGCTCCAGTAGTCGTCGCGGGTGTTCCACGGGCCGACGTCCCAGAGCGGCACCCAGGTGCAGCGGGTCTCGGACGCGCAGACGCGCGCGGTGTAGTCGCCCTCACCGCGCGGGCTCAGGCTGCGCCGGGAGGGCAGGGCGGCGAAGCGGTCGTCGCGCACGACCTCGTGGCCGTTGGCGGTGTCGTTGCCGACGAGCCCGATCCGGGTCGCGAAGACGCGGGAGGTCAGCGGGACGGTGGTCGCCGGGGCCGGCGCCGCGAAGCGCAGCGGGCCCTGCTCGGCGGTCAGCCCCAGCCGGCGCAGCGCGGGCCCGGAGCCGTCCGGCGCGGCGACGAGCGTGACGCGCACCTGGATCTGGAACGTCGCCTGCTCGAGGCGCGCGGGGCGGCCCGGCTCGGCCTCGCGCCACTCGCTCCACGTGTCGTCCTCGCGGATGCCGCGCACGGCGACGACGACCTGCGCGCCCGCCGGGACGTCGGCGGTGACCTCGGCGGACACCTGGTCGGTGACGGCGGCGGGGCGGCGCGGGGCGAGCAGGAGCTGTCCCTCGGCCGGCGCCTCACCGGTGCTCGTCGCGCGGGGGGCGCGGTCGCGCAGCCGCACGGCCTCGTCGGCGGTGACCACGTTGCTGTCGTCGCCGCCCTCGATCGCGAGCTCGGCGACCCACGACTCGCTCGTGGGCACGGCGCTCGCCACGGGAGCGGCGAGGACGGACGCGAGGACCGCGCCCACCGCCACGGCGGTACCGGTTGCCCTCCGGGTCCGGTGTCCGGTCCGGCCTCCCGCCATCAGTGCTCCCGCGAATCCGGGTCCCCGGTGGAGTCGAGGACGTCGGCGCCCATGCAAGGTCGTCCACTCTGTGTGGACAAGCGAAAGCAGGGAGACGCATGTGGGTGATAGCCGGGCAGGGGACTTACAACACTGTGATTCGGTTGATCTCCACCCCGCGCGTCGCCACGCCGGTCGTCACCCTGATGAGGTACGTCTATCGGGGTGCACGAGAGCGGGGGCTCAGGAGAGACGTGTGTCGTCCACGACGGGCGGCCACAGGCGCGACGTCGGCTGCAGATGCTGGTCGACACCGTCGCGGGTCCCGAGGCGGTCGCGGTCGCCCGCGACGCCGACGACCTGCTGACGCGCCTCGCGGCGACCCCTCGGGCGATCGCGGTCCTCGGCCTGGCCGAGACCGAGCCGAGCGGGCTGGACGTGGTGCGCCGCGTGCTCGCCGAGGCCCCCGGCACCGCGGTGCTCGTCGCCGGGTCGGGGGAGGCGCACGCGCCCGCCCAGCAGGCGCTCGCCGAGGGCGCCGCGGGCTTCCTGCGCTGGGAGGCGCCGCGCGCGATGATCCGCACGCTGGTCCGCAGCCTCGCCTCCACGGCGGCCGGCGACGACCTGGTGCCCCGGCCCGCGGTCCCGTCGGCGCGCGGTCCGGTCGAGGGCTTCTCGACGCCCGAGGACGGCCTGCACGACGTCGTCGTCGACCTGGACGCCCAGAAGCGCCTCGACCTGTCGGTGCGCGAGGTGCAGGTGCTCATCGGCGTCAGCCGCGGGCTCACCAACGCCGACATCGGCCGGCGGCTCTACCTCTCCGACCACACCGTCAAGTCCCACACCGGGCACCTGTTCCGCAAGCTGGCCGCGAGCGACCGTGCGCAGGCGGTCAGCCACGCCTGGCGCCTCGGCCTGTTCGTGCCCGCGCCGACACGTCGCGCCGGCGCCTGACCCCATGTGAGCGAACTTTGGGGTGATAGCCCCAAAGTTCGCTCACGTAGACCGGTCAGCCGTGCGCCTTGAGCTCCTGGCGCGCCACGGAGCGCAGGTGCACCTCGTCGGGGCCGTCGGCCAGACGCAGGGCGCGCGCCCAGGCGTAGGCGTACGCGAGCGGGAAGTCGTCGGACACCCCGCCGCCGCCGTGGATCTGGATCGCGCGGTCGATGACGGCGCACGCCATCCGCGGGCAGACGACCTTGATCGCCGCGATCTCGGTGGCGGCACCCCGCGAGCCGACGTTGTCGATCAGCCAGGCCGTCTTGAGCACCAGCAGGCGCGCCTGCTCGATCTCGATGCGGCTCTCGGCGATCTGCTCGCGCACGACGCCCTGCTCGCCCAGGGTCTTGCCGAACGCCACGCGGTCGTTGGCCCGGCGCACCATCGCGTCCACGGCGCGCTCGGCCATGCCGATGAGGCGCATGCAGTGGTGGATGCGGCCGGGCCCGAGGCGCGCCTGGGCGATCGCGAAGCCGCCGCCCTCCTCGCCGAGGAGGTTCGACGCCGGCACGCGCACCTCGTTGAGCTCGAGCTCGCAGTGCCCGTGCTGGTCCTGGTAGCCGAACACCGGCAGCGGGCGGGTGATCGTCAGGCCCGGCGCGTCGCGGGGCACGAGGATCATCGACTGCTGGCGGTGGGTCGGGGCGTCCGGGTCGGTCTTGCCCATGACGATGAAGACCTGGCAGCGCGGGTCGGCCGCGCCGGAGATCCACCACTTCTTGCCCGTGATCACGTACTCGTCGCCGTCGCGGCGGATCGAGGTCGTGATGTTGGTGGCGTCCGACGACGCGACGGCGGGCTCGGTCATCGCGAAGGCCGACCGGATCTCGCCGGAGAGCAGCGGCTCGAGCCACTGCTGCTTCTGCTCGGTGGTGCCGAACAGGTGCAGGGTCTCCATGTTGCCGGTGTCGGGCGCCTGGCAGTTGATCGCCTCGGGCGCGATCACCGGCGACCAGCCCGAGACCTCCGCGACCGCCGCGTACTCGAGGTTCGACAGCCCCGAGACGTCGGGCAGGAAGAGGTTCCACAGCCCGCGCTCGCGGGCCTCGCTCTTGAGCTCCTCCATCACCGGCGGCAGGTCGTGCTCGGCCGACGTCCCGCGGCGCTCCTCGCGCCAGGCGTCGTAGACCTTCTCGGCGGGCAGCACCACCTCGTCGAGGAAGGCGCGCATCCGGTCGGTGTAGTCCTGAGCCGCGGCACTGGGGGCGAAGTCCACCTCCGCACCTTCCCACCGCCCGGCCCGACCGCGCGAGGGAAGCGCCGGACGACCCGTCGGGACGGCCGCACGCCGGACATGCGGCTCACGCGGGGCTGTACAGACGCGTTCACGGTCATACACTGCCCGCCGTGACGCACTTCCGGATCGCCGAGGCCGCTCGGCTGCTCGGCGTGAGCGACGACACGGTGCGGCGCTGGACCGACAGCGGCTCCCTGCCCGTGACCGCCGACGCCAGTGGCCGCAAGGTGATCGCCGGGGCGGACCTCGCGGCGTTCGCCCGGGCCCAGGCCCACGCCACCCCCGACCCCTCCGGGGTGGGCCGGTCGGCCCGCAACCGCTTCGTCGGGCTCGTCACCGAGATCGTCAGCGACAAGGTCATGTCGCAGGTCGAGATGCAGTGCGGGCCCCACCGCGTCGTCTCGCTCATGAGCACCGAGGCCGTCGAGGAGCTCGGGCTCGAGGTCGGGTCGCTGGCCGTGTCGGTCGTGAAGGCGTCGCACATCATCGTCGAGACCCCCGGAGGCATGGCGTGAGCAGCGCCCGCAGACTCGTCCTGGCCGCTGCGGCCGCCACCCTGGCGTTCGGGGTCGCCGCCTGCGGCGGATCCTCCGGTGGGGAACAACAGGCGCCGCCGACCCGCACCCTCACGGTCTCCGCGGCGGCCTCGCTGACCGACGTCTACGACCAGCTCAAGCCGCAGTTCGAACAGGCCAACCCGGGCACGACCGTCGTGTTCAACTTCGGCGGCTCGGACACGCTCGCCCAGCAGGTCGTGCAGGGCGCGCCCGCCGACGTCCTGGCCACCGCGAGCACGCGCACGATGCAGACCGCGCAGCAGGCCGGGCGCATCCAGGGCGAGCCGGTGACCTACGCGACCAACAAGCTGCAGATCGCGGTCCAGCCGGGCAACCCGAAGGGGATCGTCGACCTGACCTCGCTGGTCGGGCCGCAGGTCACCGAGTCGGTCTGCGCCCCCGCCGTCCCGTGCGGCGCCGCGACCGAGGCGGCCGAGCGCGCCGCCGGGGTCACGCTCGACCCGGTCAGCGAGGAGCAGGACGTCCGCTCGGTGCTCCAGCGCGTCGTCACCCGCAACGTCGACGCCGGCCTCGTCTACGTCACCGACGTGCGGGCGTCGGACGGGCAGGTCCAGGGCATCGACTTCCCGCAGGCGACGGCCCAGGGCGCGGCGCAGAACTACCTCGTCGGCGCGGTCGCCGGCAGCCGGAACGCCGACCTCGCGAACAGCTGGATCCAGTTCGTCACCGGCCCCCAGGGCGACGCGGTCCTGCAGCAGGCCGGGTTCGCGCTGAAGTGACGCGCGCACGTCCGGCCGGGGGTGGCGCGGTCTCCCTCGCGCTGCCCTGGCCGGTGTGGGTGCCCGCCGCGCTGGGCTTCGGCCTCATCGCGGTCCCGGTCGCCGGGCTGGTGGTCCGGACCGACTGGCCGAACTTCCTCGCGCTCATCAGCACCCCCGCGGCGCTCGACGCCCTGTGGCTCTCGCTGGTCACCGGGCTGATCTCGACCGCGTTCTGCCTGCTGCTGGGCACGCCGCTGGCGCTCGTGCTCGCCCGGTCGCACCTGCCCGGTCTGCCGGTGCTGCGCTCGGTGGTGCTGCTCCCGCTGGTCCTGCCCCCGGTCGTGGGCGGGCTGACCCTGCTGTTCCTGCTCGGGCGCACCGGGCCGGTCGGGCAGCTGCTCGACGCGTGGTTCGGCATCACGGTGCCGTTCTCGACCGAGGCCGTGATCATCGCGCAGACCTTCGTCGCGATGCCCTTCCTCGTCGTCAGCCTCGAGGGCGCGCTGCGCACGGCCGGCGAGCGCTACGAGGTCGTCGCGGCGACCCTGGGTGCCTCGCCGCTGACCGCCCTGCGCCGGGTCACGATCCCCGTGGTGCTTCCCGGCCTCGTGTCGGGCGCGGTGCTGTCGTTCGCGCGGGCGCTCGGCGAGTTCGGGGCGACGATCGCCTTCGCCGGCAACCTGCAGGGCACCACGCAGACCCTGCCGCTGCTGATCTACATCCAGTCGCAGAACGACCTCGACGGCGCGGTCGCCATGTCCCTCGTGCTCGTGGTCGTCGCGGTCCTCATCATCGTCACCACCCGCACGCGCGACGTGACGGGCGTGCGATGAGGCCGCCGATCCGGCGCCGACCGTGGGCCGCCGACCGTGCCGACCGTGCCGGCGGTTCCGGCGAAGGGCACCCCTCGCCCGGTAGACCGACCGAAGGGGACCTTCGGTCGGAATCCGGGGGGCTGCGCGCGCGGGTGACGACGCGCCGGGGCGGGTTCACGCTGGACGTGGAGATCGAGGTCGCGCCCGGCGAGGTCGTCGCCGTGCTCGGGCCGAACGGGTCCGGGAAGTCGACGCTGCTCGGCACGCTCGCGGGGCTCTACATCCCCAAGGACGCGCGGATCACGCTCGGCGGGCGGACGCTCACCGACACCGCGACCGGGCTCGCCGTGCCCGCCCACCGGCGCCGGGTCGGGCTGCTCAGCCAGCAGGCGCTGCTCTTCCCGCACCTGACCGCCCGGGACAACGTCGCGTTCGGCCCGCGCTGTGCCGGGCGCGGGCGGCGCGAGTCGCTGGAGGCCGCGGGCGAGCGGCTCGCCGAGGTGGGCATCGGGGAGCTCGCCGACCGCAGGCCGTCGGCGCTGTCGGGAGGTCAGGCGCAGCGGGTGGCGATCGCGCGCGCCCTGGCCGTCGAGCCCGACCTGCTGCTCCTCGACGAGCCGTTCGCCGCCCTCGACGTCGACGCCGCGCCCGCCGTGCGCTCGGTGCTGCGCCGCCTCGTGCGTGACACCGGCCAGACCACCCTGCTCGTCACCCACGACGTCGTCGACGCCGTGGTGCTCGCCGACCGGCTCGTCGTGCTCGCCGAGGGCCGGGTCGTCGAGGCGGGCCCGACCGCCGAGGTGCTCGCGCGCCCGCGCTCGGCGTTCGCCGCCCGGATCGCCGGGCTCGACCTGGTCACCGGCACCGCGTCGGGCGACGGGCTGACCACCCCCGAGGGCACCACGGTGCACGGCATCGCCTCGGAGAAGATCGCCGGCGGGGAGCCCGCGGTCGCGGTGTTCCCGCCGAGCGCGGTCGCCGTGCACCGCCACCGCCCCGACGGCAGTCCCCGCAACGTGCTCCCGGTCCGGCTCGCGGCGCTGGAGCCGCAGGGCGAGGTCGTGCGCCTGCGCGCGGCGGCGTCGCCGGACGGCCCGCCGTGGGCCGACGGCCTCGCCGCCGACGTCACCCCGGCCGCGGTCGCCGAGCTGGGCGTCGAGCCGGGCGACGACCTGTGGTTCGCGGTCAAGGCCACCGAGGTCGCCGTGCACCCGCGCCGCCGCTGACCCATGTGAGCGCTTTCCGCCCCTATAGGGGCGGAAAGCACTCACGTGCAGAGGGCCCGCTCGGCGGTGAGGACGAGGCGGCGCGCGACCTCCTCGGCGGAGAGCTTGCGGCCCGTGTAGAGCGCGTCGAAGCTCTCGAAGCCCGCGAGCACCCAGAGGGTGTCGGCGGCGTCCGCCTCGGTGACGTCGTCGCGCAGCACGCCCTGCTCGGCGAGGCGGTGGGCGAGGTGGAGCATGCCGCCCCAGCGGTGGTCCTCGATGCGGACGATGGCGCCGCCCACCGAGTCCGGGTCGAGCGCCGACATCGCGAACAGCACCGCGGCGACGTCCCGCATCGCCGCGTAGATCATCGTGCCGGCCCGCAGACCGCCGCGCAGGTGCTCGCGGGCGTCCGGGTGAGCCACCGCCTCGGTGAGGTCGGGGAGCCCGGACCGCACCCACAGGTCGTCGGCCAGCGCGTCGAAGAGGCCCGCCCGCGACCCGAACACCAGGTACACCGTCGACCGCGACACCCCGGCCCGCCGGGCCACGTCCTCGAGGCTCACCGCGGCGCCCGGCTTCTCCTGCAGGCGCTCCTCCAGCGCGGTGAGCACGTCCCGGCGCGTCTGTTCGGCGGACACGGCGCGCAACCGTTGCTCGTACTTCCGGGTGGCCACGAGGCCGAACCTAGCAGATTTCGCTTGACACTCTGTATTCGACTGCACAGCCTGTCTTCCATGAGACAACATGTTCATTGGAAGTGCGACGTCCTCGTCGTCGGCGGTGGTGCCGCCGGCCTCGCCGCCGCCGTCACGCTGGGGCGGCACGGCATCGACACGGTCGTCGTCGAGAAGCGCCCGACGCCGTCCACGTGGCCGCGGGCCACTGTGATCAGCACGCGGGCCATGGAGCACGTGCGCTCCTGGGGACTCGAGCGGGCGGTCCGCGCGCAGGGTCCCGACGCCGACGTGTGGCTGTGGGAGTGCGCCTCGCTCGCGACCGCCGACGAGGGCCGGGCGGTCGCGGTCGGCTACCCCACGCGCGAGCAGGCCGCCCTGGTCAGCCCCACCGCGCCGGCGGTCGTCGCCCAGGACCGGTTCGAGGCGGTGCTGCGCCGCCACCTCGCGACGCTGCCCTCCGTGCGCACGGCCTCCGGGATCGAGATCGACACGATCACCCAGGATCCCGACGGCGTCGTCGCTACCACCGCCGACGGCCGGAAGGTGCACGCCCGCTACCTCGTCGGCGCCGACGGCGCGCACAGCGCGGTGCGCCGGGCGGTGGGCATCGACGTCCAAGGCGACGAGGACGGCGTGCTGTCCGGCACCCAGGCGGTCGTGCACGCGCCGCTCGCGCAGGTCCTGGGGGCGGTCCGCTTCGGGCTGTACTGGGTCTCGGACTCGCCGGGGCTCTTCTTCCCCGCCGGGGACGACCGGTGGATCTACGTGCCCGGGCAGGACACCGACGACCCCGACGAGGCCGCCGACCTGCTCCGGCGCAGTGCCGGTGTGCCCGACCTCGACGTGCGCGTCGAGAGCGTCCGCCGGATCCACGCCGCGGCCCACGTCGCGGACACCTTCCGGGCCGGCGACGTCTTCCTCGCCGGCGACGCCGCGCACCGCGTCACCCCGCGCGGCGGCACCGGGATGAACACCGCGCTGCAGAGCGGCGTCGACCTCGCCTGGAAGCTGGCCTGGGTGCTGCGCGGCTGGGCGGGCCCGGAGCTGCTCGACACCTACGAGGTCGAGCGCCGCCCGGTCGCCGAGCACGTCGTCGCGCGCTCGACCGACCCCGACGGCAGCCGCCGCGACGTCGCCGCCGAGCTCGCCGTCGACCTCGGCGCCCGCCTGCCGCACTTCGTGCTCCCGGACGGGCGCTCGACGCTGGACCTGCTCGGCGAGGGCTGGACGGTGCTCGCCGGGCCCCGGGCGGACGCCGGCGCCCGGCTCCTCGCCGCCGGCCGTTCGGGGAGCGCGCCCGTCACCGTCCACACCCTCGACGCCGGCACCGCCTGCGCCCTCGGGCTCGGTGCCGACGGCGCCCTGCTCGCCCGCCCCGACGGCGTGCCCGTCGCCCGCCACCGGGCGACCACGGCGCGACCGCTCGCGGCCGCCTGAACGCCGTGCTCCGACCGAGACCCACCTGAACCCGCGAAGGGGACCACCATGACCGCTGCGTACACCGCCACCTCCCGCCGGCCCGGCGAGCCCGTGCCCGACCTGCTCGACTACCGCGTGGTGCACCGCGCCATGACCACCGACACGGCCCGCCTCGCCGCCGTGGCCGAGGAGCTGGTCAGAGCCCCGGACCGACGGCGCCTGCGGCTGCTGCGCCGTCACCTGCGGGGGATGACCGCCGAGATCGTCAACCACCACCGCGTGGAGGACGACGACGTCTGGCCCCTGCTCGAGGCGGTGGCCGGCGACCGCACCGGCCTGGTCGCGCTCACCGAGGACCACGAGCGGCTGGACCCGCTGCTCGACCGGGCCGGTGCGCTCGCGGCGGCTCCGACCCCCGCGCTCGCGGAGACCCTCCACGAGCTCGCGGACCTGCTCGCCCGCCACATCGCCGACGAGGAGCGCGACGTCTTCCCGATCATCGTCGACCGGGTCCGCGTCGAGGACTACGCGCGGCTCCAGGAGCGCTTCCGCGGCACGCTCGGGCTCGCGACGCTGACGTTCGTCGTGCCGTGGGTGGTCTCGCACGCCGACCCGGACGAACGCCGAGCGCTCCTCGCCGGCGCCCCGGCGCCGTTGCGGGCGATCCTCGCGCTCACCGGGCGCGGCTTCCGCGCCCGCGTCCGGCGCCTGTTCGGCCCCTCGTGAGCACTTTCCGGCGCTATAGCGCCGGAAAGTGCTCACGTACCCGGGGCGCCTAGAGGTCGGGCGGGCCGCCGAACAGCGGCTCGTCGACCGCACGGATCTCCTGGCCGGGCAGGCCCTCGGGGTGCTCGCGGCGCACCGAGTCCAGCGCGGTCAGCGCGAGGTCGAGGTGGTGGCGCTTGGAGGCCTCGTAGAACTCCTGGGCGCCGGCGGCGAGCTTCGGCGAGCCGTGCAGCGGCTTGTCCGAGACGCACAGCAGCGTCGCGTGCGGCACGCGGTACCGGAAGCCGTTGGTCGCGATCGTCGCCGACTCCATGTCGACGGCGACGCTGCGGCTCAGGCGCATGGCGCGCAGGGTCGCCTGCTGGTTGAACTCCCAGTCGCGATTGTCGGTGGTGTGCACGATGCCCAGGCGGTAGGTCATGCCGGCCTGCTGCAGGGCGTCGAGCAGGAACGAGTTCAGCCGGTGGTTGGGCACCACGGGCACGTCGAGCGGGAGCACCTCGTCGAGGACGTGGTCGGCGCGCTGGTAGCCCGTGGCCAGCACGAAGTCGCCCTTGTGCTGGTGGTTCCGCAGCCCGCCGCAGTGCCCGATCATGATCATCGTGTCGGGCCGGAGCACCGCCACGTGATCGGTCGCGGTCTTCGCGTTGGCGGGCCCGACGCCGATGTTCACCAGGCTCACGCCGTCGCCGGCCTCGGTGACGTGGTGGTAGGCGGGCATCTGCGCGCCGGGACGGTCGGGGCGCACGGCGTCCGGGAAGCGCTCGAGGAACGCCTCCACGTGCATCGCGTAGTTGGTGAAGAGCACGTGGCGCTGGAACGACGCGGCCGGTGTGCCCGTGTAGTGGCCGATCCGGTCGATCGAGAGCGCCATCCGCTCGGGGGAGAACAGGAACAACTTCTTCGAGCGGGTGTCGACGCGGTCCTCGTCGAGCGCGACGAAGAACTCCGGGTCGTCGAACGGCGGCTGGGCCCGCGACGGGCGTGCGGTGATGCGTGCGCCCGTCGCCAGCAGCGACGCCAGCTCGCGGCACAGGTAGCGGCGGATCGCGCCCGCGCGGGCGAACTCCCCGTCGAGGTGCGGGTTGTGCTCCGACCACGGCCGCACGACCTCGAGCCGCCCGTACCAGCCGTCCTCGTCGGCGGCGACGAGCACGTCGACGAGCCGGTCGGTCGCCTTCTCCACGTCCTCACTGCTCAGGCCGGTGCCGTCCACCTCGACCACGTCACCCATGGCGGCATCGTCGCAGCCGCACCCGATGGTGGCGGCCCCCGGAGGGCGCCGGCCGTCGGTACATCCGGTGACGACGGGGCGATCGACGTGACATCGTGGCCGGGACCACACCGCATGCTCGGAGGAGAGATCGTGACGGCGCCAGCCCAGCCCCTCGTGCCCAGCTACACGTCCGGGATCTCCGACATCCCGCTGCTCGGCGACACGATCGGCGACAACCTGGACCGGACCGCGGGGGCGCGCCCGGACGCCGAGGCGCTGGTGGACCGGGCCCGCGGCGAGCGCTTCACCTGGGCGCAGTTCGTGGCCGAGGTGGACGCGCTGGCGGTGGGCCTGCTCGACCTGGGCGTCCAGAAGGGCGACCGGGTGGGCATCTGGGCGCCCAACTGCTCGCCGTGGACGCTGCTGCAGTACGCGACGGCCAAGATCGGCGCGATCCTCGTCAACATCAACCCGGCGTACCGCACCCACGAGCTGGCGTTCGTGCTCGACCAGGCCGGGATCTCGCTGCTGGTGGCCGCGCGCAGCTTCAAGACGTCCGACTACGCCGCGATGATCGATGAGGTCCGACCCGAGCGTGCCGCGCTGGAGCGGGTCGTGATCATCGACTCCGACGAGTGGAACGAGCTGTTCGTCCGGAACGGCGACGTCTCGCGGGTGCGCGACGTGCAGGCGACGCTGAGCACGGACGACCCGATCAACATCCAGTACACCTCGGGCACCACCGGGTTCCCGAAGGGCGCGACGCTGTCGCACCACAACATCCTCAACAACGGCTTCTTCGTCGGGCAGCTCATCGGCTACAGCGACGCCGACCGGGTGTGCATCCCGGTGCCCTTCTACCACTGCTTCGGCATGGTCATGGGCAACCTCGCGTGCACCAGCTCCGGCGCGACGATGGTCATCCCCGCGCCCGGCTTCGACCCGACGCTGACGCTCGACGCCGTCGCCGCCGAGCGGTGCACCTCGCTCTACGGCGTGCCGACGATGTTCATCGCCGAGCTGGGCCTGGAGAACTTCGAGTCCTACGACCTGACCAGCCTGCGCACCGGGATCATGGCCGGCTCGCCGTGCCCGATCGAGGTGATGAAGCAGGTCGTCGAGCGGATGGGCATGTCCGAGGTCGCCATCTCCTACGGCATGACCGAGACCAGCCCGGTGTCCACCCAGACCCGTGTCGACGACTCGCTGGACCGCCGCGTGTCCACCGTGGGGCGCACGATGCCCCACCTCGAGTCCAAGATCGTCGACCCGGAGACCGGCCTGACCGTGCCGCGCGGCGAGCCGGGGGAGCTGTGCACGCGGGGCTACTCGGTGATGCTCGGCTACTGGGAGCAGCCCGAGAAGACCGCCGAGGTGATCGACCGCGCCCGCTGGATGCACACCGGCGACCTGGGCGTCATGGACGACGAGGGCTACATCAACATCACCGGCCGGATCAAGGACATGGTGATCCGCGGCGGGGAGAACATCTACCCGCGCGAGATCGAGGAGTTCCTCTACACCCACCCGGACATCGTCGACGCGCAGGTCATCGGGGTCCCCGACGAGCGCTACGGCGAGGAGCTCATGGCGTGGGTGCGTCAGAAGGCGGGCACCGAGGCCCTCACCGCGGAGTCGCTGCGCGAGTTCGCCACCGGCAAGCTCGCCCACTACAAGATCCCGCGCTACGTGCACGTCGTCGAGGACTTCCCGATGACCGTCACCGGCAAGGTCCGCAAGGTGCAGATGCGCGAGGAGTCGGTCGAGCTCCTCGGCCTCGCGAGCGCTCCGACGGCCTGAGGCTCACGCCGGCAGGGTCGTGACCCCCGTCGGCCGCCGTGTGCCCGGCGAAACTCGCACGGATTCGCGGTGGCCGCGCGGGGATAAACTGGGCCTCTGCGCTCCGGCGGTCGCCGGGGCGTTTTGTCGTGACGATGTGAACCCGGGAGACGACGGTGCCGACCGGCAAGGTCAAGTGGTACGACGCCGAGAAGGGCTTCGGCTTCCTGTCGCAGGAGGGCGGGTCCGACGTCTACGTGCCCAAGGGAGCGCTGCCCCGCGAGGTGGAGTCGCTGAAGTCCGGGCAGCGCGTGGAGTTCGGGATCGCCGAGGGGCGGCGGGGCCCGCAGGCGCTGCAGGTCAAGCTCGTCGACCCCGCGCCGTCGGTCGCCGAGGCCGCGCGCCGCTCGCCCGACGAGCTCCACGGCCTCATCGACGACATGATCAAGCTGCTCGAGGCCAAGGTGCAGCCCGACCTGCGCCGTGGCCGCTACCCGGACCGCCGCAACACCAAGCGGCTCGCCGAGGTCGTCCGCGCCGTCGCCCGGGAGCTCGAGGGCTGACGCCAGGTGAGTGATCCGGGTCGTCAGGACGACCCGGACCACTCGCCCGAGCCTCCGCCCCTCAGTTGGCCGGGATGGCCGGTGTCGACGTGGCGGGCACCGGTGCGCTCGACGGCGTCGTCGCCGGCGGGGTCGGCAGCGTCGGCGGGACCGACACGAGCGGTGCGACGAGCTCGGGCAGCAGGGGCTGGCGCGGCGTGCCCCCACCGCCGACGCTGCTCGGGCCGTTGTTGTCGACCACCTGCAGCACCTGGCGGAGCTTCTGCACGTCGCGGCTCCAGGCGTTCGGGGAGCTCGCGTACACCTCGAAGTCCTGGCCGTAGTCCGCGCGGAACTGCGTGCGCATGTTGCCCGCGGGCCCGTTCTCGGCGTTGAAGGCGAACGACGGGCCGTAGGTGTCGTCGACGACGTAGGCGCCGTAGTTCTGCAGCGTCCAGGCGATCTGACGACCGGGCTCGGTGGTCAGGCCCAGCGAGCCGATGTTCACCGACGGCGGGATCGCGAGCAGCGAGCCCATGCGCATCGCGGTGTTCGTGTTGTTGCCGACCGCGCCGTACCAGCCGACCGCGTAACTGTCGGACTTCACCGCGGGCCACCGGAAGCACTCCGGGCGCGACGCGCACCGGCCGAGCTCGCCGCGCGCGTACAGGTTGATCTTCAGCGCGTGCCGCGGGCCCTGCTGCCCCGGCCGGAGCTCGCCGATGCGGATCGAGCCGCCGAGCGCGCTCATGCCCGACCCGCCGTGCGAGCCCTGGATGCCGGGGCCGTAGATGTCCTGGTCGGGGTAGCGCACGTAGCTCGTGGCCGGGCCGCCCGCGGCGCAGCGGGCCAGCGGCTGGGTCTGGACGACCGTGCGGCCGTCGGCGGCGATGAACGCGGCGCTCTGGTTCTTGTTGTCGCTGGGCAGCACGTAGTTCGCCGGGATCGGCACCGTCGCCAGCGTCGTCGCCGGGTCGGTGACGCAGCGGTCGCCGCCCCAGCCGCCGGGGCTCGCGAGGATCGGCGTCAGCGGCGCGGTCGGGGTGAGCACGAGGGGCTCGTCGTCGACCTGCGGGACGCGGGCGCCGGTGCTGCCGCCGGGCAGCGCGGGCAGGTTCGCGGGGACGTAGGTGGCGCCGCTGCCGATCGGCATGTTCCAGATCGAGGACGACGCGAACGGCTGGCGCAGCGGGTCACGGGTCGCCGGCGGTGTGGTCGTCGTCGTGGTCGTCGGCGGCACCGTCGTCGTGGTGGTGGGCCGCGTGGTGGTGGTCGTGGTCGGCGGCGTCGTGGGCGTCGAGGCCGCCGGGACGGTCCAGCGCATCGCGGTCGCCGTGGTGCAGGTCGCGAGCACCATGCGGGTGCCGGCCGTGGTGCTGTTGTTCAGCGGGGCGAGGCAGCGCACGGCCTGCCGGTTGACGATCAGCCCGTCGGTGCGCACGACCCAGTGCTGGCTGTTGTTGGTGGGCGCGCACGTCTGGAGCACGACCGACGTGCCCGCGGCCGTGCCGTTGTTCAGCGTGCCGAGGCAGCGCCCGGCCGGGGTCTTGATCGCCTCGTCGTTCGCCCACCGGCTGAACTGCTGGGCCTGGTTGGTGGCGGCCCCGCAGGCCGCGATCTGGATCTTGTTGTTCGCGGTGGTCGCGTTGTTCAGGTTCTCCAGGCACCGGCCCGCGGCGTTGCGGAACTGGCCGAGCACGGTCGCGGCCTCGGCCTGCGGCGCCGCCACGACGGTGGAGAACGCGAGCACCGTCGCGACGATCACCCCGGCGGCGGCGAGCCATCGTGCCGATCTGACGCGCGTCGTCCCCATGTCCGTACTCCCCCCGAGAGCCGCCTGTGTGGTCGTGCACCGTGGCCCTCGCGGAGACACGTACCCAGAGCCGAACGGGTGAAAGCACGCGACGCCACTCGACGGGATGTCACTGGACCCGGTGGCGGGCCCGGCGTGTCAGCGGTCGTCGACGCTGAGCACCCAGGTGGAGCGGGTGGCGAACTCCAGCCCGTTCGGACCCTGGCTGATCCGCGCGCCGTACTGCTGGACCTCGGCGCTCTCGAGCTGGTCGGACGCCACGGGCAGGATCAGGGTGAAGCTCGGCGTCGTGCCCGGCGCGAACACCGGGCTGCGGCCCTGCTGGATCGCGCCGGCCGGGTCGCGGAAGGTGAAGGCGAGCTGCCAGGGGGTGCCCACGACCTCCTCCGGCACGGTGACGGTCAGTGGCGTGTTCGGCGGGACGCGCAGGACGGCGTTCGCCTCCGGGTCGTCGCCGCACTCGGTGACCTGGACGTCGCAGAACTGGCTCGCGCCCACCGACGTCGTCGCCCCGCCCGCGGCGAACGTGACGTCGCCGGGCGAGGTCGGGCCGGCGGTCGCCCGCACGACGAGCACGACGATCACGGCCACGACGGCGACGAGGAGCACGGCGCCGATCACGACCGTGCGCCGGGAGAGCGACCTCACCGCCCCACCCGCGGCACCATCGACGTCCCTCGCGTGATCAGCACGGTCTGCACGGTACCGATCGCCATCACGACGCCGATGACGGTGAACCCGATCCACCACGTCGGCGGGAGCAGCACCCCGAGCGCGCCGCCGAACACCCAGGACAGCTGCAGGATCGTCTCCGAGCGCCCGAACGCCGACGCCCGGTTGGCCTCGGGCAGGTCGCGCTGCACCATCGCGTCGAGGCACACCTTGAGCAGCGCGCTCATCGACGCGGCGACCAGGGCGGCCACGGCGGCGGTGGCCAGGCCGGTGACCGTCGCGGCGAGGACGACCCCGGCCAGCGCGAGCACCAGACAGACGATCATCAGCACGCGGGGGCGCCCGAACCGCTGGCGGGCCCCGATGAAGTTGCCGACGAACCCGCCCGCCCCGGCCGCGGCGCCGACGACCCCGAGCAGGATCAGCTGGTCGCCCGGCGCACCCTCGGTCTCGTTCTTGACGACGAAGGCCGAGAACAGCATGAGGAACCCGGTGAGGCTGCGGATGGTGCCGTTGGCCCAGAGCGCGGTGACGACGTCGCGGCTCAGCGGCGTGCGGCGGCGCTGCCCGGTCTCGTCGTGCACCGGGAGGATGCGCGTCGGCTCCTCGCCCTCGGTGACCTCGACCCAGGCGGGGATGCGCAGGCAGAGCCACACGGCCGCGAGGCAGATCGCCGCGGTCAGCCAGGCGGCGCCGGGGGAGCCGAATAGCCACGCGACCCCCGCGGCGACGCCCCCGGCGACGCCGGAGGCGACGAGTCCGAACACGGTGAGCCGCGAGTTCGTCGTCACCAGCGTGATGCCCGGCGGCAGGACCCGCGGCGTCACCGCCGCCTTGAGCACGCCGAACGACTTCGACAGCACCATGATCCCGAGCGCGGCGGGGTAGAGCGCCCAGGTGTCCATCCACAGCGCGAGCACCACGGCCAGCACGCCCTGACCGGCCGTGGACGCCGCCATCGCGGCGCGCCGGCCCTGCTGCAGGCGGTCGAGCGCCGGTCCGATCACGGGCGCGACCAGCGCGAACGGCGCCACGGTGATGAGCAGGTAGAGCGCGACGCGGCTCTTGCTCTCGGCGCTGGCGGCGGAGAAGAACAGGGTGTTGGCGAGCGCGACGGCCAGGGTCGCGTCGGAGGCGTAGTTCGCCATCCAGGCGTAGGTCAGGGCGGTGAGCCCCGAGCGGTCGGCGCCGTCGGCCGACGCCGCACGGTGGAACGCCCGCGCGCCCTGCTGGGTCAGGCGGCGGGCCCGCCAGGCCGCGACCCGCGTGACGGTGATCTTCCGGGGGCCGGGGTCGTCGTCCTGCTCCGGGCGGGGCGCGTCGTACTGCGTCTCGGCGCGCGGGTCGTAGCGCGTGGAGTAGCGGGTGTCCTCGTCCTGCGGCCCCTCGTCGTCCCCGGGAGGGAACGGGCGCGTCGACCGGGCCGTCGGTGGCAGGCGCCCGGGGCGGCGCCGGGGCCGTGGACCGTACGGATGCGGGGACGGTCCGGTCACCCGCCCATGATGACGGAGCGGTGACCGGCGCTCGACCGCGTGTGGCGGGCGCCCGCCTCTCGCGCGCACGCGACGGACGGGCACAATCGTCGTGTGGTCCCCGAGCTCGCCGACCCGACCCTCGACGTCGCACCCACCGTCGCCGCCCACCTGGCCGCGGCGGCCGACCTCGCGCGCGCCGCGGCGGTGGAGACCGCCGACGGCGACGCCGCCCAGGTCGGTGCGTCGGTCGCCGTGCGCGCCGAGGACGTCCCCGACGCCGCGACCCACTACTTCGCGGCCGACAAGCCCGGCTACCGCGGCTGGTACTGGGCGGTCACCGTCGCGGGCCCCGAGAGCGACGTCGGGGTCAGCGAGGTCGTGCTGCTGCCCGGGCCGGAGTCGGTCGTGGCGCCGACCTGGGTGCCGTGGACCGAGCGGCTCACCGCCGACGACCTCGGCCCCGGCGACCTGCTGCCGGTCGAGGACGACGACGAGCGCCTCGTGCCCGCGTCCGCGGCGCTGGACCCCGAGTCCGAGGACGACGACGGCGCGGGCTCCGGCGTCCGCGAGGTGGGCGACGAGCTCGGCATGGGCCGCCCGCGCGTGATGAGCCGCGAGGGTCGCCTCGACGCGGCCGTGCGCTGGTCGGACGGCGCCTTCGGCCCGGGCGCGGACATGGCCCGCGCGGCGTCCGCGCACTGCGGGACCTGCGGGTTCTACCTCCCGGTCGCCGGCTCGCTGCGCGCCGCGTTCGGCGTGTGCGGCAACGGCAACGTGCCCGCCGACGGCCGCGTGGTGCACGCCGAGTACGGCTGCGGCGGCCATTCCGAGCTGCAGGTCGACAGCGGCGCGATCGTCGCGGTCGCCGACCTCGTCTACGACGACGGGGTCGAGATGGAGACCGAGACCGCCGGATCGGGCGGCTGAGCACCGCCCCTCCCGGTCGTCGCGGGAGTGACGGCACCGAGCGGGAAAGGGAAGCCGTGAGCCCCGATCCCTTCGGCACCACCGCCCTGCGACGGGCGGTCCTCGACACCTGGGCTGCCTCGCCGGCGCGCTTCCGCGAGGACGCCAACGCCGAGGAGGACCTGCTCCGCGGCGGGTACCGCGACCGCTGGTTCGTCGAGCTCGCGCAGAACGCCGCCGACGCCGCGGAACGGGCGGGGACGACCACGGTGCTGCGGGTGCGGGTCGCTTCCGAAGTCCTGAGTGTCGCCAACTCCGGCGTCCCCCTGGACGCCGACGGCGTCGCCGGCCTCGCGTCGCTGCGCGCGTCGGCCAAGCGCGACGGCGGCGGGGTCGGGCGGTTCGGCGTCGGGTTCGCGGCGGTCACGGCCATCAGCGACGCCCCGCGCGTCGTCACCCGGGGCGGCGGGGTCGTGTTCGACCGCGCCCGCACCGCCGCCGAGGTCGCCGACCTGGGCGTCCCCGCCCTCACCGACGAGCTCGCCCGCCGCGACGGCGCGGCCCCGGCCCTGCGGCTGGTGTGGCCCACGGACGCCGGCGAGTCCGCGCCGTCCCCCGGCACGGACACCGAGGTCCGGCTGCCGCTGCGCCCCGGCGTCGACGCCGGCGAGCTGCTCGCCACCGCCGCGGCCCAGGCGCCCGACCTCCTGCTCGCCCTGCCCGCCCTGCACGCCGTCGACCTCCCGGACGGGGTGGTGACGCGCAGCGAGGAGGGCGACCTCGTGCGCGTCGGCGACCGCGCCTGGCACGTGCTGCGCGCCGAGGGCACGATCCCCGCCGGGCTGCTCGCCGACCTGGCCGTCGAGGACCGCGCGCGCACCGGGTGGCGGGCGACCTGGGCGACGCCTGCCTCCGCCGACGAGGTGCTCCACGCCCCCACCCCGACCGACGAGGTGTTCCACGCCCCCACCCCGACCGACGAGCGCACCACCCTGCCCGCGCGCCTGCTCGCGACGGTGCCGCTCGACCCCGACCGCCGCCACGTGCGGGCCGGCGCGGTCACCGAGCACGTCCTGCGCGCCGCCGCGGCCCGCTACCCCGACCTCGTGCGCGCCCGCCCGGCCGAGGAGCGCCCGGCGCTGGTGCCCCGGCCCGCGCTGCCCGCGTCGGCGGTCGACGCCACGCTGCGCGACGCGGTGCTCGAGGCGCTGCGGACGTCGAGCTGGCTCCCGGCCGTGTCCGGCGACGACCTCGCCCCGGCGGGTGCGCAGGTGCTCGACCTCGAGGACGCGGCGCTCGCTGATCAGCTCGCCGACGTCCTGCCCGGGCTCGTCGACACCCGGCTCGCCGCGCCCCGGCACGCCCCGGCGCTCGCCGCGGTCGGGGTCACGCGGGTCGGGCCCGCCGCGCTCGCCAACGCGCTCGCCGGGCTCGACCGCCCGGTGGGCTGGTGGCGTGCGCTCTACGGGCGGCTCGCGCTCCTGACCACGCCCGGCGTGCGCGACGAGCTCGCGGCCCTGCCCGTCCCGCTGGCCGACGGCCGGGTGGTCGGCGGTGCGCGAGGGGTCCTGCTGGCCGGTGACGACCCGGCTCTCGCGGCCCGCCTCGCCGCCGCCGGCGTCCCCGGGCTCCGGGTCGCCGCGCCCGGGCTGGCGGACGGGGGCGGGCGGGACGACGACACCGTGGGCGACCTCCTCGTCGCCCTCGGCGCCCGCCGCGTCGACGGCGCCGCCCTGCTCGCCGACCCGGCCCTGCGCGAGGCCGTCGACCGCTCCGTCGACGACGCCGAGGCGGGCGTCGACACCGAGACCCTCGACGCGCTCGGCGCCCTGGTGCTCGCGCTCGTGGCGGCCGGGGGAGACGCCGACCGAGGGCTGGGGGCGATCGCGCTGCGCGACGCCGAGGGCGGCTACCGGCGCGCCGACGAGCTCGTGCTGCCCGACGGCGCGCTGCGCGGGCTCGTCGACCCCGACGGGCCGCTCGGCGTGCTCGACCCCGCCGTCGCCGGGGCCCACCCGCGCCACGTGCTCACCGCGGTCGGCGTGCTCGACGGGTTCGCGATCCTGCGCGACGACGAGCCCGCGGGCCCCGACCACGACCTCGACGACGAGGAGACGTGGTGGGCGGAGGAGATCGACCCGGTGGCCGAGCGCCCGGACGGTCCCGACGGCGACGCACCGGGTCCGATGGTGGCCGTGCGGGACCTCGAGCTGGTCGCCGAGGGCCGGTGGGACGCCGCCTGGTCGGTGCTGGCCGGCGACCGGGAGGTTCGCGAGGCGCTCGGCGGCGCGCGCCCGGTGGGTGCGGTCGACCCGTCCGACGGTCCCCGCCCCTACACGGCCTGGTGGCTCGGGCGGCACGGGCGCCTCGCGGGGCACGCGCCGACGGCCTGGCGCCTGCCCGGCGCGGGCGCGGTGGACGGGCTCTACGACCCCGTCCCCAGCGACGTCGCCGCCCGCCTCGACCCCGCGTTCCTCGCGGCGATCGGCGTGCGCACCCGGGCCCGGGTGGACTCGACCGAGGACGCCGGCGACCTGCTCGCCCGCCTCGCCGAGCCCGCCCGCGTGGTGCCCCCGGCGCGTGCGGCCGCCGCGCACGCCGCGCTCGCCGACGCGGTGGCCGCCGGGCGCGTCAGCGTCGCCGACGTCGAGCCGCCCGACCGCGTGCGCACCGCCGACGGCGCGGTGCACGACGCCGACCCGCACCGGGGCGTCCCGCCCGCCGTGCTCGACCGCGCCCAGCTCGGGGGCGTCCTCCCGCCCGGGGTGCTGGTGCTGCCCGGCACCGGCGACCCGGCGCTGCTCGCCGACCTGCTCGATCTCGCGCCCGCGTCCGAGCGCGTGCGGGTGACCGTGCGCGAGGGCGGGCGCGCGGTGCCGTGGGACGAGCTGCCCGCGGCCGTGGCCTGGGCGTCGGCGCTGCGCCGCCCGCTGCCCGCCGGCGCGCTGGTGCTGCACGAGCGCCTGCGCGTGCTGGTCGTCGACGACGAGCGCGGCGGCGCGCCCGTCGAGTACACGCCGTCGGCGTGGGTCGACGACGACGGCGTCGTGCACGCCGACGACCCGGTGCGCGGACTGCTCGCCGCTCTGGCCGGCTGAGACGCGATAGCGGACCGAATCCGTCCGCCCCTCCGGCGACGATCAGCTCAGCAGCCGATCGAGGAGGAGGACCGCATGACGATCCTGGTGACCGGGGCGACGGGCACGGTGGGGCGTTCGCTGGTGAGCCAGTTGCTCGAGGCCGGGCACGCGGTGCGCGCGCTCACCCGCGACCCCGCCCGCGCCGACCTGCCGGCCGAGGCGGAGGTCGTGCGCGGCGACCTCACCGACGTCGGCACCCTGACGGAGGCCTTCGCGGGGGTCGGGGCCGCGCACCTGATCACGTTCAGCGGGGAGTTCGGCGCCACCCTCGAGAACGGCGCCGAGATCGTCGACGCGCTGGTGGCGGCGGGCGTGGCCCGGGTCAGCGTCCTCGGCGGCTGGGACACCAGCACCGTCGAGCCCGCGCTGGACGCCGCCGGGGTGCCGTGGGCGCTGCTCTCGCCGGTCGAGTTCATGGCCAACGCCCTGGACCACGCCGAGGCGATCCGCACGACCGGCGAGGTCCGCGTCCACGACGTCGGCCGCACGAGCGCGATGGTGCACGAGGCCGACATCGCTGCGGTCGCGCTCGCGGTCCTCACCGGCGCGGCGCCGACCGGGCAGCAGTACCTGCTCACCGGCGGCGAGGCGCTGACCCTGGAGCAGAAGCTGGCCGCGATCGCCGCGGCCACCGGGCAGCCGGTCACGCTGACGCGGCTCTCCGAGGAGGACGCCCGCGCCGACCTCGCCGCCGCCGGCCTGACGCCGGAGATGATCGACTTCACGATCGCGCTGGAGCAGGACCCGCCGCCGATCGGCTCGCACCCGGCGCCCACCGTCGCCGAGGTGACCGGCCGTGCGCCCCGGACCTTCGCGCTCTGGGCGCGGGAGAACGCCGACGCGTTCCGGGCCGTCAGAGCTTCTGCGCGCCCTTGACCCCGCGGCGGATCGCGCGGCGCTGGAGGGCGAGCACGCCGAGCCCGATCGCGCCCAGCCCGACCCCGATGAGCGCGGCGGCGAACCAGACGTCGAGCGGGCGCACGCCGAGCGCGGCGAGGACCCCGAGCACGACGGCGGCGGCCGCCCACACCGCCGAGCCCGCGAGCACGACGGGGACCGGATCGGTCAGCCGGCGCGGCAGGGGCGGCGGCTCGGCGTGCAGATCGAACCGGCGGGCCACGCCGGACACCCTACGTGAGTGGAATTCCCGGCTGTGGCCGTGAAGATCACGCACATAGGATTCGCGTGAACCGGTTAGCCTGCCGCCCGTGTTGCAGCGCTTCTTCCGCCTGAACGAGCGGGGGACCTCGGTCGGCCAGGAGGTCCGCGGCGGCGTCGTCACCTTCGTGACGATGGCCTACATCGTGGTCCTCAACCCCCTGATCCTCGGCAGCATCGACCCGGCCTCGCCGTCGGCGAAGCGCGACATCCTCGGGGCGACGCTGACCGTGCCGCAGGTCGCGGCCGTGACGGCCCTGGTCGCGGGCGTCATGACGATCATCTTCGGCCTCGTCGCGAACTTCCCGTTCGCGATGGCGACGGGCCTGGGCATCAACACCCTGGTCGCGGTCACGATCGCGCCGCAGGTGAGCTGGCCCGAGGCGATGGGCCTCGTGGTGGTCAACGGCATCATCATCGTGATTCTGGGTCTCACCGGGTTCCGGACCGCGGTGTTCAACGCGATCCCCGATCCACTCAAGATCGCGATCGCGGCCGGGATCGGCGCGTTCATCGCGTTCATCGGCTTCGTCGACGCCGGGTTCGTGCGGCGGCTGCCCGACGCCGCGAACACCACGGTGCCGGTCGGCCTGGGCATCGAGGGCTCGATCGCGTCCTGGCCGACGGCCGTGTTCTGCTTCGGCCTGCTGCTCACCGGCGTGCTCGTCGCGCGGGGCGTGCGCGCCGGCATCCTGGTCGGCGTCCTCACCACGACCGTGGTCGCGATCGTCGTCGAGGCGATCGTCGCGGTCGGGCCGTCGAACGGCACCAACCCCAAGGGCTGGAACCTCGGCTACCCGGGGCTGCCGTCCTCGATCGTGTCGCTGCCCGACCTCTCGCTGGTCGGCGACGTCTCGTTCGGCGCGTTCGCGCGGCTGCCCGCGCTCGCGGTGACGCTGCTGGTCTTCACGCTCGTGCTCGCGAACTTCTTCGACGCGATGGGCACCATGACCGGCCTGGGCCGCCAGGCGGGACTGCTCGACGAGAACGGGCAGCTGCCGCGGGTCGGGCGCGCCCTGGTCGTCGAGGGTGCGGGCGCGATCGCCGGCGGCGCGGCGTCGTCGAGCTCCAACACCGTGTTCGTCGAGTCGGCGTCGGGCATCGCGGAGGGCGCGCGCACCGGGCTCGCCAACGTCGTCACCGGCCTGCTCTTCCTGGCCGCGATGTTCTTCACCCCGCTCTACGAGATCGTCCCCGTGGAGGCGGCCGCGCCGGCGCTCGTCATCGTCGGCGCGCTGATGATCGGCGGCGTCCGCGACGTCGAGTGGTCCGACTTCTCGGTGGCCCTGCCGGTGTTCCTGACGATCGTCGTCATGCCGTTCACCTACTCGATCGCCAACGGCATCGGGGCGGGGTTCATCACCTGGGTGCTGCTGCGCACCGCCACCGGCCGCGTGCGGGAGATCCACCCGCTGATGTGGGTCGTCGCCGTCGCGTTCGTCCTCTATTTCGCCGTCACACCGTTGCGCGTGCTCTTCGGGCTGTGAGGGACTTGTCCCTGTGACCAGGCCCCGTGCGATCGAGCCCTACCAGGTGGTCGGCCTGATCCCGACGATGCGCGGGATCCGCTACCGCGACGAGATCAAGGTCAACATCGAGCACCTCGAGCACCTGGCGAAGGCCGCGTCGTGGCTCTCGGCGATGGCGCTGCCGGTCCGGCTCATCACCATCCCCGAGGGCGCGCTGCAGGGCTTCAACGACGAGGTCCTCGACCACGACCACGAGTGGTTCGCCCGCGAGTGCGCGATCGACATCCCGGGCCCGGAGACCGACGCGCTCGGGCGGATGGCCGCGACGTGGGACGCGTACGTCATGGCGACCGCGAAGGCGCGCCACCCCGAGTTCCCCGGGCGCTTCTTCAACGTCGGCTTCGCGATCTCCCCGCAGGGCGAGATCGTGCTCAAGCACCACAAGGTCGTCCCGCTGCTGCCCGTCGAGCACTCGGTGACGCCGCACAACGTCTGGGACCGCTGGGTCGAGCTGTACGGCGACGGGCTCGACGCGTTCTACCCCGTGGCCGACACCGAGATCGGGCGCCTCGGGATCATGATGGCGAACGAGGCGTCGTACCCGGAGAACGCGCGGGGCCTGGCGATGAACGGCTGCGAGGTCGCCTACCGCGGCCCGTACCCGCACCCGCACGCCGGCAACGGCTTCTACGAGATCCAGAACAGGGCGCGGGCGCTGGACAACAACATGTACGTCGTCGCCAACCAGGTCGGCACGTACTACCTGCACACCGACTCCGACGTCCCCATCGACACCTTCGGCTCGCCCAGCATGATCTGCGACTACCGCGGCAGCGTCGTCGGCGAGGTCGGGTACGCGGGCCACTCGACGTACATGGCCGGGACGATCGACATCCAGGCGCTGCGCGACTTCCGGGCGCGCGCCCAGTTCGGCAACTGGCTCAAGGACCTGACCACCGAGCAGTACCAGGTCATCTACTCCGAGCCGATCTACCCGAAGAACCTCTACCTCGACCGCGCGCCCTACGACCACGCCGACTACCGGCGCGAGGTCACCGAGAAGCAGATCGAGCTGCTCCATACCCGCGACGTCTGGCGCCGACCCTGACTGTGACCGACCTCGGGCTGCGGTTGACAGGGTCGAGCAGTACCGGAAGCGTCGTCTCGCAATGGGTAGCGCACCACTGACGCGCCGTCGTCACGTCGACTTCGGGCTGCTCGCGACCGCGATCTGTCGCTGAGCCCCGTTCGTCCCGCCCTGCCCTTTTCTGCGCGCCTGCGCGTCCACACACCCCCTCGACGAGGAGGCATCCCGCCGTGTCCGTCGGCATCCCCACCAAGCCGCTGCGCTTCGCCTACTGGGTCCCCAACGTCTCGGGCGGCCTGGTCACCAGCGGCATCGAGCAGCGCACCGACTGGAGCTGGGAGTACAACCGCGACACCGCGATCGCGGCGGAGAACTCCGGGTTCGAGTTCGCGCTCTCCCAGGTCCGCTACATGGCCAGCTACTCCGCGGAGTACCAGCACGAGTCGACGTCGCTCTCGACCGCGCTGATGATGGCCACCGAGCGACTCAAGGTCATGGCCGCGGTCCACCCGGGCCTGTGGCACCCGGGGGTGTTCGCCAACATGGGCGCCACCGTCGACCACCTCACCGCCTCGACCGGCCACGGCGGGCGCTTCGCCACCAACATCGTCTCGGGCTGGTTCAAGGGCGAGTTCACCGCGTTCGGCGAGCCCTGGCTCGAGCACGACGAGCGCTACCGGCGCACCGAGGAGTTCATCCGCTGCCTCAAGGGCATCTGGGAGGAGGACGACTTCACCTTCCGCGGCGACTTCTACCGGTTCCACGACTACTCGCTGAAGCCCAAGCCGCTGAACACCCCGGAGCGCCCGCACCCGGAGATCTTCCAGGGCGGCAACTCCACGGCCGCCCGGCAGATGGCCGGCCGCGTCTCGGACTTCTACTTCTCGAACGGCAAGGACTTCGACGGCGTCGTCGAGCAGCTGCACGACGTCAACACCGCGGCCGCCGAGAACAACCGCACGGTGAACTTCGGCCTCAACGGCTTCATGATCGTCCGGGACTCCGAGAAGGAGGCCCGCGACACCCTGCGCGAGATCGTCGACAAGGCGAACAAGGACCAGGTCGAGGGCTTCCGCCAGGCCGTCCAGCAGGCCGGCGCGTCGGCGTCGGACGGCAAGGGCATGTGGGCGGAGTCGTCGTTCGAGGACCTCGTGCAGTACAACGACGGCTTCAAGACGCAGCTGATCGGCACCGCCGAGCAGGTCGCCGACCGGATCATCGAGTACAAGAAGCTCGGCGTCGACCTCAACCTCCTGTGCTTCCTGCACGTGAAGGAGGAGATCGAGCAGTTCGGCAAGGAGGTCCTGCCGATCATCCGCGAGAAGGAGGCGGAGCTCCCGGACGCCGAACCGGCCCCCGCGCTCGCCCAGGCCTGACCCGGCGTCTGCACCGCACCCGCACCCGCACCGCGCCGGCGGCGGTTACTGGCTGGTATCGCTCGCCAGGCGAGCGATACCAGCCAGTAACCAGACATCGCCCACCCGGCACCGAGATCGATGGAGCCGCGCAGCGGCCGGCTGCGTCGAACCGGGTGTGGAACTCCTCGAACTCCTGCGCACCCAGAACGGTCTCGTCAGCCACGGCCAGGCCCGGGGTCTCGGCATGTCCCCGGCCGCCATCGGGCGCCGACTCGGTGCCGAGGAGTGGATCGAGGTCCACCCTCGCGTCTACCGCTCGGCTTCCCACGAGCTGACGCCGCGCGCCTCGCTCCGCGCGGCGGCGCTGTGGGCGGGCGACGGAGCGACGCTGATCGGAGCGGCCGGGGCGGCATGGTGGAACCTCACCGACCATCACCCGGACACGGTCGCCCTCGCTGTGGGCGCCGGCGGGGGCCACTCGCCGCCGGCGGGCATCCGCACGGTGCGCCGGACGGTGGGCGACCTCGCCCGGGTGAAGGTCGACGGCGTGTGGGTGGCGCACCGGGCGGACACCGCGCCGGAGGCGGCCGTGTCGCTCGGCCTCCTCGAGGGCGCACGTCTCCTTGACCGCGCGCTGCAGCAGGAACGCGTCGGGCTCCCGGCGTTGCGCAAGGCCCTGGAGGCCATGGGACAGCGTCACGGGGTGGTGCTCGCCCGCCGCTTGGTCGCCCTCGCCGAGGGCGGCGCGCGGTCGGAGGCGGAGCGCAGAGCTCATCGCCGGCTCGCCCGCGCCCGGATCACCGGGTGGACCGCGAACCTGCCCGTCGACCTCCCGGGCCTCGGTCGCGCCGTCCTCGACATCGCCTTCCCCGAGCACCGGATCGCGATCGAGATCGACGGCTGGGCGTTCCACCGCGATGTCGACCGCTTCCGGCGCGACGCCCTGCGGCAAAACGAAGTCGTCATCGGCGGTTGGAGGGTGATCCGCGTGACCTGGTACGACCTCCAGGAGAAGCCCGACTACCTCGTCGACGTCGTCGTCCGGGCGCTGTGCGCGAGCGCCGCGGCGTGAACCCGGCGCAACCCCGGCGCAACCCCGGCCGGTAACCGCCGAGACCGCCCGCGATTACTGGATGGTATCGCTCGACAGGCGAGCGATACCGGCCAGTAACCGACGAAACCGCCCGCGCGGTCGCGCGCAACGAGCGCGGGAACCTCGGGGTGGCGCCCCGACGCGACGGGCGGGGCGGCGGGGGAGCCTCGGGCACCATGACGACCACCACCGAGGCGCCCGCCGACTTCCGCGCGTTCCTCGACCGCGTCGACGACGCCCTCGACGCCATGTTCACCGGCGACCCGCAGCCCTACGCCGACCTGTGGGCGCAGCGCGACGACGTGACCCTGTGCGGCGCCTGGGGCACCGTCGAGAAGGGCCACGCCGACGTGACGCGCACGTTCGCGTGGGTCGGCTCGCGGTTCAGCGACGGCACGCGCGAGCGCGAGGAGCCGGATGTCATCGTGGTCGACGGCGACCTGGCCTGGACGGTCGGGTTCGAGCGCGGGCACGTGCGGGTCGACGGCGGACCCCTCGCGCCCATGGTCATCCGGGTCACCCACGGGTTCCGGCGCGTCGACGGCGACTGGCGGCTCACCCACCGCCACGCCGACTTCCCGCCGCCCGATCCGCGGAAGACCCAGGACTCCTAGAGCCGCCGCGCGAGCTCGTCGCGTCCGGTGACGCCGAGCTTGCGGTACACGTGGCCGAGGTGGGTCTCGACGGTCTTGGTGGTGACGAACAGGGCCTGGGCCACCTCGCGGTTCGTCAGGCCGTCGGCGGCGAGCTCGGCGACGCGCCGCTCGCCGGCGGTCAGCGCGTCGACCCCCGTCACCGCGACCCGCCGGGGCCGCGCGCCGGCGGCCTGCAGCTCCTTGCGCGCCCGCGCCACGAGGCCGTCGGCGCCGCAGCGGGCCGCGAGGTCCTGGCCCGGCGCCAGCTCCGCCCGCGCGGCGACCCGCTGGTTGGCGCGCCGCAGCGCCGCGCCCAGCTCCACCTGCGTGCGCGCGAGCTCGAGACGCGCCGGGGTCGGCGACAGCAGCGTGACCGCCTCCCGCAGCGGCTCCACCGTCCCGCCGACCAGCCCCCGGGTGCGCAGCGCCATCGCGAGCGCCCGGGGGGCCGCGAACCGGCGCCCGGCGCGCACCGCCCGGTCGGCGGCCTCGACGGCCTCGTCCTCGCGGCCCAGCGCGTGCAGCGCCGACGCGACGCCGACCTCCCACGGCAGCAGCCCGGGGTGGTGGATGCCGCGGTGCACCAGGCGCTCGCCGCAGGCGCGGAAGTCGGCGACGGCCTCCGCCGGCCGCCCGAGCGCCAGGTGCAGGCGGCCCCGCGCGGCGAGCAGGTAGGCGAGGTCGCCCCGCACCCCGCTCGCGGCGAGCACCGCCGCGGCCTCGTCCGCCCGCCCCCGGTCCACGAGGACGATCACCAGCCAGGCGACGGTGTAGCGGCGCGCGGCGTGCATCCCGTGCTCGTCGGCGAGGGCGTCCGCGAGGCGGGCGTCGGCCTCGGCCTCGACGAGGTCGCCCGCGAGGTAGCGGGTCTGGGCGCGCAGGACGCTCGCGGACACGAAGTCGTACGTCGACCCGCGCCGCCGCGCGCTCGCGAGCATGCCCTCGGCGCACACGCGGAGCGGGTCGAGGTGGTCGATCGCGACCAGCACCATCGTCGCGGGCAGGACCACGCCGGGGTCGGGCGCGGTCGCCCGCAGCGTCGCGTCGAGCGCCTCGCGGGCCAGGTCGGCGGCCGTGACGTCCCCGGTCTGCAGGGCGTCGAGGGCCGCGAAGGCGAGCAGCGCCGGTCCGCCCTGCGGGGGCAGGCGCCCGTCGCGACGCAGCGTCCGGGTGAGCTCGGCCGCCGCCGCCCGGCGCGCCGGGTCGCGGCGGGCCAGGCTCACGGTCGCCGCCGCCAGCTCCGTCGCGAGCTCGCCCTCGTCGAGCCCGGCCGCGGCCTCGTCGAGGACCTGCAGGGCGCGGTCGAACGCCAGCGTCACGCTGAGCGCCCGGGCGAGCTCCAGCGCGATCAGCCCGCGCCGGATCGGGTGCGTCGCCAGCGCGAACGCCTCCTCGAGCAGCGCGACGCCCTCGCGCCAGGAGACCCGGGCGGTCGCGGTGCCGAGCTCGTGGAGCACCGCCGCGCGCTCCGGGACGGGCGGCGGCTCGGCGACGGCGCGGCGCAGGTAGCGGCACGCCGTCTCGGGCGCGCCCTTGCCCAGCGCGACCCGCCCGGCCTCGCGCAGGCCGGCGACGACGGTCGGGTCGCCGAGCGCCTCGGTGTGCAGCAGGTGGGCGGCGACGAGCTCCGCCGACGCCTCCTCGGCGGCCAGCGCGTCGGCGGCGCGGCGGTGCGCGCGGTGGCGCTCGGCGGGTCCCATCCGGTCGCTGACGGCCTGCTCGACCAGCGAGTGCCCGAAGGCCAGCGGGCGTCCGGGCGCCAGCAGGCGCGCGGCGACGAGGGTCTCCGCGGCCCGGGCGACGCGGTCGGCGTCGAGCCCGGACACGGCCACGACGTGGCGCAGCTCCGCGGCGCCCCCGAGCACGGCCACCGCCTCGGCGACCGCGGCGGCGTCCGCGCCGGTCTCCCGCAGTCGCCGCGCCACGAACGTCGCGACCACACTCGGCGCGAGCGCGGCCACCCCGTCCGGACCGCGGGCACCCGACTCCGCGACCGCCTCGAGCAGGGCCGCGACCAGCAGCGGGTTCCCGCCCGTGGCCTCGTGGCAGGCCGTGACGACGCCGTCGGGGGAGGGGCCCAGCCGCGCGTCGACGAGCTCGCCGACCGCGGCGGGGCTCAGCGGGCCCGGGAGCAGCACCGTCGCGGCATCGCGCAGCGCGTCGACGACGGCGGGCTCGACGTGGTCGACGGGGCTCTGGGCCGCGATCACGATCGCGACGGGCAGCTCGCCGACGCGGCGCGCCACGTAGGCGAGCGCGCGCAGCGACGGGGCGTCGGCGACGTGCGCGTCGTCGACCACCAGCAGCACCGGTCCGCGCTCGGCGAGGTTCGCGACCAGCCAGTAGATGCCGTGCAGGGTGCTGGCGGTGTCGTGCTCACCGGCCTCCGCGGACCCGGGCGCCACGGCGGGCGCGGCGAGCCGCGCGGCCCCGGCGAGGAGCTCCGCGGTGAGCACCGGCTCCACCAGGCCGCGCACGACGCCGAACGCGAAGTCGCGCTCGAGCCGCCCGCCCCGCGCCGCGAGCACCGTGGCGCCGTCCGCGTCCGCGCGCGTCGTCTCGAGGAGCCGCGTCTTGCCGATGCCGGGCGGGCCCTCGACCCAGGCCAGGCCGCCGCGTCCCGCGCGCGCCGCGTCGACGACGGCCGCGAGCACGGCCAGCTCGCGGTCGCGCTCGAGGATCGCCGTGCCGTGCGCCGCCGGCATCACGGCCATGGCGACACCCCCCTGGAGTGCGACCGTACGGCGCCGGTCGCGGGCCGACCATCACGAGAAGTGCGTAGTGGACAGGGCCGTCCGTGGGCATCGACCGACAGGCAAGTCATCGCTTGCCCTTGAAAGGCAAGCCAGCACTTGCCTATTCTGCCCGCGTGGCCGACGTGTTCCGCGCTCTCGACGACGAGACCCGGCGTCTGCTGCTCGACGAGCTCGTCCTGCGCGACGGCCAGACGCTCTTCGAGCTCTGCAGCACGCTCGTCACCCGGCACGGCCTGTCATCGACGCGCCAGGCGATCTCGCAGCATCTCGGCGTGCTCGAGGAGGCCGGACTCGTCGTCACCGAACGCCGCGGCCGCACCAAGATCCACTACTTCCGCGGCGAGCCGCTCGCCGCCATCACCGAGCGCTGGCCCGCCAGCCGGAGGGACACCCCATGAGGATCCGCCTGACCAGCATCTTCGTCGACGACCAGCGCGCCGCCCGCACGTTCTACACCGACGTCCTGGGCTTCGCCGTGCGCCACGAGATCCCCCTCGGCGACGACCTCTGGCTCACCGTCGTCTCGCCGGAGGACCCCGACGGTCCCGAGCTGCTGCTCGAGCCGGCCGGGCACCCGGCGGTCAAGCCCTATCGCGACGCACTGGCCGACGACGGCATCCCGCTGGTCCAGTTCGCCGTCGAGGACGTGTACGCGGAGCACGAGCGGCTGACCGCGCGCGGCGTCGTGTTCACCCAGCCGCCCACCGACGCCGGCCCGGTGGTGATGGCGGTCCTCGACGACACCTGCGGGAACCTCGTCCAGATCGTCGCCGCGAAGCCCGTCTGACGGCTTTCTCGGGGTGGCTCCCCGACGCCGCCGGGGTGCCGCGGCGGGTCTCCTGGTCGCCGACCGTCCGACCTCCGGAGGCACCATGCCCGCCACGCGCGTCGTCAGCGACCGTCCCGCCGTCCGGGTCCCCGACCTCTCGCTGCCCGACTTCCTGCTCCGCGCGGCCGACGACCGTCCCGACGCCCCGGCGGTGATCGACGCGGCGTCGGGCCGCACGGTCACCTACGGCGAGCTGCGCCGCGACGTCCGGCGCTGCGCGGTCGGGCTGCGCCGGCGCGGGATGCGGCCCGGTGACGTCCTGGCGATCGTCGCGCCGAACAGCCCGGAGTGGCTGGTCGCGTGCCTCGGGGCCATGGCGGCGGGCGGGATGGTGTCCGGGATCAACCCGCTCTACACCGCCGACGAGATCGCCCCGCAGCTGCGCGACCACGGCGCGCGGTTCCTCCTGACGATCCCGCCCTTCCTGTCGCTGGTCCGCAGCGCGGCCGCCGGGGGAGTGGAGCCGGACATCATGGTGCTGGGCGAGGCCCCGGACGACGGGGCGGGCGCGACCCCGTTCGCCGACGTCCTTGCCGCCGGGGAGGGCGGCCACCTCCCGGGCGGCCTCGTCGACCCCGCGGTCGACCTGGCGCTGCTGCCGTACTCCTCGGGCACCACCGGCCTCGCCAAGGGCGTGATGCTCACCCACCGGGCCATGGTCACCAACGTCGAGCAGATGCAGGCCGTCATGGCGCTCTCGCCCGCGGACCGGTCGGTGGCGGCGGCGCCGTTCTTCCACGCCGTGGGGCTCGTCGTGGTCGCCGGGGTGACGCTCCGCGCCGGCGGCACGGTCGTGACGCTGCCCCGCTTCGAGGTCGACGCCTACCTCGCCGCGATCGCCGAGTACCGCGTCACGGTCTCGGTCGTCGTGCCGCCGATCGTGCTCGCGATGGCCCGGCACCCCGCCGTCGACCGCTACGACCTGTCCTCGCTGCGGCTGCTCGGGTCCGGGGCCGCCCCGCTGGGTGCCGACCTGCAGCAGGAGTGCGCCGCGCGGATCGGTTGCCCGGTCGGCCAGGGGTACGGCATGACCGAGGCCGTGGCCGCGATCGCCCTGTTCGACGCGGACCTCCCGGTGGTGCCCGGCTCGGTCGGGATGCTGCTGCCGGGCGTGGAGGCCCGGATCGTCGACGTCATGACCGGTGCCGACCTGCCCGCCGGCGAGACGGGCGAGCTCGTGGTGCGCGGCCCGCAGCTGATGGCCGGCTACCTGAACAACGCGGAGGCCACCGCCGCCACGATCGACGCGGACGGCTGGCTGCACACCGGCGACCTCGCCCGGTTCGACGCCGACGGCAACCTGTTCGTCGACGACCGGCTCAAGGAGCTCGTCAAGGTCAAGGGCCTGCAGGTGGCGCCCGCCGAGCTCGAGGCGCTCCTGCGGACGCATCCCGCCGTCGCCGACGCCGCCGTGATCCCGGTCCCCGACGAGCGGGCGGGCGAGCGGCCCAAGGCGGTGGTCGTCGCGAGCGGTCCCGTGGACGCCGAGGCGATCCTGGCGTTCGTCGCCGCCCGCGTCGCCCCGCACAAGCGGATCACCGAGGTCGCGTTCGTCGAGGCCATCCCGACCTCGCCGTCCGGGAAGATTCTGCGCCGGCTGCTGGTCGCGCAGGACCGCGCCGGTGCGCTGTCCGCCGAGCGCCCGATGGTCGCGCCGTGACCGCCGTCGAGGGTGGCTACGGCCTGCGCCTGTCCGACGACGAGGTCGCGCGCTACGAGAGCTGGGCGCGGCTGGCCCGCGAGCACGAGGCCGACCTGTGGGAGCTCGCGGGCCTGCGCCCGGGCGCCCGCGTCGCCGACGTCGGTTGCGGGCCGGGCGCGCTGCTGCCGGTGCTCGCCGCGTGCGTCGGGCCCCACGGCGCGGTGGCGGGCGTCGACGCCGACCCCGAGGCCGTCGCGACCGCCCGCGCCGTCCTCGCCCGCGCCGGGGTCCACCGCGCCGGCGTGCGGCGGGGTCGTGCCGACGCGACCGGGCTGCCCGCGGGGAGCTACGACGTCGCGGTGATGCGCCACGTCCTCGCCCACAACGGGGGCGCCGAGCAGCGCATCGTCGACCACCTCGCCACGTTGGTGCGCCCCGGCGGGCACGTCTACCTGGTCGACGTGGACGCGGTCGCGGCCGGCATCACGCCGGCGCTGCCCGAGATCGCCGAGATGACCGCGCGCTATGCGCGCTGGCACGCCGACCGCGGCAACGACGTGCGGGTCGGCCGGCGGCTGGCGGCGCTCGCCCGCGGCGCCGGGCTGGTGGTCGAGGCGTTCCGCGGCTGGTTCGAGATCCAGCCGCTGCCCGTCGGCATGCGCGGGCCGGCATGGGCCGCGCGGGACACGCTGGTCGCCGCGGGGCTCGCGGACGCCGGCGAGGTCGCCCGCTGGGGTGCGGCGGCCGACGCGATGGACGCGTGGACCGAGCGCCCGGAGCTGATGGTCGCGATCTTCGCGGTGGTGGCGCGGCGGCCGACCGCCGACGCGGGCGGGCTGGAGGACGGATGCTGAGCGAGGACGCCGACGCGCGCACGCGGGCCGGGATCCTGCGGTACCTGGAGGCCACCGGCGTCGACCCCGAGCTCGGCCACCAGATCTTCGCCGAGGACGCCGTGCTGGAGTTCCCGCAGTCCGGCGAGCGCTTCGTCGGCCGGGCGAACTTCCTGGAGTGGCGGCGGCGCTACCCCGCGCAGGTCACGATGACGCTGCGGCGGCTCGTGGGCGGCGGCGACCTCTGGGTGGGCGAGGGCGAGATCCGCTACGACGGCGGAGACCCCTCGTACGGCGTGACGATCCTCGAGTTCCGCGACGGCCTCGTGGTCCGCGAGACGATCTACGGCGGACCGCCCTGGGAGGCCCCCGACTGGCGCGCCCCCTACCGCGATCCCAGGTGAGCGAACTTCGGTGCTATAGCGCCGAAGTCCGCTCACGTACCGCCGACCGGCCCAGCCGGATCGCGTAGACGACGGCGCTGGCGAGGAAGAGGGCGGCGGTGACGAGGAGCCAGCGGCTCACGTAGTCGACGGTCGGCGGGAGGCCCGCCGCGAAGGCCAGCACGTCGGCGCCGCCGCCCGAGATCGTCGGGAACCAGACCAGCCCCAGGAGCGCGGAGCCGAGCACCGGCAGGCGTAGGTGGTTCGTCGCCGCCACGGTCACCGGCCGCGACGACACCCGCCGGCGCGCCCACCGGGCGAGCACCAGAGAGCGGTCGGCGAGCGCGTACAGCGGGTAGAGCACGAGGTCGTGGCCGATCACCGCGGCGGCGAACCAGATCGCGATCGTCACCGCGCTCGGGTTCGGCACCAGCGCCAGCACCGCGGCCCCCGCGAGCGCGAAGCAGCCGAGCAGGGCGAGCAGGTGCAGCGGGTTGGCGCCGTAGACGCGCTTGAACCAGGCCATCACGCGCTCCGGAAGTCGATCGCGCCGACCCACTTGGTGTTGTGGACGCCGGGCAGCGCCGGGACGATCACGCGCGCCGGGAACCCGTGGTCGAGCGAGAGGTCCGCCATCGGGCCGCCCGCGTCGTCGCCCACCCGCAGCGCGAGCAGCGAGTCCGGGTCGAGCACCTGGTTGCCCTGCAGGGTCACCCGCGCGAACGGGCCGGCGCGCTCGAGCGACGCGACGAACGCGGTCGCGGGTTCCGGCACGCCGGCCCGGGCCGCGAGGTCGCGCAGCCGCACCCCGCTCCAGGTCCGCGTCACCGACCAGCCCTCGACGCACGCGATCGGCAGAGTGGCGGTGTGCTGGGGCATCGCGGCGAGCGCCGCCCGGTCCAGGCGGAGCTCGCCGGCCGGGCCCCCGCGCAGGACGAGGGCGTAGCCATCGCCGACACCCGGCCCGATCCCGGCGCCGAACGCGGTGCGATTGACCTGGAAGTCGTTCGGGCCGGTGCCGTAGGAGCGCCCGCGCGGCGAGAGGACCGCGAGCGGGCGCAGCGCGTCGACCGTCGTCCCGATCGTCGTCAACCCGACCAGCGCGCTGCCCGCGGCGACGGTGCCGATCAGGGTGCGGCGGCTCATCGTCGGCGGGCTCGGGGCGACGGCGACGAGGCCGTGCTCGTCGGGGGGCTCGGGCACCGTCTCGTCCACCGCGTCGTGCAGCCAGCGCCCCGGACCCCCGGAGCGCAGCGAGCGCACCATCGTCGGGAGCTTGATCAGCACGTGCGACACGAAGCCGCCGATGAACACCCACGCGCCCCAGTAGTGGGCGGTGTAGAAGTCGAAGCCGAACGAGTAGTCGTACTGGATGTTCATGATGCCGGTGACCAGCTCGAACAGGATCCCGCCGACCAGCGCGAGCAACGAGACGCGCTCCAGCACCTGGGCGACCGAGCGCACCGGCGGCCAGGCGAAGAGCTTCGGCACCACCGACCACAGCTTGGCCAGGATCACCGGCACCAGGACCAGTCCGAGCCCGACGTGCAGCCCCTGGGTGAGCCGGTAGAGCCAGGACGGCGAGGTGGGCCAGTCGATCAGCGGCAGGCGCAGCGCCCCGACGTCGGCGGGGATCGCCTGGCCGAACTGCGGGCCGTACGCGAGGTACGAGAGCAGCCCGGTGAGGATCACGATCGGCAGCCCGGCGAGCAGGACGACGCCGAACACCGAGGTCAGCCACGGTCCGCGCAGCGGGCTGCGCCACGTGCGCGGGGAGAACGGGGGCGGCACGCGGGGGTCCCGGATGCCGTCGGCGGGCTCGGTCGTGCGCGTCACCGTGGGTGTTCCTCTTCTCGGGCCGGGGCGCTGCACGTGGTCCTCCGCCGGAGAACGGGTACCGGTTCGACGGAAGCCCGAATCCCCTACGAGCGAAGGAGCCCCCGGGTGGCGGACAACATCTACCGGAAGACCGAGGTCGTCGGGACCTCCAGCGAGAGCGTCGACGAGGCCATCCGTGGCGCCGTGCGCCGGGCCTCGCAGAGCCTGCGCCAGGTCAGCTGGTTCGAGGTCTCGGAGATCCGCGGGCACGTCGAGGACGGCGAGGTCGGTCACTTCCAGGTGACCCTGAACATCGGCTTCGCCCTCGAGGACACCAAGCCCTGAGCCGGCGTGGTGATGTGAGCGCGTGGCGCTGCGGACGTTGAGTGTCTGCAGCGCCACGTCGCTGACACAACTAGTTAGGTAAGCTCAGCACTATGGCGTGCGACGGCGATCTCCGGTGAGCGAGGTCGACAGCACGCACCCGGAGAACGCGCGGGGCAGCGTCTTCGCCGCCCTCCGCGTCCGCAACTACCGCCTCTTCGCCTCCGGGCAGGTCGTTTCGCTGGTCGGCACGTGGATGCAGCGCGTCGCCCAGGACTGGCTGGTCCTCGAGCTCTCCGGCGGCAGCCCGGTCGCCCTCGGCATCGCCGCGGCCCTGCAGTTCGGCCCCACCCTGCTGCTCAGTCTCTGGGGCGGGTCGATCGCCGACCGCTACGACAAGCGCCGCCTGCTCATGGGCCTGCAGGTCGCCATGGGCGCGTGCGCGCTGGTGCTCGGCCTGCTCGACGTGACGGGCCTGGTGACGATCGCCCAGGTCTACGTCCTGTGCGTGCTGCTGGGCTGCTTCTCCGCGCTCGACGGCCCGGTGCGCCAGTCGTTCGCCGGCGAGATGGTCGGCTCCGGCGCGCTGGCCAACGCCGTCGCGCTGAACTCGATGACGTTCAACACCGCGCGCGTGCTGGGTCCCGCGGTCGGTGGCCTGCTGATCGCCGGGGTCGGCACCGGCTGGGTCTTCCTGATCAACGCGGTCACGTTCGTCGCGGTCCTCACCGGTCTGCACCGCATGCGCCCCGCCGAGATGTTCGCCTACGCCCGCGCCCCGCGGGAGCCGGGCGCGATCCGGGCGGGCCTGCGCGAGGTCCGCCGCCACCCCGACGTGGTGCTGCTGCTCGTGCTCGTCTTCTTCGTCTCGACGCTCGGCATCAACTTCTTCGTGACGCTCGCCATCGTCGCCCGCAACGTCTTCGGGCGCGGCGCCGAGTCCTACGGCCTGCTGACCTCCGCGCTCGCCGTCGGCTGCCTGCTCGGGGCGTTCACCGCCGCCCGCCGGGTGGGACGCCCGCGCCTGCGCACGGTCGTGGTCGCCGCGGTCGTGTTCGGCGTCTGCGAGGTCGCCGCCGGGCTCATGCCCAGCTACCCCCTCGTCGCGCTGCTGCTCGTGCCCACGGGCGCCGCGCAGCTGCTGTTCACCAGCGCCGCGAACGCCGCGGTGCAGCTCGGCGTCGACGAGCAGGTCCGCGGGCGGGTGATGGGCCTGTGGATGGTCGTCCTGCTCGGCGGCACGCCGGTGGGCGGTCCGGCGCTCGGCTGGCTCGCCGAGGAGCTCGGCGGGCGCGCCCCGCTGGTGCTGGGCGGGGCGGCGTCGGTGGTCGCCGCGGTGGTCGTCGCCGGGGTGTGGACGGTGCTCCAGCGACGGCGCCGTCAGTCCAGCGGCCAGTCGTGCACGGGCACGTTGGCCTCCATGCCCTCCAGGTAGCGCTTCATCATCTCCATCACCGCGTTGCCCCGGTCGAGCCCGCGGCGCTCGGCCTGTGCGACCGCGCGCACCTGCCAGGTCGCGCCCGTGGACCGGCGCACGCAGCGCTGCTCGATCACCGACAGGTAGCGGTCGGCCGCCTCCGAGTCGACGCCCCAGGCCGCCAGGCCCTCCTGGGCGAGCGGGAGCATCCGGCGCAGCAGCAGCTCGTCGGCACGCACGGTGCCGATGCCCGGCCAGTACAGGGCGGCCTCGATGCCGTGCCGCGCGCCGGCGGTGAAGTTCGCCTCCGCCGCGTCGAACGACATCAGCTGCCACGGCGGGCGGTCGGACTCCGCCAGCGCCCGGATGACGCCGTAGAAGAACATCGCGTTGGCCACGGCGTCGACGGCCGTCGGGCCCGCGGGCAGCACGCGGTTCTCCAGGCGCAGGTGCGCGACGCCGTCGGCGACGTCGTACACGGGGCGGTTCCAGCGCCACACCGTGCCGTTGTGCAGCCGCAGCTCCTGCAGGCTCGGCGGGCGGCCCGCGTCGAGCTCGGCGAACGGGTCCTCGTCCTCGGCCAGGGGCAGCAGCGCCCCGAAGTAGCGGACGTTCTCCTCGAAGAGGTCGTACGCCGACTGGGCCCACCGGTCGCCGAACCACACCCGCGGCCGCACGCCCTGGTTGCGCAGCTCGACGGGCCGGGTGTCGACGGCCTGGGTGAACAGCGGGATCCGGGTCTCGGCCCAGAGCCGGCGGCCCAGCAGGAACGGCGAGTTCGCCGCGAGCGCCACCTGCAGCCCGGCGATCGCCTGCGCGGCGTTCCAGTACGCCGGGAAGAGGTCCGGGGTGAGCTGGAGGTGCAGCTGCAGCGACGTGCACGCCGCCTCGGGGGCGATCGAGTCGACGTCGAGGACGAGGTGCTCGGCGGGCCCGCCGTCGCTCGGGCCGTGGCGGGAGGCCGGCGGCTCGGTGATGTCGAGGCGGAACGGCTCGCCGCGCGCGGTGAGCATCTGCCGGTTGAGCAGCGCGTAGCGGGGGTCCTCGGTGAGCTGGTCGGACGCGAGGTGCTCGGCGGCGAGGGTCGGCAGGATGCCGATCGTGACCGCCCGGGCGCCCAGGTCCCGCGCGCAGTCGCCCGCCGACCAGGTCGCGTCCAGCATGTCCTGCTCGAGATCGCGCGCCGTGGCGCCGGGCAGCAGCCGGGGCGGCAGGTTGATCTCGAGGTTCCAGCGGCCCAGCTCCGAGGTCAGGACGTCGGAGGCGGAGCGGTCGAGCACGGCGTGGTTGAGCATCGCCGGTCGCATGTCCTCGTCGACCAGCGCGAGCTCGATCTCGACGCCCGTGCTCGGCTCGGCACCGGCGAAGCGACCCTCGCTCACCATCGTCCCGAAGGCCTCGAGGCACCGGTGGATGCGGTGCCGGTATCGAGCCTGGTCCGAGGCGGTGAAGAGGGTGGCGGTGAGGTGCTGGCCCATTACCCGCCCGGCTCCCGTCCACGATCCGACAACCACCGCGTCCCGCCACGTCCGGCGGCACGCGGCCCCTCACGCGAACCCCGACGAGCGGCCACGCTGACACAGCCCGCGAGATCACGCCAGCCGCCGACACCGTCCGCCCGCGGAAAGCGTCCGTTCAGCGTAGGCCACCGTCGGCGCCGACCGCTGGCCGACGCGGAGTGACCTCTGATCAGTCGGTATCCGGGCCTTTTCGTCCAGCCGTCAACCGCTTCGTCCGAAGTCCTCGGGTGAGATGTTGTCGAGGAACGCGCGGAAACGGTCGACCTCGTCCTCGTCGCTGCTGTCGGCCGCGCCGCCGGAACCGGGCGTCTCGTCGCCCTCGTCGTCCTCGACGACGACCCCGGCGTCGGCCAGGACGCCCTCGGTGGCGTGGATCGGCACGTCGGCGTGCAGCGCGATCGCGATCGAGTCGCTGGGCCGCGCGGAGACCCGCAGGCCCCGGTCGAACACCAGGTCGGCGTAGAAGGTGCCGCCGCGCACCTCGGTGATCTCGATGCGCTCGAGCCGGCGGCCCAGCGCGGCGACCACGTCGGAGATCAGCACGTGGGTCAGCGGGCGCTCCGGCAGGCGCCCCTGCTGCTCGAGCGCGATCGCCTCGGCCTCGGCCAGCCCGATCCAGATCTGCAGGCAGCGCTTGCCGTCGGTCTCCTGCAGCAGCACCACGGGGTGTCGGCTCTCGCCCGAGCCCGACGATCCGCCCTGTTGCGTCGCGTCGTCCACGGCCAGTACACCGACCACCCGCATCTCGCTCACGACCCCAGCCTCCCACGTTCCCGGGCCTCGCCGGAGGGTTGCGTTCCGCTCGTCTCCACCGCCACCGGGCTCGGCGTCCAGCCCACCGGGTGCCCCACGGTGGGCCGCCGACACCTGTTCCCGGAGGTCGGCTCCCGTCGCCGGGTCCGGACCCCGGCACCGGGGTCTGGAACGATACGCACGTGGCGCGTGTGGTGGAGGTCGACGACGCGGCGGACCCGCGCCTCGCCGACTTCCGTGACCTCTCGCGGGCCGACCGGCGTCCCGACCGCCCCGGCGGCCGGGGCCTCGTGCTCGCCGAGGGCACCGTCGTGGTCCGCCGCCTGCTGGCCTCGCCGTACCCGCCGCGCGCGCTGCTCGGCGTGGCGCGCCGGGTGGACGACCTGGCGCCCGACCTGGCCGGGATCGACGTGCCCGCCTACGTCACGGACGCCGACACCATGGCGCACGTGGTCGGCTTCCACCTCAACCGGGGGGTGCTCGCGAGCGCCGACCGCGCCCCGGCACCCGACCTCGCCGCCCTGCTCGACGGCGCCCGGCGCGTCGCGGTGCTCGAGGGCGTGAACGACCACGAGAACCTCGGTGCCCTGTTCCGCAACGCCGCGGCGCTCGGCGTCGACGCGGTGATCGTCGGCCCGGAGTGCGCCGACCCCCTCTACCGGCGCAGCGTGCGCGTCTCGATGGGCCACGTGCTGCGCGTGCCCTTCGCCACCGCGGGCCTCGACGAGGCGGTGACGGCGCTGCGGGCCGCGGGGTTCGTCCTCGCTGCCCTGACCCCCGGCGGCGACCCCGCGGCGCTGGGCGGGCTCGCCGGGCGCGAGCGCGTGGCGCTGCTGCTCGGGGCCGAGGGCCCGGGGCTGTCCGCGGAGGCCCTGGACCGCGCCGACGTCCGCGTCCGCATCCCGATGTCCGGCGACGTCGACTCCCTCAACGTCGCCACGGCGGCCGCGGTCGCCTTCCACGCCACCGGGGGAGCCCGGTGAGGGTCGTGGAGGTGCGCGCCGAGCGGGGGCAGGCGCTGGTCGCCGGGGTCGCGCTCGCGGACCCCGGCCCCGGCGGGAGCGAGGTGCGGACCTGGGGCCTGCCGCCGGACCTCGTCGACGCGCTGCGGGAGTGGGCGCGCGTGGCGGCCGGCGTGACCGCCGGCCCGGGCCGGGGGAGTCCCGCCGACACGATCAGCCGCCGCGGCCGCCAGCTCGCCGCGAGGCTCTCGGTCGAGCTCGCCGCGCCCGTCGACTACTGCGACCCCGTCACCGGCCACCGCGTGATGCTGCGTCGCGTCACCCGCACCCCGCACCCCCCGCCGGTGCCGCCGCTGCCCCGCAACGGGACGGGCGAGGGCGTCCCGGCGCCCGCACCGCTCGGCGACGACGCGGAGCCCACCGCGGTCACGGCGGCCGCGGAGCCGACGCCGTGGGGGGTCGGGCTGACCCTGGCCGTACTGGTGGCCGGGGTCGTGCTGCTGGCCAACCTCGCGCTCGCCGCGCCGCTGATCACCGGGCTCGGCGCGATCGGGCTCGCGGTCGACGCGGCCGTCGTCGCAGGGCTGGTGCCGGCGCTGTGGCTCAACCGCCACGTCCCGACCTGGCGCTGGGCGGTCTACGGCACGTTCGCGGGCACCGGGCTCGCGCTGGTGTTCCTCGCCGTCGCCGCGTTCTGAGCAGCGCTTGCGAGATCAGCTGCGCGGCGAGCGCGTGCCCAGCAGGACGTCCTCCCACGACGGGACGATCGGGTGCGACCGCTTGCCGCGGCGCGTGACCTCGGCGGTCTCCGGAGCGGCGGTCTCGACGGTGGCGGGCTCGCTCGGGGCCTCGCTGCGCTCCGTGCGGGGCGTCGGGACCTGGTCGTCCGAGGCGGCCGGCGCCGGGACGGTGGGCGCGCCCCGGCGCTCGGTGCGCGGGGAGCCGCGCCGGTTCGTCCCGCGGTCGGTGCGGCGCGACGGGCTCGTCGCGCCGTGCGTCCCCGCGGGCGCGCTGCGGCGCGCGGGGGCGGTGTCGCCCGAGACGGCCAGCGCCGGCGTCTCCTCGACCACCTCGGGGGTCTCGACGTCCGCGGGCTCGGGAGTGGGCTCGGGAGCCGTGGCGTCGACGCGGCGCGGGCCGCCGCCGACCGGCTCGCGGCCGAGCAGCTCGCGCGCCGGGTCGTCGCGCGGGTCGACGGTGCCGCCGGAGCTCCCGGGGCGGAACGACCACCGGGCGACGTTGTCCGAGCGCCCCGCCTGCCAGGACAGGGTGACGACCCACTGCGCGTCGTCGCCCTTGTGCGCGTCCCAGCGGGCGTCCTCGAGGTCCTGCCCGCGGGCACCGAACGTGGCGCCGACGATCTCGCCGAGCGTGCGCCCGTCGGTGCGCGTGGGGTCGGTGGGCAGCACGGGGTGCGCGCGCCGGGCGATCTCCGCGACCCGTGCGCGCTCCAGCAGCACCGGATAGGCGAAGCGCTCGACGTGCGAGATGCTCACGCCGGCGGCCGAGGCGACCTCGTCGACGGACTCGCCGGCGCGCACCCGCGCCTGGATGTCCCGGGGGCGCAGGGGGCTCGAGACCTCGATCTCCATCTGGCCGAGGCGGCGCACGTCCCCGCGCGCGGCGGCCCGCAGTCGCTCGTCCCCGGAGACCGCGAAGCGCTCGTGGCGGATCGGGTCCTCGAGGATCACGGTCTCGTGGTCGTCACCCAGGCCGACGACGCGCAGCTGACGCATCAGGCCTCCCCGTCGGCTCGCGGCCCTCGCCCCGCAGGTCCGGTGGGGCGTGGTGCTCGCCCACCGACGCTAGGTCACGGATCTCCTCGGACGAGGGAGGCGCGCCGCGCCCGTGTTCGCCCTTCACGCGGACGATGACCACGGGCGCGGCGGGCGGTGACCCGTTCAGAGCAGCGCCGTCACGACTGGCGCTCGACGACCCAGTCGATGCAGCGGGTGAGCGCGGTGACGTCGTCCGGCTCGACCGCCGGGAACATGCCGATGCGCAGCTGGTTGCGCCCGAGCTTGCGGTACGGCTCGGTGTCGACCACGCCGTTGGCGCGCAGCGTCTTCGCGATCGCCGCGGCGTCGACGTCGTCGGCGAAGTCGACGGTGCCGACGACCTGCGAGCGGTGCGCCGGGTCGGCGACGAACGGCGTCGCGAACGACGACTGCTCGGCCCAGGTGTAGAGGCGGTCCGAGGAGTCCTTGGTGCGCCCGGTCGCCCAGTCCAGCCCGCCCCCGGCGTTCATCCACTCGATCTGGTCGGCGAGCAGGAGCAGCGTCGCCACGGCCGGGGTGTTGTAGGTCTGGTCCTTGCGGGAGTTGTCGAGCGCGGTCGACAGCGACAGGAACTCGGGGATCCAGCGCCCGCCCGGCTTGTCGGCGTCGATCTGCTCGACGCGCTCGAGCGCGGCCGGCGACATGATCGCGATCCAGAGCCCGCCGTCGGAGGCGAAGCACTTCTGGGGGGCGAAGTAGTAGACGTCGGACTCGCTGATGCGCACCGGGAGCCCGCCCGCACCCGACGTCGCGTCGACCGCGACCAGCGCGTCGCCCGAGCCGCTGGGCCGGGTGACGGGGACGGCGACGCCCGTCGAGGTCTCGTTGTGCGCCCAGCCGATGAGGTCGACGCTCGGGTCGGAGGTCGGCTCGGGCGCGCTGCCCGGGTCGGCGGAGACGACGATCGGGTCGGCGAGGAACGGCGCGCCCTTGGTGACGGACGCGAACTTCGAGGAGAACTCGCCGTAGGTCAGGTGCAGGCTCTTCTCGCGCACGAGGCCGCTCGCGGCGGCGTCCCAGAACGCGGTGGTGCCGCCCACCCCGAGCACGACCTCGTAGCCGTCGGGGATCGAGAACAGGTCGCGCAGCCCGGAGCGCACGCGCCCCACGATCGACTTGACCGGCTTCTGGCGGTGCGACGTCCCCATGACGTCACCGGCCTCGGCGAGACGGGCGAGCTGCTCGGGGCGCACCTTCGAGGGACCGCACCCGAACCGCCCGTCACTGGGCAGGAGCTCGGCGGGAATCTGCAGCGTGTCGGTCGACGTGGTCACCGCGTCATCCTCCCAGCGTCCTCCCGCGAGTGCTGTCGTGTGGGCCACTGCGCGGGTGCCGCGGAGAGCGGAATCGCAGGTCGAGCGCCCGGTCTGCGCCCGTGATCCGGATTCGTGGAGCGGACGTTCCGCGACACGAGACGTCCGCTCCACGATTCACGATCTCGTGCGCAGGGTGCGCCGCAGGCGGTCGAGGAACGCCTCGGGCGCACCACGCAGCTCGTACCAGTGGGTCCGGAGCACCACCCAGCCCGCGGCGGCGAGCGCGGACTGCCGGGGCCCGTCGCGCAGGAACGCCCGCAGGTCCCGGTGGAACGCCCAGCCGTCGACCTCCACGATCACCTTCTGCTCCTCGAAGGCGACGTCGGCCACGGCACGCCCGAAGCCGGGCAGCGCGATCCCGGTGTTCGCTCTCCAGCCGGTCAGCCCGCCGGCCACCATGCGTCGGTGCAGTTCCCGCTCCGCCCACGAGCGGGCACCGTCGTCCGCGAGGGCGATCAGCTCGGCGCCGACGGGCGCGCCGCGACGACCCGAGGTGCGACGGTGCGCGGCCCGCAACGAGTCGACGGTCACGGCGCCCCGCTGCAGCGCCCGGTCCGCGACACGAGCGCCCTCGTCGAGCCCCAGGGCCGCCGCGGCGTCGAGCACCGTCAACGCGCGGGTGGTCACGGCGATCCCGGAGACGCGGGTCCGCTCCGCGTCGGCGATGCGGCGGCGGAGCACGTCGACGTCGTCGCGGGGCCGGGGTCGGCGCTCCGGCGGGACGGCGACCGTGGGACGGGCAGGCGGGTCGTCGCGCAACCCCCACCACCACGCGGCCGAGGGCCCGACGAGCGTCGCGTCCGGGCCGAGCGAGAGCAGCGCGCCCACGATGCGCGAGCGTGGGGTCTCCTCGTGCTCGCCGACCTGGTAGACGCGGGGACCGACGGGGAACCACGCCTTCTCGGCGACCTTCCGGGCGACCGACTGGCGTGACACGCCGGCCGCGGCCGCCTGGTCGAGGCTCACCACGCCGGACTGGCGGCGGACCAGCCGGCGGAACTCGATCTGCTGTTGCTTGGTGCTCACACCGGCTTCGACGCATCCGCTGCCGCCCCGGATCCATGGAGTCCGAGGGCATGATCGAGGTTCGTGGAGCGAACGTTCTCCTCAGCGAGACATCCGCTCCACGAAGGTCGATCTCCGCCCGCGGCGGCAGGGGCGACGAGCCCCGGCCCGATCCTCAGGCCGTCCGCGCCACCGTCGCCACGCCCCGCGGCCCCGGGCCGATGTACTGCGCCGACGGGCGCACGAGACGCCCGGTGCGGCGCTGCTCGAGCACGTGCGCCGCCCAGCCCGCGGTCCGGGCGCACGTGAACATGGCCGGCATCATCGGCGCCGGCACGCCCGCGAGGTCGAGCATCACGGCGGCCCAGAACTCGACGTTGGTCTCGATCGCCCGGTCCGGGCGGCGCTCGCGCAGCGCGGCCAGCGCCGCCGTCTCCAGCGCCGCCGCGGCCTCGTAGCGGGGCGCGCCGAGATCGCGCGCGACCCGGCGCAGCACGCGGGCCCGGGGGTCCTCGGCGCGGTAGACGCGGTGGCCGAAGCCCATGAGCCGCTCGGAGCGGTCGAGGATCCCGCGCACGACGGCGTCGGCGTCGCCCGTCCGCTCGACCTCGGTGATCATCGGCAGCACCCGGGCCGGCGCGCCGCCGTGCAGCGGGCCGGACATCGCGCCGACCGCCGCCGAGAGCGCCGCGGCGGCGTCCGCGCCGGTCGAGGCGACGACGCGCGCGGTGAAGGTCGACGCGTTGAGCCCGTGCTCGGCCGCGGAGACCCAGTAGGCGTCGAGCGCGCGCACGTGCACCGGGTCGGCCTCGCCGCGCCAGCGCACGAGGAACCGCTCCACCGGGTCGTCGATCGCGTCCAGCACGGTCGAGGGCACCGCCGCCGCCTCGGAGCCCCGCGCCGAGCGGGCGACCAGGGCCAGCGCGGCGGCGGCGCTGCGGGCGAGGTCGTCGCGGGCGCGCTCCGGCGTGGCGTCGAGCAGCGGCGGCAGCGTCCACCGCGCGCCGAGCAGAGCGAGCCCGGCCTGGGCGTCGACGCGGACGTCACCGCTGAACGGCGGCTCCAGCCCCGGCTCCTCGCGGGGCAGCGGGCGCCCGAGGTCGCCGTCCACGAGCAGCCCGAAGACGTCGCCGAACCGGACCGTCCCGACGAGGTCCTCGATGTCGACGCCCCGGTAGCGCAGCGCCCCGCCGTCGCGGTCGGGCTCGGCGATCTCGGTGCGGAAGGCGACCACGCCCTCCAGCCCCGGCGAGAACCCCGGGGGAGCAATGGGGACGGCAGTGCTCACTCCGACGACCTCCTCGCGACGCGGCGCAGGGATCCCGGTCGGGGCCCCGTCGCCCACCTCGGCGCGCGCCCCGCCCGGGTACGGCGGCGCTGCGAGCCCACGCCGAATCTGCTCCGGCGCACCACGGAGGGGCAACGGAGCGGCCTGTGTCCCTGCTCACGTGGCCCGCACCCCGCGGTCGCCTACCGTGCGGCGGGCAATCGGACAGGAACGGGACGAGGAGTTCGGGTGGCGGAACGGGGCACGGGCCTGCCGGGCATGCGCGAGGACTACCGGTCGGCGACGCTCGACGCCGGGGATCTGGCCCCGACCTGGCACGAGCAGCTGCTCGCCTGGATCGGTGCCGCCCGGGACGCCGGCCTGCCCGACGCGAACGCGATGGTCCTGGCCACCGGCGACGACGAGCACCGCCTCACCACCCGCACCGTGCTGGCCAAGGACGTCGACGCGGGCGGGGTCACGTTCTTCACCAACTACACCTCGGAGAAGAGCCACCAGCTGCGCCAGACGCGCCAGGCGTCGGCGACCTTCCCCTGGCTCGCGCTGCAGCGCCAGGCGACGGTCGTCGGCACCGTCGAGCTCCTCTCGCGCGAGGAGACCGCGGTCTACTGGCGCACGCGCCCGCGCGGGTCCCAGCTCGGGGCGTGGGCCTCGCCGCAGTCCGCGGTGCTGCGCGACCGCGCCGCCCTCGAGGAGTTGCTGGCGAACGTCACCGAGCGCTTCGCCGACGACGAGGAGATCCCGCCCCCGCCGCACTGGGGCGGCTGGCGGATCGTGCCGACGCACGTCGAGTTCTGGCAGGGACGCGGCGACCGCCTCCACGACCGGCTGCGGTTCCGGCGCACCGGTCCGGGGTGGGTCGTGGAGCGCCTCGCGCCGTAGAGGCGCAGGATGCGCCGGTGGCAGGGACGCGGAGCGGAGCGGAGCCGGACCCGTCGAGGAGGCCCGGGAGAGGCTTCCTCGCCGACACGACGCCGCTGCGGACCCCGGCGTTCAAGCGGCTCTGGATCGCCGCGATCGTCACGGTCGTCGGCGCCCAGCTCACCGTCGTCGCCGTCCCGACGCAGCTCTACCAGCTGACGGGGTCGTCGGCGTGGGTCGGGCTGACCGGCCTCTTCGGCCTCGTCCCGCTGATCGTGTTCGGGCTCTGGGGCGGCGCGATCGCCGACGCCGTCGACCGCCGCGGCCTGCTGGTGTTCACGGGCACCGGGATCGCGATCACCTCGGCGCTGCTCGGCGTCGTCTCGGTCACCGGGATCGGCGGTCCCTGGACGATCCTCACCCTCTACGCGGTCCAGACGGCGTTCCTGGCGATCAACCAGCCCACGCGCGCGGCGGTGCTGCCCCGGATCCTGCCCAACGACGAGCTGCCGGCGGCGAACACGCTGCTGTTCACGGTGAACCAGGTCGGCGCCATCGCGGGCCCGCTGCTCGCCGGCGTCGTGCTGACCTTCAGCTCGGTCGGCATCCTCTACTTCGTCGACACCGCCTGCCTGGCCGCGGCGATCTGGGCCGCCTTCAACCTGCCGCGCCTGCCGGTCGGCGACGGCCCCGGCGGCGTGCGCGGCGCGTTCCGCGCGGTGCGCGACAGCGCCGGGTTCGCCGACGTCCTCGCCGGCTTCCGCTACATCGCGACCAGCCAGGTGCTGCTCGTGTCGTTCCTGGTCGACATCGTGGCCATGGCGGTCGGCATGCCGCGGGCGGTGTTCCCGGAGGCGGCGGAGCGGGTGTTCGGCGACCCGCCCGGCGGCGGCTTCGCCCTCGGCGCGCTGTTCGCGTCGATCGCGATCGGGGCGACGCTCGGCGGGCTGTTCTCCGGGCGGCTGCACGGCATCCGGCGCCAGGGCGTCGCGGTGACGGTCGCCATCTGCGTCTGGGGCCTCGGCGTCGCCCTGTCCGGGCTGACCTCGATGCTCTGGCTGGCGGTGACGCTGCTCGCGGTCGCGGGCGCCGCGGACCTCGTCAGCGCGGTGTTCCGGCAGACGATGCTGCAGGTCGTCGCGACCGACCGGATGCGCGGGCGGATGCAGGGCGTGTTCACCGTCGTCGTGGCGGGCGGCCCGCGGGTCGGGGACCTGTGGCACGGCCCGGCCGCCGACGCGTGGGGCACCGGCGCCGCCACGTTCGTCGGCGGCATCGGCGTGATCGTGCTGACGGTCCTGGTGGTCGCGGTCTTCCCGGTGTTCTGGCGCTACCGAGCGCCGGTGGGCGAGGAGTCCTCCGGCGACGCCGCCTCCGCCGACCCGCCCGGGCGCGGCGGGAACGTCGTGTCCGACGACGACTGAGCCGGCGCGTGCGGGAACCCGAGGCCGTGCTGCGGCACCTCCGGCGAGGCGGAGTCGAGCGGCACGGCGGGGGAGCGCACGAGCCCGAGCTGCGCGGTCTGGCGCGGCAGCGCGGCGTCGAGGAGCCAGTCCACGGCGGTGCGGATGCGGTTGCCGGGCATCGCGAGCAGGTGGTAGCCGCGGGCGACGACGTGCGCGGGCTTGCCGGTGAGCTTGATCCCCAGCGGGTTCGCCGCCGCGTCGTACCCGCCGAGGTCGACGACGAAGCCGAGGTCTCGGTGCTTGTAGGCCTTGCTGCGCCCGTGACCGAGCGACGCGGCGACGTTGCGACCGGCGAGGCGGCCCTGGCGCTCGGCGTGCTGGGCGGTCATGGCGGTGTACTCGCCGGGCCGCGCGCGGTCGGGCACCGCGGCGGCGTCGCCGCAGGCGAAGACGTGCGGGTGGCCGGGCACGCGCAGCCGGGTGTCGACGACCATCCGCCCCTGGTCGACCTCCACCCCGAGGTCGTCGATGAGCGGGTCGGGGCGCACGCCGACGCACCACAGCAGCGTCCGCGTGGGCACGTGCTCGCCCGACGAGCTCAGGCGCACCCCGTTGCCGGTGGCCTCGTCGACCTCCTCGTGGGTGCGCACGTCGACCCCGCGCTCGCGCAGCACCCGGTCGGCGGTGCGCCCGAGGTGCGGGTCGAGGCCGGAGAGCAGCTCGCCGCGGCTGACGAGCACCCAGCGCGGCACCTCGTCCAGCCCGCGGCTCGCCGCGAGCTCGCGGGTGAACCGGTAGCCCTGCGCGGTGACCTCGGTGCCCGTGTAGCCGCCGCCCACGACGACCACGGTCAGGCGCGCGGCGCGCTCCTCCGGGTCGTCGCACATCGCGGCCAGCTCCACCTGGCGGATGAGGTGGTCGCGCAGGTACAGGGCCTCGGGCACGCCGCGGAAGCCCTGCGCGTACTCGGTGACGCCGGGTACCGGCAGGACCTTGTGGACGCTGCCCGCCGCGATGACGAGGCGGTCGAACGTCGTCTCGTGGTGGACCCCCTCGGGGTCGAGCCAGCCGATGCGGTGGTCGTCGAGGTCCAGCTCGTCCACCTCGCCGGGCGCGTGCCGCACGCAGCGGGGCAGGGCCGCCGCGAGCGCCACGGAGATCCGGCGCGGCTCGAGGATGCCCGCGGCGACCTCGGGCAGCAGCGGCAGGTAGAGGAAGTAGTTGGTCGGGCTGACCAGCACGATGTCGACCTCGTCGCCCATCCGTCGCGCGAGCGAGCGCGCCGCCTGGAAGCCGGCGAACCCGCCGCCGACCACGACGACCTTCGGCGTGCCGGACGGGGTGTGCTCCTCGCTGCCCATGTCCGGTTCTGTGACCGTTCCGGCCGGTGCACGAAACCCCGTTCCGCACGACGCAAACCGATCGTCACACCGCTAGCGTGTGCCGCCGTGCACCCGACCGGCGAGCAGATCGACCTCGTCGCCGGGCCGAACCGCGCCGTCGTCACCGAGGTCGGGGCCGGCATGCGGGCGCTCGACGTCGACGGGCTGGCCCGCGTCGAGACCTTCGACGTCGACACGACCCCGCCGATGGGCGCGGGCGGCGTCCTCGTGCCCTGGCCCAACCGCATCGCCGGCGCCGCCTACACCTGGCGGGGGCGGGAACACCGCCTCGAGGTCACCGAGGCCGCTCGCGGGAACGCGATCCACGGGCTGCTGCGGCGGCGCCCGTGGCGGGTGGTCGAGCGCGCCGAGGACTCGGTGCGCCTCGCCGCCGACGTCGACGCCTCCGCCGGCTGGCCCGGTCCGCTGCACGTGGAGACCACCTACGCCGTCTCGCCGACGGGCCTCGCCGTCACCCACGCGCTGACCAACACCGGCGGCGACGACGTCCCGGCCGGCGTCGGCACCCACCCCTACCTGCGCGTCGGCGACGCCGCCCCCGCCGACTGCACGCTGACGGTCGCCGCGGACCGGATCGTCGACACCGACGAGCGCATGATCCCCACCGCCGTGCGCCCGGTGGGCCCGGACGAGGACCTGCGCGGGGGCCGGCGCGTCGGCGACCTGGCGCTCGACACCTGCTTCGGTGCCGCGGCCGGGCCCGACGGGGTCCTCGGCGTGCTCACCGCGCCCGGCGGGCGGTCCACCGCGCTGTGGGGCGACGCGGCCTTCGGGTGGGTCATGGTGTTCACGCCCGACGACCTCGCCGGCCGGGGACGCGCGGTGGCCGTCGAGCCGATGACCTGCCCGGCGGACGCCGCGAACTCGGGCACGGATCTGCGCGTGATCGCGCCGGGGGAGACGTGGACGGTGAGCTGGGGGATCCGGGCGGAGGACGAGAAGTGACCGGTCGCGTCGTCGTCGGCGGGGAAGCGCTCGTCGACCTGGTCCCCACCGGGGACGGGCACCCGGACGACCCCGCCCTCACCGCGCTCGCCCCGCGCCTCGGCGGCGGCCCGTTCAACACCGCCGTCGGCCTCGGGCGCCTCGGGGTGCCGGCGACGATGCTCACGCGCCTGTCGACCGACCCCTTCGGGGACGCGCTGGTCCGCCGCCTCGAGGCCAACCACGTCGACACGTCGCTGGTGCAGCGCGGCCCGGAGCCGACGACGCTCGCGGTGGTCACGCTCGACGAGGCCGGCGCCGCGCGCTACGCGTTCCACGTCGCGGGCAGCGCCGACCGGCTCGTCGCCGACCCCGGCGAGCTGCCCGCCGACACCGCGGCGGTGGCCGTCGGCACCCTGTCGCTGGTCCTCGAGCCCGGCGCGTCGCGCTACGCCGACCTCGCGGTCCGGGAGGCCGAGCGCGGGCGCCTGGTCAGCCTCGACCCCAACCTGCGGCCCGGGCTGGTCGACGACCCCGACGCCGTCGTCGCCCGCCTCGACCGGATCGCGCGGGTGGCGGGCCTGGTCAAGCTCTCCGACGAGGACGCCGAGCGGTGGGGCCGCTCGCCCGAGGACGTGCTCGACGCCGGGGCCGGCGCGGTCGTCCTGACGCGCGGGTCGTCGGGGCTGGCGGCCTACACCCGCGGCGGCGGCGTGGTCACCGTGCCCGCGGCGAGCGTCGGGCCGCTCGTCGACACCATCGGCGCCGGCGACAGCGTGCACAGCGCGCTGCTGGGCTGGCTCGCCGACCACGACGCGCTCGACCGCGACGCCGTCACCCGCCTCGACGGCGACGACTGGGCGTCCGCGCTGGAGTTCGCGGCGCGGGTCGCGGCGTGGACGGTCTCGCGGGCCGGGGCCGAGCCGCCGTGGCGTCGTGAGCTCGGCGCGTAACCTGGTTGTCACACAGTGACAGGGGCCACGCCACGCAGCGCCGCCACTCGTGCTGCGTGGCGGACCTCGCGAGCGCTACGGTTCGCGCTCGTACGACCCCCACTGCTGCGGGAGCGCGCCGCGGGACACCCCCGGCGGCCGGGCGGCCCGGCACCTCGCTCGCCGAGCCGGCGCCGCCGCCCTCCCGCTCACGACGAGCGCGAGAGGGACTGACTGCCGATGGCCAGCGAGGATTCCGAGAAGCGCACCGCCACGCTGTCGTACCCGGGCGGCGAGCACACGATGGAGATCGTGGAGGCGACCGAGGGCTCCTCGGGCGTCGCTCTCGGCAAGATGCTCGGCGAGACGGGCTTGATCACCCTCGACCCGGGCTACGTGAACACCGGCGCCTGCCGCTCGGACATCACCTACATCGACGGTGACGCGGGTATCCTGCGCTACCGCGGCTACCCGATCGAGGAGCTGGCCAAGAACTCGACGTTCGTCGAGACCAGCTACCTGCTGATGTACGGCGAGCTGCCCAACAAGCAGCAGCTCGACACGTTCACCGACCAGATCCAGCGGCACACGATGCTGCACGAGGACCTGAAGAAGTTCTTCGACGGCTTCCCCGTCGACGCCCACCCGATGCCGGTGCTGTCGTCCGCGGTCTCCGCGCTGTCGACCTTCTACCAGCGCCAGCTCGACCCGTTCGACGAGCCGAACGTCGACCTCTCCAGCGTCCGCCTGCTGGCCAAGGTCCCGACGATCGCGGCCTACGCCTACAAGAACTCGATCGGCCAGCCGTTCCTCTACCCGGACAACTCGCTGGGCCTGGTCGAGAACTTCCTGCGCCTGACCTTCGGCCTGCCCGCCGAGCCCTACGAGGTCGACCCGGACGTCGCCAAGGCGCTCGACATGCTGTTCATCCTGCACGCCGACCACGAGCAGAACTGCTCCACGTCGACGGTGCGCATGATCGGGTCGTCGCAGGCCAACCTGTTCGCGTCGATCTCCGGCGGCATCAACGCCCTGTTCGGTCCGCTGCACGGCGGCGCCAACGCCGCGGTGCTCACGATGCTCGAGGGCATCCGCGACAACGAGGGCAACGCCGACGAGTTCGTCCGCAAGGTCAAGAACAAGGAGCCGGGCGTCCGGCTCATGGGCTTCGGCCACCGGGTCTACAAGAACTACGACCCGCGCGCGGCGATCGTGCGCGACACCGCGCGCGGGATCATCGAGAAGCTCGGCGGCGGCGACGAGATGCTCGACATCGCCATGCGCCTCGAGGAGTACGCGCTCAACGACGACTACTTCGTCGAGCGCAAGCTCTACCCGAACGTCGACTTCTACACCGGCCTGATCTACCAGGCGATGGGCTTCCCGACCGAGATGTTCACGGTCCTGTTCGCCATCGGGCGCCTGCCGGGCTGGATCGCCCACTGGCGCGAGATGATCGACGACCCGGACACCCGCATCGGCCGCCCGCGCCAGGTCTACACCGGGCCGACCGAGCGCTCCTACGTCGGGCTCGACCAGCGGTAGCGAGGCCCCTGACGCTGCGAACGTGGCGTCCGCTGCTTCTCGGCGCACGAAGTCCCCGTTGATCACGGGCGGTGGCTGTCCAGGCGTGCTCAGCGCGCTCCTGGGTAGTCACCGCCCATGAGCGACGAGCGGGACGCGACCGCGATCGTCTGGTTCCGCCGCGATCTCCGGGTCCACGACCAGCCGATCTTCGACGCCGCGGCGGCGCGGGCGCGGCGCTCGCTCGCGGTGTTCGTGCTCGACCCGCGGCTGCTCGAGCCGTCGGGGAAGGCGCGCCGGACGTTCCTGTACCGCAGCCTGCGCGACCTCGACGAGTCCCTCGGCGGGCGGCTGCTCGTGGTGAAGGGCGACCCGGCCGAGGCGATCCCGAAGCTCGCCGGTGCCGTCGGGGCCGGCAGCGTGCACGTCGCCGCCGACTTCGGGCCCTACGGCCGCGAGCGCGACGAGGCCGTCGAGAAGGCGCTCGACGGCGTCGAGCTCGTCCGCACCGGCTCGCCCTACGCCGTCGCGCCCGGGAGGATCACCAAGTCCGACGGCTCGCCGTACAAGGTGTACACGCCGTTCAGCCGGGCCTGGACGCAGCACGGCTGGCGGGCGCCCGCCGAGACCGACGCGTCGACCGTCGACTGGATGGACCCGGGGGAGAAGGACGGCGGACCGCGCGCCGTGAAGGTCCCCGACGACGAGTCCCCCGACGCCGACCTGCCGGCCGCCGGCGAGCAGGCCGCCCGCGACCAGTGGGCCGCGTTCGTCGACGAGCACCTCGACGACTACGACGACCTGCGCAACCGGCCCGACCGGCCCGCGACGTCCCGGATGTCGGTGTACCTCAAGTACGGCGTCGTGCACCCGCGCACGCTGCTCGCCGACGTCGGCGGCTCGGGCACGGGACCGACCTCGTACCGCAACGAGATCTGCTTCCGCGACTTCTACGCCGCGGTGCTCTGGTTCTTCCCGCGCTCGGCGCGCGAGAACTTCGACACCAAGTTCGACCGCATCACGCTCGACTCCGGGAAGTCGGCGGACGAGAAGTTCCGCGCCTGGCAGGAGGGGCGCACCGGCTTCCCGGCCATCGACGCCGCGATGCGCCAGCTGCGCGGCGAGGCGTGGATGCACAACCGCATGCGCATGGCGGTCGCGTCGTTCCTGGTCAAGGACCTGCACCTGCCGTGGTGGTGGGGCGCGCGGCACTTCATGGAGCTGCTCGTCGACGGCGACCTCGCGTCCAACCAGCACGGCTGGCAGTGGGCGGCCGGCACGGGCACCGACGCCGCGCCGTACTTCCGCGTCTTCAACCCCGTGACCCAGGGCGAGCGCTTCGACCCCCAGGGCGACTACGTGCGCCGGTGGGTGCCGGAGCTCGCCGACGTGGACGGCAAGAAGGTGCACCAGCCCTGGAAGCTCGGCGAGCCCCCGTCGGACTACCCGGCCCCGATCGTCGACCACAAGACCGAACGCCAGGAGGCGCTCGCGCGCTTCAACGCGCTCTGAGCGCGGCCCCGGTTGACGACCGAAGGGCCCCTTCGCTCGCGTAGATCGAGCGAAGGGGCCCTTCGGTCAGTACTGGAGGCGGCCGGCGATCAGCCGATGAAGCCCTGCTGCTGCAGGAACTCGTTCGCCACCTGGCCGGCGTCGCGGCCCTGCGAGGAGATCTGCCCGTTGAGCTGGAGCATGACGTCGTCGGTCAGGCGCGGGGAGATCTGGTCGAAGACCTGGACGACGGCCGGGTTCCGGTCGACGACCTGCTTGCGGATGGTGTTCGACGCGTTGTACTTCGGGAAGAAGTTCCGGTCGTCGGCGAGCGACACGAGGTTCAGCGCGGGGATGCGGCCGTCGGTGGTGAACACCTCGCCGAACAGGCAGGGGTTGCCGTTGGCGGTGGCCTGGTAGATCGCGCCGGTGTCGAGCACGGTCAGGGCCGGCGGGGCGTCGTAGGGCCGGGTGACCCCGTAGGTGCGCAGGAGGTTCGGCAGGCCGTCGTTGCGGCTGGCGAACTCGGCCTCGACGCAGGTGGTCGCCTGCGGGTTGCCGCTGTTGATGAAGTTGGCCCAGTCGGTGGTGGTGCGCAGGTTGTTGGCGTCGGCGAACGCGCGGGTCGTGGCGATCGCGTAGGTGTTGTTGAACGGCGTCGGGTTGGTCCAGACGATCTGGTTGCGCTGGAGGTCCTGGTCGCGGACGGCGACGTACTGCTGCTGGGAGTCGGGGATCGGCGTGGTGTTGCCGAGGTTCGTGATCCACCCGGTGCCGGTGTACGACCAGCCCATGTCGATCTCGCCCGACAGCAGCGCCTGGCGCGCGGCGGCGGAGCCGGTGATGTTGCACCGGTCGTTCACGGCCGCCCCGACGGACTGCAGGGCGGCGACGCTCATCTTGCAGAGCAGCAGCTGCTCGTCGAACTCCTGGCCGCCGACCGTGTAGGTCTGGCCGGCGAGGTTGATACCGCTGGCGGCGAGGCTGCCGCCCTGGGCCTGGGGCTGACCGGTGCCGGAGAGGCCGCCGCAGCCGGCGAGGACGAACGCGAGCACGGCGATGGTCGCGCCGACCACCCGCCCTGAACGTGTGAGCATCGCGGGATCGTTGCACCACCGGGAGGTAAAGGCGAGGGGGGAAACGATCTCCGCCACATTGCGTTGACTGCGACCCTGCGCCAGTCTGAGCGTGGTCGATCGTGACCAGCACGCTCGGATCGCGGACGCTCCGACCGACCAGCACCCCGGCCGCCGACCTCCTCGAGGGTCGGCGTCTCCTCCGCCGGATGCCGGGCGACGGGTCGGACCGCTGTCCGTACGACGCGTTCGAGCTCACCCCGGTCGGGGTCACCCTCGGGGCGGAGGTCCGTGGCGTCGACCTCGCGGCCACTGACGCCGGGCTCCGCGCCGAGATCCACCGGGCGCTCCTGGAGTGGAAGGTCCTGTTCTTCCCCGACCAGGACCTCGAGCCCGCCGACCAGCGCGACCTCGCCCGCCACTGGGGCGAGCTCGAGACCAACCCGCTGCTCGAGCAGGGCGACGACCCCGCGACGGTGCGGTTCACCAAGGGCGGCGACGGCCCCCAGACCTACGAGAACGTCTGGCACGTCGACACGTCGTTCCGGCCGAACCCGGCCATGGGCGCGATGCTCCGCATGATCGACACCCCGCCGTTCGGGGGCGACACGATGTGGGCCGACATGGCGGCGGCGTACGACAACCTCGCCCCCGACGTCCTCGCCCGGATCGACGACGCGACCGCCGTGCACGACATGGTCCCCGGCTTCGCCCGCTTCCTGGACGCCGAGAAGCTCGCCCGCCTCGAGGACGTCTTCCCGCCCGTGAGCCACCCCGTGGTGCGCACCCACCCGGAGACGGGCCGCCGCACGCTGTTCGTCAACAGCTCCTTCACGACGCACATCGAGGGGCTCGACCGCGACGAGTCGGACGCGCTGCTGCGGCACCTGTTCGCCCAGGCCCACGTGCCCGAGTACCAGGTCCGGTACCGGTGGGCGGCGGGCACGGTGGCGTTCTGGGACAACCGCGCGACCCAGCACTACGCGGTCGGCGACTACCACCCGCACCGCCGGGTCGCGGAACGCGTCGCGATCGCCGGCGACCGCCCGTTCTAGTCCGTCGCGCCGAGGAGATGCGGCAGTCAGCGCTCCTGCGTCGCGCTGCCTACCGATCTCCGGCGCGCTCCGGTGCTCGGCGTCCCAGGGCCTCGCGCAGCGACACCCGCGCGCCGGTGCGCAGCACCGAGTTCGCGTAGATGCGCCCGCCGAGGGCCAGGACGCCCGCGGTGAAGGCGATCGTCAGCACGAACGCGAGCACGACCTGGCCCACCGGGGCGACGCCGAGCGCGATGCGGGCGGGCATGAACAGCGGGCTGAACGGCGGCAGCAGCGAGAGCACGGTGATCGCGGTGCCGCGGGCGTCGTAGGTGAGCAGGTTGAAGCCCACGACGAACCCGAGCAGCACGAAGATCGTCACCGGCGAGAGCACGCTCTGCGTGTCCTCCTGCCGCGACACCAGCGAGCCCGCCGCCGCGAACACCGTCGCGTAGAGCGCGAACCCGAGCAGGTACCAGACCAGCACCGACACCAGCGTGGAGACCAGCCCCACGTCGGCCACGAGCACGCCCGCCGCGCCCGCGACGGCGAGCCCGGCCCCGCCGAGCACCACGAGCTGCAGCAGCCCCACCGCGCCCAGCCCGAGCACCTTCCCGAGCAGCAGCTGCCACGGCCGCACCGACGACAGGACGATCTCGACGACCCGGCTCGCCTTCTCCTCGACGACACCCTGGGCGACCATCGCGCCGTAGGACTGGATGGAGAAGAACAGCAGGAACGCGCCCGCGAGCCCGAGGCCGAGCCGCTGCCCGGCCTGCGGGTCCGGCGCCTCGGCGGCCACCACGACCGGCCCGGACTCCGCGACCGCCGCGTCGAGCGCCGCCGGGTCGACCCCGCGGCCGGCGAGGTAGGCATCCCGCGCGACCGCGGTCGTCGCGGCGACGATCGTCCGCTCCAGGGCGGCGTCGGGCTCGGACTCGACGAACACCCGCGGACGGGCCGCGTCCCCGCCCACGAGGGCGTCGAGGTCCCCGGCACGAACCGCGGCCTCGCCCGCCGCGACGTCGGGTTCGGGCACCACCGTGAGCGTGAGCCCCTGGGCCGGGGCGGCGCGCTCGAGCGGACCGGTGAGCGCGACGGCCGGCCCGGTGACGCCGACCCGCGCGGTGTCGTCGTCGGAGGCGAGGGTGGCGAGCACCGCGGCGTACGCCCCGAGCAGCACCAGCACCACGAGCGTGCCGACGACGAACGCCTTGCCGCGCACCCGCGACGCGAACTCCCGGCGGGCGATGAGCAGCACGGGACGCAGGCTCACGCCGCGGCCTCCTCGGCGACGGCGTCGCGGTAGATCTCGGCGAGCGTCGGGCGGCGGCGCCGGAACTCGTGCACCGGCCCGGTGCGGCGGGCCGCGTCGAGCACGGCGCCCAGGGTGGTCTCCGAGGCGTCGGTCAGGGTCAGCACGGTGCCGCCCTCGGCCGCCCGGGCCCGCGCCACCCCGGGCACGGCGTCGGCCCACCCCGGCGGGGCGTGCGGGGCGTCGACGACGACCTCGGCCGCCGACGCGTCGCGCAGCTCGGCGACCGCGCCCTCGGCCACGAGACGCCCGGCGCGCACGATCCCGACGCGGTCGCAGAGGCGTTCGACGAGCTCGAGCTGGTGCGAGGAGAAGACGACCGGCGCGCCCGCGTCGCGGCGCTCGCGCAGGACCTCGCTCATGACGTCGACGGCCATCGGGTCGAGCCCCGAGAAGGGCTCGTCGAGCACGAGGACGTCCGGCTCCGCGACCAGGGCGGCGGCGAGCTGCACGCGCTGCTGGTTGCCCAGGCTCAGTCGCTGCACCTCGTCGCCGCGGCGCTCGGCGAGCTCGAGGCGCTCGGTCCAGCGGTCGGCGGCCTCACGGGCCTGCGCGGCCGAGCGTCCGCGCAGCTCGGCGAGGTAGCGCAGCTGCGTGCCGACGGCCATGCGCGGGTAGAGCCCGCGCTCCTCGGGCATGTAGCCGATCCGGCGCCGCGAGGCGGCGTCGAGCGGACGGCCGCCGAGCCGGACCTCGCCGGCGTCGGCGGCGAGCACGCCGAGCGCGATCCGCATGGTCGTCGTCTTGCCCGCCCCGTTGGCGCCGACGAACCCGTAGAGCTCGCCCGGGCGAACGGTGAGGCTCATCCCGTCCAGCGCGACCGTGGACCCGAACCGTTTGGAGATCCCGTCGATCTCGAGCATCGCTCTCCCGTCCCCGGTCCGGCGATCAGGATGTCCGACCGGCACCGGAACCGCATCGTGACCCCGATGGGGCTAACGACCACTGGTGGTCCGCGCGACGACCAGGAGAGAGTGGAGATCCATCGAGGGGGGACGCGTCGTGCGGGTGCTCGTGGTGTCGGCGGTGACGGTGATCCTCCTGATGGGCGCCGTGCCCCTCGCCGTGCCCGGTGTCCCCCGGCTGCACGGGATCCCGCAGCTCGTGGCCCTGGGCGTGCTCGTCCTGGCCGGGGCGGCGCTGGTCGTGGGCCTGGCGCTCCTGGCGCTGGGGCGGTCGGTGCAGCGCCGGGCGGCGGAGGCGGAGGAGAGCGACGCCGAGGTCGTGCCGGTCGTGCCGGTGGTCCCGATGACCCCGTCGTCGCCGATCTCGGTCAGCGTCCGGACCCGCTCGTAGGCGGCCAGGCCGCCGTCAGCGGCGCCCCGTGGACCGGGCCCCGCCAGGTCCACACCCACGTCGGCAGCAGCCCGTCCGCGGTGTGCGCGACGGCGCGACGGCGGTCGTAGTCGGGGCCCTCGTAGTCGTCGAGCAGCGGCAGCGCTCCCGACGGGTCGGCGAGGGTCAGCACCGCGCCCCGTGCCCGCCCCGGCCCACCGGGGACGAGCGCCGGGTAGCCGCGGCCGGTGTCGTGCACGCGGCCCGGCAGCCACGCCTCGACGGGCTCGCCGGTCACGTGCGGGGCCATCAGCGGCCAGGCGCTCCGGCCGGGCAGCAGCGTGCCGTAGACGAACACGCGGTCCGGCCACGCCGACGGGTCGGGGGCGCCGTGCTCGACGAGGACCGCGTCCGGCGTCGGCGGACCCGCTTCTCCGACCAGGACTCGGGCCCCCGCCTGGTCGAGCGTCGTGATCGGCACCGGGGCGCCGTCGACGAGCAGCGGAGCCCGCACGGGATCGCCCGCCCAGTACGTCCACACCCCGTCGAGCCGCGCCCCGTCCTCGGTGACGACGTGCCCGGTGCGCAGCCGCACCAGGTCGTAGCGCTCGCCGCGCCCCTCGCAGCGGTCGAGCACGGCCACCTGGTCGGGGGTGGCCATCCACACCGCGTGGGTCTCCACCGCGCCCGGCGCCACCGCGAGCGTCGCCGGCCGGGCCCCGTCGCGTTTCCGGAGCCCGGCGGCCCAGACGGCGGCGAGCCCCTCGACCCGCACCCGCAGGACGACCACCGGCCCGGCGAGCCCGAGGTGCTCGCGCAGCCACGTCAGCTTCGACGGGCACCGGTTCGAGCCGAACGCGAGCACCGGCACCCGGGCGGTCAGGGGCGCGGCGCCGCGGTCGGCGAGCCAGCGGTCGAGGTCGGCGCCGTCGACGGTCCAGCCGGCGGCGGCGCGGTCCGAGGGCTCGAGGCGGTGGCTCGCCGCGTCCAGGTGCACGAACGAGAAACCCGGCGCGACCCCGGGATAGGGGTCGGCCGGGTACTCGTCGTCAGAGGAGGCGCTCAGTAGCCCCGCTCGCGGTACTCCTCGAGGCGCGCGGCCTCGTCACCGACCTTCGTCGTGTCGCCGTGCCCGGTGCGCACGATGGTGTCGCCGGGCAGCGAGAAGACCTTGTCGGCCAGCTGCTCGATGAGCACGTTGAAGTCGGAGTACGACGGGCCCGTGGCCCCCGGACCCCCGTTGAACAGGGTGTCCCCGGAGAACAGCGTGCCGATGTCGGGTGCGTAGAACACTGTCGACCCGGGAGAATGCCCCGGCGTGTGGATCGCCCGCAGGTCGATCCCGGCGATCGTGAAGGTCTCGCCGTCGGTGATCTCGCCGTCCGGCTCGCGGTCCGGGTAGGTCAGGTCCCAGACGACCCGGTCGGCGGGGTTGAGCAGGATCGGGGCGTCGAAGGCGGCCGCGATCGCCGGCGCCGCGTTGACGTGGTCGTTGTGCGAGTGCGTGCACAGGATGGCCACGACGTTGCGGTCGCCGACCGCGGACTTGATCGCCTCGGCGTCGTGCGGGGCGTCCAGGAGGACGACCTCGGACGAGTCCCCGATGATCCAGACGTTGTTGTCGACGTCGAACGAGTTGCCGTCGATCTCGAACTTGCCGGACGTCGTGATGTGCTCGACGCCCTCGCCGATCTTCTCGGCGCTCACAGGATCACCACCGAACGCAGCACGTCACCGTGATGCATCTTCTCGAAGGACTGCTCGACGTCGTCGAGCGAGATCCGCTCCGTCACGAACTTGTCGAGCGGGAAACGGCCCTGCAGGGCCAGGTCGACCAGCATGGGGAAGTCGCGGCTGGGCAGGCAGTCGCCGTACCAGGACGACCGCAGCGACCCGCCGTGGGAGAAGAACGGCTGGAAGTCGGCCTCGAGCTTCATGTCCGGCGAGGGCACGCCGACGAGCACGAGACGGCCGGCGAGGTCGCGGGCCTCGAACGCCTGCTTCCAGGTGGCCGGGATGCCGACCGCGTCGACGACCACGTCCGCACCGAAGCCGCCGGTGAGGTCACGGATGCCCTGCACCGGGTCGGTGTTCTTCGCGTTGATCGTGTGGGTCGCGCCGAAGCCCTTGGCCCACTCGAGCTTCCGGTCCTCGGTGTCGACCGCGATGATCGTCGTGGCGCCGGCCAGCGCCGCACCGGCGATGGCCGCGTCCCCGACACCGCCGCAGCCGATGACCGCGACGGTCTCGCCGCGCTGGACCTGGCCGGTGTTGATGGCCGCGCCCGTGCCGGCCATGACGCCGCAGCCGATGAGGCCGGCCTCGGCGGGGTCGACGTCGGGGTTGACCTTCGTGCACTGGCCCGAGTGCACCAGCGTCTTCTCGGCGAACGCGCCGATGCCCAGGGCCGGCGAGAGGGCCTCGCCGGTGTCCTTCAGCGTCATCGGCTGCGCCGCGTTGTGGGTGTCGAAGCAGAGGAAGTGCTTGCCCTTGCGACAGGCACGACAGACCCCGCACACCGCGCGCCAGTTGAGGATGACGAAGTCGCCCACCTCGAGGCCCTCGACACCGTCGCCCAGGGCTTCGACGACGCCCGCGGCCTCGTGGCCGAGCAGGAAGGGGTACTCGTCGTTGATGTTCCCCTCGCGGTAGTGCAGGTCGGTGTGGCAGACCCCGCACGCCTGGACCTTGACGACGGCCTCGCCCGGACCCGGGTCGGGGATGACGATCGTCTCGACCGTCACCGGCTTGCCCTTCTCCCGGGAGACGACGCCCCGGACCTCCTGCGGCATGTGCTGGCCTCCGTGTTGTGAGGATGTGCGCCCGGTCACCTGTGCCCGGATGACCACCTTGGCATGCGCACCCGAGCATGGTCACTGCCGAACGTGCCTCCCCCGCCGGGGGGATTCCGGGGGCGGAACCGCGCCCGGCTCCTCCCACCGGACGCGGCCCCGCCCCCGGTTTCGACGCAGCGGGGCCTGCCGCGGTTCCCTCGCGCACGACGACGCGGCGGCCACCTCGTGAGGTGACCGCCGCGCCGCCGGTGATCGTGGTGGATTTCCTGATGCCCAGTGTCAGCGTGGCCGCCACGCTGACACTCCGGGGCGCCCGCTCAGACGTGCAGGATGAGCGCGGAGCCCTGGCCGCCGCCGCCGCAGAGGCCGGCCGCGCCGATGCCGCCGCCGCGGCGACGCAGCTCGTGCGCGAGGTGCACCGCGATGCGGGCACCGCTGGCACCGACGGGGTGGCCGAGCGCGATGGCGCCGCCGTCGGGGTTCACGCGCTCCGGGTCGACGCCGAGCTCGGTGGTCGACTGCAGCGCGACGGCCGCGAACGCCTCGTTGATCTCGAGCATCTCGAGGTCCTTGGCCTCCTTGCCCTCGCGCTTGAGGGCCTTGAGGATCGCGTTCGAGGGCTGCGAGAGCAGCGAATTGTCGGGGCCGGCGACCCAGCCGTGGTGCCCGATGGTCGCGAGGACCTCGAGGCCCAGCTCCTCGGCCTTCTGCGCCGACATGATCACCGCGGCCGCGGCGCCGTCCGAGATCTGCGACGAGGAGCCCGCGGTGATCGCGCCCTCCTTGTCGAACGCCGGGCGCAGCTTGCCCAGTCCCTCGGCGGTGGTGTCGCCACGGACGCCCTCGTCCTCGGTGACGACGACCGGGTCGCCCTTGCGCTGCGGGATCGTCACCGGCGCGAGCTCGGCGTCGAAGCGGCCGTTCTTCGCGGCGTCGGCGGCGCGCTGGTGCGACGACGCCGAGAACTCGTCCATCGCCTCGCGGGAGAGCCCGATCGACTTCGAGAAGCGCTCGGTCGAGGCGCCCATCGACTCGTGGTCGTAGACGTCGGTCAGCGCGTCGTACTCGGTGGCGTCCACGACCTGGCCGGCGCCGTACTTGTAGCCGCGACGGGCCTTCGGCAGCAGGTACGGGCCCTCGGTCATCGACTCCATGCCGCCGGCGACGACGATGTCGTACTCGCCGGCCTGGATCATCTGGTCGGCGAGGGCGATCGCGTCCAGGCCGGACAGGCAGACCTTGTTCAGCGTGAACGACGGCGTCGACATCGGCAGGCCCGCGTCGGTGCCGGCCTTGCGCGCCGGGTTCTGGCCCGCGCCGGCCTGGATGACCTGGCCCATGATCAGGTATTCGACCTGCTCCGGGGACACGCGGGCCTGCTCCAGCGCCTTCTGGATCGCCACCGTGCCCAGCGTCTGGACGGGCAGGCCGGCGAAGGCGCCGGACAGCTTGCCGATCGGCGTGCGGGCGCCGGAGACGATGACGGAACCGGGCATGGGGGTCCTCCTGGTCGCTGGATGGCCCGGGGACGGGCCGGGACGACTGGCGCCACCGCGTCGGTGGCCGACAGGCGGGCGACTGCGGTGCGCAGCGCCGGGTGTGTTCGGAAAGTACCCGCGGGGCCCGGACGAAACCCAGGCCCGCGCGGGCACCGTCACCGCTGGGCTCGATCGGTCAAGCGCTGCGGCGCCCGCCGTGCGGGCGAGAGTGCTCCGCCACCGCGGCCATGAGCGGCGGCCATTCGTGGCGCAGGGCCTGGTTGCCCATGAACAGGCCGAGGTGCCCGCCGGGAGCGGTGCGCCGGGTGACCTGCTCGGCCGGGGTCGACACGTGGTCGGCGGCCGCGAAGACCTGGACCGGCGGGGTGATGTGGTCGGTCGCGCCGCCCAGCAGGAACAGCGGGCACGCGATGTTCCGCATGTCCACGCGCTTCCCGTCGACCTCGAGCTCGCCGTGGATCAGCTCGTTGCCGGCGAAGAGGTGCTCGACCAGCCAGAGGTAGAACGTGCCGGGCACGTCCTGCGTGTGCTTGAACCAGTCCTCGAACGCCTCGTAGCGGGCGATGGCCCCGGGGTCGTCGAGGTTGCGCAGCAGGTCGACGTGCTTGGCGATCTCGGCGTCGGGGCGGATCGCGATGAAGCCGCCGAGCACGAACGAGCCCGGCATGTTCCCGCCGCCCGCGGCGACCATGGCGCGGTAGGGCAGCTGGCCGAAGCGCTGGGTCATCACCCGCGAGGAGGCGCCGATGGGCGTCTCGCCGGCGTGGAAGTCGATCGGCGCGCCGGCGAGGGTCAGCGTGTTGACCTTGTCCGGGTGGATCGCCGCGTAGATCGTCGCGAGCCAGCCGCCCTGGCAGTCGCCGATGAGGTTGACGCGGCCGCCGCAGTGCTCGACGGCGCGGTCGACCACCGCGATGTAGTCGGAGATCGTCGTGCCCGAGGTCTCGCGCGTCGCGCCGACCCAGTCGAGCGTGAACGCCCTGGTCAGCCCGGCCTCGCGGATCATCATCATCTGCGACTGGCGCGGCTGGAAGTCGACGATGCAGGAGTCGTGCCCGGCCTGCGGCGGCAGCACGAGCGCCGGGACGACGTCGTCGGTCGACCCCTGCGAGAAGTCCCGCAGCCGCGCGATCGGCGTCTCGAAGACGATCTCGTGCTCGTTGTGCCACTGCGGGCGGCGCCGGGTGAGCACGTGGCGCCACCAGCGCTGGGCGTCGCGGGTGTTGGTGCCCGGGCGCACCGACTGCTCGAGCGCCCGGCGGAGCACGTAGCCCGCGCCCTTGGTGAGCTCGGCGGCGCCGCGCACCGCGGCGGTGGCGTGGTAGCCGCGCAGGTACGCGGCCGGATCGGGAGAGGGGGCCTCGGTCTGGGCCGCGATGGGGTCGCCGGCGGTGGTGTCGGCGGCGTGCTCGTCGGTGGGGGCCGTCATGGCGCACCTCCTCACGCCCGGGGAGCGGGCGCTCGATCGCACCCGGCGTTGGGCGCTGTGTAGACCGTACGTTCCGCTTGGGATGTTTCGCAACGGCGACCTACCCACGGGTAGGGGATGTCCTGGACTTCCGGTCGGCGAAGAACCCGACTTCCATGGGCCCCGGGTCGTGTGGCGCGGGCCACCGTCCGGGTACAGAAATCCCCGACGCGGATGACGAGCGAGGGAGCACGCATGGGAGACATGACCGGTCAGGTGGCCCTGGTGACGGGCGGCGCCCGCGGCATCGGGCGGGCGATCAGCGAGCGGCTCGTCAAGCGGGGGATGAAGGTCGGCGTCGGCTACTCGTCGGACCCGACCTCGGCGGAGAACCTCCAGTCCGAGTACGGCAGCGACCGGATCACCATCCACCAGGGCAACATCGGCGCGCGGGGCGACTGCGAGCGCGTGTTCGACGAGGTCATCAACGCGCACGGCCGCGTCGACGTCCTGGTCAACAACGCCGGCATCACCGCCGACAAGATGCTGACGAAGATGGAGGTCGACGACTGGGACCGCGTGGTCCAGGTCAACCTCTCGGGCACCTTCTACATGGCCCACCTCGCCTACCTGCACATGGCCGAGCGGGGCAGCGGCCGCATCGTCAACATCAGCTCGGTGATCGGCGAGCAGGGCAACGCCGGGCAGGTGAACTACGCCGCGACCAAGTCGGGCCTGTTCGGCATGACGATGTCGATGGCGCAGGAGGGCTCGCGCAAGGGCGTCACGGTGAACTGCGTCGCGCCCGGCTACATCGAGACCGACATGGTGGCCGCGGTGCCGGAGAAGGCGATCGAGAAGATCGTTTCCGGCATCCCGATGAAGCGGCTCGGCCGTCCCGACGAGGTCGCGCGCGTCGTGGAATTCCTCGCCGACCCCGAGTCGGAGTACATCACCGGGCAGGTCTACTCGGTCAACGGCGGCCTGCACATGTGACGGGAGATCCTCCGAGACGACCGCGCCCGCGAGCTCCTTCGTCGCTCCGCGGGCCCGTCGTCGGAGGTTCAGGCCAGGCGGTCGGTGAGCTCGGCGCAGATGTCGTCGAGCGCCGTCGCCGACGCCCGGCACACGCCGGGGAACGAGAGGAAGCCGTGCACCGCCCGGGGGTGGTCGGTGTGCCGTACCGGCACGCCGGCCTCCCCGAGGCGCTGCGCGTAGTCGACGCCGTCGTCGTGCAGCGGGTCGACGCCCGCGGTGACGATCAGCGCCGGCGGCAGGTCGCCGACGTCGGGGGCGAACAGCGGCGAGCACAGTGGGTCGGTCGGGTCGTTCCCGCAGCCCAGGTAGTGGTCGCGGAAGACCTCCATGTCCGCGCGCGTGAGCACCGGCCCGTTCCCGAAGCGCGCCACCGAGGGACGCTCGAAGGTCAGGTCCAGCACGGGGTAGAGCAGGACCTGGGAGTCGATCACCGGCCCGGACTCGCGGGCGAGCAGGCAGACGACGGCCGCGAGGTTGCCGCCGGCGCTGTCGCCCATGACCGCGAGACGGTCGGGGCGCGCGCCCAGCGTCGCGGCCTCGCGCGCCGCCCAGCTCACCGCGGCGTACCCGTCCTCGCGGCCGGCGGGGTAGGGATGCTCGGGGGCGAGGCGGTAGTCGAGCGACACCACGAGCGCCCCGACCCGCGCCGCGACGTGGGCGCACAGCCAGTCGGACTGGTCGAGGTTGCCCAGCGTGCCGCCCCCGCCGTGGAAGTTGACGATCACCGGCAGGGCGCGCGCCGTGTGCGGGCGGTAGAGCCGCACGGGGCGGGGCCCGACGTCGGTGTGCGCGATGCGGTCGGTGACGAACACGCCGCGCGGCATCGGCCCGAAGACCCGCGACGTGACGACGTTGTGACTGAGACGCCGCGCCCGCGCGCGGGCGATCTCCTCCGGGGTCATGCGGCTGACCGCCACCGCCCCGGAGACGTCGGCGAACCACGTGAACATGCGCAGCCGGACGTCGATGTCCATGGCGCCCCCTCCCCGCGACACCGATCCACCGGGCCCTCCCTGTCCGGCGGAGGACGACAGCGTGCCCGATCAACGTGGCCGGGGCCTCCTACGAATGGACTACCGATCGGGGGCTGTCGGTGACCGGCGCACGCGGCACGGGGACGAGCGGGTGACGCGCGTGTCGCATCGACGACACGGCGCGTCCTCCCGACGGGCGGTTGCTCCGGTCGGCGGAGCCTGACCGGGGTGCCACGGGCCGGTCCGTAGCGTCGGGGCGTGCCCGACGAGCCGACCGAGAAGACCGCGGACCCCACCGAGGCCCGGAGGCTCGAGAACCTGCTCGCCGCGGCCGTGGTGCTCGTCCTGCTCGTCGGCGCGGGCGTGGCGGGGGTCGTGGCGGTCAGCCGCCGCGGAGCGGACTCGCTGCCCGCCTACGCCCAGCCCGCCGCCGCCCCGGTGCCCGCCGACGCGGTGGCCCGTGGCACCTGGGCGCAGGACGCGGCCGCCCGCACGGGCGTCCCGGCGCGGGCGCTCGTCGCCTACGCGGGGGCCGAGGCCGCCGCGCGCGACGAGCTCGCCGACTGCGGCCTGTCGTGGGTGACGCTCGCCGGGCTCGGGCGCGTCGAGTCGAACCACGGCCGCTTCGGCGACACCGCCCTCGACGACGCCGGGCGCCCGGGCGAGCCGATCCGCGGCCCCGAGCTGGACGGCACAGGAGGCAACCGGGAGATCCGGGACACCGACGGCGGGCGCCTCGACGGCGACACCACCTACGACCGTGCTGTCGGCCCGCTCCAGTTCATCCCCACCACGTGGGCGGAGTACGGCGCCGACGGCGACGGGGACGGCGTCAGCGACCCCGACGACCTCGACGACGCCGCCCTCGCCGCCGCCCGCTACCTGTGCGCCGACGACCGCGACCTGCGCCGCGGCGACGACTGGCGCGCCGCGGTGCTCGCCTACAACCGCTCCCAGGCCTACGTCGACCGCGTGCGCCGCGAAGCGGTCGGCGCGGCGACGGCGGTCCGCCCGTAGGTCGGGCGAACGGCTCAGCGGCGCGCGAGACGCCGCTCGCCCAGCGAGCCCGTCTGGTACGCGAGCCCGTAGTGCGCGAACACGCCCGGCTCGTCGGTGGCGTGCAGCTCCCCGTCCGTGTCGATGCCCGGCGCCTCGCGCACCAGCTCGCGGCCGAAGGCGACCTTGAGGTGGTCCGGGGTGACGACGGCACCCTTGAGCGGCGCGAACACCAGGCGCGCCTTCCCGAACAGCGAGGACAGCTTCACCGTCACGAACACCGCCTCGTCTCCGAGGGTGTCGACGTAGACGGCCTCGAGCGTGCCGATCTTCGCGTCCTCGGCGTCGACGACGGGGCGGCCGCGCCAGTCGCGGATGTTCTCGGCGGGGATCACGCCGAGGAGCCTAGGGGGTCAGACGGCCAGGGCGTTGCGCACCGAGCGCTCGACGAGGATCGGTACGAAGGTGCTGACGCGCGCGTCGGCCAGCCGCTCGCGCGCGGCCGTGACGAGCAGGCGCACGTGCTCGGCGGGCACGCCGTCGCGGGTGTAGCGGTCCACCAGCCGCATCTCGGTGTCGGTGAGTGCGTCCGCGGTGGTGGTCATGCCCTCGTCTCCGTTCTGCTCGTGCGCAACGGAAACGATCCGATCACCCGGGGGAGCGCCGCACGCCCGAATGATCGGACGCTCACACCGGAGATCGAGGAGGTCACACTCCCCGCAGCGCCGGCTGCTCCGCGGTGTCCGGGTCCGTCCCGCGCCCGGACTCGTCGGTGGCCGGCAGCTCGGCGCGCGCGATCCGCCCGCCGCGGGCCAGCGCGCGGCCGATCGGGTAGGCGAGCGCCGGCGCCGGCAGCGCGCCCTCCTCGCCGCCGAGGTGGACGCGGACCTCGGCGGGCTCGGCCGCGGGGTCCTCGGGGATGCCGAGGCGGCGCAGGGCCTGGCCGGCGACGGCGCGCGAGCTGTCGTGCAGGCCGGTGCCGGGCGGGAGGGCGGCGAGGATGTCGTCGACGACCAGCGGGTAGTGCGTGCACCCCAGCACCACCGACCGGCACCGGGCCGGCGTGCGCGCCGCGGCGAGGGCGATCGCCTCGCGCACGGCCGCGGCGTCGGCGTGCTCGACGGCCGTGGCGAGCCCGGGGCAGGCGACCGACTCGGCCTGGCCGGGCGCGGCGAACTGGTCGAGCAGGTCGGCCTGGTAGTCGCTGACCGTGGTGCGCTCGGTGGCCCAGACCGCGAACGGCAGCCCGGTCGCGCCGGCGGGCTTCACCGCGGGCACGGTGGCCACCACCGGGTGGTCGGGCTCCAGGGCCGCGCGCAGCGGCACCACGGCGGTCACCGAGGCGGTGTTGCAGGGCACCACGATCGCGTCGGCGCCGCGGGCGACCGCGAGCCGCCCGGTGCCGACCACCCGGTCGACGATCCACTCCGACGGCTTCGACCCCCAGGGCATGCCCTCGGGGTCGAGGTAGAGGTCGAGCGCGAGGTCGGGGCGCAGGTGGCGCAGCCATCCGGCGGTGGGCAGCAGGCCGCACCCGGAGTCGATGAGCGCCACGCGACGGGACATCGGGTCCAGTCTAGGACCACCCCGATCTCACACCATCGCGGCGCTGCCGACGTCCGGGTGCTCGCGGTGGAAGGCGACCATCGCGCCGACGTGCTCGACGAACGGCGGGCAGCGCACGCCCACCTCGTCGAGCAGCGCCGTGGTCGCCGTGACGTCGTAGACGGTCGGGTGGGTGAGGTAGTCCAGCGTCGACGAGGGCAGCTTGAACAGGCGCCCGACGCCGGGCAGGTGGTCGATCGAGAACTTCGACAGCCCGCTCGGCACCGGGACGACGCGCAGCTTCTTGTCGGTGTGGGCCGCGAACGCCTCGCACATCTCCAGCACCGACAGCGGCGCCGGGTTGGCCAGGGCGACGGTCCGGTTCAGGGCCCCCGGGTACGGGGCGAGCGCGGCGATCGCGTCGACGACGAAGTCGCTGGGCACGAGGTTGAACTGCACGCGCGACGGGTCCTCGGGCAGCGGCATCACCGCGACCCGTCCCTGGCGGGCGATGAGCTGCAGCGCGTAGTACGGCCCGTCGTACTTCTGGGTCTCGCCCGTGCGGCTGTCGCCGACCACGACCGACGGCCGGTAGATCGTCACCGGCGTGCCCGCGTCCCGGGCCTTCGCGACGATGCGCTCGGCCTCGTGCTTGGTGTGCTCGTAGTGGTTCGAGAACGTCTGCCCGAGCGCCAGGTCGTCCTCGGCGAAGATCCCGTCGTAGCGTCCGGAGACGTAGCAGGTGCTGACGTACTGCAGGCGGACGAGCTCGTCGGCGCCGCGGACGAAGTCGACGACGTGGCGCGTGCCGTCGACGTTGACCGACCACGCGAGGTCCGCGGGCACCGACAGGTCGTAGACCGCGGCGAGGTGGAACACCTCCAGCGGCCCCGCCCGCAGCGCGTCGGTCTCGTCGGCGTCGAGGCCCAGGCCCGGCTGCGTGATGTCGCCGACGACGAGGCGCGTGCGCCCGGCGATCGCGGGCTCAGCGGCCTCGAGGCGCGCCAGCGTGGTGCGCGCCCGGTCGAGCCAGCGCTCCTGCACCAGCGCCACCGCGGCGGCGTCGGGCGAGCGCCGCAGGGTGCGCGGCAGCAGCGCGCTGCCGAGGAAACCGGGGAAACCGGTGAACAGCACGGTCGTCGGCATGCGGTCTCCTCGGTACGCGGGTCCTGCAGGGGGATGCCCGTCGGGTGCGGGGAGGAGACCATGAACGGCGACGGTCGGCCGGGCGACCCGTCCCGGGTCGCCCTGTGAGGACCGTCATGGGCCCGGTCGTGTCGGCACGGAAAGGTGTGCTGAACGCCCGACCAGGGCAGAACTTCGCGGAAGGAACGCGGTCTAGGAGGACATGCTCAGATGAGCGCGCAGCGCATCGTGGTGGTCGGCGCCGGGTTCGCCGGCTTGAAGGCCGTCCAGCGCCTCGAACGCGAGCTCAAGGGTGAGCTGGCACGTGGCGAGGTGGAGGTCGTGGTGGTCAACCCCCACGACTACATGCTCTACCTCCCCCTGCTGCCCCAGGTCGCGGCCGGGGTGATCACCGCGCAGTCGGTCACCGTGCCGCTGCCGCGGGCCATCAAGCGGGCGCAGCGCCTGCCGGGCCAGGTCGTGGGGGTCGACCTGCAGCGCAAGGTCGCCGTCGTCCGCAAGATCGACGAGAACGTGGTCGACCTGCCCTACGACCGCCTGATCATCACCGCCGGCAGTGTCACCCGGCAGTTCGACATCCCCGGGCTCGAGGAGCACGGCCTGGGCATGAAGAACCTCGGCGAGGCCGCCTACCTGCGCGACCACGTGCTCTCCCAGCTCGAGCTGGCCAACGCCTCCACCGACCCCGAGGAGCGCGCGGCCCGCTGCAGCTTCGTCGTGGTCGGCGGCGGCTACGCGGGCACCGAGACCGCGGCGTCGCTCGAGCTGCTCACCGACGCGGCGCTGAAGCGCTTCCCGCGCCTCGACCCGACGCTGGTGAAGTGGACGCTGGTCGACATCGCTCCGCGCCTCATGCCCGAGCTCGGGCAGCGCCTCGGCGAGGAGGCCCTCGACCTGCTGCGCCGCCGCGGGATCGGCGTCCGCCTGGAGACGGGCGTCGAGGAGGTCACCGCGGACAGCGTCACCCTCACCGACGGCAGCGTCATCCCGACCAAGACGCTGGTGTGGACCGCGGGCGTCACCGCGAGCCCGCTGGTCAAGACCCTCGGCGTCGAGCTGGTCCGCGGCCGGGTGAAGACGACGACGGACCTGCGGCTCGACGGCTACGAGGACGTGTTCGTGCTCGGCGACGCCGCCGCGGTCCCCGACCTCACCGCGAGCCCGCCCGGGTCGGCCCTCTGCCCGCCCACCGCGCAGCACGCCACCCGGCAGGCGGTCATCGCGGCCGACAACGTCGTCGCGTCGCTGCGGGGCCAGCCGCTGCGCGAGTACAAGCACCACGACCTCGGCCTCGTCGTCGACCTCGGCGGCACCCAGGCGGTGGCGCACCCCCTCAAGCTCCGCCTGACCGGCATGCTCGCCCAGCTGGTGACCCGCGGCTACCACCTCTACGCGCTGCCGCAGGCCCGCACGCGGGCCCGCGTGGTCTTCAACTGGATCCTCCACCTGTTCGGCGGCGACGACTTCATCCGCATCGGCTTCCTGCACGGCCGCAAGAGTGAGACGTCCTCGTTCGAGGAGACGCGCGACTACCTCTCCGAGGAGGAGATGAAGCAGCGGGCGTCGGCGGCATCCTGAGGAAGTGAGCGACCCCGAGGACGGCGGCGGGCACGTCGAGGACGTGCTCGCCCGGGACGGCACGCGCCTGCGGCGCTGGGACAACGACGCCGCGGGCGTGCCCGTCGTCATCTCCAACGGCCTGGGCGCGAGCCCGACGGCGTGGCCCTTCCTGCACGGCCCCGACTGCGGCTACCACGCGACGAGCTGGCACCACCGCGGTCTCGGCGGGTCGGACCGCCCGGCGGACGAGACGCGCATCGGCATCGGCGACCACGCCGAGGACCTGCTCGCGGTCATGGACGCCGCCGGCATGGACCGGGCGATCGTGGTCGGCTGGTCGGTGGGCGTCGCGGTGGCGATCGAGGCGGCGCGGCGCGCCCCGGAGCGGGTCGCGGGGCTGCTCGCGCTCGGTGGCGTCGCGACGGGCCTGTTCCGGGTGCTGCCCGCGTTCCCCGGCTCGTCGGTCCCCGAGGGAGTCCACCGGCGCGCCGCGCGGCTCGGGGGATGGCTGCTGCGGGTGGTCGGCCCGCCGATCTCCGGGGTGATCGACCTGCTGCCACGCGGCATGGACGCCTCGCGGGACGCCCTGGACCGCGCCGGCGTCGACCCGGCCGCGCCGGACCCGACCGGCGCGACCGCCCCGATGATCACGCTGGCCGAGGTGGCCCGGCAGTTCGCCCGGCACGACTGGACCTGGTTCTCGCGCATGGTGCTCGCCGCCGCCGACCACGAGGCCCCGGACGACGCGGTCCTGCGCACGCTGACCATGCCCGCGACGGTCGTGTCCGGCGACTACGACACCCTCGCCCCGCCCGCCGACATGGCGGCCCTGGCGGGCGTGCTGCCCGACACGCGGCTCGTCCGCCTGCCGGGCTCGCACTTCCTGCCCCTGCAGTTCCCCGACGCCCTGGCCGGCGAGCTCGCGGGCCTGGCCCGGCGCGCCGGGCTTCAGGCCTGACGCACGATCCGCTCGGCGAGGAAACGCAGCGCGAGGTCGTAGCCCGTGATCCCGGCCCCGGCGATCACGGCCGTGGCCATCGGTGACACGTACGAGTGCGACCGGAACGCCTCCCGTGCATGGACGTTCGACAGGTGCACCTCGACCACCGGGACGGGCAGTGCCGCCAGCGCGTCCCGCAGGGCCACGGACGTGTGGGTGTAGCCGCCCGGATTGATGATCACTCCGCCGTGCCCGGTCATCGCCTCGTGCACCGTGTCGATGAGCACGCCCTCGTGGTTGCTCTGGCGCGCGTCGACCTCGAGCCCCAGGTCGGCGCCGACGCGCCGGGCACGATCCTCCAGGTCGGCGAGGGTGTCGCGGCCGTAGATCTCGGGCTCGCGGCGGCCGAGGAGATCCAGGTTGGGACCGTTGACGAGCAACACGCGGCGGGGGTTCACACGCCACTCCATCGGGGGTTCATAACCACGCTCTTGTCATTCGGGGGTCAAGCGGACGGGTGGGACGGCCGATGAGGGGAGCAGCGCCCAGGACGGGCGGTCTCCCCACTCGGACTGGAGTCTGTATGAGGACGGTTCTGATCTGCGACGACCGGCGCAGTGTCCGCGAAGGACTGACGCGCGTCATGTCCGCGGTGCCCGGGGTCCAGCGCATCGACTGCGTGTCCACCGCGGACGAGCTGCTCACCCGCTACGCGCGCCAGAGCGCGGACGTCGTGTTCGTCGGCACCCAGCGCGCCGTCGCCTCGGGCGCCGAGGCCACCCGGCGCCTCATGGCCGCGCACCCGCAGGCCAACGTCATGGTCTTCGGCGCGCCCGACGACGGCGGCAGCATCGCCGCGGCGATCGCGGGCGGCGCCCGCGGCTACCTGCGCTGGGACGCCTCGCGCCCCGAGCTGGTCGCCGCGCTCGCCCACTCGGCCGTCGGTGCCGAGGCCGGCTCGATGCCGATGCAGCGCAGCGCCTCGCCGGGCGCCGGCGTCAACCTCACCGAGCGCGAGATGCAGGTCCTGCGCGGGATGAGCCAGGGCAAGAGCAACGGCCAGATCGGCCGCGAGCTCTACCTGTCCGAGGACACCGTGAAGACCCACGCGCGCCGGTTGTTCCGGAAGCTGTCGGCGGCCGACCGTGCCCAGGCGGTGGCCCAGGGCTTCCGCTGCGGCCTGGTCTCCTGAGCGGACCTCGCCCGCGCCCGTCCTGCCGAGTCGGAGGCGGCGGGACACCGCGCGAGGGGGATGTTCACGGATTACTGGCTGGTATCGCTCGCCCAGCGAGCGATACCAGCCAGTAACCCGGTGGGATCAGGGGCCGACGACGGTGCGGATGCTGTCGTCGCGCAGCTCGGTGCGGGTGCGCCGGTGGGTGCCGAAGCGGTGGCGGATGCCGTCGGGACCGGACAGCCAGCCCTGGTAGGCGTCGAGCGTGTAGTCGCGGCGCTCGCCGGACTCGTCGCGCACGGTGATCCGGTAGGCGGTGTCGCGATCGAAGGTGAACCGGGGCGCGGGAGTGCGGGTCGGGGCGGCCATCGCCCACGACTGTACGGGCACGGAACACCGACCCGGTTCCCTCCAACGGAGCAGCGCCTGAGAAGGTGACCGAGGTCTCGGCGCCTGACCTGGACCGGAGGAGGTCCGGGTGCGACCGACCACCTCGACGAGGAGCCGTTCCGCGCCCGCGTCGACGAGCAGCGGATCGGTGACCGGACGCCCCGAGGCGCCGGTGCTGATCGTGCACGGCGTCACCGACGACATCGTGCCGTTCGCGCAGGACCGCGAGCTCGCCGAGCGGTGGTGCGCGAGCGGTGCGACCGTGCAGTGCGTGGCCACCCCCGTGCCCACCCACGTCGGTGGGGTCGCGCCTGGCTTCGCCGCCGCGGTCCCGTTCCTCGAGAGCCGGTTCGCCGGCCGGGAGGCGGTGTCGACCTGTGACTGATCACGACTCCGTGCGCGCCGCCTGGGCGGCCGGACGCGCCGCGCGCAACGGCTGGCTGACGGTGCCCGACCCGCACCTCGCCGAGGTCGTCGCCGCCCACGCGTCCGGCCACGGGCTGCTCGACGCGCTGACCCTCGACCTGCAGCACGGCCTGTTCGACCGCGCCCGCAGCGCCGACGCCGTCCGCGCGATCGCCGCGCACGGGCTCGCCCCGCTGGTGCGCCTGCCCGCCGTGGACGAGTCGATCATCGGGTTCGTGCTCGACCTCGGGGTCCGCGGTGTGATCGCGCCGATGGTCTCCGACGCGGCCACGGCCGACGAGCTCGTCGCCGCCTGCCGCTACCCGCCGGCAGGACGCCGCTCGTTCGGCCCGGTCCGCACGGCCCTGCGCCCCGGCGACGACCCGATCGCCGCCGCGGACAGCGTCCTCGCCTTCGCGATGATCGAGACCGCGGGCGCGCTGGACCGGGCCGCGGACATCGCCGCGGTGCCCGGCCTCGACGGCCTGTTCGTCGGCCCCGGAGACCTCGGCGTGGCCCTCGGGATCGGGCCGGCCCAGAACCGCGAGGAGCCCGCGATCCACGACGCGTTCGCCCGCGTCCTCGCGGCCTGCGCGGCGTCGGGGACGCGGGCCGCGGTGCACGCGACGCTGCCGGAGTACGCCGCGGCGCGGGCGGCCGACGGGTTCGCGCTGGTCACGGTGTGGTCGGACGTGCCGGCGATCCTCGGGACGCTGGACGGGGTGCGGGCGGCTTTCGGGTAGGCGGGAGACGAAGCGGAGCGAGAGCTCGACCATCGATACAGCGAGGACCGTTCCTGTCCGCCTCCCGGGGCACACTGGGCGCGTGCTCGAGACCTCCGCCCGCCTCCTGCGGCTGCTGTCGCTCCTGCAGTCCCGCCCGGAGTGGACGGGCCCGGAGCTCGCCGAGCGCATGGGTGTCACCACCCGCACCGTGCGCCGCGACGTCGACAAGCTGCGCGGGCTCGACTACCCCGTCGAGGTCGACTTCGGCCCCGGCGGCGGTTACCGGCTCGGTGCCGGGGCCGCGCTGCCGCCGCTGCTGCTCGACGACGACGAGGCGGTGGCCGTCGCGGTGACCCTGCGGACGGCGGCCGGTTCCGGGGTGGCGGGCACGGGGGAGACGGCGCTGGCGGCGCTGGTCAAGCTCGAGCGCATCCTGCCCGCCCGCCTGCGCCACCGGATCGCCGCGATGCCCGTGGCGATCGTGGCGCCCCGCGTCGCGCCGTCGGTCGACCCCGCGGTGCTCGCCGCGGTGGGCGGAGCCTGCCGCGACCGTCGTGTCCTCGAGATCGACTACACCGACCGCGACGGCACGCCGACCCGCCGGCGCATCGAGCCGATCCACCTCGTGGCCTGGGGACGGCGCTGGTACCTCGTGGCGTGGGACCGCGACCGGGAGGACTGGCGCACCCTGCGCGTCGACCGGCTGACCCCGCGCCTCGCGCCCGATGGCCTGCCCACCGGACCCCGGTTCACGCCGCGGGAGATCCCCGGCGGCGACCCGGCGGCGTTCGTCGCCGACCGCGTCGCCGACATCCGGCCGTTCCGCTGCGTCGTGCGCGTGCAGGCCCCGGCCGCGCAGGTCCGCGCGACGATCTGGACCGACCAGGTGCGCGTCGAGGAGCTGGGCCCCGACGCGTGCCGGGTGACGCTGTCGAGCGACGACGCGCGGTCCGCGGCGCTGATCCTCACGGGGCTGGACGCGGACTTCACGGTGGAGTCGCCGGACACGCTGGTCGAGGAGTTCCGCCGCGTCGCGGCCCGGTTCACGCAGGCTGTCGGTCAGCCGACCGCCCCGCCGATGAGCCAGCCGATCCCGTAGGTCACGGCCAGCCCCAGCGCGCCGCCGACCACGACGCGCAGCACGGCCCGGCGCGGCGTCGCACCGCCGAGGCGGGCGCTGATCCACCCGGCGAGCCCGAGCGCGAGCAGCACGACCCCCACGGTGACCGGGACCCGCCAGGACGTCGGGGTCGCGAGGATCGCGATCAGCGGGAGCAGCGCCCCGGTGACGAACGAGACGGCCGAGGCCGCCGCGGCGCGCCACGGGCTGGTGAGCTCCTCGGGGTCGAGGTGCAGCTCGACGTCGACGTGCGCGGCGAGGGCGTCGTGGGCGGTGAGCTCGACGGCGACCTGGCGGGCGGTCTCGCGGCTCAGCCCCTTCTGCTCGTAGAGCTCGGTCAGCTCCTCGAGCTCCTCGCGGGGCGTCTCGCGCAGCTCGCGCTTCTCCTTGGCGAGCTGGGCCCGCTCCGAGTCGCGCTGGCTCGACACCGACACGTACTCGCCGAGGGCCATGGACACCGCGCCGGCGACGAGTCCGGCGACGCCGGCGGTGGCGATCGGGCCGCGCTCGATCGTCGCGCCGGCCACGCCGACGACGATGCCGGCGGTCGACACGATGCCGTCGTTGGCGCCGAGCACGCCGGCGCGCAGCCAGTTCAGGCGCTGGGACAGCTCGCCGCCGTGCGGTTCGGGGTGGACGGCGTTGCTGACGTCCCCCGAGATGTCTCCGGCCATGTCCCGACCTTTCCACAAAGATTGGAACGATTCCAGAAAGCTGAGCCTGTCCTCAGTCCGTTGTCGGCGATTCACACCGCTCCCTCGTCGGGAGGCGCACGATGGAGGAGCCGGACGGGCGCACCGGGGTCGTCCCGACCGGCGTGAGGAGGCGCCGTGGACACCGACGATCCGCACACGGGGGACGGCCGGGACCTGCCCGTGCCGCGGGGGCGCGCCGGGCTCCGCGTCGGCGACGCCGACCGCACCGCGGCCCTCGACGCGCTGGGCGAGCACCTCGCCGCCGGGCGTCTCGACGTCGACGAGTTCGGCGACCGATCCGCCCGCGCCGCCGTGGCGGTGTACCGCGCGGACCTCGAGGTGCTCTTCACCGACCTGCCGTCACCGCACCCGACGTTGCCGGACCTGCCGGCGGCGCCACCGCGACGCGAGGCGCGCCCCGCTCCGGTCGAGCGCCGCGGCCGCCCGCCGGTGCACGCGCCCGTGGCGGGCCTGGCGATCGTGATCCTGCTGGTGATGATGCTGCCGGTGATGGTGGTCGGGGCGGCCACCACCGGGTCGGCCGGCGGGCTGTTCGTCCTGCCGCTGCTCTTCGTCGTCCTCGGGCACGCCGGCCGGGCGCGACGGGGTCACGGGCGGGGTCCGGGCGACCACTGGGGCCCGCCCGGGCGCTGGTGAGAATCCATCGGGCGGGGGGCTGGCGCGATCCTCGTTGATGAGGTTAGGCTTGCCTCATCGTTGCGCGGGTGTTGTGGTGGCGCCCAGCGGCAACGGCGAGAGGCGGGCCCGGGCTCGAGGGATGAGCCCGGGCCCGCCGATCTCTCTTGCTTACCACCTTTCGCCCGCCCGTGCTGGGCAACCCCTCCTGACCTGCGGTGACGGGCCCGCGCTCCGGATCTCCTGCTGCGTGCCCGCCGGCGGCGGCGGCGTACTGCGCCCGATTTGCCCGAATGAGGTGAGGCTTGCTTCACTCGGGGCGATGACGGACCACGACGCCGCCGCCGGCCCCCCGGCCGAGGTCGGACCCCCGCCGCTCCCGGTGCTCGCGTCCCCGTGGTCGCTGCGCCTCGCCGGGAGCGACGACGTCGCCACCGTCCACGCGTGGATGCGCCGCCCGCACGTCGCGCGGCGGTGGGACCAGGCGTGGACCCGCGAGCGCTGGGACGCCGAGATCGCCGGGCAGCTCGCCGGCTCGCACAGCCGTCCGTGCCTCGTGAGCCGCGCGGGCGTCGACGTGGCCTACGTCGAGATCTACCGGGCCGTGCGCGACTCGCTGAGCGACCACTACGACGCCGGCCGCCACGACCTCGGGCTGCACCTGGCGATCGGGGAGGAGGCGCGCACCGGCGACGGGCTCGGTTCCACGCTGCTCGCCCTGCTCGCCGAGGGGCTGTTCGACGCCGACCCGGGCTGCCGGCGCGTCGTCCTCGAGCCCGAGCACGGCAACGCCCCCATGCACCGCGCGCTCGCCAAGGCGGGCTTCTCCGCGGTCGGGGCCGTCGACCTGCCGCACAAGACGGCGCTGCTGCACGTCCGCGAGCGCGCCGCGGGGTGACCTCGGCGCCTCCGAGATGCCGCTTCCGTCCGGTCCGGGGAAGCTGGGAACCCGTGGGGATCACCGAACGGGTCGTGCTGCTCGACGAGGCGGGGGCGGCCGCGGGTACCGCGGCGAAGGCCGACGTGCACCACGACGCGACGCCGCTGCACCTGGCCTTCTCCTGCTACGTGTTCGACGGGCGCGGCGACCTGGTGGTGACGCGCCGGGCCCGCAGCAAGGCCACGTTCCCGGGCGTCTGGACCAACAGCTTCTGCGGCCACCCGGCCCCCGGCGAGCCGATGGACGTCGCGCTGCGCCGCCGCGCCCGCCAGGAGCTCGGCATCGAGCTCGACGCCCTGCGCCTCGTGCTGCCGGGGTTCCGTTACCGCGCCGAGCAGGGCGGGGTGATGGAGAACGAGATGTGCCCGGTGTTCGTTGCCCGCACCGTCGACGTGCCGCGCGAGCCGGACCCGGGCGAGGTCGACGAGGTCCGCACCGTCGCGTGGGCGATCTTCCGCGACGACGTCCTCGCCGGGACGTGGCCGGGCATCTCGCCCTGGTGCGCCGACCAGGTCCGGGCCCTCGCGCCGCTCGGCGAGGATCCCGTGGGCTGGGCGCCGGGCGACCCGCGGGCCCTCCCGCCGGCGGCCTTCCTGGAATCGTCCGCCGGCGACCGATGACTGGGCGGCCGTGCGGGAGTTCCACCGGGTGAGAGGCACATCCGAGGAGGAACCATGGCCATCTCCGACCCGAAGGACGAGGGCGAGATCCGCGAGCTGATCGAGCGGTGGGCGCGCGCGGTGCACGCGGGCGACCTCGAGGCGGTGCTCGCCGACCACTCCCGCGACATCGTCATGTTCGACGTCCCGCCGCCCCACGACGGCGTGCGCGGCATCGATGCCTACGAGCGGACGTGGCCGCCGTTCTTCGCGTTCCAGGCCGCCGGCGGGAGCTTCGACATCCTCGAGCTCGACGTCACCGCGGGCACCGACGTCGCCTTCGCGTACGCCCTGATGGTGTGCGACACGCCCGCCGAGCGGGCCGCGCACCCCGAGCGCCGCCTGCGCCTGACCCTCGGCCTGCGCCGGGAGGACGGGCGCTGGGTGGTCGCGCACGAGCACCACTCGTTCGCCGACGAGTCCCCGATCGCCGAGCAGGACGAGCAGGCGATCCGCGACGTGCAGCGGGGCTGGGTGGAGGACACCGCGGCCGGGGACCTCGAGGGGCTCGTCGCCACGATCGCCGACGACGTGGTCTCCTACGAGATGGCCGGGAAGATGTCCTACGACGGGATCGACGAGGTCCGCGAGGTGTGCCGCGCGGGCCTCGAGGCCTCGCCCGGCGGTGTGGGCTGGGAGATCCCCGACCTGCAGGTCCGCGTCGGCGGCGACCTCGCCGTGTCGTGGGGGATCGACCACCTCACCCCCACCGGCGGCGAGACGGTCCGCTCGCGCGGCACCCGCGTCTTCCGCCGCACCCCCGACGGCTGGCGGATGGTGCACCAGCACCTCTCGTTCCCGGCGGAGGGCTGAGGCGTTCCGACCGGAGGGCCCCTTCGGTCGGGTAGACGGGCGAGGGGCACCCTTCGCCGGAACGCGCCGGGCGCCGCCGCCGGGCGAGGGGCACCTTCATCAGGCCCGTGAGGAGCTCGGTCATGCGTGAGGTGCCTCTCGCCGCGGTGTGCGCGGGGTACCGGTGATCACGGGCGACGTCATCCACCTCGGGCGTGCGTGCGACGTGCACCGGGGCGCTCGTGATCTCGGCACGTGATGGACACCGAGCCCTACCGGGCGCCCCTCAGGGTGTTGGCGCGCCCGGGTAGGTCCCGAACTGCCAGTGGTTGCCCTCGGGGTCGCGCACGGCGACGTCGTGGGAGCCGTAGTCGGTGTCGTAGGGCTCGCGGACGACCTCGCCGGTGCCGGCCGCACGGACCCGGGCGCCGATGGCGTCGACCTCCGCGGGGTCGGGGACGACGACGTAGGCCGCGAAGGTCCCGGACGACGTGGCGCGCTCGTCGGTGCCCGGGCGCTTCTGGCCCATCATGAGCCCGCCGCCGGTGGGCCACGCGAGCTCGGCGTGCTGCACGACGCCGTCGTCGTCGGCGTAGGAGACGACCTCGACGAACCCGAGGGTCCCGGTCAGCCAGGCCATGAGCCCGCGGGCGTCGTCGGCGGCGAGGGTGGGCCAGACGGTGGGCGGCGGGGTCTTGCCGTCGGTGTTGTCCATGGCGCTCACGATGTCCCCTCCGGCAGCACCGGGTCTTGGATGTTCCCGATCTCCTCGGCGATCCAGCGCGTCGGCGAGCACCCCGCGAGGGCGCCGAACTCCCGCGTCAGGTGCGCCTGGTCGGCGTAGCCGCCGTCGGCGGCGATGTCGGCGAGCCCGAGCGGCTCGCCCGCGGACGCCCGCGCCGCCAGCCGGCGCCGCGCCCGGTCGAACCGCGCCATCCGCCCGGCGACCTTGGGCGCCACCCCGACCTCGGCGCGGAAGCGCTGGCCGAGGTGGCGCTCGCTCCACCCGACCTCGTCGGCGAGCGCGCTGACCGGCACCCTCCCGCCGGAGCGCACCACGCGCCGCCACGCCTCCCGCACCTCGGGGGCGACGGGGCGCGCGGCGGACCCGGACGCCCCGTCGAGCGCCCGGCGCAGGACGTCGTCGATCGCAGCGAACCGGCCGGCCCAGCCCTCGGCCTCCTCGACCCGCTCGTGGAGCTCCGTCGCCACGGCGCCGAGCACCGCGTCGCCGTCGACGGTGATCCCGGCCAGCTCCGAGGCCGGGCGGCCGAGCAGGGCGCGCGCCGCCAGGGGGTCGAGCACGATGTGCAGCCCCGACTGGCGGCCGCTGTGCACGATCGTCTCCGGCGTGGTGTGCAGGCCGCCGATCGCGACGTCGCGGCGTACGAGCGAGCCGTCGCGGGTGCGCATGGTCAGCGGCTCGCCGTAGGTGACGATGAACGTCAGGTACGGCGAGGGCAGCCCGCGATGGACGCCCGGAGCGCCCCCGCGCAGGTCGTAGCCGTGGTACGCGACGTGTCCGGCGAGCGGGCGCGTCGGACGGGCGGACCGTCCGTCGGCCGACTCACCCATGGCTCCAGTCTGGCGCCGCCCCCGCGGCGTGGCGACCTCTTCCGGGTCGCGGGAGGATCCGCGGCGACAGCTGCGACGTGATCCCAGTGGATGGAGAGAGACCTGCCGTGATCCTCATCAACGTCAAGTGGACGGTGAAGCCGGAGTACGCCGAGCAGTTCCCGTCGCTCGTCAAGGAGTTCACCGACGCGGTGCGCAAGGAGCCCGGGAACATCTTCTTCGAGTGGTCGCGGCACCTCGAGGAGGACAACACCTTCGTCCTCGTCGAGGCGTTCCAGGACGACGCCGGCGAGGCGCACGTCCAGTCGGACCACTTCCAGAAGTTCGTCGAGCAGGCGCCGGACTGGGTCTCCCGGAAGCCGAAGATCATCAACGTCCAGAACGTCCCGCAGGACGGCTGGGGCGAGATGGGCGAGGTCGCGCCGCGCTAGCCCGAACGGCGTCCGTGACGCCACACGCTCCCCGGCGAGCGCGTGGCGTTACGGACGTTCGGCGTCAGCGACGTGCCGCCGCTGACAGGGCGGGTTCCTCCACGCGTACCGCCGACCGGAGCATCCGCCAGGCGCCCAGGGCCGTGACCGCGAGGACCACCGCGCCGAGGGCCGAGGCGACCTGCATGCCGGCGGTGAAGGCGTCGCGGGCGGCGTCGACCGGGCCACCGTGGGCGAGCGCCCCGCCGAGCGTCTCCTGTCCGGTGCGGGCGGTGAAGACGGCGGCGGCGATGCTGCCCAGCACCGCGGTACCGAGCGCGCCGCCGAGCTCGTAGCCGGTCTCGGAGATCGCCGAGGCGGCGCCGGCGCGGTCGGCGGGGGCGGCGGCGAGGATGAGGTCGTTGGTCAGCGCCTCGGCGAGCGCCACCCCGCCGCCGAGGAGCACGAACCCCGCCACCACGGCGCCCAGCCCGCCGAACAGGCCGACGAGGGCGAGGCCCACCCCGGCGAACCCGAGCCCGGCGCCCACCAGGCCCGGCGCGGCGAAACGGCGCACCAGGCGCGTGGCCACCAGCGCGCCCGTCACGCCGGCGATCGAGCCCGGCAGCATCCACAGCGCCGCGGTCAGCGGACCGAGACCCAGCACCAGCTGCAGGTACTGCGGCAGCAGCACCAGAAGCCCGACCAGCGCGAACACGCCGAGCAGGTTGGTCACCACCGACACCGAGAACGGGCGGCGGGCGAACAGCTCCAGGTCGATCAGGGGGTGCTCCAGGCGCCGCTGGCGGCGCACGAACACCGCCCCGGCCGCGAACCCCACGACCGCCGCGACGCCGGCGCCGACCGTCGCACCCTCGGTGGCGAGCGTCTTCACGGCGGCCACCAGCGGGAACATCGCGACGAGCGAGAGCGCCGCCGAGGGCAGGTCGAACGGGCCCGGGTGCGGGTCGCGGCTCTCCGGCAGCACGCGCGGGCCGAGCGCGAGCAGGAGCAGGATCACCGGGACGTTGATCAGGAAGACCGAGCCCCACCAGAAGTGCTCGAGCAGGAAGCCGCCGACGACGGGCCCCGCGGCGGCGCCGCCGGAGAACGCGGCCGACCAGACGGCCACCGCGGTCGCGCGGCGCCGCGGCTCGGGGAAGGCGGTCTTGATCAGCGAGAACGTCGAGGGCATGAGCGTCGCGCCGCCGAGGCCGAGCAGGGCCCGGGCGACGACGAGCGTGCCCGCGGTCGGCGCGAACGCCGCGGCCACCGAGGCCACGCCGAACGCGGCGGCGCCCCACAGCAGCAGGCGCCGGCGCCCGATGCGGTCGCCGAGCGTGCCCATGGTGACCAGCAGGCCGGCGAGCACGAAGGAGTACGCGTCGACGATCCAGAGCTGCTCGGCCGCACCGGGGTCGAGGTCCTCGGTGAGGGCGGGCAGCGCCGCCCCGAGCACCGTCATGTCGATGCTGATCAGCAGCACCGGCAGCGTCAGGACGGCGAGCGCAACCCAGGGACTCGACCGGCGGGACATCGTCGCCTCCACGACTCACGAGCAGACTGCACCGTCCGGACGGTGTAGTTTCGGACGAGCACGAAACTACACCGGCTGGACGGTATAGCGTCACCGTCGTGCCTCGCCCGTCACAGCGCGATCGCATCCTCGACGCGTACACCGACCTCGTCGTGACCTCCGGTCCCGACACCGTCACCCTCGACGCCGTCGCCACGGCCGCCGGCGTGTCCAAGGGCGGGCTGCTCTACCACTTCGGGTCCCGGGAGGCCCTGCTCGACGGGCTCCTCGACCGGGCGCGGGAGCTCAACGACGCCGACCTCGCCACCGCGCGGGCCGCGCCGGAGGGCGTGGCGCGCTACTACCTGCGCACCTCGGTCGACGACCCCGCGGCGGACAGCGCGGTGTTCCGCGCCACAGTCGCCCTGATCAAGCTCGCGACCACCGAGCCGCGCGCCGCCGAGGCGACCCGCCGCTGTCTGGCGGGCTGGCGTGAGGCGCTGACCGAGGAGCTCGGCGACCCCTTCACCGCCGACCTCGTGGCCACCGTCGGCGACGGCATGTACCTGCGGGCCATCGTCGGCGACAGCAGCCCCGGCCTCGCCGACGCGACCGAGGAGGTGCTGGCGATGCTGCGCAGGTGAGTGGAATGGGTCGCCCTGGCGACCCATTCCGCTCACCTGGGCGCAGCCCCTCGTGGCCGACGACACGGTGCCGGCGGCGGCTTTCGTCCGCACTGTGGAGGGGTGGAGCCGCACGAGGAGCCCGGTCGCCCGCTCGAGGAGACCTCCGGGAACCCCGCCGACCGCCGACCCGACCCCGACGACGAGCGTTTCGACGGCATCGTCGCGCACCTGGCGCGCCAGGACCCGCGCTTCGTGCGCCGCGTCAGCGCCCCGCCGGCGGTGGGCCTCGGCGTCGGCGACCTCATGATCGTCGTGGGGCTGGTGTCCACCGTGCTGTTCGGCGTGGTCCCGCTCGCGATCGGCATCCACGCCGGGGTGACGTCGCTGATGGTCGTGGGCGCGCTGGGCTGCGTCCTGCTGCCCGCCGGGGCGCCGCTGGCGGTGCGCGCGTTCCTGCGCCGCCACCGCCCCCTGATGCCGTAGGGGCTCAGACCGCCACCGCGTCCACCCGCCGCCGCAGGCTCGGCAGGTCCCGGACGACGATGTTGCGCCCGTCTTTCTGCAGCACCCCTTCGGCGACGAGGCGGGAGAGCTCGCGGCTCGTCGTCACCCGCGTCAGGCCGACCATGAGCGCGAGCTCGTCGACGGGCGGGCGCACGCTCAGCCGCGCGGACGCGCCCAGCGCGTCCTCGCCGTAGGCCTCGACCAGGTGCCCCAGCAGGAGCGCGACCCGCTCGCGGGCGGGCAGGCCGTCGAGGTAGACGTGCAGGTGGAGCACCCGCTGCTTGTGGGCGACGCGCCGGATGACCTCGACGAGCAGCTCGGGGTCATCGCGTCCCGCCTCGATCACGGCGTCGCGCCCGATCGACAGGACGTCGCACGGCACGACGGCGGTCGCGGTCACCGGGTGCCCGCCGCCGTCGAAGCAGGGGCCCTCACCGAGGCTCGCGCCGGGCTCGGCCCACGAGATCACCCGGACCGTGCCGTCCGGGCGCAGCATGTGGATCCGGACCCGGCCGCGGACGAGGACGTGGAAGGTCGTCGAGGTGTCGCCCTGGCGGTAGAGGTGCTCGCCGGTGCGCACCCGCCGCGCGACGCCGAGGGCCTCGATGCGCCGGCTCACCGCCCCGGTCTCGGACAGCAGGAAGGGCGACACCGTGGGCGTCGGTACGACGGGCCGGGCCACGAGCGCCCCCTCTCGGACCGCCGTGGAGAGGCGGTCCGGGCAGGGTAAGCCGGACCGGCGCCCGTCGAAAGGGACGAAGCAGGCGCCGATCCGGCCGGGTTCCCCGGTCGGCGGCCTCAGGCCGTCGCGGGCTCGCTCGTGAGGCTGATGGACGCCGCGTCGGTGTCGGGCAGGGCGATGGTGCACAGCAGGCTCACGACCGACAGGCCGGCGAGCAGGACGCCGATCGCGAGGCTCGACCCGAGCCACGCGACCAGGGCGGTCGCGATCAGCGGCACGACACCGCCGCCGAGGACGCCGGCGAGGTTGTAGGCCATGCCCGCGCCGGTGTAGCGGTAGTGGGTCGGGAAGAGCTCCGGCAGCTGCGCCCCCTGGGGCCCGTAGGCCAGGCCGACGACGCCGAGCACGACGGACAGCCCGAGGCCGAACGCCCACCCCGTGCCGATGTCGAGGATCGGGAAGGCGATGAGGCCGCCGACCACGGAGAGGCTGTTGCCGATGATGATCATTCTTCGGCGCCCGACCCGGTCGGACAGGATCGCGCCGGCGATGGTCGTCGCGGCGAACACGAGGCCGCCGATGATGCCCATCGCGAGCACGGTGGTGCGCGGCAGCTCGAGCTGCTGGGTGCCGTAGCTCGTCAGGTAGGTGACGCCGATGTAGAAGAACGCGAACACCGCCATGGTCGACCCGGCGCCCAGCAGCACCCGGCCCAGGTGGGTGCTGAGCACCTCGGCGACCGGCATGCGCGTGCTCACGTTCTTGTCGCGGGACTTGAAGGCCGCGGTCTCGGTGATCGCCAGGCGCACGTAGAGCCCGACCGCGACGAGCAGGACGCTCGCGATGAACGGCACCCGCCAGCCCCAGGCCAGGAACGCCTCGTTGCTCATCGTCAGGGCGGTCGTCAGGAACGTCGCGCTGGCCAGGGCGAACGCCAGCGACGGGCCGAGCTGCGGGAACAGCGCGTACCGGCCGCGGGAGTTCCCCGGCGAGTTCTCGGCGGTGAGCAGCGTGGCGCCGGCCCACTCGCCGCCGACCGCGAGGCCCTGCAGGATGCGCAGCAGCACCAGCAGGATCGGGGCGAGGATGCCGATCGCGCCGGTGGTGGGCAGCAGGCCGATGGCCAGCGTCGAGAGGCCCATGAGGAGCAGCGTCGTCACCAGCGTGCGCTTGCGGCCGAGCTTGTCGCCGAAGTGGCCGAACAGCACCGACCCGAACGGGCGGGCGACGAACGCGACGCCGAAGGTCGCGAGCGCGAGCGCCGTGCCCGCCGCGGCGCCGAGCGTGGGGAAGAAGACCTTGTTGAACACGAGCGCGGCGGCGGTGCCGTAGATGAAGAAGTCGTAGAACTCGATGACCGTGCCGGTCATGCTCGCGATCGCGATGCGGCGCATCGGCGGTGGCGAGCTCGTCGTCGACGCGTCGCTGCTCACGGAACCTCCTGAACATTCGTACGGGCACACGGAGTGTCCGATTCAGGACAGGTTGCGGTCTGTATCACACACTACAGACGCCCGATCGTCCGTGTGCTGGGCACGGACGTCCCCCTGGGTGACGGGCGGGCGGAGGGGGTATGACAGCGCGATGACGATCCTGGTCGCGGTCACCGACGACCCCCAGGGCGCGGCGGCGCTCGAGGCCGCCCTGGCGGAGGGCGAGCGCCGGGCGACCGGGGTCGTGGCGCTGAACCTGCGCTCCGACCCGCTCGAGGTCCCCGACGGCGCCACCGTCGTCGACCGCCTGCTCGGGGTCGAGGACGGCGACGCCGTGCTGGAGCTGCTCGAGGAGGACACCGACGTCGACCTGCTCGTGGTCGGCGTCCGCCGCCGCAGCCCGGTCGGCAAGGCCCTGCTCGGTGACGTCACGCAACGGCTGCTGCTCGAGGCCGAGGTACCCGTGCTGGCCGTCAAGGCCTGACGGAGGACTCAGCGGCGCGCCCCCGCGTGGTGGATGTCGCCGACCAGCGCGGCGAGCACGTCGTCCATCGCCACGACGCTCGCGGGCAGCGTCCCGGGCTCGCCGACCAGTACGAGGTGCGCCCCGCTGCGCCGCATCTCGGTGAGCGCGTCGGCCAGGGACGTGTCCGCGTCCAGGGTGGCCAGCGGGCGCACGAGACGCTCGGGCACCGGGCGGTCGCGCGGCGGCGCCGGCGGGCCCAGCAGGTCCTTGACGTGCACGTACCCGTGCCAGCCGTGCTCGTCGCGCAGCGGCAGCCGCGAGAACCCGCGCGCGTGGGCGAGGGCCTCGAGCTCGGCGACCGTGGCGTCCGGCCGCGCGGTGACGACGTCGTCGACGGCGACACCTCCGAGCGTCGCCTCCGAAAACCCCAGTGCGCCGTGCACCAGCTCCGCCTCGTCCCGGTCGAGCAGGCCGTGGGCGCGCGACTGCTCGACCAGGTCGGCGACCTCGTCGCGGCTGAACGCGCTGGCCATCTCGTCGCGGGGCTCGACGCGCATCGCCCGCAGGGTGACGTTCGCCAGGCCGTTGAGCACCCACAGGAACGGGCGCAGCACGGTCACGATCACCACGAGCGGCGGGGTCAGCACGAGCGCCGCGCGGTCGGGCACGGCGAGCGCGATGTTCTTCGGCACCATCTCGCCGACCGTGACGTGCAGGAACACCACGATGAGCAGCGCGATCGCGAACGCCACCGGGTGCACCGCCGCCTCGGGCAGGCCGAGCGCGGCGAACGCGGGCTCGATGGCCGCGGCGACCGCCGGCTCGCCCAGGGCGCCGAGGCCCAGCGAGCAGATCGTGATGCCCAGCTGCGCGCCGGCCATCATCAGCGAGACGTTCTCCATGGCGCGCACGGTGACGCGCGCGGCCCGTGACGTCGCCGCCCGCGGCTCCAGCGAGGCACGGCGGGCGGAGATCAGGGCGAACTCGGCGCCCACGAAGAACGCGTTGACCGCCAGCAGCACGACGGCGGTGGCGATCCCGGCCCCGACGCTCACGCGAGCACCTCCAGTCGCACGGCCGTGACCCGCCAGCGTTCGGTCGTCTCGACCGTGAGGCGGACCTCGCGCTCCTCGACCTCGCCGAGCTCCTCGCCGGCGCGGGTCGCGGTGACGGTCACGGTGTCGCCCGGCGCGGGCACGCTGCCGAGGTGCTCGGCGAGCAGGCCGGCGAGGGTGTCGTACTCGGGCGACTCGGGCAGCGTCCAGCCGAGCAGCGCCGACGCCTCGTCGGGGCGCAGCCGGCCGTCGCAGCGCCAGGAGCCCTCGCCGAGACGTTCCCCGGGCGGCGTGCCCGGGTCGTGCTCGTCGCGGACCTCGCCGACGATCTCCTCCACCAGGTCCTCGAGCGTGACGAGGCCCGCGAGGTCGCCGTACTCGTCGACGACGAGCGCGAGCTGCACGTCGCCGGCGCGCAGCAGCGTCAGCAGGCGGTCGAGGTCGACGGTCTCGGGCACGACCTCGACCGGGCGGGCGAGCGTGCTCACCGGGGTGGCGGCGCGGTCGGCGTCCGCGACCCCGAGGGCGTCGCGGACCTGGACGACGCCGGGCTCGGCGGTGTCGTCCTCGAGCACGGGGAACCGCGAGCGCCCGGTGGCGGCGGCGCGCTCGAGCAGCGCCGTCACGGTGTCGGTGGGCGCCAGGGTCTCCATCGCGCCGCGCGGGGTCATGACGTCGGCGGCGTGGCGCTCGGTGAAGGCGAGCGTGCGCTGCACGAGCGTCGCGGTGCCGCCCTCGAGCGTGCCCTGGTCGGCCGAGCGCCGGACCAGCGAGAACAGCTCCTCCGCCGAGCGTGCCGAGGCGAGCTCCTCGGTGGGCTCCACGCCGACGGCGCGCACGAGCACGTTGGAGGTGTTGTTGAGCAGCGCCACCAGCGGGCGGGTCACCGTGGTGAACCCGCGCATGAGGCCCTGCACGGCGCGCGAGGTGCGCAGCGGCTGGGAGATGGCGAGGTTCTTGGGGACGAGCTCGCCGAAGATCATCGTCAGCGCCGTCGAGAGCACCAGCGCCACCGTCAGCGACACCGCCGACGCGGCGCCCTCGGGCAGCCCGAGGTCCGTGAGCGGCGGGGTGATCAGGCGCGCGATCGCGGGCTCGGCGAGGAAGCCGATCGCGAGGTTGGTGACGGTGATGCCCAGCTGGGCGGCGGAGAGCTGCGTGGACAGCGAGCGCAGGGCGGACAGGACTCCGCGGGAGCGGCGGTCGTGCTCGGCCTCGCGCTCGACCGTCGCGCGGTCGACGCCGACGAACGCGAACTCGGCCGCGACGAACACGCCGCAGGCGAGCACGAGCAGCGCCGCCGCGAGGAGCAGGAGGATCTCGGTCACGGGCGTCCGCCCGCGACGCTCGGTCGATGTCGGCGCCGGCGGCGGCGTCTCATGGGCTCCTCATCGGGATGGTCGAACCGGTCATCCGCGACAACGCACGGGTCCGCGTGCGAGTTCCCGGTGTGACGACGATCGGATTACCGGCGAGTATCGCTCCCGGCGCGAGCACCCGGTGATCCACGATCGGGTGGTGCGCTCCCCGGCCCTCCGCCTCACCGTCGCCGGCGCCGCGGTCGTGGGCGTGGCCTACGGCATGGGCCGCTACGCCTTCGGGCTCACGCTGCCCTCGCTGCGGGCCGACCCGTCGCTGTCCGACGGCGGGCTGTCCGACGCCGTCCTCGGCGTGATCGCCTCCGGCTCCTTCGCCGGCTACCTCGCGGGCCTGCTGCTCGCGCCGGTCGTCGGCCGCCGCGTCGGCCCGCGCGCCCCGACCACGGTCGGCAGCGCCTGCGGGCTCGTCGGCGGGGTGCTGGCGGCCACGGCGGTGTCGCCGGTCGTGCTGGCCGTCGGCGTGGTGCTGGCCGGCAGCGCCGCGGGCTGGGTGTGGGCGGCGTACTCGGACCTCGCCGCCGTGGTCGTCGACCCGCCGGCGCGCCCGCGCACGCTCGCGATCATCAGCACCGGCACCAGCGCGGGCCTCGTGGTGTCCGGGATCGTCGGGCTCCTGGTGCTCGGCGTCCCCGGGTGGCGGCTGGTCTGGGTGGCCATCGGCGTCGCCTCGGCGGCGACCGGCCTGCTCAACCTGCGCTGGACGCCTCGGGTGCCGCCGGCGGCGGGCGAACGGCCCGGTCGCATCGCGCTGCGCGGGCTCGGGGTGCCGGTGCTCTTCTCCGTCGCGTTCCACGTCGGGGTCACGACGTTCTTCACCTGGGCCGCCGACATGCTGCGCCGCGCCGCCCTCGCGCCGGGCTGGGCGCCGACGCTCTACGGGCTGGTGGGGATCGTCGGCCTCGTCGGGCTGGGCATCGGCGGCTGGTGCGCGCGGTTCGGCACCGTCCGCGTCGCCTCGGCCTGCCTGCTCTTCCTCGCGGCGTCGCTGACCGTGCTCGGCACCGGCGCGGGGTCGGGCGTCGTCGCGCTCGTGGCCGCGGCGATCTACGCGCCGGGGATCATGGGCGGCGCCGCTGTCCTCGCGGTGTGGACCGCCGAGATCGCGCCCGACCGCTCCGGGGAGGCGCTCACGGTGGTCGTCGCGGTCGGGGCGACGGCGGCGGTGGTCGCGCCGACCGTCGTGGGGCTGCTGCTGGGGATCGTGTCGCTGACCGCGGTCCTCGTCGGGCTCGCGGTGCTGCTCGTGCTGGCGGCCGGGGCACTCAGACTTCGAACCGGTACCCCCGCCCCGCCTCCGTGACGAGGTGCCGCGGCCGCGACGGGTCGGGCTCGAGCTTGCGCCGCAGGTGGGCGAGGTAGACGCGCAGGTAATGGCCCTCCGTACCGTACGCCGGGCCCCACACCTCGCGCAGCAGCTGCTGCTGGGTGACGAGCATCCCGGGGTGGCGCGCGAGGTGCTCGAGCACACCCCACTCGGTGGGGGAGAGGTGCACCTCCGCGCCGTCGCGCACGACCTTCTTCGCGACGAGGTCGACGGTGAAGCTCGCCGTCTCCACCACCGGCGTGCCGTCCGGGGTGACGACCGCGGCCCGGCGCACCGCCGCCCGCAGCCGGGCGAGCAGCTCGGGGACCCCGAAGGGCTTGGTGACGTAGTCGTCGGCGCCCGCGTCGAGGGCCGCGATCTTGTCGGCGGAGTCGGTGCGCGCCGACAGCACGATCACCGGGATCGCGCTCCAGCCCCGCAGGCCCTCCAGGACCTCGATCCCGGGCATGTCGGGCAGGCCGAGGTCGAGGATCACCACGTCGGGCGGCGGGTGCTCGGCGGCCGCGCGCAGGGCGGCGGCCCCGTCGGCGGCGAGCACGACGTGGTGCCCGTGAGCGGTGAGGTTGATCCGCAGCGTGCGCCGCAGGTGGGGGTCGTCGTCGACGACCAGCACACGGCTCACACCGGGACCGCCTGCCGGGCCGCCGGCAGCGCCAGCACCAGCGTCAGCCCGCCGCCGGGGGTGTCCTCGGCGTCGAGTGTGCCGCCCATCGCCTCGGTGAAGCCGCGCGCCACGTGCAGCCCGAGCCCGACGCCGGAGGCGGCCCGCCGGTCGCCGAGCTGCTGGAACGGTGCGAACAGCCGGTCGCGCTTCTTGCGGGGCACACCCGGGCCCGTGTCGACGACGCGCAGCTCGACCCGGTCGCCGTAGGCGCTCGCCCGCACCGCGACCGGACCGTCGCCGCCGTGGCGCAGCGCGTTGTCGACGAGGTTGGCGACGACGCGCTCGGCGAGCCCGGCGTCGGCCATGACGTCGGGCAGGTCCTCGGCGACCTCGACGACCACCCGGCCGGCGTCCACGTGCCCGCCCGCCAGCGCCGCGGCGACGACCTCGTCGAGGCCGACCGGTGCGCTCACCGGCGTGACGCCGCCGGCGGCCAGCCGGGAGGAGTCGAGCAGGTTGTCGACGAGGCCGGTGAGGCGGTCGGCGGACTCCTCGACCGTCGCCAGCAGCTCCTGGCGGTCGGCGGTGGACATGTGCAGCAGGGGGTCGCGCAGGCTGCCGGCGGCCGCCTTGATCGCGGTCAGCGGCGTGCGCAGGTCGTGGCCCACGGCCGAGAGCAGCGCGGTCCGCATGCCGGCGGAGTCGGCGCGGCGCTGCGCGTCGGTGGCCTCCGCCGCCATCCGCCGGTTGCGCAGGGCGAGCAGGGCCTGCCCGCTGACCGTCGCGAACAGGGCGCTCTCCTTCGCCGTGAGCGTGCGCCCGGTGCCCACCAGGTGCACGCCCTCGTCGATCTCGACGTCGACGTCGGCCTCGGCGGGCTTCGTGCACGGCGTGTCGCCCGTGCACGCGGTGATCTCCCAGCCGGCGTGCCCACTGCGCTCCATGAGCGCGACCGTCGTGAGCCCGAACGCCTCGCGCACCCGCTCGAGGAGCTTGGGCAGCGGATCGGACCGGGACAGCACGACCCGGGCGAACGACGTCAGCAGCGCCGCCTCGGTGCGCGCCGCGGCCGCCTGCGTCGCGCGCCGGTCGGCGCGGTCGACCACGGCGGCGACGAGCAGGGCGACGACCACCATGGACCCGATCGCGAAGGCGTTCTCCGGCTCCTGGACCGAGAGCGTGTAGAGCGGCGGCGTCAGGAACACGTTGAGCAGCAGGCCGCCGCCCAGCGCGGCGACGAGCGCGGGCGCGAGCCCGCCGATCATCGCCGTCACCACGGTGGCGAGGAAGAACAGCACGACGTCGGTGGACAGGTCGACCGACTCGCGCAGCACGACGCCGACGACGGTCGCGACCACCGGGAGGATCACCGCCGCCGGCCACCCGAAGGCGTGCCGGCGCGCGGGCAGCGACAGCCGCCGGCGCGGGGCGGGTCCCGCCTCGGCGTGGGTGACCAGGTGGACGTCGATCGTCCCGGACTGCGCGATCGTCCGGGCCCCGATCCCGGGATCCACCGCGCGGGCCCAGCGCGAGCGTCGCGAGGTGCCGAGCACCAGCTGGGTCGCGTTCGCGGCGCGGGCGAAGTCGAGCAGCGCGCCGGGGACGTCGTCGCCGACGACGGTGTGGAACGACGCGCCGACGTCCCCGGCGAGGCGGCGCAGCTCGACACCCGTCGTGCCCTGCGTCCTCGGGCCGGTCGTCAGCCCGTCGCTGCGCAGGACGAGCACGCACAGCAGGTCGGCCGACCCGGCGCGGCGGGCGATGCGCGCGGCCCGGCGCATGACCGTCGCGCTCTCGGGTCCGCCGGTGACCGCGACGACCACCCGCTCGCGGGCCTCCCACACCTCCTCGGTGCCCTCGTCGTGGCGGTGGCGCTGCAGGGCGACGTCGACCTGGTCGGCGACCCACAGCAGCGCGAGCTCGCGCAGCGCGATGAGGTTGCCGGTGCGGAAGTAGTTCGCCAGCGAGGCGTCGATCTTCTCCGGCCGGTAGATGTTGCCGTGGGCCATGCGCCGGCGCAGGGCCTCGGGCGTGATGTCGACCAGCTCGATCTGGTCGGCGGCGCGCACGACGGCGTCGGGGATCGTCTCGCGCTGGCGCACCCCGGTGATGCGCTCGACGACGTCGCCGAGCGACTCGAGGTGCTGCACGTTGACCGTGGAGATCACGTCGATGCCGGCCGCGAGCAGCTCCTCGACGTCCTCCCAGCGCTTGGCGTGCCGCGAACCCGGCGCGCAGGAGTGCGCGAGCTCGTCGACCACGCACACCTCCGGCGCGCGGGCGAGCACGGCGTCGACGTCGAGCTCGGTGAGCTCGGTGCCGCGGTGGTCGATCACCTTACGCGGCAGGACCTCGAGGCCCTCGAGCAGCTCGGCCGTCCGCGCCCGCCCGTGGGTCTCGACGAGCCCGACGACGACGTCGGTGCCGCGGTCGAGGCGGCGCCGGGCCTCGTTCAGCGCGGCGTAGGTCTTGCCGACGCCCGGCGCCGCGCCGAGGTGGATGCGCAGCTCACCTCGGCGCGGCCCCGACGGGCCGGACACCGCAGACGGGGAGGACACCTCCTCATCCTGCACCGGGACGCCCTACCGGATCCCCGGTGCGGCCGCGACGAGGGCCGCGTTGAGCTCCGGCACGTTCACCCGGGGCTCGCCCAGGAACCCGAGCGTGCGCCCGTCGGTGGCGTCGGCGACCAGCGCCCGCACCCGGTCCGCGGGCAGGCCGGTGACCTGCGCGACGCGGGTCGCCTGCTGCGCGGCGTACGCCGGGCTGATGTCCGGGTCGAGCCCCGAGCCGGACGCGGTGAGCGCGTCCGCGGGGATCGACGCCGGGTCGACGCCGTCGCGGGCCGCGATCGCCGCCCGGCGCTCCTCGACGGCGGTGCGCAGGTCCTCGGCGTCGGCGCCGAGGTTCGAGCCGCCCGAGGTCGTGGCGTCGGCGGGGCCGAGCCCCGCGGTCGCCTCGTCGGGCGCCGAGGCCGACGGCCGCGTGTGGAACCACGGGTCGGCGGCCGGGTTCGCCGCCACCGGGTCGATGCCGATGAGCGTCGGGGATCCCTCCGCGTTCTGGGACAGCCCCGGGATGCGGGAGACGCCCCAGACGACCGCCGGGTAGACGACGCCGAGGAGCACGGTGAGCACGAGCAGGACCCGCACCGCGGCGCCGGCCTGGCGCCGCAGCTGGCGGCTCGTGACGGCAGCCTCGTGGGAGACCTCCTCGACGTCGAACTCGTCGGCGGCCGAGGTGTGGGAGGAGGCGGTGGTGCTGGACATGGCGGTCACCCGATCCCCGGCACGAGCCGGACGACGAGGTCGATGAGGAAGATGCCCACGAACGGGACGACGATGCCGCCGAGCCCGTAGACGAGCAGGTTGCGGCGCAGCAGCCGGTCGGAGCTCGAGGGCCGGAAGCGCACGCCCCGCAGGGCGAGCGGGATCAGCGCCACGATCACCAGGGCGTTGAAGACGACCGCCGAGAGGATCGCCGACTGCGGCGTCGCGAGCTGCATGACGTTGAGCGCGGCGAGCTGGGGGAAGATCGCCAGGAACATCGCGGGCAGGATCGCGAAGTACTTCGCGAGGTCGTTGGCCAGCGAGAACGTGGTCAGCGCGCCGCGGGTGATCAGCATCTGCTTGCCGACCTCGACCACCCCGATGAGCTTGGTCGGGTCGGAGTCGAGGTCGACCATGTTGCCGGCCTCCTTGGCCGCGGTCGTCCCCGAGTTCATGGCGACGCCGACGTCGGCCTGCGCGAGGGCGGGCGCGTCGTTGGTGCCGTCGCCGGTCATGGCGACCATGCGCCCGCCGGCCTGCTCGCGGCGGATGAGGGCGAGCTTGTCCTCGGGTGTCGCCTCGGCCAGGAAGTCGTCGACGCCCGACTCGGCGGCGATCGCCCGCGCGGTCACCGGGTTGTCACCGGTGATCATGATCGTCTTGATGCCCATCGTGCGCAGCTCGGCGAACCGCTCCGCGATCCCCGGCTTGACGACGTCCGAGAGCTCGACGACCCCCAGCGCGCCCTCTTGTGAGTACTTCCCGGTGTCATGGGCCCGGAAAGTGCTCACACGGGAGGCGACCACCAGGGGCGTGCCGCCGCGCTCGGCGATCTCGGTCGCGATGGCCTCGAGGCGGGCGCGGTCACGGTCGTCGCCGATCCACGCGATGACCGCGGACGTCGCGCCCTTGCGCACCTCGCGACCGTCGATGTCCAGGCCGGACATGCGGGTGGTCGCGCTGAACGGCACGAACTCCGCCGCGGCCTCGTCGGCCGTCGCCTCCGCGGAGAGCCCGTGGTCGCGCGCGACGAGCTCGACGATCGAGCGCCCCTCGGGCGTGGTGTCGGCCAGGCTCGCGAGCCGGGCCGCGGCGGCGAGGTCGGCCACCGGGACGCCGTCCAACGGATGCAGCGCCGTCGCCCGGCGGTTGCCGTAGGTGATGGTGCCGGTCTTGTCGAGCAGCAGCGTCGACACGTCGCCGGCGGCCTCCACGGCGCGGCCCGAGGTGGCGAGCACGTTGCGCTGCACGAGCCGGTCCATCCCGGCGATGCCGATGGCCGAGAGCAGCGCGCCGATCGTCGTCGGGATGAGGCAGACCAGCAGGGCCACCAGCACCACGAGCGACTGCAGCTGGCCGGAGTAGCCGGCCATCGGCTGCAGCGTCACCACCGCGAGCAGGAAGATGATCGTCAGGGCCGAGAGCAGGATCGTCAGCGCGATCTCGTTCGGCGTCTTCTGCCGCTGCGCGCCCTCGACCAGCGCGATCATCCGGTCGACGAACGATTCGCCCGGCTTTGCGGTGATCCGCACGACGATGCGGTCCGACAGCACGGTGGTGCCGCCCGTGACCGAGGAGAAGTCGCCGCCGGACTCCCGCACCACGGGGGCGGACTCGCCGGTGATCGCCGACTCGTCGACGGTGGCGATGCCCTCGACGATCTCGCCGTCACCGGGGATCGTCTGCCCGGCCTCGACGACGACCAGGTCGTCGACGCGCAGGTCGTTGGCGGCCACCTCCTCGATGGTCCGGCCCCGCTCCGCTGCGCGTCCCGGCTCGCCGACCTGCCGGTACGCCACCGTGTCGGTGCGCGTGGCCCGCAGCGCGTCGGCCTGGGCGCGCCCGCGACCCTCCGCGACGGCCTCGGCGAGGTTGGCGAACACGACGGTGAACCACAGCCAGATCGCGATCAGCCACGCGAACACGCTGGGGTCGACGATCGCCGCCACGGTGACGACGACCGAGCCGACCCACACCACGAACATGACGGGGTTGCGCACCTGGTGGCGCGGGTCGAGCTTGCGCAGCGCCGTGGGGAGCGACTCGAGCAGCTGCGCGGGCCGGAACGCGCCGGCGCCGACCGCCCGCCCGGTGCGGGACGCGTGGAGCTCCTCGGCCTCGGCCGGGGAGCGGTGAGCAACGGCGGTCACGCCAATCCCTCCGCGATGGGACTCAGTGCCAGGGCAGGCAGGAAGGTGATCGCCGCGACCAGCACGATCGTGCCGGCGACGAGCACCGAGAACAGGGGGGTGCCGGTCGAGAGCGTCCCGGAGGACGGCGCGACCCGGGGCTGGCGGGCGAGCAGCCCGGCCAGGGCGAGGACGGCGACGATCGGCAGGAAGCGGCCGAGCAGCATCGCGATCCCGAGCGCGGTCTGGAAGAACCCGCTGGTGACCGTGAGGCCGCCGAACGCCGAGCCGTTGTTGTTCGCGGCCGACGCGAACGCGTAGAAGACCTCGGACAGGCCGTGCGGGCCGGAGTTCGTCATCGCGTCGCCGGTGCCCGGCAGGGCGATGGCCAGGCCGGTGCCGAGGAGCACCAGCGCGGGCATCGTCAGCGTGACGACCACCGCGCACGTCACCTCGCGGCGCCCGAGGCGCTTGCCGAGGTACTCCGGGGTCCGTCCGACCATCAGCCCGGCGAGGAACACCGCGATGATCGCGATGATGAGGATCCCGTAGAGCCCCGCGCCGACGCCGCCCGGAGTCATCTCCGAGAACAGCATGTTCAGCAGCGTCCCGCCGCCCCCGAAGGCCGAGTAGCTGTCGTGCAGCGAGTTGACCGCGCCGGTCGACGTGCCGGTGGTGGTGTTCGCGAACAGGGCCGAGCCGGGGATGCCGAACCGGACCTCCTTGCCCTCCAGGTTCGCCCCGGCGAACGAGGCGCTGGTGGCCTCCGCGCTCCAGATCACCGCGAGCATGACGCCCCACAGGCCGCCCATGACGGCGAGCAGCGAGACACCCTGGCGGACCGAGCCGACCATCTGCCCGAACATCCGGGTCATCGCGACCGGGATGACGAGCATCAGGAAGATCTCGATGAGGTTCGAGAACGGGTTCGGGTTCTCGAACGGGTGCGCGGAGTTGGCGTTGAGGATGCCGCCGCCGTTGGTCCCGAGCTGCTTGATGGCCTCCTGGGACGCGGCCGGGGCGATCGCGGCCGTGGACGAGCCCCCGTCCGGGCCGACGAGGTCGACACCCGAGCGCAGGCTCATGACGACGCCGGTCGCGACGAGCGCGACCGCGGCGAGCGTCGCGATCGGCAGCAGGATCCGTGTGCAGCCGCGGACGATGTCGACCCACGCGTTGCCGAGCCGCTCGGTGCGGCTGCGGACGAACCCACGGATCAGCGCGACCGCGACGGCCATGCCGACGGCGGCCGAGACGAAGTTCTGGACGGCCAGGCCGGCCAGCTGGACCGTGTGGCCCATGGTCGTCTCGGGGACGTAGGACTGCCAGTTGGTGTTGGTGACGAAGGAGATCGCGGTGTTGAACGCGACGCCGGGCTCCACCGCCCCGCGGTCGAACGACCACGGCAGCAGCGTCTGGAGGCGCTGCATCAGGTAGAGCAGGACGATGCCGGCGAACGAGAACGCGAGGATCGCGACGGCGTAGGTGCTCGCCCGCTGCTCGGAGCGGGGGTCGACGCGCACGATGCGGTAGAGGACACGCTCGACGCCCCAGTCGCGCTCGTCGGTGTAGACGCGCGCCATCCAGTCCCCGAGGGGACGCCAGACCGCCGCCAGGAGCACGAGCAGGACGAGGACCTGCAGGAGGCCGGCCATCAGAACCGCTCCGGGCGCAGCAGCGCGATCACGAGGTAGATCAGGAGGCCGAGGGCGACCAGACCGCCGATCACGTCGGCGAGCGCGTTCACAGTCGGTCCAGCCCGCGGACGGCGAGCAGGAGGACCGCGAAGACCGCGATCACCACGCCCGCGAAGAGGAGGTCGAGCACCGGATTCCCTTCGGTCGAGGCGCCGCCTCGCTGGCGGCGCGCCGACCGCCGAGAGTGCGCTCGGTGGGGGGCCTGCACACCCGCATTGACGCGTCGTTGACGGCCCGGGGCGGAGTTTTCACGGCCTCGCACCCGGGTGTGAGGCGCGCTACCGGCAGCTCGTCACGATCGGCGGCGACGCCGTCGACGACGCGCAAACGCGGACCTCGATCGGGCGGCCGCGACGCACCATCGCCGCGTGACCCTCGAGACGCTCATCCCCAGCCTGCGCAGCAGCCTCTACCAGCGCCTGGACCCCGCGACGTGGCCGCTGACCGCCCGCTCCGCCGACCACGGCGACGTCGCCGTCGGCGGGGTCGCGCTGCGCGAGCTGGCCGCCCGGTTCGGCACCCCGGCCTACGTGCTCGACACCGAGGACGTGCGGGCCCGCTGCCGCGCGTACCGGCGCGCGCTGCCCGACGTCGACGTGTCCTACGCCGGCAAGGCGTTCCTGTGCCGGGCGATGGCGGGTCTGGTGGCCGAGGAGGGGCTCGGCGTCGACGTCTGCTCGGCCGGCGAGCTGGCCGTGGCGCTGCGGGCGGGGGTCGCGCCGCACCGCCTGGTCCTGCACGGCAACGCGAAGACCGGTCAGGAGCTGGCCACCGCGGTCGCGGCCGGCGTCGGGCGGGTCGTCGTGGACTCCGCCGACGAGGTGGACCGGCTCGCCGCGGTGTCCAGCCCCGCGGGGTACGTCCAGCACGTCCTGCTGCGCATCGCCCCCGGCGTCGAGGCCGGCGGGCACCCGTCGGTGGCCACCGGCGGCGACGACCAGAAGTTCGGCGTCCCGCTCGCCGACGCGCCCGGGGTCGCCGGGCGCATCCTGTCCCGCCCCGGCCTGCGGCTCGTCGGGCTGCACACCCATCTCGGCTCGCGGATCCGCGACACCGGCCCGTGGGAGCGCGCGCTGCCCGCACTGCTCGACCTGGTCGCCGAGATCGCCGCCCGGCACGACGTGACCCTCGACGAGCTCTCGCTCGGCGGAGGCCACGGTGTCGGTCCCGGGGAGGAGTTCGACCTCGACGGCTTCGCGCGGCGCATCCCGTCGGCGGTGCGACGCGGGTGCGCGCTGCGCGGGCTGCCCGCGCTGCGCCTGGCCGTGGAGCCGGGGCGCGCGCTCGTCGCGCGGGCCGGGGTGACGCTCTACCGCGTCGTCGGTACCAAGCACGCGGGGTCGGGGCGCTGGTTCGTCGCCGTCGACGGCGGGATGAGCGACAACCCCCGCCCGGCGCTCTACGGTGCGCGCTACGACGTGCACCTCGTCGGGCGCTCGACGGCGGCGCCCTGGGCGCCCGCGACCGTGGTCGGGCGGCACTGCGAGTCGGGCGACGTGCTCGCCCGCGACGTCACGCTGCCCGCCGACGTCGCCGCCGGCGACGTGCTCGCGGTGCCCGGCACCGGCGCGTACCACCACTCCATGGCCTCGACCTACAACCTGGTGCCCCGACCACCGGTGGTCGCCGTGGCCGACGGGACGGCCCGCGAGATCGTGCGCCGCGAGACCGTCACCGACCTCATGGCCCGCGATCTCGGGTAGCGGCATGCTGTACCCGTGAGCGCGCCTGCGGAGCGGTGGATCGGGATCCTGCTGTTCACCGACGTCGAGGAGCTAGACGCCGTGGGGCCGTGGGAGGTGCTGTCGTGGTGGACGGCGAACTTCCCGGACGACGGCTTCCGGGTCACGACGTTCTCGGTCGACGGCGAGGCGGTGCGCTGCGCGAAGGGGATGACGATCGTCCCCGACCGCGGGACGGCGAACCTCCCGGCGCTCGAGGTGCTGGTGCACCCCGGCGGCCGCGGCACCCGCCCGCAGCTGGAGGACGCCGAGCACCTCGAGCGCGTCCGGGCATGGCGCCGCGACGTGCCGCTGATGACGAGCGTGTGCACCGGCTCGCTCGTCTACGCCGCCGCGGGCCTGCTCACCGGCCGGCCCGCGACCACGCACTGGCGCTCGCTCGACGTCCTGGGCGAGCTGGACCCGACCATCGAGGTGCGCCGGGAGGACCGCTGGGTCGACGACGGCGACGTCGTCACGAGCTCCGGGGTGTCGGCGGGCATCGACATGGCGCTGCACCTCGTCGCGCGCCTGGTCGGTCCGGAGCGCGCGGCGGAGGTCAGGCGCGGCATCCAGTACGACCCGGCGCCGCCGGTCTGACGGTCAGCTCCCGGCGAGCTCCCGCAGCACCGCCATCGCGTCGTGGCGGCGGTCCCACGGCACGAACAGGTGGTCGTGGTGGAAGCCGGCGACGGGGTTGGTGCTGATGCCCGCGTCGGTGAGCGCGCGGGCGACGGCGGCGAGGAACCCGACGGCCTCGAGCGCCGAGTGCACGCGCAGCGTGATGCCGGCGCAGGGGAACTCGCCGGCGAGGCCGTGGGCGTCGGCGTCGTCGGCGGTGACGATCGCGGAGAGCCCTTCGGCCTCGCGGATCGTCGCGAGCGGGTCGAGGCCGGCGGGCGGGTCGGTGACGAACACGTAGCGCGCAGGGTGCAGGAGCGGCTCCATGCCGGCCAGCAGACGGGGGAGATCGGTGTCACCGGGCACGCGCCGATCCTCCCGGGTTAGGGTCCGAGGCGCTGGTGGTTCCCGGTCCGTCCGCGCGGGCGGTCCGGGTGGCAACAGGGAACCCGGTGCGAATCCGGGACTGCCCCGCAGCGGTGAGTGGGAACGACCGCCGTCACACAGCACTGGGCGCGAGCCTGGGAAGCGACGGCCAGTAGGAGGCGCACCCGCGCCACGCCCGCGAGTCCGAAGACCTGCCATCGGTGCGCGTGCCGAGATCCGGTGCGCGCGGCAGCGCGGTCTCGCGGGCGGACCCGTCGCATCCCGGCACCCTCGGGCGCCGGCGTGCCGCACCCACCTGCGCGACCTCGCGAGCCTCCACCGCTCGACGAGGAGAAGAGCTGTGTCAGGTGCATTGTCCGGCCCCATCGGGGCCACCGTCCTGGGCTACCCGCGGATCGGCCCGCGCCGCGAGCTGAAGAAGGCCCTCGAGGCCTACTGGAAGGGCGCGAGCAGCGTCGGCGACCTCGAGCAGGTCGCTGCCGACCTGCGGGCGCGGACCTATCGCGAGCTCGCCGGGCTGGACTCCCAGCCGACGGGCACGTTCTCGTACTACGACCACGTCCTCGACGTCACCGCGATGCTCGACGCCGTCCCGCCGCGGTTCCGCCCGGACGGGCGCCGCGAGGGCACGGCGCTCGACGAGTACTTCGCGATGGCGCGCGGCACCACGACCGCCGCGCCGCTCGAGATGACCAAGTGGTTCGACACCAACTACCACTACCTCGTGCCCGAGATCGGGCCCGACACGACGATCCGGCTCGCCGACACGACGCCGGTGGAGCGGGTCCGCGAGGCCGCGGCCGCCGGGGTCGCCGCCCCGCGCCCGGCGCTCGTCGGACCCGTGACCTACCTGCTGCTCGCGAAGGCCGCCGACGGGTCGCCGGAGGGCTTCTCGCCGCTCGCGCGCCTCGACGACGTCGTCGAGGTGTACGCGCAGCTGCTGGCGGAGCTCGCCGACGCCGGCGCCGCGTGGGTGCAGCTCGACGAGTCGGCGTTCGTCGCCGACCGGTCCGACGAGGAGCTGGCGGCGCTGCGCCGCGCCTACGACCGCCTCGCCGGCACGCCCGACCGCCCGCGCATCCTCGTCCCGTTCTCCTACGGCGATCCCGGGCCGGCGCTGGACGCCCTCGCGGAGAGTCCGGTCGACGGCGTCGCCCTCGACCTGGTCACCGCGCCGCAGCTCGCCGACCGCGTCGCCGGCCTGCCCGCCCTGCGGCAGAAGACCGTGGTCGCCGGGCTCGTCGACGGCCGCAACGTCTGGCGCGCCGACCTCGGCGGGGCGCTGGCGCGGGCGGCGACGCTGCTGGGGTCGGTCGGCGACCTCGCGGTGTCGTCGTCGTGCTCGCTACTGCACGTCCCCTACGACGTGACCGTCGAGGAGAAGCTCGAGCCGGCCGTCGTCGCCCGGCTCGCGTTCGCGCGCCAGAAGCTCGACGAGGTGGTGGCGCTCGGCCGGGCGCTGCGCTCCGGGGAGCACGGGGTGGACGCGGACGCGGCGGGGTCGGCCGCGGTCGCCGTCGACGAGGCGGTGCGGGCGCGGGTCGCGTCGGTCGAACCGGCCGACCGCACCCGCCCGGACTACCCGGTGCGCGCCAAGGCGCAGCGGGAGCGGCTCGGGCTGCCGCCGCTGCCGACCACGACGATCGGCTCGTTCCCGCAGACCGCCGACGTGCGCAGGGCGCGCGCCGACTGGGCGAACGGCCGCATCGACGACGCCGAGTACACCCGCCGGATGCGCTCGGAGATCGAGCGCGTCGTGCGGCTGCAGGAGGCGATCGGGCTGGACGTGCTGGTGCACGGCGAGCCCGAGCGCAACGACATGGTGCAGTACTTCGCGGACAACCTGCCCGGCTTCGCGACCACCGCGCTGGGCTGGGTGCAGTCGTACGGCTCGCGCTGCGTGCGCCCGCCGATCCTGCACGGCGACGTCTCGCGCCCGCAGCCGATCACGGTGGAGTGGGCGCGGTACGCGCAGTCGCTGTCGCCGCAGCCGGTCAAGGGCATGCTGACCGGACCGGTGACGATCCTGGCGTGGTCGTTCGTGCGCGACGACCAGCCGCTCGCGCAGACCGCCGACCAGGTGGCGCTGGCACTGCGCGACGAGATCGCCGACCTCGAGGCCGCCGGCATCGGCATCGTCCAGGTCGACGAGGCCGCGCTGCGCGAGCTGCTGCCGCCGCGGCGCGCCGACCGGGGCGCCTACCTCGACTGGGCCGTGGGGTCGTTCCGCCTGGCCACGGGCGGCGCGGCGGAGGAGACGCAGGTGCACACGCACCTGTGCTACTCGGAGTTCGGCGACGTCATCGACGCGATCGACGGCCTGGACGCCGACGTGACGACGATCGAGGCGGCGCGCTCGCGGATGGAGGTGCTCGCCGACCTCGAGGCGGTCGGCTACTCCCGCGGCGTCGGGCCGGGCGTCTACGACATCCACTCGCCGCGCGTGCCCGAACGCGGGGAGATCGCCGCGCTGATCGCCGAGGCGCAGCGCGTCGTGCCGGACGACCGGCTCTGGGTGAACCCCGACTGCGGGCTGAAGACCCGCGGCTACGAGGAGGTCGAGCTGACCCTGCGCGCGATGGTCGAGGCGGCCCGGGCGGCCCGCTGACAGACGAGCCGCGGGACCCGGGGCGACCCGGGTCCCGCGGCGTCCGTCAGACCTTCTGCACCTCGACGAAGTCGGCGTAGACGATCACGTTGGACCGGTACGACCGGGCGCCCCGGTCGTAGTCCCCGCCGCAGGTGATGAGCCGCAGCTGGGGGTTCGCCGTGTCGTTGTAGACCGCGTCCGTCGGGAACGAGTCCTTCGGGATGGTCTCGACCCGCGCCACCTCGAACACGGCGCGCTGACCGTCCGCGCGGTCGACGAACACCTGGGCGCCGGCGACGACGTCCTTGAGGTTGGCGAAGATCCCGGGCTGCCCGCCGCCGTTGACGTGGCCGAGGATCACGCTCGGGCCGACCTCGCCGGGCGTCGGGCTCTGGTCGAACCACGACGCCTGCATGGGCTGGGAGACCGGCGGCACCTCGAGGCTGCCGTTCTCCTGGAGCCCGGTCGGGACGAGGTCCGACTCCGCCGAGATCGACGGCACCGTCACCTTCGTCGGGGCCGACGACGTCAGCGGGGCCGGCGAGTTCGGGCCGGACGAGCCCGAGTTCGCACCGGCGATCAGCGCGAGGAGGACCAGCACGACGATCAGGAAGATCGAGATGTTGGTCATCGACGGCCCGGACTTCTTGGTGTCCGGGTCCTTCTCGGTGACGGCCACCGTCAGTTACCCGTGTCCACGCCGCCGGAGGGGACGCGCTTGACCTGCGTCGCGTGGACCTCGCCGACGGGGCGGTAGTCGTACCAGTAGTGGCCGACGGAGTAGTTGTAGTAGCAGCTGACGCTGGTGTAGCCGCCCCGGTGGTAGCCGGAGCCACCGCTGTACCCGGAGTCGTAGCCCTCGCCACGGTCGGTGGTCGTGAGGCTGTTCGGGCCCTCGTCCAGGTCGGAGTCGTCGGACGTGCCCGAGTCGGCGGTCGGCTCGGCCCGCAGGTTCTGCGTGCTCAGGCCACCGATCAAGCCGGAGGTGGCTCCGGACGTCGCGCCGGACGTCGAGCCGGAGGTGGCCCCGGACGTCGAGCCGGAGGTGGCCCCGGAGGTCGACCCACTCGTCGAGCCGCTCGTCGAGCCGCTGGTGGCGCCCGAGGTGGCGCCCGAGGTGGCGCCCGAGGTGGCGCCCGAGGTGGCGCCCGAGGTGGCCGTGTCGAGGGCGCCTGTCAGGGGGTCGGTCGCGGTGTCGAGCGCGTCGGTCAGCGGGTCGGTCGCGGTGTCGAGCGCGTCGGTGAGGGGGTCGGTCGCGGTGTCGAGCGCGTCCGTCAGCGGATCGGTGGCGCTGTCCAGCGGGTTGTCCGTGGTGCTGTCCGTGGTGCTGTCGGTCGTGCTGTCTGTGCTGTTGTCGGTGGAGCCGTCATGGTGCGGATGGTGGTACGTCGACACCGAGACGCACGTGTCGCCCGAGTTGTAGTCGGTCGCCGACGCCGATCCGACGCCCAGGGAACCGATGAGCAGCACCCCGGCTCCGAGCACCAAGAACCGGCGCCCCTTGTCCTGACTCGTCATGCCCTTCTCTCCGTCCCCGGCCCTCGCCGGCCTGGTCTCGTGCACTGACCGTCGCCCCGTCGACGCTGACGTGTCGCCTGTCACCCATTCGGTGTTACTCAGAAGTCGCGTCGTGACCGAAGCGTTAGCTCCCGTGTTGTACAGCGGCTTCGTCTGACGGCACCCCCGGCGCTCCGCTCATTGCGGGGCAGTCGCGTGCGCCGTCCGCGGGGCCTCGGTGATCCCGACCGGGGCGTGCTCGACGTCCGCGGGCGCTCGTGCTTCCGGGACGGACTCCGTCGGCGCTGCTGCTGCTCCCTGGGGGCTCCTCCGGCGTCGGCGCTCCAGCCGGTCGCGCATCCCCAGCAGGACCTGTTCCGCACGATCCGGCGGGACGAAGGCGAGGTAGAGCGTCACGATCGTGGCGCTGAAGAAGCCGACCGCGAGGGTGAGCTCGATCGAGAGGTGCAGGAGCACGCCGAGGGTCAGCACCCAGGGTCGGGCGGCTCGGTTCCAGACGAGGATGCCGATCGCGAGCTCGGTGGCGAGCGTTCCGAAGGTCGCCAGCTCCATGAGCACCGGGGAGTCGGTCAGGAAGGTCGGGACCGGGATCCGACTGACCTCACCGATGCGCACCGCGTAGGAGACAGCCGTGCCGTCACGCCAGCCCGCGCCGGCCGCCTTCTCCCACACCGTGGAGATGTAGATGACGCTGAGCTGGATCTGCGCGAGCCGCAGCGCCCAGGGCGCCCGGCGAGGGAAGGTCCACATCCCCGCCCGGTCGGTGCGCCACTTGTCCACCGACACCGCGGACCCGGCCGGCATCAGGAGCACGTAGAACGCGACGAGTCGCAGGAGACCGTCGCCCGCGTTGAAGGCGAGCGGCGCCGTCCGGGTCACCGACATGACGACGACGAAGACGACCAGGGCCGCCACCCGGGTGCGGAACCCGACCATCAGCGCGACGGCGCCGAGCAGGCCCGCGAGCCACAGCACCCAGATCAGCGGGGAGCCCTGGACCAGCGTGAACAGGGTCCAGCCCCCGAACGGCAGCTCCACTCGGGGCGGGATGACGCCGCGGTCGCCGAAGAAGGGATCGAGGACCGGGACGAGCGAGAGCATCCAGATCGTCGCGACGAGCCCGAAACCGATGCGCAGGAGCTCGACCGGCGCCGTCGACTGCGGCGCGAACCAGAACCGTTCCCATCCCGCACGGAGACGGACCCAGGGCGCCGTCATCGCCGGCCCACCGGGGTCGAGAAGAACGAGATCTCCCGGTCGCTCCCGGCAGCGGGAGGTGGGCCGCCCGGCGGCGCGTTGACGTGGACGATGCGGAGCAGCGTCACGCGGACCGGCTCGTGGCCAGCGGCCCGGTCCTGGTCGGCGATGTAGCCGGCGAACGCCGTGCGCTCCCGCTCGGCGCCCCGCTTCTTCCACAGCTGCTCGCCGTACTTGCGCCAGCGGTAGTCCCAGTACTCCGCGACCCCGTTGCTGCCCTCCAGCGGGTAGACGCCGACACCTCCGTCCGCCCGGTCGACCCGGGCGACGACGTCGTTCGTCGTGCGGGGCGGGCTGGGCGCGAACACACCCCACGACTGGTCGAGGCCGGTGGCGAGGAGGTAGGGCTGGGTGAGCTCGAAGAGACCGGCCTTGATCTCCGACCTCGGGGCGGTGGTCGCGAGCATCCCCAGCAGGGTCAGCACGACGAACGCCGAGATCGCGAGGCGCTTGCCGGGGGTCATGGACCCCGTCTCGTCCGAGTCCTCGGACGGGGTGTCCGTCTCCAGCGTCGTCGCCACGATGTCTCCCCGAAGCTCCCCGACCGGCATGTCGTCCTGGAAGGGATCGGCGGAACGCGCTGAGCGTTACGGAGCAGAGGGATTCCGCCGTCGGGCACGCCATCGTCGGCGGGACGCCGAGATCACCCCAGGTGCTCCTCCGGGGCGATGTCGTCGACCGGCGGGAGCACCGGGGGCGATCTTGGGCCGAGCGACGGCGGGCTCGGCTCGCGAGGGGCACGCTGCGCCTCCCGCCACTCTTGTCGATCATGAGAAGCGTGCCGGTCGTGGCGTCCGGGACGCCATGATCGCCCCTGGTGCTCCGCCGACCCGATCTCACGGGGTCTCCGGAGCACCCGGAGCGATCTCGCGCGCCTCATCTCACTGACCGATGAGGTGTCGCCGCTCTACGGTGTGCTCGTGATCGCGCAGCGGACCGCCGCCCTGCTCGTCCTGCTGGGCGCGCTCGCGGCACTCGTGGCCCCGGCCGCGTTCGCGCACGAGTCGACACCGACCGGCGTCACCCGCCTCGAGCTCGACCTGCCGACGCGCGAGCTCCAGCTGACGATCACCGCGCCCCCGGAGGGCGAGGGCCGGATGCCGGTCGTGGTGCTCCCGCGCGGCGACGCCCCGCCCGGCGAGGTCACGCTCGCCGCGGTGCGCCCCGGCGCCGCCCCGGTCGATCCGGTTGCCGTCCCCGTCGCGCCGGCCGGGCAGCCGCGCGAGGTCGCGCTCACCGTGGACGCACCCGGCGCCTGGGAGATCGCCGTCGCCGACGGGGCCACCCTGGCGCGCGTCCCGCTCACGATCGCCGCCCCGGAGCCGACGCCTGGCTGGGTGTGGGCGGTCCGGATCGGGGCGCTGCTGGGCGTCGTCGGGCTCGTCGCCGCGCTCACCCCGAGCGTCCGGGACCGGCCCCGCCTCGCGCTCGGGCTCGGCGCGGTCGCGCTCGTCGGCGTGACGATCGCCGTGACGGCGGTGGCCACGGCACCCTCGACCACGGCAGCCGCCCCGACACAGACGGCCGCCCCGGCACCGGTCACCGCCCCGCCCGCCGGCGGGCACGCCGGCCACGGCGGGGCCGCGCCGAGCACACCGGCAGCCCCGATGCCGCCGACCGGTGGCGGCGTCGTCGTCACCGCGAGCACCGCCACCCCCGCGTCCGCCGGCGCCCCGGTCGATCTCGCCCTCGACCTCACCGACTCCTCGACCGGCGCGGTCGTCGACGACCTCGCCGTCCACGACGACGCGCTGATCCACCTCGCGATCATCGGACCCGACGGATCGCTCGACCACGTCCACCCGGTCCGCACCGCCCCCGGGCACTACGTCGTCCGCCTCACCCCCGCGACCGGCGGGCGGTACGGCGTGTTCGCCGAGATGGAGCGCGCCGGCGACGGCGGGCACCAGGTGGCGCGCACGGCGCTCGAGGTCACCGGCGCACCCGCCGCCGCGGCACCAGCGCCCGGCCCGGGCGTGCGCGAGGTCGCCGGGATGCAGGTCGACGTCGCCGTGCCCGCGGCCGTCGCGGGCCGTCCGACGGCGGTGACGGCGACCTTCGGGGCCGGCGGCCGGCAGGTTACCGACCTCCAGGGCTGGCTGGGCATGGCGGGTCACCTCATGGTGCTCGGCCCGGGCCTGTCCGGGACGCCGGACCCGGTGGACCCGGCGTCGGCGTTCGGGCACGTCCACGACATGGGTCCCGCCGGGCCCGCGGGCACCTACGGCCCCCGGATCGCGTTCGAGCACACCTTCCCGCGCGCCGGGCGCTACCGGCTCTGGGTGCAGGTCCAGCGGGACTGGCGGGTCGTCACGGTGCCGGTGACGGTCGACGTCACACCGGCACCCGCGACTGCGCCGTGAGAACGTGCCTCCCCGTGCGAACCGTGCAGGTGGTGGGGATCGGTCTCGGCGACCCGGGGCAGCTGACGCTCGACGCGGTCGAGGCGCTCGGCGGCGTGGACGTGGTGGTGCTGCTGCACAAGCCCGGCCCCGCCGACGAGCTGACCGCGATCCGGGCGAGGATCGTCGAGCGCTTCGCCCCGCAGGCCCGGGTCGTCGAGCGCGACGACGCCGTCCGCGACCGGAAGTCCTCCGACTACGAGGGCGCCACCGAGCGCTGGCGTGACGAGCGGGCCGCGCTCTACGAGCAGACCCTGCTCGACGAGGTGCCCGACGGCGGCTCGTGCGCGCTGCTCGTGTGGGGCGACCCGGCGATCTACGACGGCACCGTCGAGATGCTGCACCGCCTCGACGCCCGCGGGCGCGTGGCGCTCGACTGGCGGGTCGTGCCTGGGCTCGGGGCGCCGACGGTGCTGGCCGCGGCGCACCGCACGACGCTGACCCGCACCGCCCGCGCCGCGACGATCACGCCGGCCCGCCGGGTGCTCGACGACAGCGTCGACTCCGGGGAGGCCGACCTCGTCGTCATGCTCGACAGCCCGAAGGACCACGGTCTGGACCACCTGCCCGACGACGCGACCGTCTACTGGGGCGCCTACGTCGGGACGCCCGACGAGGTGCTGATCGCGGGTCGGGTGGGTGACGTCCGGGCCGAGATCCTCGCCGCCCGCGCCGAGCACCGGGAGCGCAAGGGCTGGCTCATGGACACGTACCTGGTGCGGCGGAAGTAGTGGACGCCGTCTACCGGGCGTACCTGACCTGCCTGAACGAGCGGCGCTTCGACGATCTCGGCGACTACGTCCACGACACGATCACCTACAACGGCGCCCCGATGACGCTGGGGGAGTACCGCGCGCTGCTCGTCGGCGACGTCGCCACCATCCCCGACCTCGTCTTCGTCGCGGACCTGCTGGTGGTGCAGGGCGATCGGGTCGCCGCGCGCCTGTGGTTCGACTGCCACCCGCGCGGCGACTTCCGGGGCCTCCCCGCGGACGGACGGCGGGTCGCCTTCGCCGAGCACGTCTTCTACCGGTTCGCCGAGGGCCGGGTCGCCGAGGTGCTCTCGGTGATCGACGTCGAGGCGGTGCGGGAGCAGCTGGCCTGATCAGGCCGCCGCGCGCTCGCCCGTCGGTCGGCGGCGCCGCGCGGGCTGCCGGATCGCCGGCGGGTCGTAGGCCATGTCGAGGCGCCCGACGTCGGTGCCCGGGGCGACGATCGCGTCGATGCGGTCGAGGACGTCGTCGTCGAGCGTCACCTCGGAGGCCGCGAGCAGGCCGTCGAGGTGCTCCGTCGTGCGCGGTCCGAGGATCGCCGAGGTCACGCCGGGATGGGACGTGACGAACGCGAGCGCCAGGTGCATCAGCGGCATGCCGGCCTCGTCGGCGACGGTGACGAGCTGCTCGACGGCGTCGAGGCGGCGCTCGTCGCGCAGGTAGCGGAAGTTCGTGCGGTCGCTGCGGTGCGTCGCGTTCTCCTGGCCGCGCCGGTAGCGCCCGGTCAGCATCCCGCCCGCGAGCGGGCTGTAGACCAGCGTGCCCATCCCGTACCGCTCGCAGACGGGCAGCACCTCGCGCTCGATGCCGCGGTCGAGGATCGAGTACGGCGGCTGCTCGGTGCGGAACCGCTCGTGGCTGCGGCGCTCCGAGGTCCACTGCGCCTCGACGATCTCGGACGCGGGGTAGGACGACGAGCCGATCGTGCGCACCTTCCCGGCGCGGACGAGGTCGGTGAGCGCCGAGAGCGTCTCGTCGACGTCGGTGTCGGGGTCGGGCCGGTGGACCTGCAGCAGGTCGACGTGGTCGGTCTGCAGGCGGCGCAGGGAGTCCTCGAGCGCGCGGACCAGCCAGCGCCGGGAGTTGCCGCGCCGGTTCGGGTCGTCGCCCATCGGCTGGTGGGCCTTGGTGGCGAGGACGACGTCGTCGCGCCGGCCGAGGAGGGCCTTGCCGACGATCTCCTCGGACTCGCCGTGCGAGTAGGCGTCGGCGGTGTCCACGACGTTGATCCCGGCGTCGAGCGCGCGATGGATGATCTTGATCGAGTCGTCGTGGTCGGGGTTGCCGACCGCGCCGAACATCATCGCCCCGAGGGCGTAGGGGCTGACCTTGATGCCGGTGCGGCCGAGGGTGCGGTAGCGCATGGGGTCTCCGTGGGGAGAGGATGTCCGCGAAACGGAACGGTGCTCCACCACACTAGACGGAACGTGGTTCCGTTTGCAACATCCGCAGGTTCCAGCGGCCCGCGCCGCCGGTCAGGACGGCGAGGGTCAGCGGCGCGACGTCCACGCGCCAGGCCGCCGCCGGCCCGGCCCCGAGGGCGTGGGCGATCGCGGCGCGCACGACGGGCGGGTCGACCACCGCGAGCCCGACGGTCCGGTCCTCGCGGGGCAGCGCGTCCATCCAGGTCCCGACGCGCGCGACGAGCGCCGCCAGCGACTCCCCGCCGGGCGGCGCCGCATCGGGATCGGTCATCCACGCCTGCAGGGCGGCCGCGTCGTCGGCGAGGAGGTCGGCGGGCGAGCGCCCGGCCCAGTCGCCCGGGTCCGGGCCGGCGGGGGCGTCGCCGTCGACCGGCCGCTCCGGTAGGGCGAGCGACGCGGTCTCCCGGCAGCGGGTCGAGGACGCGCACCACAGGTGCTCGGGTGTCGCGAGCTCGACCGCCGCCGCGGCCCGGCGCCCCCCGGCGTCGAGCGGCTCGTCGAGGGGGAAGCGCGCCGACCGGGCGGCGGCGGTCGCGGCGTGGGCGAGCAGGTGCAGACGCACGGTCGCCTTCCTAGCTGCTGGTCCGGGTCTCGCGCACGAGGGCCACGACGACGGCGATCAGCGCCAGCCCGACCGTCGGCGCGAGGATCGTCCAGGGCGCCCGCTCGACGTAGTCGAGGGAGTCGGCGAGCACCGCGCCCCACTCCGGGGAGTCCGGGGCGGCGCCGAGCCCGAGGAAGCTCAGCGCGGCGATCCCGAGCGCGGCGTGCGGGACGCGTGCCAGCCCGTGGCGCGTCACCGGCCCGACGACGGCGGGCAGCACGTGGCGCCGCGCGATCCGCCACGGCGTCGCCCCGGCGAGCACCGCCGCGCGCACGTACCCCGACGCGCGCGCCTCCGTCGCGAGGGTCCGCGCGTGCACGGCGAGCGGCACCCACCCGACCGCGACGACCGCGATCGCCGCCCCGAGCAGCCCGGGCCCGACGATCGCGGCGATGATCAGGCCGACGACCACCGGCGGCAGGGCGTTCATCACGTCCGCCGCCCCGGCCCGCGCCGCGCGTCCGCCGACCCCGACCAGCAGCCCGATCACCAGGCACACGGCCGTCACGGCGACCGCGGTGCCGACCGTCAGCAGCGCGCCCTGCGCGATCCTCGCCCACAGGTCGCGGCCGACGGCGTCGGTGCCCATCGGGGCGGACCAGGAGGGCGGGGCGAGGCGGGGTCCTGTCGTGCCGCCGTCCCGGGGGAGGCCCGCGAGGACGACGACGGCGAGCACGCCCGCGGCGGCCCAGGGTGCCCGGCTCGCCGCTCGGCCGGTGGGTTGCGGGACGCCGCTCGGCAGCTCCCCGCCCGTGCGCGCGGGCCCGAGCAGGGCGCGGTGCGCCAGCACCCCGACGCCGCCGATCACGAGCCCGAGCAGCACCAGCAGCATCACCGCCGCCTGCGCGACGGGCAGGTCCTGGGCGAGCACGGCGTCGAGGGCGGTGGACCCCACCCCGGGGACGCCGAAGAGCTGCTCGACGGCGACGGCGCTGCCGAGCAGTCCCACGACGAGCAGCGCGATCTGCGGCGTCGCGGTGGCCACGGCGCGCCGGGCGACGCCGAGCGCGATCGTGCCCGGCGGCGTGCCCCACGAGCGCCAGGTCCGGACCCAGCCCTCGGCGAGCGCCGACTCCGCCGCCGACGACAGCATCCGCGCCAGCAGCCCGCCCGCCGGCAGGCCCAGCGCGAGCGCGGGCAGGACGAGGTTCGCGGGCCCGGTGAACCCGGTGCTCGGCAGCAGGCCCCAGGCGACCGCGACGACCGCGACGAGCACCGCCCCGAGCGCGATCTCGGGCACCGCGCCGAGCACGGACGCGGCGACCGCGCCGCCCCGGCCGGTGTCGGAGGTCCCGCGGCGGGCGGCGCGCCGGACGCCGGGAGCGAGCAGGGCGAGGGCGGCCAGGGCGGCGACGACGACGGCGCTCACGGCGAGGGTCAGCGACACCCCGAGCGCCCCGGCCACCGACGGGCCCACCGGTGCGCGGGAGACCCACGAGGTGCCGAGGTCGCCGGTGAGGACCCCGCCGAGCCAGCCGAGCGCGCCGGTGACGGGGTCGGCGGGCAGGTCCAGCTCGGCGCGCAGGGCGTCGAGGGCGGCCGGGTCGACGCCGCGCTCGGGGTAGCGCACGCGCAGCACGCTCGCGGCGGGGTCCTCGTCCCACAGCCACGGGAGGGCGGCGACGACCACGGTCAGCACGAGCACCGCGACCGCACCGGTGACCAGCGGCAGCAGCCGCCGGGCGGTAGTCACGCGCGCCGCCCGGCGTGTCGCGCGAGCGAGCG